>NZ_AJXW01000088.1 GCF_000264375.1 Rhodanobacter thiooxydans LCS2
TGCGCTCACCCCAACCTACGGCCTCACCCCAACCTACGGCTGGCGCTGCATGGCCGGCGCGGACGGCGGGATGCTTCCCGCCCGGGCCAGCACCAGCGCCAGCGCACTCAATCCGAATACCGCGGCCATCGCCAGGGCGAGGCGGCGGTCCAGCTGCGCGAGTCCGAACCACCGTTCCGTGGCGAATGGCACCAGCGCCGTCGCCAGCACGCGCAGGACTTCCAGCCACCAGGCCCAGCGGCGCCCTTCCATCAAGCCGCCGAGCAGCCACAGGCCGGCCACCAGATACGCGGCATAGGCGAGCAGCGTCGACAGGTTCGCGCTGCCGGCCATGCCGAGGAACTGCGTGGTCATGCCCAGCAGCAGCGCGAACTGCGTCAGCACGTAAAGCTTCAGCGGCCGCGACAGCGGCGGATCGAAGCGCTCCGTGGGCATCACGAAGTCCGGCTTCGGGTAGCGTGCCGCCACGTCGGCGGGGCTCCAGCCCGGCGGCTTCAGCCACACCAGCAGCTTGTCGCGCCAGCGCCGCGCGCGCCATGCGTCCTGCGCGGTCTTCCAGTACACCTCGGCGTTCGCCCACAGCGGATTCCAGCTGCGCAGCGGCGAACGAGTGCCGTACACCGGCGGATCGTTGGCGTCCTCCTCGACGAAGCTGCCGAACAGGCGGTCCCACACGATCAGGATGCCGCCGTAGTTGCGGTCGAGGTAGCGGTCGTTCACCGCGTGGTGGGCGCGGTGATTAGACGGCGAGCAGAACACGCGGTCGAACCAGCCGAGCCGGCCGATCTGCTCAGTGTGCACCCAGAACTGGTACAGCAGGTCGATCAGCGCCACCACCACGAACACCTTCAGCGGCACGCCGAGCACCGCCATCGGCAGGTAGAACAGCCAGCCCAGCAGCACGCCGCTGCCGGTCTGGCGCAGCGCGGTGGACAGGTTGTAGCGCTCGCTCTGGTGGTGCACCACGTGGGCGGCCCATAGGATGTTCACCCGGTGCCCGGCGCGATGCAGCCAGTAGTAGCAGAAGTCGTACGCGAGCAGCGCGCCGAGCCACACCAGCCAGTTGTCCGCCGGCAACGCGAACAGTGCCAGGTGCTCGACGCACCACGCATAGATGCCGATCGTCAGCAGCTTGCCGAACACGCCGACCAGCTGCGAGATCACGCCCAGCCCGATGCTGTTGATCGCGTCGTTGCTGGCGTAGGCGTTGCGTCCACGCAGCTTCGCCACCAGCAATTCGATGCCGATCAGCAGGAAGAACACCGGGGTGGCCCAGGTGATGATGAGTTCCTGCGTGTTCATGCCGCCTCGTCGTCGATGGCGGCGCCCTGCACCGAGCGGGCGATCCACCACAGCGCCAGATAATACGCCGCCAGCACCCACAGGCTGGCCAGCGGCACCGGGCCGCGAAAGCGGTCCCAGGCCAGCACGCTGTCGCTCAGCATGAACACCAGCGCGCCGCGCGCCGCCAGTTGCGCAGCCGCGTCGCTACGTCTCGTCCGCGCCCGCGCCCATGCCTGCCCGCCCATCGTGGCCAGCACCGCCACGTAGACGATCACCGGCACGCGCAGCGGCGGGTCGATGGCGTCCCACAGCAGGGCCAGATTCGCCGCACCATACGCCAGGCACGCCGCCAGCGGCCACGCCGGTGCGGCGAGGCGGCTGTCGCTGAGGAAGGCCGCGATGAAGCAGACGTGCGCGAGCAGGAACGCCACCAGGCCCGGTACGAACAGATCGCCCGGCAGCATGAGGAACACGTCGCCTGCCAGCGAGCCGGCGATGCCGGCCAGCACCCAGCGCCGGTAACGCGGCGACACCACCGGCCGCGCGCGCCACGCCAGCACGAAGATCAGCGCGGTGGCCAGCGGCTTGGCGATCCAGTGCAGCCACAGCCAGCCGTGGCCCGCCCTGCCCGCCGCCAGCAGCGCGCCGACGATGGCCGCAGTCGCCGCACCCGCGGTGGCGAACGCGAGCCGGCGTACGCCGGCGGGCAACGGGGAACGGAAGACCATCGCGACCATGCAGGGCACCGTGGACGATACCCGGCCGATCATAGCCAAGGCGCCGCCGTCGTGGCGACGGCGACGCCCGGCGTCAGCGGCGGCCGGTCAGAAGCGCACGGTGGCGGTCAGCATCGCCGCGCGTGGCGCGCCCACCTGCAGGGTGGCGTACTCGCCGGTCGGGTCCGCCGCGGTGAAGCCGTTGGAACCGATCGTGCCGTAGTAGTGCTTGCCGGCGAGGTTGGTGACGTTGAGCGCCAGCTTCAGGTCCTCGGCCACGCCGAGCTTGCCGAAGTCGTACGCCGCGGCGGCGTTGAACAGCCAGTACGACGGCACCGAGGCGTCATTGACGTAGGTGTAGTAGCGCTTGCCGGTGTAGTTGGCGGACAGGCGCAGGTCCCATGCGCCCGGCGTCCAGGCGATCTCCGAGGAGAACAGCTGCTTCGGGCTGTCGACCACGGTCTTGCCCCGGGTCGCCACCACGGTGGCGCCGTTGAGATAGTCGCTGTCGTAGCGCGAGCGGTTGTACGACAGCGCGTTGTACCAGCGCAGCTCGCTGGTCGGCTTCAGGATGAAGGTCAGCTCGGCGCCGCGGCTGGTCACCGAGCCGACGTTGGCGTACGCCGACGGGCAACCCTGGATGCCGGACGAGCACTGCTGGATCGCCAGCAGGCGGTGGTCGAACTTCACGTCGTACAGCGCCAGCGAACCCTCGAACAGCTCCTCGGCATGGCGCACGCCGGCCTCGACGGTGCGCGACTCCTCCGGCCTGAGCTTGCCGCGGATCACGTCGAACGCGGCCTGGGTGGTGGCGAACGGGCCGCTGATGCCGGCCTGGAACGCGGCGATGTTCTGCGCGTAGGAGGCGAACAGTTCGTTCTGGCCGTCCAGCTTGTAGCTGGCGCCGAGCTGCGGCAGCAGCGACTTGTCCGCGGTCAGCTCGCCGTTCGCGTAGCTGCCCACCACGGCGTGCGTGCGGGTGCGCGTCTGCGGGCTCTTGACGCCGACGTCGAGGTGCAACCTGCCGTCGAGCAGGCTGATGGTGTCCTGCAGGTAGAGCTGGTGCGTCTCGGTTTCGTAGCGCTGGTAGAACTTGCGAATGCTCGGGTTGTGCAGGAAGTACTGGTCGTCCACCGGGCCGGCGATGAAGTAGAAGTTGCGTTGCACCGTGTGGTGACTGTTCTCGTACCAGAAGCCACCTTCGAGATGGTGATTGCCGAGGTCCCAGCCCAGCGAGGCGATCGTGCCCCAGCGATCGATGCCGTACTCGGTGGTGCGGATCGCGATCGGCGTCTCCTGCGGCGTGCCGGCGAACGAGGTCTGGTACGGCGTGAACCAGTGACCCTGGCCGCGGTTGCTGTGGTAGTAGCCAGTGGCCTTCAGGCGCACGCCCTCGGCCAGGCCGAAGTCGCCGAACAGGCTGGCCAGGCTGTCGTCGCGCAGGCCGCGGCCGGCGTAGTACGCATCGTCCTTGTTGTTGACGCCGCCGGTGAAGATGCCCTTCGCCGCGTTCACCGCGCGCTGCCAGTCCGGCGCGTAGTTGTCCCAGTTCCAGCCCAGCCGCTTCTGCATGTCCAGCGACAGGTCCTGGTAGTCGGTCTCGTTGCGGCTGGAGGTGTTCAGCATTGCGGCAACGTGGTTGTCGCCGAAGTCGTACACCGCCTTGCCGTTGAACTGCTGCTGCTTCTGCGGACCGTTGCCCTTCCACTTGTCGCTGTCGGCGTAGGCACCGGACAGGTACATCGCGAAGCCGTTGTGGTCGCCGGTGTCCAGCCGCGCGTAGGTGCGCAGCGCGCTGTCGCTGCCGGCGCTCTGCGCCAGCGTCACGCCGTAGGTGCTGGACGGGTCGGCCGAGTAGAACTGTACGGTGCCGCCGAGGTTGCCGGTGGAGGCGGTGCCCAGCGCGCCGATGCCGGCGGCCAGTTCGGCGCCGCCGAGGTTCTCGGCGATCAGCGCGCGGCTGATGTGCAGGCCGTTGTTGTTGCCGTAGCTCATGTCGCCGAGCGGGATGCCGTCCAGCGTGAAGCCGAGCCGGGTCTGGTTGAAGCCGCGCAGGCTGATGCGGGTGGACCACTCGTAGTTGCCGAACGAATCGGCCGACTCGAAATGCACGCCAGGTAGCTTCGCCAGCACCTTCAACGGGCTGGACCCCGGCGGCAGCAGCTTCACGTCCTGCACGGTGATGCGCTGCACCTGGCGCGACTCGCCCTGGCCAATCACCGAGACGGCCTCCAGCGTCTTGGTGCCGTCCGATTCCGCCGCACCCGTCATCGCGGCCGGGGTGACGGCAGCCGGTGCCGGCGCATCCGCACTGGTGGCCCATGCGGCACCGCCATGCAGCACCGCAAGCAGTGCCAGCGCGAGACTGGTCTTGCGGGTCGAGATCATTGGTACGGACATGCGTGAATATCCTTCGCGCAGCAGTCCGCCTGCGCGGAGCGCCACGACATCGTCGTTGAGGAAACCGCCCGTACCCCACCCAGGCGGCGGTCCATGCAAGCGTGACCGCACTTCATGAAGCCCGTCTTACGACGACGTGTCATTCGTCATTTGGATGACTGTTTGAAACGACGCAAAACGGGCACTTCAAGGCAACCGGAATCGCATCAGTGCGTGGCGACCGGCAGTACCTTGCCCTGCGCCTGGGGCAGGCGTGCGCCCAGCAGTCGCGCCAGCGTCGGCGCGATATCGCGCATGTCGATCTCGCCGAGATCGCTGCCCGCCGGCACGCCCTTGCCGGCCAGCAGGAAGGTCGAGCGCATCTGCGGCAACGCCGGATCGTAACCATGCATGCCGCGATACTGACTGGCGGCAGGCAGCGGCGTATCCGGCGTGGTCGCCATCTTGTAGCCCGGTTTGAACAGCACGAACCATTCGGCTTGCGCGGTGCCGCCCTGCGCAACCAGCTGCGGATGATCAAGCACGTGATCGATGCCATACGCGGGATCGTGCCGCAGCTGGTCGAGCAGCGCCGCCACCCGTGCCTTGACGCTCGCGCTGGCGGGATCGTGCAGCACGATCGCCGCACTGCCACCGTCGTTCCATGGCATGGCCTGCCAGTCCGTCACCGCACCATTCTTGAACGTGGCCAGACCCGCCTTGATGAAGGGCTGGTACAGATTCACATCCTGCTGCACGGGCAGGAATCCGTGATCGGAGACCACCGCCACCACGCCATCCGGATGCACCTGTTGCGCCGCGGCCACCAGTTCGCCGATCAGGCCGTCGATACGTTCCAGCACCGCCCGCGACGCCGGCGTGTCCGGCCCGCTGGCGTGCTGTTCGTGATCGAGCGCCGCGAGATACACCGTCATGAAATCCGGCTTGTGCGTTTCCAGCAACTTCACCGCGAAGCGCGTGCGCGTCTCGTCGCCAGCCACGCTCTCGTCGATGCCGTCGGCATAGGGACCGAGCTCCTTCTCCATCGCCGGCAGCAGGCCGGGCGTGGCCAGCGCGCCCAGCAACTTGCGGTCATCGGCCGTGCCGGTGCGCCAGATCTGCGGCAGGTTCCAGTCCACCGGCGCACCCACGCTCACCGGCCAGTGCACGTTCGCGGTGGTCAGGCCTGCGGCGTGAGCGGCATCCCACAACGTCGCTACGCGGATGTCGCTGGCGTACCAGTACCAACCCTGCTGATTCTTGTTGACGGGATCGAAGGTGAGATTGCCGCCGATGCCATGCTGATTCGGCGACACGCCGGTGATCAAGGTGGTGTGGCTGGGATAGGTCAGCGTGGGCAGCACGCCGCGCACGCCGTCGGCATGGGCGCCGCGCTGCAGCAACGCTCCGAGATTCGGCAGCTTGAGCCCGCGCTGGTGCGCCTGCAGCACGTCAATCGGGCGCAGGCCGTCGATCGAGATCAGCAGCAGTGGCGCCGCCGCCGCGCGCATGGCGGGCAGCCACGCGAGCAACACGAAGGACAACACGAACAGCAGACGGCGCATGCAGGTTCCAGAAGGCGGCGAAGGAGCCGTGCATGCTCGGCCCGTACCACTGCATCCGCATGACAGCGCCGCGGCGGGTTTGCTCAACGGGCGTCGAGCGCCTTGCGGCCGAGTGCCGGATCGTCGGTGAAGAACGCGTCGATGCCGGCGTCGAGATAGGCGCGGATCTCGGCGATCGAGCCCGCCTCGTTGAACGTCTTCGGATCACTGCCACGGCGGAAGTTCTTGGCCTGGAACTGGTTCTCCGGACGGAACGTGTACGGGTGCAGCTCCAGCTTCGCCGCGTGCGCGTCGCGCACCAGCGGGGTCGGCGCACCGAGCGTGCCGTCCTTGGCCAGCGGGATGATCGCGCGGATGTTCGGGCCGATCGCATCGGCATAGGTCGCGATCGCGCGCAGGCCGGCCGGCGTGCACATTTCGCCGTAGCTCAGCTTGCCGCCCGCGGCGACCACGTCGTACGGCCGCTGGTCGGCGTCGTCGATCAGCTGCAGCAGGCGGATGTTGCGGTGACCGTGGCCAAGCTTGCCGCGCAGGTACTTGAGGTTGGCGATCTCGAACGACTGGATCTCCACCGGCGCGGTGCGCGTGTAGGCGTGCGCGGCGAGGATCGCCAGCACGCGGTCCTCCAGCGGCAGGCCGGCGCGCTGGAAATAGGTGCCGTGCTTGATCTCCGGGATGATGCCGATCAGCCGCCCCTGCGTCGCCGACTCGGCGGCGACGAAGTCGATGATCTCGTCCAGCGTCGGGATCTGGAACGCGCCATCGTACTGCGTGCTGCGCAGCTCCGGCAGGCGCTCGCGTGCGCGCAGCGTCTTCAGTTCGGCCAGCGTGAAGTCCTCGGTGAACCAGCCGGTGACGGCCTGGCCATCGACCGTCTTGGTGGTCTTGCGCGCAGCGAACTCGGGATGCGTCGCCACGTCGGTGGTGCCGCCGATCTCGTTCTCGTGGCGCGCGACCGGCACGCCATCCTTCGTCATCACCAGGTCCGGCTCGATGAAGTCGGCGCCGTCGGCGATCGCCTTGCCGTAGGAAGCCAGCGTGTGTTCCGGCCGCAGCGCGCTGGCGCCGCGATGGCCGATCACCAGCACCCTGGCGGCCAGCGGCGCCTCGGTTCCCATGGCGTTGGACATGGCGGCGCATCCGATCAGGAGGATGGCCAAGCATAGGCGTTTCGACAGCGGAAGTTGCGGCATGTGCGGTCCGTGTGACAGTCGGGAGGCCGGCACCACGCCGGCCGCCGGTGGACGGTGTTTACCGCGGTGCGGCCGCGGCGTCGGAAGCGAGCTTCAGCCAGTGCTGCCAGTTCGACTGCTCCACCGGCACGCCGTCGGCGTTGCAGCTGCCGAGCCGGCACAGTTCGGCGCGCAGCCGCGGCGTGTGCTGCACCATCACGTGGAAGATCACGTTCTGCTCCAGCTCGCCGTGGAACGCCGCGGCGCCGGGGCCGGTAGCGAAGATCGCCACGTCCTCGCCACCGTGCGTCTCCTGCTTCAGCGGCACGGTCGCTTCCTGCATGTAATCCGGATCAGTGGTGTCGACGTCGCCCAGGTCGGGGCGACCCTTGCGGATCGGGCTGTACTCGCCCGGGTTGTGCGGAAAGCGCTTGCTGCCTTCCGCCTGCCAGTCGCTGGCACCGGTATAGCCCGGCCCGTTGGCAAAGCCGAGCGTGGTGTACGCCTGGCCGGTGGCGTCGCGGGCCATCACCGTCATGCTGCCGCCGCCGTAGCTGTCGGTCTTGCCGATCACCTTGCCCAGGATCGGATTGCCGCGATGCGCATAGCCGGCGAAGGTCATCGTGTGGCTGTGGTCGGCGGTGACCACGATCAGCGTCTCGGCCGGATCGGTGTGCTCCAGCGCAGCCTGCACCGCGTCGGCGAAGGCGATCGTCTCGTCCAGCGCGCGGTACGCGTTGCCGGCGTGCAGCGCATGGTCGATGCGCCCGCCTTCGACCATCAGGAAGAAGCCGTTCGGGTTGCGCTTGAGCACCTCGATCGCGCTGGTGGTCATCTCGGCCAGGCTGGGCTCGCCGGCCTTGTCGTGCGCGCGCTCGTGCTCGTAGTTCATGTGCGAGGGCTCGAACAGGCCGAGCAGGCGCGGCGTTTTCGTCAAGTCCAGCGCCTTCAGCTGGGCGGCGTTCCACACGTACTTGCCGTCCGGATGGCTGGACGTCCATTCGCCGATCAGGTCGCGGCCGTCGAGACGCTGGCCCACGCTGGTGGCGTATTCCGGATCGTCCGCGCCGGCCGGCATGAATTCGGTGCGGCCGCCGCCCATTGCCACGGTGAGGCCGCCGGCGACCGGGAAGTCGATCAGCTGCGCGGCGAAGTCCTTGCAGCCGGCGGTTTTCGCCGCCTCGCTGAGGTCGGCGTCCACTTCCCAGTTGCGCTCGGGCAGGTGGCCGTAGGTGGCGGCCGGGGTGGCGTGGGTGATGCGCGTGGTGGTGACCGCGCCGGTGGCCATGCCGGCCGAGGCCGCCAGCTCCAGCGCGCTGACCAGCTGCTGCCCGCGGCTGCCGGCGCAGTCCTGCCGCTTCGGCAGCTGCGACACCCCGATGAAGCCGGCGCGCGTCTTCACCCCGCTCATGATCGCGGTCATGGTGCCCGCGGAGTCGGGCGTCTGCTGGTCGGTCTCGTAGGTGCGGCTCAACGCGCTGAACGGGAATTTCTCGAAGCTCAGCCGGTAGCTCTCGCCGTCCACGCCCGCGCGCTCGCCGGCCAGCACGTGCGCGGCGGCAATGGTGGGGATGCTCATGCCGTCGCCGAGGAACACGATCACGTTCTTCGCGCGCTGGCCGCCTGCATTCGCCTGGGCGGAAGCCAGCGCCGCCTGCGCCGCGCCGCTGCGGAACCACCACGACGGCGTCTCGCCCTGCGGGCGCTGGATGGCGGGCACCGCGATCGACGATGTGGCGGCGGGTGCCGCGGATGGCGGCTGGCTGGCGCAGGCGCCCAGGGCGGAAAGCATGGCACCCAGCAGGAGCGGGCGCGCGGCGAACGGGAAACGGGACATGCGGATCTTCCGGGCTGTTCCGCGCGGGCGTCCACGCGGATGGCCTGCGATCATAGCCGGAGCATGCGAACGTTCCGTGGCAACGGCGCGGTCGCGCTCAATCCTTGCCGTACATCCGGCGGTACACCGCGCTCACCCGCTGTTCCAGCGCGCCGCCTTGCTGAGCCTGCTCGAACGCTTCGTTGAGCTGCTTCTCGGCGGCATGCAGGTCGCGCAGGAACCGGCGGTCGTCGCTCGACAGGCCGCAGTCGGCCATCTGCCGCTCCAGGCTGGCGTCGGCTTTTTCCGGGGGTGGCGGCTTGCGCGCGTTCATATGTCGGGCAAAGCAAGACGCCTGCCAGTGCCGCCAGGGCCGCCGGTATGCGGCCCGTGCCCCGCGCCTGGGCGTCTTCACGGCTGATCGGGGCGCAAACTGCCGCGGCCGGTCAGCCGCGGCCAGCACGGCGCCTATTCGTACACGTGCAGCCGGCCGATGGTCCAGGCGTGGTACGACGCGAGCAGACCCGGCACGGCGCAGTCGTCGTACAGGCCGTGGCAGCGTTCGCGTAGTTCGATGGCGGCGGTGAAGTAGGCGTCGGTGGGCACGCCGGCGGCCTGCAGCACCATGCTGGGCAGGAACGCGATGTCGAGCAGCGGGTACTGCGGCAATGGCGGTCCGGCGAAGTTGCTTTTCAGCATGTAGTAGGTGAGGTAGTCGCGGTAGGGCCGCAGCGCGGGCGGCAGCCGGCGCGGCAGGTCGCGGATCAGGCCGTTGAACGACGGCTGGTGGTCGCCGAAGTGCAGCAGCACGGTGGCCTGCGGGCGGTCGAGGAAGCTGTGCTCCAGCGCACGCATGGCGAGGTCGGAGGCGTGCAGGCGGGCGAGATAGGTATCGAAATTCAGCGCCGGACCGGGCGGCAGTCCGCGCAGCAGGTTGCGGTACGGCTGCGGCAGCCTCGCCATCGGCTGGTGGTCGTGCGGGCCGTGCTGGTTCAGCGTCAGGATCATCAGGAACACCGGCTGCCCCGGCTTCTTCACCTTGTCGTAGATGCGCCTGGCGGCCGCGAACATCTGCGCGTCACTCTCCTCCCACTCCACCAGGCCCAGCTCGTCGGCGCCGTACAGGTGGTCGAAACCGTAGGCCTGGTACGCGTTGCGACCGTTGATGAAGTCGGCATTGGTCGGATAGATGCCGATGGTGAGGTAGCCGAGCCGGCGCAGCTGCAGCGCCAGCGCATCGTGTACGTTCGGCGCCAGCACGTACGGCGCGTACATGCCGCCGGGGCCGAAGATGTCCTGCGGCATGCCGGTCAGCGCGGCGAACTCGCTGACCCAGGTGCCGCCGCCGAAGGTATGCACGCGCAGCATGCCGTGCGCGCGGGTGCGCGCGTCGGCATGGAACATCGCGACCCGGCATGACGGCACGCTGCAGGCGTCGTAGATCGACGGGTCGAAGGTGCTTTCTTCCAGTACCTGCACGATGTCCGGGTACGGTGGCGGCATGCGGCCGGGCGCGCCGGCGGCGGTGGCGCCCCAGTCCGGCTCGGCCACCGCATCGTCGGCCATCGCCGGCAGCTCCACGTCGGCGTCGTGCAGGTTGACGAAGAAGTTGGTCAGCTGCGCGTCGTCGGACATCTTCTGCCAGGCGTTGCGCGAGTGCACCTGCGCGAACGGCCCGGCGGGCAGCATGCACAGCCACAGCGCCAGCGCGCTCAACATGGCGCCGCCGAGGCGCATGCCGGCGCCGCGCCGCGGCGGCGGCCGCTGCAGCACCCGCCAGTCCCAGCGCCATACCAGATACAACAGGGGCGGCAGCAGCACGCCCAGGGCGAGCCCCACCGTGTACAGGTGCGGATAGTGGCGCAGCGTATCCAGCAGGCTGCTGCGCACGTAATAGATGAAGTCCGACGGCATCAGCTGCGAGTCGAGGTAGCGCAGCTTCAGCACCGCCACCGACTTCAGCAGCAGGAACAGCCCGCCGCCGACCAGCAGCGCCATGCCGAAGCGGCCGAACGCGAACAACAGCACGCCGAATGTGCACAGCATCAGCCCAAGGATGAAGCCGCGCTGCAGCGGCAACGGCTCCTGCCACGCGGTGAGCACGATGCAGGCGGCGAAGAAAACCAGCGCGCACAACACCACCGCAACTGCCCGCGTGAGGCGCAACGAGATTCGACGCATGGCCGGAAAGTCCCCCGCAGGACTGCTGTCATCCTGGTGACATCTTACGGTCTTGCGGGTGCCACGCGCTGCGGCGCCGGCGCGCCGTTCCACTGGCGTTGAGCTTGGCGGGGGTGGCCGGAGCCAGGGCCGCGGCCGGAGCGATGCGCAAGCATCCGGTCACCCCGATCTGCTAATTTCCGCGATCCGAACCTGTCTTTCCCACGGACTCCCATGTCGCCTCGCCCGTTGCCGCTCGCCACCCCGCTGCTCGTCCTCGGCGCCGCCCTGCTCGCCGGCTGTTCCAGCCTGCCCTGGGCGGCCGGCAAGACGCCCGACGGCGCCCGCGCGAGCGTGGCGATCCTGGAAACCACCGACGTGCACGCCAACGTGCTCAGCTACGACTACTACAAGCTGAAGCCCGACCCCTCGCTTGGCTACGAGCGCACCGCCACGCTGATCCGCCGCGCCCGCGCCGAGTTCCCCAACACTTTCCTGTTCGACAGCGGCGACACCATCCAGGGCAGCGTGCTGGCCGACTACCAGGCGTTGGTGAAGCCGGTGGGCTGCGAGCAGGAGCTGGCCGTCTACCGGGCGATGGACGCGATGGGCTACGACGGCGGCACCGTCGGCAACCACGAGTTCAACTACGGCCTGCGCTTCCTGTCGCAGGTCACCGGCACGCCGATGAACGTGGACGGCGGCCACGCCGACCGCTGCGCCGGGCCGCGCTTTCCGCTGGTGCTGGCCAACGTGTACAGCGCGCGCGACGGCAAGCCGATCTTCCAGCCGTGGACGGTAGTGACCCGGCAGATCGAGGCGTATACCGCCGACGGCAGCAAGCTCCGCGTGCCGCTGAAGGTCGGCATCATCGGCTTCACCCCGCCGCCGATCCTGCAATGGGACCAGCAGAAACTCGCCGGCAAGGTCACCGTCAACGGCGTGGTCGAGGCCGCGAGGAAGTATCTGCCCGAGCTGCAGGCGCAGCACCCGGACCTGGTGGTGGCGATCCTGCATGGCGGCCTGAACACCGCGCCGTACACCCCGGACATGGAGAACGCCGGCTGGTACCTGGCCGGCGTGCCCGGCATCGACGCGCTGCTGCTCGGCCACTCGCACGCCGAATTCCCCGGCCCGCGCTACGCCGGGCTGAAGGAGGTCGACGCCGCCCGCGGCCTGGTGCGCGGCGTGCCGGCTGTGATGGCGGACTTCTTCGGCAAGGATCTGGGCGTGATCCGGCTGGTGCTGGACCGCAAGGGCGGCCGCTGGGTGGTCGACCGCGAGGAAAGCCACAGCGAAGTGCGACGGATCTGCGACAAGCCGGGCGGCCGGAACAAGTCGGGCCCGCAGGCCATCGAGTGCGTGCCGGCCGACCCGGCGATCGCGCCGCTGGTGCGTCAGGCGCACGAGGCGACCATCGCCTACGTCAACACGCCGATCGGCGAAAGCGCGCTGCGCCTGAGCAGCCACTTCGCCGACGAGGGCAACATGACCGCGCTGGCGCCGGTCAACGCCGCGCAGATCGACTACGTGCGCCGCGAACTGCCGCGCACGCACCCCGAGCTGGCGAACCTCCCGGTGCTGGGTGCCGCCGCCGCCTTCCGCACCGGCTTCGGCGGCCCCGACGACTACACCGACGTAGCCCCCGGCCCGCTCACCCTGCGCAATGCCGCCGACCTGTACTTCTACCCGAACACGCTGGCCGCGGTGAAGCTCGACGGCGCCGGCCTCAAGGCCTGGCTGGAAAAATCCGCCGAACGCTTCAACCGCATCGACCCGGCCAAGGCCGGCGAACAGACGCTGATCAACAGCCGCTTCACCGGCTACAACTTCGACCAGATCCAGGGCGGCATCCATTACGTCATCGACGTCTCCAGGCCGGCCGGCCAGCGCATCACCACGCTGACCTTCCAGGGCAAGCCGGTCACGCCGGAGCAGCCGTTCATCGTCGTCACCAACAACTACCGTGCCAGCGGCGGCGGCCACTTCCCCGGCCTCGACGGCAGCAACATCGTTCTGGCCGCGCCGGACGGCACCCGCGAAATCCTGGCCAAGTGGCTGGAAAGCAAGCAGCGGATCGGTGCGCAGGATCTCGAACCGACCTCATGGACCTTCGCCCCGCTGAAGACCCGTGGCCCGGTGGTGTTCACCGGCGCCAGCGGCAAGCAGGACGTGGCCCGCACCGCCGGTCTCGCCAACATCCGCGAACTGAAGGACCACGGCGACGGCACCGCGACGTATGCGATCGACCTGTCGCGTTGAGCGATGCGTCTTTGCAGGGTAGGCACTGCCCACCGCTCTGCCTTCTGCTGATTCCCGAAACGCATCAAGAGCAAGAGCTTTCGTCCTCCTGCGGCGGGCGAGGCACTTCTCTTCATGCTTGTCGAAAAGAGAAGTACCCAAGAGAGAACGACACCCCGCTTCCGCGCCTTGCGCGCATCCTTCTCATCCGACCTCAGTCATCGTCATTGCCGTCATGCCAGCGCCCCTTGCTCTCGGATCGCGCGCGCGGACCATGGCACCGCACGCAATCCTCGAAGTTGCGGATACCCTCCTCGAGATGTTCTTCGCGGATGTTCGCCGGGGTGTGCGCGTGGCAGCCGTAGCAGGTATAGCGGGAGGTGTCGTTGCGCGGATGGCAGGTGGCGCAGGTGGCCCGGTGTTCGCCAACCAGCGGGAAATAGCGGTCATGGTCGAAGCTGGCCGGTTGCCAGGCCTTGGTGCCATGGCACTGGCTGCAACCGATGTCACCGAATGACGCATGCAGTCGATCGCCCGGGGCCTTGTGGCAGCTGCTGCACGCGGCCAGTTGCGTGGCGTCCAGGTGGCTGTGGTCGAAGCTGGCGGGTTCCCAGGCCTTCGTTGCGTGACATTGCGAACACTGGGCGGTGACGCCGCGATGCACGCGGGTATCCGGCGCCTTGTGGCAACTCCTGCAGTCGGCGGCCTGCGTCTCGCGCAACATGGAATGGTCGAAGCGGACGAGCGTGCCCTTCACCGGCATCAGGCGATCGGCGTGCTCGCGGTGGCAGGCCGTGCAGTCCTGCCGCACCAGCGCCTGGTGGAACGGCGTGCCGTTGGCGATCGGCACGCCGGTCGTGGTCAAGCGGCCGATGTCGGCCGGCCGGTGGCAGGCCATGCACTTGTCGGCCGAGGCACCACGCAACGGCAGGTGGCAGGCGAAGCAGTTGTCGCCGATGGCGGCATGCGCCGACTGGAGCTTTCCGGGGCTCACCATCAACTGCGGGAAGGCGAATACCAGCACCGCAATGACCGCCAGGTTGATGAGCAACAGCCATTTGATCCAGCGACTCATCGCCAGCCCCAGAACAGGAAGATCGAGAAGATATGGCCCAGCGCGAACACGCTGAACGCCACGGAGATCGGAATGTGCACGCGGCGCCAGCCACTGATGGCCTCCAGCGCCATGGCGCCAGGCAGCGACGGCTGCAGGCCGGCGCCGGTCGCGGCATCCGGCTGCAGGTGCTCGCGCGCGTGCTTCAGCAGGAATTGCCCGACCAGGCCGCTGATGACGTTCACGCCCATGGCGAAGGTGGCCAGCCAGGGCAGCACCGCGTTGAAGTGCACGCCGGAGTGGATCAACACCAGCAGCGAGCCCAGCCATGCGGCCCCCTCGTGCCATCGCAGCAGCGCAGGCGAGACACCCTTTGCACTGCGCCCACGCTTGCGTATCGAATACACCAGCGACAGTGCGATCAGCAGCACGCCGGGAATGCCCAGGTAGCGCCCGATCCAGCTCAGGCCCAGCCCATGCAGGAGTACATCACCCAGCAATGCCGCGAGCGCGAACGCAGCAACGATCAGCAGGAAGGGGAGGCCGTGCTTCTGGAGAAACTCGCGCATGTCATGCGTCCAGTACCAGATCCGAGGTCGGCTTGCAGACACAGGGCAGGCAGCTGCCGGGGGCGGGTGCAAAGGTGGGTGGAGTGCCGTAGCCCACAGTACCAGAGAGGATTCGCGTCTGGCAGTTGCCGCAGGTACCGGCGCGACAGACGGCGGTGATGCGCGCCCCCACGGATTCGGCCAGCTCCAGCATGCTGGCCCCTGGCTTCAGCACGGCGCGCTTGCCGCTGCGGCCGAACTCCACCGTCCGGGGTGCCCCCTCGGATACGCCCGCACCGGCGATGGCCGGCACCGAAGCCGGTCCGAAGGCCTCGAAATGGATGCGTGGCTCCGGCACACCTGCCGCCCTCAGCGCCGCGACCAGATCCTGCATCATGGCCCCCGGGCCGCACAGGAACACATCCGCCAGGCCCGTGGGCAGGCAGGCTGCCACCGAGCGGGCATCCATGCGCCCGGCATGGTCGTAGTCCCGTCCCTGGACGTCCGCGCCTTCCGGCGCCGAGAACCAGCGGTGCAGCCGCAGCGACGGATGGCTCGCGGCCAGTTCACGCAGGCGGGTGGCAAAGGCGAACTCGCGACCGTTGCGGCAGCCGTGCAGGAACACCACCCGGCGCGCCGGGTGCGTCGCATGCAGGTACTCGAGCATCGCCATCATCGGCGTGATCCCGATGCCACCGGAGACCAGTACCACCGGCGTCTCGTCGTCCGCCAGATGGAACGCGCCGGCCGGCGCCCCGACGTCCAGCACGTCGCCGGCGGCGACGCGATCGTGCAGCCAGGGCGAAACCCGGCCGCCGGCGACCCGCTTCACGGAAATCCGCAGGAAGCCCTCGCCCGGCGCATTGGACAACGAATAGCAGCGTTGTACCGGCGCTCCCTCGCCGTCCGGGCGCGCATGGATGGTCAGGTATTGGCCGGGCAGGAAAGCAGGGGCCGACTGCTCGACGGGTGCCAGCAGGAACGAACAGACCGAGCCATCGGCCGTCTCCGGCGTCTTGCGCAGCACGCGCATCGGGATCGGCGCCAGCCGCGCCGCCCGGTCTCGCGACGCGCTCAGCTCGCGGCGCACCCTGGCAGCCGCCATCCCAAGCAGGATCGCTGCTTGCGCGGCGAAGCCCAGGATGATGCCGACGAGCAGTTGTGCAGCAGTCATACCCAACCTCATGGATTCAGCATCACCCTGAGGGTCAAAACTTATGTGTCGCTTAACGACCCGGGCGCCGGGTCGCGCGGTTAGCCTTGGTTCATATGAAACAACAGGACTGGTGGGTGTCGGACGGACGTGAGTCACTCCGCCACGGCGATCTCGCGCCGTTCAATGGGGCCCGACGAAAGTCGACGGACCAGACGACCGCAGTTCGTCCAGAAGTGTCAGCTTATGGCCGAAAAAAGTCCCGCTCGCAGCGGGACTTCCTTGTTCTTGGCCTTACGGCTTTCACCACCGCGCTCGCGGTCGCGCACCGAGTGCGCGCCAGGATGGCGCGCTGCTGCTCTACCCGGGATCCTCTGCAGCGGCGGGCGGGTGGAGGATCAGCCCGCAGGGTGGTCGGCAGGGATGCCGCCCAGTTTTGCGTCAGGGCAGGCGAGGGCATGGCGACGGCATGGATGCCTGAGTTGAGGCAACGCAGGAGCGGTTGCCCGATGCCTGAGTTGAGGCAACGCAGAAGCGGTTGTCCGATGTCCGCAAGGCGCGGCAGCGGGGTGTCGTTTTCTCCTGGGTACTTCTCTCTTGGACAAGAAGCAAAAGAGAAGTACCTCGACCTCCGCAGGAGGACGAAAACTCTCGCCCCTGGCAACACCTTGGCACCGGGAGTACCCGGCCAAGGGGCTTGTCGCGCGCCTCAGCGGATCAACACGAACACCGTGACGATCGCCAGCAAAACCAGCGGATACATGCTGGCACGATCGAACAGCCGTGCCGCCTGGCGGCCATCCAGCGTGTACGCGAGGCGGACCGCTGGCGGCAACAGCAGGCCGGCGCCGGCGGCGAGGATGGCCAGCTGGAACGGCCAGCCGCCATTGAGCGGCGACAGGTGCGGCAGCAGCGCGCTGGCGAGCACGGCCAGGCCCAGGCAGACCACCACCAGCACGCCCGCCGCGCGCAAGCCGAACACCAACGGAATGGTGCGCGCGCCGATACGACGGTCCTCCTCGAGGTCGTTCCAGTCGGCCGGAATGTTCTGCCCGCCGATCTCCCACAGCATCAGCCAGACCAGCAGCCCCAGCAGCCCCAACCACGACGGCTCGGGAATCACCGCGAACACCGCGGCGATCGGCCCGGCCGACTTGACCAGGCCGCTGACCACGGTGCGCCACCAGGTGACCTTGAGCAGCTTGACGTAGACCACTTCCAGCGCCGCGGCGGCGAACACGATGGCGAGGATCCGCGGGTTCAGCAGCCAGGTGCCGAGCACGGCCAGCGCGAACCAGCAGCCGAACCACGCCAGCGCGCCCTTCATGCTGATCAGGTTCTGCGCCAGCGGGTAACGCATGGCGGAAGCCTCGACCGCGTAGCCCGGGGTGATCCCGCCGGCGACCTTCTCCTTGTCGTCCTTCACCCCGATCAGGTCGTTCAGCGCGTAGATGGCCGTATAGCCGGCCAGCGCGGTCGCCAGGGACAGCGCCAGCACCTGCCACGACGGGAAATGCCCCAGCCACAGCAGCGCGACGAAGCCGGGCATGGCGATGTCGAGCACGCCGTGGACGGAACGCGACAAGGCGAGAAAACGCCGCATGGGTTTCAGCCCTTCCTGACGAAGCAGGCCATGTAGTTGATGTCTTCGCGGTTCGGCGCGACCCGGAAGCGGCGCGTCAGCGGGTTGTACATGAGGCTGTCGACCGCCCTGAATTCGAGCCCAGCCGCGCCGGCCCACGCGCGCATCTCCACCGGCCGGATCAACTTGCTGTAGTGGTGGGTGCCGCGCGGCAGCAGGCCGAGGATGTACTCGCCGGCCACGATGGCGAAGGCGAACGCCTTGAACGTGCGGTTGATGGTGGAGAAGAACGCCACGCCACCCGGCTTGAGCATGGCGGCGCAGGCGGCGATGACCTGCTCCGGATGCGGCACGTGCTCAAGCATCTCCATGCAGGTGACGGCGTCGAAGCTGCCGGGCTCATCGCGCGCGAGGGTCTCCGCGTCGAGCTCGCGGTAATCGATGGCCAGCCCGCCGCGCCCGGCGTGCTGGCGGGCGATGTCCAGCGACATCCGCGACAGGTCGATGCCAGTCACCTGCGCGCCGGTTCTGGCCAGCGCCTCGGCCAGGATGCCGCCGCCGCAGCCCACGTCGACGATGCGCGGCGTGGACACGCCGATGCGGTCGGTGATGAAGCGCAGGCGCAGGTCGTTGATCGCGTGCAGCTGGCCCATCTTGCCGTGCGGGTCCCACCACAGCTGGGCAATGCGGTTGAAATGGGCGATTTCCCCGGCGTCAACATTCGGCGATTCGGTCATGGCTGCTCGTGGTCCGCTGGTTCAGGGTGTGGATGGAGACTTCGATTTCCGCACGCGCGATGTCGTTGACGAACACGCACTCGCCGAGCCCCGCGGGCAACGGCACGCGCTGCAGGCCGTTGCGGTGCTCGACGCGATCGAGCAGTGACTGCCACATCAGTTCGGCGTCGAGCAGGGCGAGCTCGGGGGCGAGCTGCAGGCGCTCGACCAGGGCGAAGATGCGGCCGGCCGCGGCCGCGTCGAGCAGGCCGCGCCGGCGGGCGATCGCGGTCGACACCAGGATGTCCAGCAGCACCGCCTCGCCGTGCAGCAGGTCGTCCCCGTAGCGGGTTTCCAGGCCGTAACTGAAGGTGTGGCCGAAGTCGACCTTGCGCGCCAGCTCCTCCTCGTGCAGGTTCGGCGCCAGCTCTTCCAGCATGCCGCCGATGGCGCGGTCAAGGATCTCGCCGCCATGCTCGTCCTGGAAGGCATTCGCCAGCGAAGCTGCGCCGTGGCGCTCCAGCAGACCGAACAGCGCGGCGTCGCGGATCACCGCCAGCTTGACGATCTCGCACATGCCATTGCGCAGGTGGCGCGGCGGCAGGCTGCGCAACAGGCCGCGGTCCAGCAGTACCCGGCGCGGCGGCTCGAAGTTGCCCAGACGGTTCTTGTGGTCGTTGAAGTTGATCCCGGTCTTGATCCCGACCGCGGCGTCGACGTAGCCCATCAGCGTGGTCGGCACCTTGATGTGCGGCACGCCGCGGCGGTAGCTGGCCGCCGCATAGCCGACCACGTCGGTCAGCACGCCGCCGCCGATGGCGATCACCGGCTCGTCGCGGCGATGGATCGGAAAGTCGTCCAGCTCGCGCAGTACCTCGAGCCAGGCGTCCAGCGTCTTGCCGCCCTCGCCGCCTGGCAGGGTGATGATGCGGGCGTCGATCCGGTGCTGCGCGAAATAGGCGCGGATGCGTTCGCCGTGGTGCGCGTGCACGCACGCGTCGACCACCACGAAGCGGCGCCCGTCCTGCACGCGGCCCATCGACAGCAGCGCATCGCTGCGCGGATCGAACACGTCGGCCACGTTGAGCAGGTCGTACTCGATGCGGCGCGTGGCGCTGACCTGCCAGCGCGCGCCCGGCGTGGCGCTCATGTGATGTCCTGCCATGCGGCGCGTTGCGCCAGCACCTCGCGCGCCACGGCCTGCGCGCGCGCCAGGTCGTGGTTGCGCCAGTGGCCGCACTGGTCGATGCGCGCATACGGCACGGCGTCGGCCACGAGCACGCCTGCGAGGATGGCGGCGAGCGCATCCTCGACCACGGCGCGGCGGCCTTCGCCAAGCAGGGTGAGGTAGAAGCCGGTCTGGCAACCCATCACGCCGATGCCGATGAAGTGCCGCGGCAACAGGCGGCCGTAGCCTTCCAGCAGGAAATGCTCGATCGAGTGCAGCTCGGTGCTGGACAGGCAGGCGTCGGCGTTCGGCCGGCGCAGGCGCAGGTCGACGCTGTAGACGATGTCGCCCGCCGCGCCTGCACGGGCGCCGCGCAGCTTGACGCTGGGCGCCTTGAGCAGGCGGTGGTCCAGTTCGCCGACGGTGTCGCTGCGCCAGCCCAATGCCTCGAAGTCGATCATGATGCTTGCTCGCTGGAACGGCCGGGCGCGCTCATGCCGGCTGCGCGATGGCGGCCAGGTGGCGGTAGCTCTGGTCGAGCGCCTGCTGCCAACCCTCGACGTGGTGGTAGAGCTCGACCGAGCCGAAGCCGTCGAAGCCGTGCGTGTTCAGCGCCCGGAAACTGGCGGCCAGGTCCAGCGTGCCCTCGCCGGGAATCTCGTGGAAATGCACGATGCCGGTGCGCGTGTTGGCGACCATCCGCCCGAACAGCGCCGGTCCGCGCACGCCGCGCAGGTGGGCGACGATCGGCCAGGCCCGTTCGAGCACGTCGAAGCTCAGCCCCGGCACCGAGATCAGGTAGGTGAAGATCTCGTCGTCCAGCGGCGAGGCGCCGGCGTACAGGCTGCCGTAGTCGATCAGGCCCGCAGGCCGCGCGATGCCGACCTGCGCCAGCAGCGCGTCGATGCGCCGGCGCCGTGCCGCGTCGGGCGCGCGGTCGGCGAAGTACAGCGGATGCTGGCGATCCAGCAGCAGGTAGTCCGCGGTGTCCGGGAAGTACACCAGTGCGCTGGCGGCATCGAGGTCGAGCGCCGGCACGGCATCGTCGCGCACAATCCTCAGGTTGTGGCCCTGGCGCGCATCGGAGATGTGCAGGTAGCGCGCGTGCGGCGCCGCCTGCGCCAGCGCGTCAAGATAGTCCGGTTCGGAGCAGTAGGCGTGGCAGATGTCGATGTGCAGCGCGAAGCGCGGCGAGCCGACCGCGCGGATCAGTGCCAGCCCCTGCTCCAGCGTCTCGATGTACATGCCCGGCTCGGGCTCGATCAGCAGCGTGATGTCCTCGTCGTCGCGGAGCTCGCGCAGGCATTCGCGGATGCTGTCCACCAGCAGCTCGCCCGGATCGACCTGCGGCTGGCGCACATGCTCCTCGCGCAGGAAGCCGCTGCCGAAGGTGACCAGCTTCACGCCCAGCCGGCGCGCCACGCGGATGCCGCGCTTGACCAGGTCGATGCGGCGCTTGCGCCCGGCCACGTCCAGCGTCATCAAGGACGGCTCGTGCGGCCGCTGCGGGGTGAAGAAGTGCGAGGCGGTGGCCACGCAGGCGGGCACGATGCGCGCCACATCCAGCCGTGCGCGCACGGCGTCGAGGTCGGCGTCGTCGAGGTTGAAGGGGTTGAACTGGTCGCGGTGAAAGGACAGCTCGATGCCCGCGTAACCGGCGCGGACCACGGCGTCGATGGCGTCCAGGAACGGCAGCTGGGTGAGGCCGAAGGTGCTGTAGCTGAGCTGGATCATGCCCGGGAACCGTGGTGAGCAAACGGTGGATGGCTATCCCGCGCAGCGTGCGGGCGCGGCGGCACGCTCGCCATGACCCACGTCAAATCGCGCCCGCCGGGGGCCTGCGTTCGGATGCCGCAGTGCGCCGGTAGCCGGTCACTGCAGGGCCAAGGTGCTTCGTCGGGACGGTAGAAAGATCAAGAGCGGGCCCCACCCCGGAGCTCCCCTGCAAGCAGGGGAGGGAGCAACACGTGGCGCGGACAAAACTCCGGCCACTGCTCAGTCGACCGGCGTGTTGCGGTAGTTGCCGACGTCGGCGGGCTGCACTGCAGCGGCCTTGTTCGACCACGACTGGCGGATGTAGCCGACCACCGCGGCGACGTCCGCGTCGCTGAGCTGCTGCGCGAACGGCGGCATCGAGTACGGCTGCGGGTTGCCGGCGGTGACCGGGGCGAAGCCGCCGAGCAGCACGCTGCGGATCGCGTTGATGCCGGTCGGTTCGGTGACCGAGGTGTTGCCGTCCAGCGGCGGGTAGACGCCGGCCACGCCGCGGCCGTCCTTGCCGTGGCAGTCGGCGCAGCGCTGCGCATAGAGCTGGCCGCCGTGTTCGTGGCTGGCCGCCTGCGTGAACAGCGCAGGCGCGGGCTGCGGGCGCGGCGGCAGCGACTGCAGATAGACGGCCACCGCCTGCAGGTCGGCGTCGCTCATGTGCTGGGTGCTCAGGCGCACCACGTCGGCCATCGGTCCGAACGCGGTGCCTTTCGCCGACTGGCCGGTCTTCAGCAGGTCGACGATGTCCTGCGCGAGCCAGCCGTCGAGGCCGCCGCCGGCTTGCGTGCTGAGGTCCGGCGCGTACCAGTCCAGCTGCGGGATCTGCCCGCCGGTGAGGTGGCGCTCCGGCGCGATGCCGCCGAGCGAGTCGCGCATGGTGTGGCATTCGTTGCAGTGGCCCAGGCCCTGCACCAGGTAGGCGCCGCGGTTCCATTCGGGCGGCTTCGCCGGATCGGGCTTGAACTCGCCCGGCTTGAAGTACAGCGCGCGCCACGCCACCAGGCTGCTGCGCACGTTGTAGGGAAAGCCCAACCCCAGCTCCGTGTCGGGTCGATGCACCGGCGGCAGCGATTTCAGGTAGGCGAAGATTGACAGCGCGTCGTCGCGGCTCACTTTGGTGAACGAAGTGTAGGAGAACACCGGGTACAGCAGCTCGCCCTGGCGGCCCTTGCCTTCGTGCAGTGCGCGCCAGAAATCGTCGAAGCTCCAGCGGCCGATGCCGGTGTCCGGATCGGGCGTGATGTTCGGCGCCGGCACGTCGCCGAACGGCGTACCCAGCGAGCGGCCGCCGGCGTAGCGCTGGCCGTCGCGCGCGGTGTGGCAGGCGGCGCAGTCGCCCACCGTGGCCAGGTATTCGCCGCGCGCGATCAGCGCGGGGTCGCGCAGCGCCGCGGCATCCGCCTCACGCTGCGCCGGCGAAGCGGTCGGCTGGCCGTGGCCGACGTACCACCAGCCCAGTACCGCCACCAGCAGCAATGCCGGCACCCACCAGCCACGTCGCCACCACTTCATTGACCTGCTCCGCTCTTGCCCATCACGCACCAGCCCGGCAACGGTTCGGTGTGCGCACTGGCCGCCACCGGGTGCATGTCGGCCGGCGGTTCCTGGCCGGCCAGCCATGCGGATACCGCGGCGATGTCCGATTCGCGCATGCGGTTGGCGACCACGCCCATGCAGTACGGCCCTTCGGCCGCGCGCTGACGCGTGCGCCACGACACCAGCTGAGTGTTGAGATAGTCGTAGGACAGGCCCATCAGGCCGGGCATCATCGGTTCCACGCCGGTCAATTTCGCGCCATGGCAGCTGACGCACGACGGCACGCCGCGGGTCGAGTCGCCGCGCAGCACCAGTTGCTCGCCGCGCCGCAGGGTCTCTGCCGATACCGCCGGCACCGGCTGCCTACGGTAGGGCACGTCCTGCTGCGCGAAGTAGGCGGCGATGTCGCGCAGGTACGCCGGGCTGAGCTGGCGTACCACGTACTCCATCGGCGCGTGCCGGCGCTGGCCGGTCTGGAAGTACTCGAGCTGCTGCATCAGGTAGCCGACCGGCTTGCCGGCCAGGCGCGGGATCGCCACGTTGTCCGCCGAACCCTCGCCGTGCGCGCCGTGACAACTGGTGCATGCCGCCACGCGCTGCTGCATGGTGTCAGGTACGCCCGGGGTGGTGCCGTCCTGCGGCGGCGTGGCGGCCATCGCGGCGCTGCCGATGCCAAACGCAAGCAGCACAAAAGCCGCACGCGGCGCCTGCCCACGCAGCCGCCGGCACAGTGAAACGAAGCTGTTCATCCGGCAAATTGTAGGCCTCGCGAACGGCGGCGGCCGGCGGCAACCGGTCTGCCGCGACAACCTGCCGCAGGTATGGCGCCGCGCGAAAGTTGCAAATGCACCTGTTGACCGCAGTGCAGCATCGGCCTTAAGGTCGACTCCATGTCGCCGTTTTCCGTGCCAGCACGCATGCATCCTGCCCTGCTTCGCAGCGGGCGCATGGCCATGCACGCCAGCGCCATCATTACCACCACGATTACCACCGGTACCACGGGTCCCGGGCGGAGCGTCGTGCGTAGCTGAGTTTTCCCACGCAACGGCCCGCCCTCGACGAGGCGGGCCGGTCCAAGCCGACACGCCAGCGAGAACGGGCCTCCACCGGAGAGGCCACCGTGATCACCTGTGCACCCGAGCAAGTCCAGCACTCCCTGCCGCCGCCGCTGTCGCTGGCCCGCACCGGTACGACCCGGCGACGCGTGCTGGCGGTCGGCGTGATCGGCCCCGGCCGCGTCGGCAGCGCCTTGCTGGAGCAGTTGCGTGCTGCGCAACCGCGGCTGGCTCGCGACGGTGCGCTGGAGCTGAAACTCTGCGGCGTGGTGGCCAGCAAACGCATGTGGCTGGACTGCGACGACGCCGAGCTCAACGCCCGCCACGGCGGCGCGCAGATCTGGCGGCCGAACGACCTGGACGCGTTCGCCGACCACGTGCGCGGCAGTGACGGCCGCCACGCGCTGCTGATCGACTGCAGCGCCAGCGACGCGGTGGCCGCGCACTACCCACGCTGGCTGGCGGCAGGGTTGCACGTGGTGACGCCGAACAAGCTGGCCGGCAGCGGCCCGCTGCTGCGCTGGCAGGCGATCCGCGCAGCCTGCGCCGGCGGCGCGCGCTTCCGCTACGAGGCCACCGTGTGCGCCGGCCTGCCGGTGGTGCAGACGCTGCGTGACCTGCTCGACACCGGCGACGAACTGTTCGCGGTCGACGGCATGTTCTCCGGCACGCTGGCGTGGCTGTGCAACCGCCACGACGGCCGCCAGCCTTTCTCCGCGCTGGTGCGCGAGGCGCACGCGCTGGGCTACACCGAACCCGATCCGCGCGACGACCTGTCCGGGCTCGACGTGGCGCGCAAACTGGTGATCCTCGCGCGCGAAGCGGGCTGGCCGCTATCGCTGGAAGAGGTCGACCTGGAAAGCCTGGTGCCGAACGCTCTGGCCGCGTTGCCGGTGGGCGACTTCATGCAGCGGCTCGACGCCCTCGATGCGCCGATGGCGGCGAAACTGGCCGAGGCACGCGCCGAAGGCGGCGTGCTGCGCCATGTGGCGCAGCTCGACCGGCGCGGTCGCGCCAGCGTGCGGCTGCAGGTGCTGCCCGCCTCCCACGCGTTCGCGCACACCCGGCTCACCGACAACATCGTGCAGTTCAGCACCCGCCGCTACTGCGATAATCCGCTGATCGTGCAAGGCCCCGGCGCCGGCCCGGAGGTGACCGCCGCCGGCGTGTTCACCGACCTGCTGCGCATCGCCGAGTCGCTGGAGGCACGCGCATGAACTCCTCCCTGCTGGAACCCGTCATGGCTGCACCGCGCACTGCCAAACATCCACAAGTCGCCTGCGCCTTCGCGCCCGCCAGCGTCGGCAATGTCGGCGTCGGCTTCGACCTGCTCGGCCACAGCGTGGCCGGGGCCGGCGACCGCGCCGAGGTACGCCGCATCGACGAGCCGGTGGTGCGCATCACGTCGATCTGCGGCTGCGTCACCGGGCTGCCCACCGACCCGCGCGCGAACACCGCCGGCACCGCACTGCTCTCGCTGCGCAAGGCGCTGGGCCTGCGGCACGGTTTCGAGCTGGTGCTGCACAAGGGCATCGCGCTCGGCTCAGGCATGGGCGGCTCGGCCGCCTCCTGCGTGGCCGCGCTGATCGCGGCCAACGCATTGCTGCCCAAGCCGCTGCCGCGTGAAGCGCTGTACGGCTTCGCGCTGGACGGCGAGGCGGTGGCCAGCGGCAGCCGCCACGGCGACAACCTCGGCTCGATGCTGCTGGGCGGCCTGGTGCTGGCCACCCACGACCGCCTGCTGCGCATCGACGTGCCGGCCGCGTGGCACTGCGCGCTGGTGCATCCGCACGTGGTGCTGGAGACGCGCCGGGCGCGCGCGGCGCTGGCCGGCCATTACGCGCTGGGCGAGTTCGTGGCGCAGAGTTCGAACCTTGCCCTGGTGCTGGCCGGCTGCTGGCGCGGCGACGCCGCGCTGGTGCGCGAAGGCCTGAAGGACGTGCTGGTGGAACCGCGCCGCGCGTCGCTGATCCCGCACTTCGCGCGGGTGAAGCAGGCCGCGCTCGACCACCGCGCGCTGGGCGCCAGCATCTCCGGCGCCGGCCCCAGCGTGTTCGGCTGGTACGACCACCGTGCCGACGCCGAGGCGGCCAGCGTAGCGATGCAGGCCGCGTTTGCCGAGGGCGGGCTGGACAGCGACGCGTGGGTGTCGCCGGTCAACGGGCCGGCTGCCGCGTTGATCGACTCCCTCGACGTGGAGCCGCAGCCATGACCAGCGTAGGGCGGGCACTGCCCGCCAGCTTCTGCTCTCAGGTCATGACGGGAGCGGCGGGCAGTGCCCGCCCTACGCCTGCATCGTCATGTGGAGTCGCGGCATGAACCCGGCGCCGCTGCGTTACCACAGCACCCGCGGCACCGCCCCGGCCGTACCGATCGGCGAGGCTATCGCTGCCGGACTGGCGCCGGACGGCGGCCTGTACGTGCCCGCATCCCTGCCGCGACTCGACCCGGCCGCGTTCGATCCGCACGGCACGTTGGCCGACACCGCCGCCACCTTGCTGACACCGTTCTTCACCGGCGATGCGCTGGCCGACCAACTGCCCGCGATCTGCGTCGAGGCGCTCACCTTCGATACGCCGCTGCGCGCACTGCCGGCGCATCCGCACACGACGATGCTGGAGCTTTTCCACGGCCCCACCTCGGCCTTCAAGGATGTCGGCGCACGCTTCCTCGCCGCCTGCCTGCGCCGGCTGCCGCGCCGCGATGCGCGGCCGCTGACGATCCTGGTCGCCACCTCGGGCGACACTGGCGCGGCGGTGGCTGCCGCGTTCCATCGCCAGCCGCATGTGCGCGTGGTGATCCTGTATCCGGATGGCCTGGTCTCGCCGCGCCAGGCGCACCAGCTCGGCTGCTTCGGCGACAACGTGACCGCGCTGCGCGTGGCCGGCCGCTTCGACGACTGCCAGCGCATGGTCAAGGCCGCGCTCAACGACGCGGAACTGCAGGCGGATGTGCCGCTGTCTTCGGCCAACAGCATCAGCCTCGGCCGCCTGCTGCCGCAGATGAGCTACTACGCGCACGCCGCGCTGGGCTGGGGGCGCGACCACGGCACGCCGCTGAACTTCATCGTGCCCACCGGCAACCTCGGCAACGCGCTGGCATGCCTGTGGGTCCGTGAAATGGGTTTGCCGGTCGGCGAAGTACGGCTGGCCTGCAACGCGAACGCCACCCTGCCCGAGTTCTTCGCCGGCGCCGACTACCGCCCGCGCGAAGCGGTCGCCACCCTCGCCAACGCGATGGACGTCGGTGCGCCGAGCAACTTCAAGCGGCTGCGCTGGACCTTCCCGAATGAATCCGCGTTGCGCCGACTGCTGCAAGCCCACAGCGTGGACGACGCCACCATCCGCCGCACCATCGCCACCCATGCGCGCGAACACGGCGAAGTGTTCTGCCCGCACGCCGCCACCGCGATGCACCTGCTCGACCGCCTGCGCGCGGAGGGCGACGAGGCGCCGTGGGCGGTGGTCGCCACCGCCCACCCGGCCAAGTTCGATAGCGTGGTGGAGCCGCTGCTCGGCCATCCGCTCGACGTGCCGCCGGCGCTGGCGGCGATGCTGACGCGGCCAGCCCGCGCCGAACCCCTGCCGGCAAACGACAAGGCGCTCGAAACCTGGCTATCGAGCCATCGGCGGGACGCGAGCAGATCGAACTGATCCGGAACACACCCCGCCCGCATGGAACCGAAGCGCTATTCCGCTTTGTCCAGGAACACCTGCTTCTGCGCCCGCATCAGCTTTTCCAATACGGTCCGATCGACGTTCGTGACCTGCGCGACCTCGCCGAACGTCAGTCGGCTGAGCCTTGTCTGCGTGATCTGGGCCATCAGCAGGCTGGTGATCTCTGCCTGTGTCAAATGCAGGTGCAAGGTGATGAGCGACTCGTCCACGATCGGCTCCTTTCCATAACCACGTCCAGCCGTCCGGCTGCCATGTCGGCAGCGACCGCTGCCCCATGCGGGAACCCGGCAAACTGTGTCGTGCCGCTCATATTAGCCATTCGTAATTGCCACTGTCAACCATTTCAACTTGGATTTATGACGTACTGCGGGTGCAAAACTCGGCAGGCACATGAGCCTCAAAGCACCCGCTTCCAGCCATTTTGGGCAACGCCTTCACCAGGCGCTCGACCGCACGATGATTCCTCCCGGTCGACAGCGCACGACGGCGCTGGCCAACTACTACGCCATCGCCCGCGAGACGGCACGGTTGTGGCTGGCCGGCCGTGCCATGCCCGAACTCGGCCGGCTGATCGAGATCGCCGACGACTGCCGGGTCAGCCTGAACTGGCTCGCGACGGGGCGCGGCCCGATGGTGGTGCCGCCGTCCCTCGGCGAGGAGGCGAAGAGCTACGAAGTGCTGAGCCCGGACGAGCAGAAGGTACTCAGGGCCGTCCGCAAGCTCTCGGCCAGGCGTCGCCAGGGCTTGCTGACCCTGCTCGATGCGCGCGACTGAGGCGCCGGCGGCAACGTGCCTTCGTGCATGTCGATTCGGCCCATGAAACCGCGCAAACCCGTGAGCCGACGAACGGCACGAATGCTTGGACGGCTAGCCGTCCAAACCGCATCCGGCACGCCTGGAAGTTCTCCTCATATAAAAAACAGTTGACAGCCCTGCACGACCTGCTTTAGGGTCGGTCACATGTCGCAGCGCAACAGCCACCGCCGCATCGCCGAAGGAAACCGCCTCATGACGGTTGCCGGCCTGCTGCAGGCTCGCGGCACGCTCCTTATTACCCTCGTACTCGTACTCCTTATTACCAACGGAGGTGCGGGCTGAGGGCATGTGTCCAGGTAGCTAGAAAAACCTGAAAACACCCAAAGAACCCCGCACCCGGTAACGGATGCGGGGTTTTTTTGTGCCTTCGGCGCCGCCCACAGCGGAGCCATGATGAAAACCCGCGACCAGCACAACGCCCCCGCCAGCGACGACGACGTAGTCGCCGGGCGCGTGCGCATCTTCGACACCAGCCTGCGCGACGGCGAGCAGGCGCCCGGTTTCTCGATGGACCGGCGCGCCAAGCTGCGCATGGCGCAGCAGCTCGAGGCGCTCGGCGTGGACGTGCTCGAAGCAGGTTTTCCGCAGGCCTCGCCGGACGATTTTGCTGCAGTCGCGCAAATCGCCGGGGCGCTGCAAGCCACCACGGTGTGCGCGCTGGCGCGCTGCCAGGACGGCGACATCGACAGCGCCGCCCGTGCGCTGGAAGCGGCCCGTCATTCGCGCATCCACCTGTTCCTGTCGACCAGTCCGCTGCATCGCGAGCACAAGCTGGGCATGAGCAAGGCGCAGGTGCTGGACACCGCCGTGCATGCGATCGAGCGCGCCCGTGGGCTGTGCCACGAGGTGGAATTTTCCGCCGAGGACGCGTTGCGCACCGAGCCGGATTTCCTGGTCGAAGTGTTCAGCGCCGCCGTGGCCGCCGGCGCCAGCACGCTCAATGCGCCGGACACGGTGGGCTACACCACGCCGACCGAGATCGTCGAGCTGTTCGAGTACCTGCGCCGCCACGTCGTTGGCGCAGAGCGGGTGGTGTTCTCCAGCCACTGCCACGACGACCTCGGCATGGCGGTGGCGAACAGCCTGGCCGCGGTGGGCGCCGGCGCACGCCAGGTGGAATGCACCATCAACGGCATCGGCGAGCGCGCCGGCAATGCCGCGCTGGAGGAAGTGGTGATGGCGCTGAAGGTGCGCGCCCCGCATTTCGGCGTGGACACCCGCATCGACACGCGCCAGCTGTATCCGACTTCACGTCTGCTGGCCGAGCTGACCGGCCAGGCGGTGCCGCGCAACAAGGCGATCGTGGGCGCCAACGCGTTCGCGCACGAATCGGGCATCCATCAGCACGGCATGCTGAAGCACCGCGGCACCTACGAGATCATGCGGCCGCAGGACGTCGGCATCGCCGAGACCAGCCTGGTGATGGGCAAGCACTCCGGCCGCGCCGCATTGCGCCAGCGCCTGCAGGCACTGGGCCATAGGCCGGACGACGCCGCACTGGACGAGATCTTCGGTCGCTTCAAGGCGCTGGCCGACCACGGCCGCGAACTGCACGACGAAGACCTGGACGCGTTGGCGCTGGGCCACGACCCGCACGCGGGCGGCCCGTGGCGACTGGTGCAGCTGCACGCCAGCTCGCACTTCGGCGGCAGCGCCTCCGCCTCGGTGAAGCTGGCCCACGACGACGGCCACGAGGTTGGTGAGGCGGCGATCGGCGATGGCTCGGTCGACGCGGTGCTGCGCGCGATCGAGCGCGCCACCGGCACGCCGCTGGCACTGACCCGCTTCCAGATCGACGCACTCGGCGAAGGCGCCGATGCCATCGGCCACGCGCAGCTTAGCGCGCGCCACGCCGCGCGCGACTGGCGCGGCCACGGCAGCAGCACCGACATCGTGGAGGCCGCCGCGCTGGCCGCGCTGGTCATCGTCAACCGGATCGAACGCCAGGCGCCGGCCACCGCCGGCACCACCACGCACGCCAAGGGAGTCACCGCATGAGCACGCCATTCGTCTGGCACAACGGCCGCATCAAGCCGTGGGCCGAGGCCAACGTCCACGTCAGCACGCACGCGCTGCACTACGGCTCCTCCGTGTTCGAGGGCGAGCGCGTGTACGCCACGCCGCGCGGTCCGGCCTACTTCCGCCTGGCCGACCATACCCGTCGCCTGTTCGAGTCGGCCCGCGTCTACGAGATCGACGTCGGCTACAGCGAGGACGAGATCAACGCCGCCTGCCTGGAGCTCATCCGCGCCAACGCGATGCCGTCGGCCTACGTGCGGCCGATCGTGTTCCGCGGCGCCGGTGGCCTGGGCGTGCTGGCGAAGGACGGCGCGCCGGTCGAGGTGGCGCTGATGGCGATGGCCTGGGGCGCGTACCTGGGCGAGGCGGCCGAACGCGGCGCCGACGTGTGCGTGTCGTCGTGGCACCGCCCCGCGCCGAACACCATCCCGAGCTGGGCCAAGGCCGGCGGCAACTACCTCTCGAGCCAGCTGATCGGGCTGGAGGCGCGCCGCAACGGCTACGACGAAGGCATCGCGCTCGGCCACGGCGGCCTGCTCAGCGAAGGCGCCGGCGAGAACATCTTCCTGGTCAAGCGCGGCAAGCTGCTCACGCCGCCGTCCAGCGCCGGCATCCTGGCCGGAATCACCCGCGACAGCGTGCTCGCCCTGGCCAACGACCTCGGCATCGCGGTGGAAGAACGCGAGCTGCCGCGCGAGGCGCTGTACTCGGCCGACGAAGTGTTCATGACCGGCACCGCCGCCGAAATCACCCCGGTGCGCTCGGTCGACCGCAAGGCGATCGGCAAGGGCGCGCCCGGTCCGGTCACGCAACAGCTGCGACAAGCGTTCTTCGGCCTGTTCGACGGACGTACCGAGGATCGCCGGAGTTGGCTCACGCCGGTGCACAGCGATGCCGCGGCGCAGGAGGCTGCGTAATGGCCAAGACCCTGTTCGAAAAAATCTGGGACGCGCACGTCGTCGTCGCTGAGACCGCCGACACGCCGGCGATCCTCTACGTCGACCTGCACCTGGTGCACGAAGTGACCTCGCCGCAGGCGTTCAGCGAGCTGCGCGAGCGCGGGCTGAAGCTGCGCCGGCCGGATCGCATGCTGGCCACGCTGGACCATTCCACGCCGACCCTGCCGGCGAACGCCGACGGCAGCCGTCCGTACGCGAACGCCGAGGCGCAGGCGCAGGTCGCGCAGCTGGAAAGCAACTGCCGCGAGTTCGGCGTCGAGCTGCACGGCTGGGACAGTGCCGAGCGCGGCATCGTGCACGTGATCGGCCCCGAGCTGGGCGCGACGCAACCGGGCATGACCATCGTCTGCGGCGACAGCCACACCTCCACCCACGGCGCGTTCGGCGCGCTGGCGTTCGGCATCGGCACCACCGAGGTCGGCCACGTGATGGCCACGCAGTGCCTGCTGCAGCGCCGGCCGAAGACCATGGCAATCCATGTGGACGGCCAATTGCCCGCCGGCGTGGGCGCGAAGGATCTCATCCTGCACATCATCGGCAGCATCGGCATCGATGGCGGCACCGGCCACGTGCTGGAGTACCGCGGCGCGGCGATCGAGGCGCTGTCGATGGACGAGCGCATGACCGTCTGCAACATGTCGATCGAGGCCGGCGCGCGTGCCGGGCTGATCGCGCCGGACGAGACCACCTTCGAATGGCTGCAGGGTCGCCCGCGCGTGCCGCAGGGCGCCGCGTGGGACGCGGCGGTGGCGCAGTGGCGCACGCTGAAGAGCGACGACGGCGCGCGCTACGACCGTGAGGTGCGCATCGACGCTGCCGCGGTGAAACCCACCGTCACCTACGGCACCCATCCCGGCATGGCGATCGCCATGGACGCGCCGGTGCCGGCGGCGACGAATGCGCAGGAGCGCCGCGCGCTCGACTACATGCAGAGCAAGCCCGGCCAGCCGATGCAGGGCACCCCGGTGGACGTGGTGTTCGTCGGCAGCTGCACCAACTCGCGCCTGTCCGACCTGCGCGAAGCGGCCCGCGTGCTGCACGGTCGGCACGTCGCCAGTGGCGTGCGCATGCTGGTGGTGCCCGGCTCCGAAGCGGTGCGCCGCGACGCCGAGCGCGAAGGCCTGCACCACGTGTTCACCGCCGCCGGCGCCGAGTGGCGCGTGCCCGGCTGCTCGATGTGCATCGCGATGAACGGCGACCTGGCGCAGCCGGGGCAGCTGGTCGTGTCCACTTCCAACCGCAACTTCGAGGGCCGCCAGGGCAAGGGCGCGCGCACCGTACTGGCCAGCCCGGCCACCGCCGCCGCGAGCGCCATCGCCGGGCGGATCGCCGATCCGCGCGAGTACGCGACGCAGGAGCAAGCCGCATGAAACCCGTCACCCGCCTCCACTCCCGCACCGCCGTACTGGCCGACGAGAACATCGACACCGACCGCATCATTCCCGCGCGCTTCCTCACCACCACCACGCGCGAAGGATTGGGCAAGTTGTGCTTCCACGACTGGCGCTACCAGGCCGACGGCAGCGACAGCCCGGCCTTCCCGCTGAACCAGCCGGAAGCGCGTGGCTGCTCGATCCTCGTCGCCGGTCGCAACTTCGGCTGCGGCTCCTCGCGCGAGCACGCGCCGTGGGCACTGTTGGACTACGGCATCCACGCCGTGCTGTGCAGCGAGATTGCGGACATCTTCCGCGGCAACGCGCTGAAGAACGGCCTGCTGGCGATCGTCATCGACGAACTGGAACACCGCTGGCTGCTCAAACACCCGGGTATCGAGCTGGCGATCGACGTGCGCGAACAGTACATCGCTCTGTCTGACGGCGGCCGCATCCCGTTCGTGCTGGAGCCGTTCGCGCGGCACTGCCTGCTCAACGGCGTCGACCAGCTCGGTTACCTGCTGCAGCACGGTGACAAAATTGATGCGTTCGTCCGTGAACGCGAACGTCAGGAAGCGGCCATCCATGGCCGCACTCTTC
>NZ_AJXW01000089.1 GCF_000264375.1 Rhodanobacter thiooxydans LCS2
CATGGCCGCACTCTTCAACAAAACCCGCTTCGATCGAACGGAGTAACCGCATGAAAGCCCGTATCGTCACCCTGCCCGGCGATGGCGTCGGCCCCGAGGTCACCGCCGCCGCCGTGGCTGTGCTGAAAACCGTGGTCGCGCGCTACGAGCACGTGTTCGCGTTCGAGGAACAGCCGATCGGCGGTGCCGCCATCGACGCCACCGGCGAACCGCTGCCGGCCGCCACGCTGGCGGCGTGCCGCTCCGCCGATGCGGTGCTGCTCGGCGCCGTGGGCGGCCCTAAGTGGTCCGACCCGAACGCGCCGGTGCGGCCCGAGCAGGGCCTGCTGGCCCTGCGCGCCGCGCTCGGCGTGTACGCCAACCTGCGTCCGCTGCAGGTGCACCCGACGCTGGCCAGCCTGTCGCCGCTGAAGAACGACAGGCTGCGGCA
>NZ_AJXW01000090.1 GCF_000264375.1 Rhodanobacter thiooxydans LCS2
GAAGAACGACAGGCTGCGGCACGTCGACGTGCTGTTCGTGCGCGAGCTCACCGGTGGCATGTACTTCGGCGCGCGCACGCGCACGGCCGACGCCGCCACCGACGAGTGCAAGTACAGCGTGACCGAGATCGAGCGCGTGGTGCGCCGCGCGTTCGAGCTGGCGCGCGCACGCCGCCAGCACCTCACCTCGGTGGACAAGGCCAACGTG
>NZ_AJXW01000091.1 GCF_000264375.1 Rhodanobacter thiooxydans LCS2
GCTCGGCCAGCGCGGCGAAGTCGCGCGCCTGGACCGCGCGCTGCGCGGCCGCCAGGTCCGCCGCTGCGCCGTCCACCCACGCCGGGTAGAACGGCGACGTGCGGCGGCTGCGCTCCATGCCAGTGCCCGAGCCGACCTGCTTGCGGTGGTCCGAGGTTACCGCGACGACCACCGCCAGCGGCCATGCGGCGGCGTCGAGCAGGGGTTGCGCGACCGCGTCCGCGCCATCGTCGCGCTGGCCGGCGGCCATGCTGACGAAGCCGCCGAACAGCGAGCGCGCGGCCGATCCCGAACCCCGTCGGGCCAGCATGGACAGGGTCTGGCGGTCCAGCGCAAGGCCGAGCGCGGCATCGGCTGCCACCACCAGCGCCGCGAAGCCCGATGCCGAGGAAGCCAGTCCCGCCGCGGTGGGGAAATTGTTGCGCGTGTCGATCCGCGCGCGCTGCGCGGTGCCGGCGCGCCGCCGCAGCAGATCCAGGCAGGCGCTGGCCCGGGCCAGCGTTGCCGGGTCTTCCGCCCCGTTCAGGCGCAGCTCGTCATGCCGCAGCGACGCATCGAATTCGATCCGGGTGCGCGTCCACAGCGCGTCCAGGGTGACCGACAAGGAGCCGGTGACCGGCAGGTTCAATCTCGTGTCGCGTTTGCCCCAGTATTTGACCAGGGCGATGTTCGGCTGTGCTTGCGCGGTGGCGGCCATCGGGATTCCGTTGCGGGAGCGGCCGCGCCGCCGGCACCGGACGAGTGCGTGGGTCCGGAGCGGTCGGCAGCTGCCGCTGGCCGGCAGCACGTGGCGCGCGGGAAACCGCGGCGCGGTCGCCGCGATCCCGGCCAGCCACGACGCCGGCGTCCCACCATTGTGACGGCGACGAGCCATGCGCGACCTGATGTACATCAGGCTGCGCATGGCCGGTCTGGCACACCGCCGCGTGGGTCAGCCGAGCGTCTGCTCGTAGCGCCAGGCATCGGCGCCGTCTTCGTAGTAGTGCGCGTAGCGGCCGCTGCGGCGGAAGCCGTGGCGTTCGTACAAGCGGATCGCGGCGGCATTGTCGGTGCGTACTTCCAGTTTCAGTGCGCGCGAGCCGCGGCGCCGCGCGGCGTCGACCACCGCGGCCAGCAGCGCGGTGCCGACGCCTTGGCCGCGCGCTTCCGGCGCGGTGGCCAGCGAGTACAGCCGCGCGATGCCGCTGCCCTTGCGGAAGAACAGCACGGCGCTGCCGAGCAGCAGGTGGTGATTGGCGCTGGCCACCAGCACCAGCGCGGAATCGCTGTCCAGGTGGCGGCGGTATTGCGCGCGGCTCAACCGGTCGCCGTCGAAGCTGCGCAGTTCCAGTGCGACCAGCGCGTCGAGGTCGGTCACGACCGACCGCCGCACGCGCACGCCGGCGGCAGCCGCGGCGTCGCGGCGTTGCTGCGGAAGTGGTGGTGGCAGGGTCGGCACGCGCGGACTGTAGCAGCCGCCGCCGGCGGCGCGCGGCAGCGGTTTACCCCCGCTTCAGCGCCGCCCTTGTGCCTGGCCGGCGTGGTGCGCAAACTGCGCGCTTTGCAAGAGCCGTCACGCTAGCGCGCGGCGCCCGCCATCGCCGTATCGCCCGAGTGGTGCCATGACCCGTCTGGTCGTCGTTGTCGAAAAAGCTTCCGACTGGAGTTCGTACTACCCGTCGGTCGACGTGATGAGCGCGATGGACTACCTGCGCACGCCGGTCGGCGGGGACGACGAACGCACCCACGTGATCAACCTGTGCCGCAGCTACAAGTACCTGGGCACCGGCTATTACGTCTCGCTGCTGGCCGAGGCGCGCGGGCACAAGGTGATGCCGTCAGTGCGCACGGTGAACGACCTGCGCCGGCGCTCGCTGTACGGCCTGGACATCGACGACCTCAACCAGAAGCTCACCCACTTCCTGCCGGCCGGCGGCCGCGACACCACCGACTTCGGCACCCTGGTCTACTTTGGCGAGACGGCTTACCCGGCGCTGCAGGACCTGGCCCGGCAGGTGTTCGAAATGTTCCCCTGCCCGCTGCTGCGCATCGAGTTCGAGCGCGACCGCGTGTGGCAGGTCAGCTCGATCAAGCCGGTCGGCCTGCATACCCTGGTCGACGCGCAGGAGGATGCGTTCGCCGAGGAGCTCGACCGCTTCTCGCGCAAGTTGTGGCGCAAACCACGCGCGCGACGCCAGTACCGCTACGACCTGGCGATGCTGGTCGACCCGCAGGAGCAGATGCCGCCGTCGAACAAGAAGGCGCTGAAGGCGTTCGTGGCCGCCGGCAGGGAACTCGGCATCGAGGTCGACCCGATCGGCAAGAATGACTACCAGCGGCTGGCTGAATACGACGGCCTGTTCATTCGCGAGACCACCGCGTCCGACAACCACACCTACCGCTTCGCCCACCGCGCCGAGAAGGAAGGCATGGTGGTGATCGACGACCCCAGCTCGATCCTGCGCTGCACCAACAAGATCTACCTCAACGACCTGATGGTCTCGCGCAAGCTGGCGGTGCCGCGTACCGAGATCCTCTACCGCGACGACAGCAAGGGCATGAAGGAAGTGGTGGCCCGGCTCGGCTTCCCGCTGGTGCTGAAGATCCCGGACGGCTCGTTCTCGCGCGGCGTGGTCAAGGTCGAGGACGAGGAGGCGCTGGCGCACGCGGCCAGCGGCCTGTTCCAGCACAGCGCGCTGCTGCTGGCGCAGGAATACGTCTACACCGAGTTCGACTGGCGCATCGGCGTGCTCAACCGCCAGCCGATCTACGCCTGCAAGTACTACATGTCGCGCGGCCACTGGCAGATCTACAACCACGGCGCCAAGGGCACGGCAAAATCCGGCGGCTTCGAGACCATCGCGCTGAAGGACGCGCCGCCTGCGGTGGTCAAGCTGGCGCTGAAGGCGACCCAGCCGATCGGCGACGGCCTCTATGGCGTCGACCTGAAGCAGGTCGGCAACAAGCCGGTGGTGATCGAGGTGAACGACAACCCCTCGATCGACGCCGGCGTCGAGGACGCTTACCTTGGCGAGGAGTTGTATCTGCGCGTCATGCGGGAGTTCCTGCGCCGGATGGAGCGCAAGCGCCAGGGCGACACCGCCGACTGACGTTGATTCGCTCCCTCCCCTGCAACGCGGGGGAGGGTCGGGGTGGGGCGCTCCTAATGCCAGACCGCGCTACGGACCATGCGCCGCCGCGGCCGGCACAGCGCCAGCAGCTGCCGCGGCAGCGAGGGCTCCAGCGCCAGCAGCACGACCAGTGGCGCGCCGAGCAGCCAGAACGCCGGCGTCCAGCCGAGCAAGTCGGTATGTGCCGGCACCAGCGTGCTCAGCAGCAACGCGCCGCCGCCCAGCAGCCACAGCAGGGCGACGCCGAGCAGGCGCAGGTGGCGGTCGGATGGCAAGGCTTGCGTACGTATGGCGGTCGTCTCGTCGGGGTGGGCAAGCGCAGGCTGGCGCGCGCCCATCTCACCGGCTGCGACCCCTTTGCGCGAGCCCCCACGTAGAATGGCCGCCAGCCATCACCGGGAAATCCTCATGCCAGTCGCCCAGTTCGCCGTGTTCGGCCATCCGATCAGCCACTCGCTGTCGCCGACCATCCACCAGGCGTTCGCGCGGCAGTTCGGCATCGAGCTGGAGTACCGCGCGGTCGACGTGGGGCCGGCCGATTTCGCCGCGGTGGTGCACCGCTTCTTCGCCGACGGCGGCCGCGGTGCCAACGTCACCCTGCCGCACAAGGCTGCGGCGTTTGCGCTGGCCGCGCAGCGCAGCGTGACGGCTACTCGCGCCGGCAGCGCGAATGTGCTGACTCCGCTGGCCGCCGGCCGGCTGGCGGCGCACAACACCGATGGCGATGGCCTGGTGCGCGACCTCACCGAACGCCACGACCTGGACCTGCGCGGCCACACCGCACTACTGCTGGGCGCCGGCGGTGCCGCGCACGGCGTGGCGTGGAACCTGCTGGACGCCGGCGTGGAGACGTTGACCATCGTCAACCGTTCGCCTGCGGCGGCCGACGCGCTGGCCGACGCGATCGGCGACCCGGCGCGGGCGCATACGCGTTACTGGGGAGACCTCGCCGACATCGGCAGCTACGACCTGATCGTCAACGCCACCTCAGCCGGCGTACTGGGCGTGGCGCTGCAGTTGCCGCCCTCGCTGGTCGGTGCGCGCGCGCTGTGCTACGACCTTTCCTATGGCCCGGCTGCCAGCAGCTTCCTGAGCTGGGCGAAAACCGCGGGTGCGCTCTACGCGGTCGACGGCCTCGGCATGCTGGTGGAAACCGCCGCCGACGCGTTCGAGTTGTGGCATGGCCAGCGCCCGGACACCGAGTCGGTGTACCAGTCGCTACGCCAGCAGGGCACGTTAGCGCATTCGCCTGAGAGGTTGTGATTTTTTCAACCTCTCAGGTCGGCCAGGGCGAGGGGCATGGCGAGGGCATGGATGCCCGAGTTGAGGCAACGCAGGAGCGGTTGCCCGATGGCCGAACATGAAACAGTCACGCAAGCGACTGTTTCATGTGAGCGAGTC
>NZ_AJXW01000092.1 GCF_000264375.1 Rhodanobacter thiooxydans LCS2
TGACTGTTTCATGTGAGCGAGTCCGGGCGTGTACCGGATTCGCGATCGAAGAAAACCACCGGATGTGGTTTTCTTCACAAGCTCTGCCGGGTCGGCGGCGGTGCCGACCGCCGCCATGCGCTGGTCTGGCTGGCGTGGCTGGAGGTGACCATGTCGATGCGTTGAGACGGGCCGCCACACGGCTGCAACACGGCCCGGCGATGATGGCCGGACCGCCGGGAGCGCGTCGGTGGCGACGGCTCCAGCGCGCGGCCATCGTTTGCGCAGCAGGTGTCATGCTCCGTTTCCCCTCCGCCGCATCGCACCGTTACATGCTTACCCTGGTCTGTCTCGCCCTGCTGGCCGCGGCTGCCGGCATTTTCCACTACGGCCGGGCGAGCGCGAACGTCGCGTCGGACGCCGCTGTTCCATCGTCCGCCGACCCGGCAGACGCCCCGGGCGACGAGGCGCAAAGCGGCAGCGCGATTTTGCTCGGCCTGGCCCGCGACGCGATGCATGACGGACGTCTGGTTGCGCCGGCCGGCAGCAATGCGTTCGAGTTCTACCTGAGCGTGCTGCAGCTGGAACCGGACAACCGCACCGCCAACGAGGCCCTGCGCGAATCGTTCCCGCGTGCCGCGGAGGAGATCGAGCGCACCATCAACCAGAAGGGCCTGGACGAGGCGCGCCGCGAGATCGACCTGCTGCGCGAGTTCGACCGCAACAACTTCACCCTGGCGCTGCTCGGCGGCAAGCTCTCTGCCGCACGCAACATCGAGCGGCGGCAGCACGAAACCGAAGCCGATCGCATCCGCCAGGCGAACGTGGAGCGCGGTGCGCTGTGATACCCGGTCAGGCGGACACCAGGTAGGCGTCCTTCAGTCGCACATAGTGGTCGGCCGAGTAGTGCAGCTGCTCGATCTCGCGTTCGCCCAGCCGGCGCACGAACCTTGCCGGGTTGCCCAGCCACAGTTCGCCCTCGCCGACCACCTTGCCCGGCGGCAGCAGCGCGCCGGCGCCGACGAAGCCGTGCTTCATCACCACCGCGCCGTCCAGCACGCTGGCGTGCATGCCGATCAGGCAGTAGTCGCCGATCGTGCAGGCGTGCACCACCGCGGCGTGGCCGACGGTGACGCCCTCGCCGATCAGGCACGGGTAGCCGGGTCCGTACGGGCCGGCGTGGGCGACGTGCACGATGGCGCCGTCCTGGATGCTGGTCTTGGCGCCGACGCGGATATGGTTGACGTCGCCGCGCAGCACCGCGCCGGGCCAGATCGAGACGTCGTCGCCCAGCGCCACGTCGCCGATCACGCTGGCGGCGGGGTCGACGTGGACGCGCTGGCCGAGGCGGGGCACGATGCCCTTGAAACTGCGCAGGGGATTCATCGGCCCATTCTAGCGGCACCGCACCGCCGTGCTTGATTTCGGCCGGCGCGCTCGCCACGCTGGCGGTCTGCCAAGGAGCGCCCATGAGTGCCAACAACCCGCTGCTCGCCGACGACTCGCTGCCGGCGTTCTCGCAGATCCGCCCCGAACACGTCGAACCGGCGATCGACACCATCCTCGCCGACTACCGTGCCGGCATCGACGCACTGACCGCACCTGGCGCGCCGCACGACTTCGGCCACGTGATGCTGACCCAGGAGCGGCTGGAGCAGCGTCTGGCGCGGGCCTGGGCGCCGGTGTCGCATCTGCACGCGGTGGCCGACAGCGAGGCCCTGCGCAAGGTCTACGGGCCGGCCGAGGAAAAGCTCACCGAGCACGCGATCGAGCTGGGCCAGAACCGCGACCTGTACGCCGCGGTGCGGGCGCTGGCCGAGGCGGCGGATTTCGCCGCGTTGCCGCGGCCCGAGCGCGCGCTGGTCGAACATGCGCTGCGCGACTTCAAGCTGTCCGGCGTGGCGCTGGAGGAACCGGCGCGTTCGCGCTTCCGCGCGATCGGGGTGGAGCTGAGCAAGCTCTCCACCGAATTCTCGAACGCCGTGCTCGACGCCAGCGAGGCGTGGCACGAGCACATCACCGACGAACGCGACCTCGCCGGTATCCCCGAATCCGGCCGCGCGGTACTGCGCCAGTACGCCGCGGATCAGGGCCTGGACGGCTATCTGGTCACCCTGAAACAGCCCAGCGTGCAGGCGGTGCTGACCTACGCCGACAACCGCGGCCTGCGTGAGCGGGTGTACTGGGCCTACCAGACGCGCGCCTCCGACCAGGGCCCGAACGCGGGCAAGTTCGACAACAGCATGCGCATCGAGCGGATCATGGCGTTGCGCCACGAGGCCGCGCAGCTGCTCGGCTTCGCCAACGCGGCGGAGGAATCGCTGGCGACCAAGATGGCCGCCTCGCCGACCGAGGTGCTGGAGTTCCTGCACGACCTGGCGGTGCGGGCGAAGCCGGTGGCGCAGCGCGAGCTGGCCCGGCTGCGCGAATTCGCCAGCACCGAGCTGAAGCTCGACAACCTCGAATCGTGGGACGTCGGCTACGCGTCGGAGAAGCTGCGCCAGCGCGACTACGCGCTGGACGAGGAACAGCTGAAACCGTACTTCCCGCTGCCGACGGTGATCGACGGCCTGTTCGGCCTCGCCGGGAAGCTCTACGGCATCACCCTCGCCCCGCGCGAGGGCGTCGACGTGTGGCATCCCGAGGTGCGCTACTACGACGTACGCGATGCGAGCGGCCGCGTGTTCGCCGGCACCTACGTGGATCTCTACGCACGCAATGGCAAGCGCGGCGGCGCGTGGATGGACGTCTGCCGCGCCCGCTTCGACGACGGCGAACAGCGGCAGTTGCCGGTGGCCTTCCTCACCTGCAACTTCGCGCCACCCACCGAGGGCAAGCCGGCCCTGCTCACCCACGACGACGTGCTGACCCTGTTCCACGAATTCGGCCACGGCCTGCACCACCTGCTCACCGAGATCGCACTGCCCTCGATCGGCGGCATCGACGGCGTCGAGTGGGATGCGGTGGAGCTGCCCAGCCAGTTCATGGAGAACTTCGGCTGGAACCGCGAGGCGCTGGACCTGTTCGCGCGCCACTGGCAGACCGGCGAGCGGCTGCCGGACGAGCTGTTCGAACGCATGCTGGCCGCGCGGCACTTCCACGCCGGGCTGTTCCTGGTGCGCCAGCTGGAATTCGCGCTGTTCGATTTCCTGCTGCACCTGGAGTACGACCCTGTGCAGGGCGCGCGCGCGCTGGCGGTGCTGGAGGAGGTGCGCAAGCAGGTCGCGGTGCTGCACCCGCCGGCCTGGCAGCGCTTCCCGCACGGCTTCAGTCACATCTTCGCTGGCGGCTACGCGGCCGGCTACTACAGCTACCTGTGGGCCGAGCTGCTCAGCGCCGACGCGTTCGGCGCGTTCGAGGAGCGTGCGGGCGAACGCGGCAGCGTGATCGACCGAGCCACCGGCGAGCGCTTCCGCCGCGAGTTCCTCGCTGTCGGCGCCAGCCGCCCGGCGCTGGAGAGCTTCGTCGCCTTCCGTGGACGCAAGCCCGAGCCGGAAGCACTGCTGCGCGGCCACGGGCTGGGCTACCGACATCCCGCGTAGGAGCCCGCTCGCGGGCGATGCTTTGAAAGCCGTGATTCGGGATTCGCAAGAGCAAAAGCATCGCCCGCGAGCGGGCTCCTACACGGGCACAAAAAAGCCCGCCGAAGCGGGCTTTTTCGAGGCGTTGAAGTCCGTGGACTTCAGGCCGCCTGCACTTCCTCAGCCTGCAGGCCCTTCTGGCCCTTGGTGACGATGAACGTGACGCGCTGACCTTCCTGCAGGGACTTGAAGCCCGTGCCCTGGATCGCGCGGAAATGCACGAACAGGTCATCACCGCTTTCCGGGGTGATGAAGCCGAAACCCTTGGCGTCGTTGAACCACTTGACAGTACCGCTCTGACGATCCGACATGTAACTTTACCTTTGAAGCATGGATGTGTTTGCGGTCCAATGCGCAAGGCACGGGTCGCAAAGTAGAAGCAAAAATAGGAGTTTCCTCGGACTCTTGCCCGCGCAGCATACACTGGAATATGCGTTTCCGGTGATTTTTCCACCACTTCCGTTCATCTGGCAGTATCCCACCGGTCGCCGGGGGGCCGCCGGCGCTTCCCGTACAATGCGGGCATGAAGATCGCCTCGTGGAACGTCAATTCGCTGAAGGTGCGTCTGCCGCAGTTGACCCAATGGCTGGCCGACGCGCGCCCGGAGGTACTGGCGCTGCAGGAAACCAAGCTGGAGGACGCGAAGTTCCCGGTGGACGAACTGGCCGCGGCCGGCTACCGCGTGGTGTATTCGGGCCAGAAGACCTACAACGGCGTGGCCATCCTGGCCCGCGACGAGCTCACCGACGTGGTCACCGACATCCCCGACCTGGACGACCCGCAGCGGCGCATCCTGGCCGCCACCATCGGCCACCTGCGCGTGGTCGACCTGTACGTGGTCAACGGCAAGGCGGTCGGTGACGAGAAATACGCGTACAAGCTGGATTGGCTGGCCAAGGTGCGCGAATTCCTGGCGCGTGAGCTGGAACGCCACCCGAACCTGGTGGTGCTGGGCGACTTCAACATCTGCCCGGACGACCGCGACGTCTACGACCCGGTCGCCTGGGGCGAGGACATCCTGTGCTCGCCGCCGGAGCGCGCCGCGCTGAAGGCAATCACCGGCCTCGGCCTGCATGACAGCTTCCGGCTGTTCCAGTCCGACGCCGGGCACTTCAGCTGGTGGGACTACCGGCAGGCCGCCTTCCGCCGCAACATGGGCCTGCGCATCGATCTGATCCTGATCGGCGAAGCCTTGAAATCCGCTGCCACCGCGGCGGCGATCGACCGCGAGCCGCGCCGCTGGGAACGCCCCTCCGACCACACGCCGGTGACGCTGGAACTGGATATCTGAAGCAATGACATCGAAGACTGAATGGCCCAGCTCGCTGGACGATCGTGAACTGGACGAGCTGGACCGCTACCTGCGCGCGCACACCGGCGAGGGCGACCTGCTGCTGGACGGCGTGCACGGACTGCTCTCGGCGCTGGCGGTCGGCCCGCTGCTGGTGCTGCCGGACGAATGGCTGCCCGAGGTGCTGCACGAACCGTTCACCGACAAGGACGAAGGCAACCGCGTGCTCGCACTGCTGGCCAAGCTCAACGACTCGATCGTTGCCGAGCTGGACGTGGACGCCTACGAGCCGATCCTCGGCGAGGTCGAGACGGAAACCGGTCCGATGCTGTCCGCCGCCGGCTGGTGCGAAGGCTTCAGCCGTGGCATCGACCTGCGCGCCGGGCTGTGGGAAGGCCGGCTGGGCGAAGACCCGCAGCTGATGGAACTGCTCGGCCCGGTGATGGCGCTGGCGGTGGACGAGGGCATCCTCAGCGCCGACGCCGAGTTCGAGAAGCTGAGCGATGACGAATACGATGAATGCCTGGCCCAGCTGCCGGGCGTGCTCGGCGCGGTGAACCAGTACTGGCTGGCCAAGCCGGCCACCGAGGCGGAAGTCGAAGCGATGGTGCGCCAGCAGCAGCCCGCCGCCGGCGACGACGGCAACCCGCCGCGCCAGCGCAGTGGACACTGGGTGCATTGAGGCCGTCACGGGCGGCGAGCAGCATGCAAGGCATGAGCCCCGCTGCGCCGCTCTACGAACCCGCCAACACGCTGAAACCGGTCGCGCCTGGCCTGTGGATCGTCGACGGCCCGATCGTGCGCATGGCGACGCCCGTCGGCGGCATGCCGTTCCCCACCCGCATGACGGTGGCGCGATTGGCCGACGGCGACCTGTGGTGCCATTCGCCGATCGCGCCGGACGACGGCCTGTTCGCTGCCATCGACGCGTTGGGTCCGGTGCGCCATCTGGTCTCGCCGAACAAGCTGCACTACGCGCACATCGCGGCCTGGAAGCGGCGCTACCAGCAAGCGACGGCGTGGGCCTCGCCCGGCGTGCGCGAACGCGCGTCCAGCCAGCGCATCGCGGTGGATTTCGACACCGATCTGGCCTACGCCGCGGAGCAGGCCTGGGCCGGCGAGCTCGACCAGCGGCATTTCCGCGGCAGCCGCGCGATCGAGGAAGTGGTGTTCCTGCACCGTGCCAGCGGCACGCTGATTCTCGCCGACCTGATCGAGAACTTCGAGGCCGCCCGGTTCGGCACGGCGATGCGCTGGATCGCCCGCCTCGGCGGTGTGCTCGACCCCGACGGCAAGATGTCGCTGGCCATGCGCTTCACCTTCCGTGAACGGCGCACCGCCCGCGCGTGCCTGCAGCAGATGCTGGCGTGGCAGCCGCAGCGAGTGATCCTGGCCCACGGCCGCTGCTATCTGGAAAACGCCGGGACCGAACTGGCGCGCGCCTTTCGCTGGCTGGCCTGAGATCGTCGCGCCGGCGGAACGATCCGTTCCCGTCGTGGCGCTTGGATAACATGCTTCGCGCGATCATCTTGGCGCCATTGCATTCACCGGAGACCCGCCATGAGCGATCGCCACATTACCCGCCGCTTCCGCGGCATGGACACGTCCGACGGCGCCGGCGTGAAGCTGAAGCGGATCATCGGCCAGCCGGGACTGGACATGATCGATCCGTTCCTGATGCTGGACGAGTTCCGCTCCGACAGCGCCGACGACTACATCGCCGGCTTCCCCGAGCATCCGCATCGCGGCTTCGAGACGGTCACCTACATGCTGGCCGGGCACATGCGTCACGGCGACAACCACGGCAACCGCGGCGACCTCACCCCGGGCAGCGTGCAGTGGATGACCGCCGGCCGCGGCATCCTGCACTCGGAGATGCCGCAGCAGGAAAACGGCCTGATGTGGGGCTTCCAGCTGTGGGTGAACCTGCCGGCGAAGGACAAGATGACCGCGCCGCGCTATCAGGACATCGGCCCTGAGCGGATTCCCGTGGTGCGCCCGGCCGAGGGCGTCGAGGTGAAGGTGATTGCCGGCACGCTGGCCGGCGCCACCGGCCCGGTCGAGGGCGTCGTCACCGCGCCGGTGTACCTGGACGTCAGCCTGCAGCCGGGCGCGAAGTACACCCTGGAGCTGCCGGTCGGGCATCACGGCTTCGCCTACGTGTTCGACGGCGAGTCGACCCTGGTCGGCGGCGAGCAGTTGCAGCGCAGCGAGCTGGGCGTGCTGTCCGAGGGCGAGCAGCTGCAGCTGGCCGGCGGCGACCAGCCCTCGCGCCTGCTGGTGGTCGCCGGCCAGCCGCTGAATGAACAGGTCACCCGCTACGGCCCGTTCGTGATGAACACGCCCGAGCAGATCCACCAGGCGATCGCCGACTTCCGCGCCGGCAAGTTCTGAGAGCGCCGACCGTGTTGTAGGAGCCCGCTGGCGGGCGATGCTCTTTCGCCGCGTAACGAAAGGCATCGCCAGCCAGCGGGAGGATCACGGGCAGCGTTGCGGCCCGGCTGCACGAACGCCGCCACGGTGCCGGCAACGAAACCGGATGCGGAAGGTGGCGCCTGGGTTCAGCCCTTCACGCTGCCCAGCAGCAATCCCTGCAGGTAGTAGCGCTGCAGCGACAGGAACAGCAGCAGCACCGGCAGCACGGTGACCACCGAGCCGGCCATCATCAGTTCGCTGTCCTGCGCGTGTTCGCGCGCCAGCGAGGCCAGCCCGATGGGCAGGGTGTAGTGCTCCTGCCCGGTCAGCACGATCAGCGGCCACATGAAGTCGTTCCACGCGGCGAGGAAGCTGAAGATCGCCAGCGTCACGATGATCGGCTTGAGCAGCGGCAGCACGATCTGCACGAAGATCCGCCACTCGCCGGCGCCGTCGATGCGCGCCGCCTCCAGCAGTTCGTCGGGGATGCTGCGCGCGTACTGGCGCACCAGGAAGATGCCGAACACGCTGGCCAGCGCAGGCGCCACCACGCCGGCGTAGCTGTTGACCAGGCCCATGTACTTCAGCAGCAGGAACAGCGGCAGCATTGCCACCTGGGCGGGGATCACCAGCCCGCCCAGTAGCGCCTGGAACAGCCGCTCGCGCCCGGCGAAGCGCAGCTTGGCGAACGCGTAGCCGGCCATCAGGTTGAACACCAGCGAGAGTGCGGTGATCGCGCCGGCCACCAGCAGGCTGTTGAGCAGGTAGCGACCCATGCCGGCGCGCAGGAACAGCTCGCGGTAGTTCGCCCAACTCGGGTGCTTCGGCAACAGCGGCGGCGGCAGCGCGCCGGCCTCGCCCGGCGCCATGAACGACACCGACAGCATCCACAGCAGCGGGAACAGCGCCACCACTGCCATGCCGATCAGCAGGCCGTTGACCAGCGCCTTCGCCAGCCCAGGGTTCATGGCTCGTCTCCGCGGCGCGACAGCCTCAGCATCAGCGCGGTCACCGCGAACATGATCAGAAACAGCAGGAACGCCACCGCCGAGGCGGACCCGAGGTTCCACCACTTGAAGCCTTCGTCGTACATCAGGTACAGCACGCTCACCGTGCTCTGCAGCGGGCCGCCCTCGGTCATCACGTAGGGTTCGGCGAACAGCTGGAAATAGCCCGACACGGTGAGGATGCCCACCATCAGCATGGTGGGTTTCAGCATCGGCAGGGTGATATGGCGGAACTGCCGCCAGGCCGACGCGCCGTCGATGCGCGCGGCCTCGTACAGCTCCGGCGGGATCGCCTGCAGCCCGGCCAGGAAGATGATCATGTTGTAGCCGAAGTTCTTCCACACCGCGAACGCGATGATCGTCGGCATCGCCCAGTGCGGGTCGCCCAGCCAGTCCACCGGCTGGATGCCGACCAGGTCCAGCATGTAGTTCGTCATGCCGTATCTGGTGTTGAACAGGTAGCGCCAGATCACCGCCACCGCCACCACCGTGGTCACCACCGGCGCGAACAGCGCGGTGCGCAGCAGCGGCTTGCATCGCGCCAGCGGCGAGTTCAGCAGCATCGCCGCGCCCAGCGAGGCGCCCATCGACAACGGCACGCCTGCCGCCACGAAGTACACCGTGTGGCCCAGCGCGGACCAGAACAGTGGCCGGTGCAGCAGTTCCCAGTAATTGCCGAGCCCGACGAAGCGCAGGTTGCGGATGTCGGCCAGCGCGTAAAGGTCGTAGTCGGTGAGGCTGAGCACCAGCGCGGCCAGCACCGGCAGCAGGAAGAACACGCCGAGCACGACGAGTGCCGGGGCGACGAACAGCCAGGCGCTGCACGGCGAATTCATGGCCTGCGTCCGCGTGCGTGGTCGAGTACCCAGCGGTGCTTGGCCAGGATGGCGTCGGTGCGCCGGTCGATCTCGGCGGCGGCCTGGTCGATCGTCAGCCGGCCGGCGACCGCCTCGGCGGCGACCAGCTGCATCTCGTTGGCGATACGCTCCCACTCCGGCACCGGTGGGGTCGGCTTCACGTGTTCCAGCTGCTCGCGGAACGCGCGCAGCTTCGGGTCGTCGCGCAGCGCAGTGCCCTGCCACGAGCTGCGCCGCGGCGGCAGGTCGCCGAGCAGCTCGTAGAAGCGTTGCTGCACCGCCGGCTGCGACAGGTACTCGATCAGCTGCCAGGCCGCGTCCTTGTGCTTCGACGTGCGGAAGATCACCAGGCTGGAACCGCCGGCCACGCCGATGCCGGCGCCGGCGGGGCCTGGCAGCGGCGCCGTGGCCCAGTCGTCCTGCTGCGATGCGGGCAGGCGCGAGCGGAACTCGCCGATGTTCCATGGCCCGGACAGGTAGAACGCGTACAGGCCGCGGCCGAATTCCGTCCACGGGTTGCCGGCCTCGACGTTGGTGATCGGCGGCGCCTGCTGCAGCTTGAACGTGTCGACGTAGAACGCCAGTGCACGCTTGAAGCCGGCGCTTTCGAAGTTGCCGTAGCGGCCGCCGTCGCGCAGCAGCGGTTCGCTCTGCTGCAGCGCCAGCGACATCAGCTGCTCGTACTCGTTGGTCGGCAGCAGGATGCCGTAGCGATGCCGCGAAGGATCGCTCAGTGCGGCGAGCTGGCGCCGCCACTCGGCCCAGCTGCGCGGCGGCGCGTCGAAGCCGGCGGCCTCGAGCAGATCCTTGCGGTAGAACAGCAGCCGCGTGTCGACATACCACGGCACGCCATACAGCGTGCCGTCGATCACATTGGTGGCCCAGATGCTGGCGAAGTAATCGTGCGGCTGGATCACGGTGGAAGCATCCACGCGCGCCTGCAGCGGTTCCAGTGCGTCGAGCGCGGCCAGCTCGGGCAGCCAGGTGTTGCCGAGCTGGCTGACGTCCGGGGTGGAACCGCCGGCGAAGGCGGTGAGCAGCTTCTGGTGCGCCGCGGTCAGCGGCAGCTGCTGCACCTTCACGTGGATGTCCGGGTGCGCGCGCTCGAACGCCGGCAGCAGCTTGATGATCGCCTCGCCCTCGCGCCCGATGGTCCAGAAGGTGAGCTGCGTTCCCGGCGACGCCGGCGCGCAGCCGCCCAGCAAGACTCCGCCCGCGGCGATCGCGGCCAGCCACAGGCCGCGCCATGACCGTGGCGCTCGCTCGCCCGGCTTCATTTTTTCGCCGCCACCGTACCCAGCCAGCCGCCCTCGAAGCCGGCGCGTTCGAGTCCCTTGCGGATGTACGGATTCTTTTTCATCACCTTCCACACGAAGCCGTTGCGCCAGTTCTCGATCATCAACACGATCGGGCCCTGGTCGATGCCCAGCTGCAGGGTATCGACCCAGCCCACGCCGGGCACCAGTTTGCCGGTACGGAGCGTGGTGGGTGTGTGGAAGCTGAGGTTGAAGGCGTCGACGAAGCCGTACTTGTTGTAGATGTACTTGCCGTAGCGCTGCTGCATGGTCGCCAGCGCGGGGATCACGAGCTCCGGCGCGAACGCGATCGAACCGGCCGCCGCGGTCGGCGCGATGGTGCCGTCGTCGCTGATGTAGTCGAGTCCGACGCCGCGCGCGGTATAGCCATGGAACGTGCGATCGCCCTCGGCGCTCTTCACGACCAGGCCGCCGGGCCCGTTGCTGGCGGTGAGGCCCCATACGTTGGCGCCGTAGCCGGTCCAGTGGCCGGGATTGGCGATCGCGTAGCTGCGCTGCGCGTAGGTGGCGCGGCGACTGTTCTCGAAATAATCGAGATCATGCTCGCGGCTCCACGCATCGCGGATGCCGCGGAAGTCGACCCAGCTCTGGCTGTACTGGTGACCGAACATCGGCGCGAAGTTGAGGAAGGTCTGGCCCTGGAAGCTGCCCCAGGTCAGGTGGTTGGTGGACAGCCACGCCGTCCATGCGTCCGGCCCGACCGGGTGGGTCGGCGAGCCAAGCGCGAGGATGTAGACCAGCATGCCCTCGTTGTAGCCCTTCCAGTCGGACGGGATGAACTGGCCGCCCGGGGTCCAGCCCATGCTGATCAGCGGCTTGCGCGGCTGCATCCACGGCCAGTCGACGCGGCGGTAAATGGTGTCGGCGAGCTGGCGGATTTCGGCTTCCAGCGGCGTGTCGCGGTCGTAGTACGACTGCGCGAACAGCACGCCGCCGAGCAGCAGGGTGGTGTCCACGCTGGACAGCTCGGTCCAGCGCGCGAAGCGCTTGCCGCTGCGCATGTCGAGGAAGTGGTAGAAGAAGCCGTGGTAGCCGCTGGCGCCGTCCTCGCTGGCGTTCTGCGGCGCATCGGCGAAGAAGCGCAGCGTGGCCAGAGTGCGCTCGACCGCCTGCTCGCGCGTGATGTAGTGGCGCTCGACGCCGATGCCGTAGGCGGTCAGCCCGAAGCCCACCGCGGCGATCGAGGAGAACGACTGGCCCGGCCAGGAGTCGGGCACCAGTCCGTTCTGCGGGTTGCCGCTCTGCCAGAACCAGTCGAAGCTGCGCCGCTGGAGGTCGTCGACCAGCGTCTGTTGCCGGGCCGGCAGGTCGGCGTAGCCGAGGTTCGGTTGTCGCGCGGTGGCGGGTGTCTGCCAGCCGGCGCCGAATGCCAGCAGGGCGGTGAGGGCAATCGCGCGCAGGATACGGAAGGATCTGGACATGCTGAAACGCTCTCTCTTGCGGGGGAGTGTCGGGTGCGGCCCCGGTGCGATTTCGGGGCGCCGAGTGGGCTATCTCAGGCGACCATGGCCGGCGCCGTGCAGCAGCGGTCGATGAAGGCCTGGTGCGCCGGCATTACCTCGACGCAGCTGGCGACCACGTGGCTGACGCTGGCCATGAATCCGGCCAGCTCCGCGTCGGGCATCTGGTCGACCAGCGGGTGGTAGCCCTTCGGCGCGATGCGCTGGCCCAGCATCACCTGCACCCAGCTCGGGGTCGCGAACATCTCCTCGCCGTCGCGGAAGAAGCGGCCGCTGTCGCGGAACAGGCGGATGTTGTCCGCCAGCGGCGGCGGGATCGACATCATGCGGCACTGGTTCCAGAACGGCGTGTCGTCGCGTTCGGTGGCGTGGTAGTGCAGGATCAGGAAATCGCGGATGTGTTCGTACTCGAAGCGCGACTGCGCGTTGTAGCGTTCGGTCAGCACCGGGCTGAAGTCGTGCCGCGGGAACAGGTTGAGCAGGCGCGTGATGCCGGACTGGATCATGTAGATGCTGGTCGATTCCAGCGGTTCCAGGAAACCGCCGGCCAGGCCCAGCGCAACCACGTTGCGGCTCCAGGCCTGCCGGCGCACGCCGGTGGTGAAGCGCAGCAGCCGCGGTTCGCCCATCGGCGCGCCGTCGAGGTGGCCGAGCAGGGTGGTGGCGGCCTCGTCGTCGCTGACGTGGGCGCTGGAATACACATAGCCGTTGCCGGTGCGGTGCTGCAGCGGAATGCGCCACTGCCAGCCCGCCGGCCGTGCCGACGAGCGGGTATACGGCGTCGGCGGCCCGACCTTCTCGCAGGCCACTGCCAGCGCGCGGTCGCATGGCAGCCAGTGGCTGAAATCGAGGTAGCCGGTGTGCAGCGCCTGCTCGATCAGCAGGCCGCGGAAGCCGGAGCAGTCGATGAACAGCTCGCCCTCGATGCGCTCGCCGCTTTCCAGCACGATCGCCTCGACAAAGCCGTCGGCCGCCCGCAGCACGGTCTGCGCCACCTTGCCTTCGGTGCGGCGCACGCCGCGCTGCTCGGCGTAGCCGCGCAGGAAGCGCGCGTAGCGGCCGGCGTCGAAATGATAGGCGTAGGCGACGTTGGCCAGCGGCGAGCCCGGCGGCGCGTCGCTGGCCGACGGCATGAAGCGGCCGCGCGGCGCGGCCACCGTGTTCAGCGAGTACGCGCCAATCTCGTCCGCCTTGCCGGCCTGGCGTGCCTTGATCCAGTACTGGTGGAACGGCAGCAGACCGACGTCGTGGCCGATCGTGCCGAAGCCGTGCACGTAGCTGTCGCCGAGCCGGCCCCAGTCGTTGAACTGCACGCCGAGCTTGAACGTGCCCTGGGTGTTGCGCACGAACTCGACGTCGTCGATGCCGAGCAGGTTGTTGAACAGCTTGAGGTGCGGCACGGTGCCCTCGCCCACGCCGACCGTGCCGATTTCCTCCGACTCCACTAGGCGGATCGAGCAGCCGGCGTCGAGCACCTTGGCGAAAGCGGCGGCAGCCATCCAGCCGGCGGTGCCGCCGCCGACGATGACGATGTTCCTGATGCGCGGGTCGGTCATGGGAACCTGTGCCGGGGTCGGGTGGAAAAAGCAAAGCCCGCGAGGGGAGCGGGCTTTGCGGTGCTGCCTCTATCGTCGCCTCGATGCCATCGGATGTGGCGTCAGAACTTCATGCCGACCGTCAGCTTCAGCGTGCGCGGCACGAAGGTGATGTTGCCGGTTGGGTTGTACATTGCGGGGTGGGGGTTGGCCACGCCGTTGGAGCCCCAGTCGACCAGCACGTCAGAGTAGTTCCTGAAGTTGAACACGTTCAGCACGTCGAAGCGGCCGTAGAGCTTGAGGCCGTGGCCGAGGTCGAAATCCTTGGTGGCCTGGAAGTCGATGTCGCGGTAGCCGAACGCCTTGCCGCCGACCAGGAACTTGCCGTTCCCCCCCGGCGTGGCCGCCATCGGCGTGCAGCCGCTGCCGTTGGGATAGGTCGCGCCGTAGCAGGCGATGCCGTTGTACGGGATCGGCGTGGCCAGGGTCAGCTTGGCCGACAGGGTGATGCCCCACGGAATGTCGACCACGCCGGTGGCGACGAAGCGATGCTTGGCGGCGGCGTTGGAAACGACGAACGGGTACTGCTGGATCGTTGCCTCGTCGAACGAGTAGTGCTCATTGATGTCGCGGTTCTGCTTCGCCCGCGTGTAGGTGTAGGCGAAGGTGGCGCCCCAGCCGGTTTCCTTCGTGTACGGCTTGTCGGCCGACAGCAGCAGCTGGGTGGTGCGCGTCGCGATGCCGTTGTTGCCGATGATCAGGCCGCCGAAACCCGGTACGCCGTTGCCCCAGGGCTGGCTGCCGTTCTTGAAGAACGCGCCGTCCGGGTAGCGGTTGCCCAGGGTGAAGGCGAAGCCGTCGTGGCTGAGGATGCGCGTGATTGCGGCGCTGGTGTTCCAGTCGCCGATCCGGTTGCGCATGCCGAGGCTGAACTGGTCGGAATACGGCGCCTTCAGGTGGTTGTTGATCGCATCCACTTCCTGCCCGGTGTTGCTGGAGGCAACCAGCGCCTGCAGCGCGGCAAGGTTGTTCTGGTACTTCGGGTCCCAGGCGAAGCAGGGCGAACTGTTGTTGTGGCAGAGCCCGGTGGCCGGGTCCTGGAAGTACACGGTGAGCTGCGGCAGCGCGGACTTGGTCTGCTCCAGTTGTAGGTAGTCGTACAGGTCGCGGTCGTAGGCGCGGCCGGCACCGCCGAAGATCACGTGCTGCTCGTCGGCGTCGAGGTCGTAGGAGAAGCCCAGCCGCGGCTGGATCTCGCCCTTGTACGCCTTGCGATTGTGGCCGGTGCTGATGTAGTCGTTGATGTTCACGCCACCCAGCGCAAGGGCCTGCGCGTAGGTTTGCCCCGCTGGCGCGCTCGGGTCGGGGTTGGGGCTGTTGAAGGCGGCGATCACGTTGGCCGGCGTGACGTAGTTGAGGTAGGACGGGTTCTTCTCGTAGTCCCAGCGCACGCCGAGGTTCAGCGTGAGCTTGTCGTTGACCGCCCAGTCGTCCTGGATATAGGTGCCGAACTGCTTGTCGCTCGACTTGGCCACCGGGCTCAGGCCGGGTACCGGGTTCGGGAAGAACGCCTTGTACGGCGTCGCCGCGGTGCCGGTCGGATCCACGTTGTAGGTGAACTGCGGGTTGCTGTTGCCGGCGTCCTGCGCGTTCAGGTCCACCTTCTTGTACTTCACGCCCAGCTTGATGACGTGGTCGCCATGCCACTGGAAGTCGTTGAAGGTCAGGTCGTCCTGGATCGCGGGACCCTTCTGGCCCTTCTTCTGCGTCGCCAGCGCGTTGGCCGAGCCGGTGATCAGGATGGTGGCGTCCTGCTGCGGCGCCCAGGTGTAGGCCGCGCCGTCGGCGAAGCGCAGTGGCGTCGGGTTGTTGTAGGCGTTCTCGTGGGTGAACAGGAGTTCGTTGAAGTACGCATCGCCGCTGTGCTGCCAGCGCGCCGCGATGCGGGTGTCGCGGTTGATCACGTCGATGCCGGCGGAGGCGGCAGTCTGGTTGCCGATGTTGTCGTACTGGCCTTCCTTGCGCAGCTGCGCGCTCAGCTCGAAGCGGTCGCGGTCGGTCGGTTCCCAGTCGATCTTGCCGAAGTAGAGGTCCTCGTTGAACGGCAGGTCGGCCGGGCCCAGCTGGGCAGAGGCGCTGGCCGGCAGGAACGCGGCGGTGTTGGTGACGCCCGGGGTCACCGTGATCGGCGTATCGAACTTCTTCGCCTCGTAGGTGAAGAAGAAATGCATCTGGTCCTTGATGATCGGGCCGCCGATGGCGAAGCCGTATTCCTTCTCGTGCGACGGGGTCTTCTTGCCCGCGGCGTCCTCCGACGGCGTGCGCGCGCGCAGCGAGTCCCTGGTATAGGTGCCGAACACCTCGCCGTGGAACTCGTTGGTGCCGGACTTGGTGTCGGCGGTGACCGCGGCGCTGGAGATCTGGTCGTACTCGGCCTTGTAGTTCGACGTGATCACCTTGTACTCGCCGATCGCCAGCTGCGGGAACGGGTTGCCCTGGCTGGCGAACTGGCCGCTGACGCCGCCTTCCTTGACGTAGCTCTTCTGGCCCACGCCGTCGATGTAGACGTTGACCGAGCTGTTGTTTTGCGCGCCGCCGCGCAGCGAGGTATGGCCCGAGGAGTCGAGGCTGAACACCATGCCGGGCACGGTATCGGCGAACTCCAGGAAGTTGCGCGAGACCTGCGGGATGGTGTTGATCTGCTGCAGCGAGATCGTCGCGCCGACTTCGGAGGTCTTCACTTCGGTCAGGGTGGTCGCGCTGACCGTGACGCCGGAAAGGGTGGTCGCGTTCGCGGCCGCTGCGCCCGGCGCCGCTGCAGTCAGGTCCAGCGTGGCGGTCGAGGCGACCGTCAGGGTGACCGTGCGTGCGGTACCCGGCCCGGCGTCCACCTGGTAGGTGCCGGGCGGCAGGCCGACCAGCGTGTAGCCGCCGTCCGCACCGGCGGTGGTGCGCCGGGTGGTGCCGGTGGCGACGTTGCGCGCGGTGATCGTGGCGCTGGCCGCTGCCTTGCCGCGCAGGTTGGCGTCGGAAGTCTGCGCCCACGAGACCATCGGTGCGCCGGCCACCGCGATCACCGTGGCGTTGATCAGGCTTGCGAGCAGCTTCTTTCTGAGTTGCTTTGGTGTGTTCATGCTTTCCCTCCCATACCGGATGACCGGATTCCCCGAACGGAAACAGCCTTCTATGAAGCGTCTTGGGACGCCGCGGGTCGCCCGCCGCCGCAGCTGGCACGGGTGACGATCTCGCAGGCGAGCGTGTGTCTGGATGGCGTGGCGTGCCTGGGGTCCTCCAGCTGCGCCGCCAGTTGTTCGAGCGCGCTGCGGCCCAGGTCGGCGATGCGCACGCGCACCGTGCAGAGCGATGGGGTGACGTAGCGCGCAATCGGAATGTCGTCGAAGCCGGCCAGCGCGATATCGCGCGGCACGTCCACACCGACCTCCTTGAACGCGGACAGGCAGCCAACCGCCATCATGTCGTTGGCGGCGAACACGGCACGCGGTCGCGACGTTCGTGCCAGCAGCTGGCGCCCGGCGCTGTAGCCGGCCTCTTCGCTGAAGTCGCCGGCCAGTACGTCCAGCGTCGCGTGCGGAGCGTGCTTGGCCATCGCGGCGCGGTAGCCGAGTTCGCGCTGCTGTGCGTCGAAATTGTCGGTCGGGCCCGCGATGAAGGTGACCCCGGTGTGGCCGGCATCGAGCAGGTGCTGCACCATCGCGTAGGCGCCGCCGTAGTTGTCGATGTTGAGCACGCCGTACGACGGGCTCTTCACGGCGCTGTTGAGCAGCACGGCCGGCAGGCCGGTGGGCAGGTTGCTGCGCAGGAAGGCGGCGTCGACGTGGTTGGACAGAATCAGCAGGCCATCGACGCGGCCCTGCATGGCGCGCAGCGCGGTAGCGGCGTCCTCGGCCCCATCGTGGGAGCTGGACACCAGCAGGTGCAGGCCGCGCGCCCGGGCGGCCAGGTCGATGCCGCGGATCAGCTCGGAAAAGAACTCGCCATGCAGGTCCGGCAGCAGCGCGCCGACCGTGTTGGTGCGGCGGGTGATCAGCATGCGCGCCGCGGCATGCGGCACGTAATGCAGACGCTGCGCGGCTTCATGGATGCGCTGGCTGGTCTCGGCAGTCACTCCGCCGCCCCCATTCAGTGCGCGCGACACCGAGGCCACGGAAACCTTGGCCTCGCGCGCTACATCTTTGATGGTGGCTGCCGACATCCTGGATAGGTCCGCTGAGGAGGACAAGGAACCGCGGTGCGACGCCAACGTAAACGTTTTCATGACGCCTTGTAAAGTGCTTGTAAAGCAGAATTTTTTTGCTGCGCCGCCGCAGTTTTTGGGCGTTCGAGGCTTGCATTCACCGGCGGATCGCCGATGGCGCGCCGGTGGCTCATGGAATGCGCGTTATGGCGGCGCAGCAGTCGGCTCGTTGGCATGATTTGGGCATGGCCTCGGAGGAATCTTCCGATTCTGTGAAAGGCGTCGCCAATCCATGGGTTCATGCCTGTTGTTAAAGATTTGCTTGTGCCGTTAAATGAAGGTTAATCTTTGCGGTGTCAGGCGGCTGTATCCTCAAGCTATCAAGACTGCGAAGAAACCATCGGCAAACTATTGTTTTTCCAAGCCATGATGACTCTACTGACCTTGTTGCTCGTGATTCCCGCCGTGCTGGCTGCCAGTGCGGTCAGGCACGTGCCGGCCGGTCAGGTCTACAGCCTGTATCGCCGCGGCAAGCTGGTACGGGTGCTGGCGACGGGCACGCACCTGGTGCTGCCGCTGCTGGACCGGGTCGGGCACAAGATCAACCTCGCCGGCCAGACCCTGCGCTTCGAGGAGCCGCTGGCCGGCGCACGCGACGTGCGCGGCACGGTGTACTGGCAGGTGCTGGAGCCAGAGCGCGCCGACCCGGTGTTCGAACAGGTCGACCAGCTGATTCGCCGCGGCGCGCAGGAAGCCCTGCGTAGCGAGCCGGATGCGGACCGCCGCGACCTCGGCGCAAAAGTGAAGCAATCGCTCAACAGCTCATTGCGCGAGCGGGGCATGATGGTGACCCGGGTCGAGCTCGATGTGGCCTGAACGGTGAACCGCGCCAAGGCGCCCGAGAGCGCCCGCGCCGCAGGGGATTTGCAAGTCTTCGACCCGCTTCGGCGGGTCTTCTTTTGGGCGCCATTGGCAAGGCCGCGCGGCACGCGGATACTTTGCGCCCCCAACGTTCGAGCCAGCCACGATGACCACCCGCGATGCCTTGCAGGCCCGACTCGAACAAGGCATCGCCGCGCTGGGCCTGTCGCTGCCGGCCGACGCGGTGCCGCGGCTGCTCGACTACCAGGCCCTGCTCGAACGCTGGAACGCGGCCTACAACCTCACCGCCGTGCGCGACCCGGCGGAGATGGTCACTCGCCACCTGCTCGATTCGCTGGCGATCCTGCCCTATGTGCAGGGCCGGACTCTGGCCGACCTCGGCAGCGGCCCCGGCCTGCCCGGCCTCGTGCTGGCGATCGCCGCGCCGGGGCGGCAGACCCTGCTGGTTGATTCCAACGGCAAGAAGGTGCGCTTTCTGCGCGAGGCGATCCGCGCGCTGAAGCTGGACGGCGTGCGCGCGCTGCAGGCGCGGGTAGAGGATGTGGAAGGCCAGTTCGACTGCATCACTGCGCGCGCGTTCGCCAGCCTCGCCGACATGCTTGGCTGGGGCGGCCACCTGCTGGCGCCGGACGGAATCTGGCTGGCGATGAAGGGCAAGCGGCCGGACGACGAACTGCCGGGCATCCCGGCCGGCTTCGTGGTGCGCAGCACGCATGAGCTGGTGGTGCCGGGGCTGCCGGCCGAGCGCCACCTGCTGCTGCTCGGCCGCGCCTGAGCGAATTCCTAGGGTCACTGGTAGGAGCCCGCTGGCGGGCGATGCTCTTGCTTTGGATCGCCATACGTAGCCTCAGAGCAAAAGCATCGCCCGCCAGCGGGCTCCTACGCGTCTTCGTCCAGCACCGCGCCGTTGCTCTCGATCACCTGCGCGTACAGCTTCGCAGTGGCCTTCGGCGTGCGTTGCTGGGTGGCAAAATCGACGTGGTAGAGGCCGAAGCGCTTGGAGAAGCCCAGCGACCACTCCAGGTTGTCCAGCAGCGACCATGCGTAATAACCCTTCAGGTTCACCCCGGCCGCGATCGCCTTGTGCAGCGCCCCGAGATGCTTGCGCAGGTAGCTCGTGCGCAGCGGATCGTCGAGTACGCCGTTCTCGGCCACCGGCGGGTCGTAGAACGCAGAACCATTTTCGGTGATGTACAGCGGAATGTCGCCGTAGCGGTCCCTGAACCAGGTCAGCGTGTCGGTGAGGCCCTGCTCGAACACTTCCCAACCGGTCTCGGTGTAGGTCCTGTTCGGCTGGCGTACCGGCGACGCTTGCAGCGGGTACTGGTTCGGGTCGTGCTTCACCACGGCGCGGGTGTAGTAGTTGATGCCGACGAAGTCGACCTTCTGCTTCGTGAGTTTGAAATCGTCGGCAGGAAAGTCCGGCCAGGCGTCGCCGAAGATCTCCTTCAGCTCGGGCGGATAGCTGCCCAGCAGCGCCGGGTCGGCGAACTGCTGGTTCATGTAGGCGTGCGCGCGGGCCGTGGCGGCGAGGTCCTCGGCGCAGTCCGAGTGCGGATACTTCGGCTCGATGTTGAACACCACGCCGATCTCGTGCTTTCCATGCGCGCGATACGCCTGGATGCCGGCGCCGCTCGCGCGCATCAGGTTGTGCGTGGCGATCGGTGCCTCGTACTTGTTGCGATGACCCGGCGCCAGCGCGCCGTGCAGGTAGCCGCCGTCGGTGACCACCCAGGGTTCGTTGAGCGTGGACCAGCGTGGCACGCGGTCGTCGAGCGCCTTGAACATCACCTCGGCGTATTCGGCAAACCAGTGCGCGCTGTCGCGGTTGAGCCAGCCGCCGCGGTCGTCCAGCGCCGCCGGCAGGTCCCAGTGGAACAGCGTGGCGTTCGGCGCGATGCCGTGCTCCAGCAATGCGTCGACCAGCCGCGAGTAGAAATCCAGCCCCTTCGGATTGACCCGGCCGGTGCCCTCGGGCAGCACGCGCGCCCAGTTGATGCTGAAGCGGTAGCCCTGCAGGCCGAGCTCCTTCATCAGCTGCACGTCTTCACGGTAGCGGCGGTAGTGGTCGCAGGCGACGTCGCCGGTGTCGCCGTTCGCCATCATTCCCGGCGTATGCGCGAAGCGCTGCCAGATGCTGGGGCCGGCACCGTCGGCCAGCGGCGAGCCCTCGATCTGATAGGCGGAAGTGGCGGCGCCCCAGTGGAAGCCGTCGGGGAAGCGGAAACCGGGGCGGGGCATGGGCGGTCCTTCGGGCAAGGCTTGATGTAAACGATTACACAGGCAGAATAGCCCAATGCCCCGCCGAAGTGCAGACCAGCGCATGCTGCGCGGGACGGCTGTCGTGGCCAACCGCACCGGAGATTCCGATGGCTGCCGTACGTCTGGACCAGTTGCGCAAGGTCTACCCCAATGGCCATGTGGGCGTGGCCGACGCCAGCTTCGAGATCGCCGACGGCGAGCTGCTGGTGCTGGTGGGGCCGTCGGGTTGCGGCAAGACCACCCTGCTGCGCATGGTCGCCGGGCTGGAGTCGATCAGCGACGGCACGCTGAGCATCGACGGTCGGGTGGTCAACGAGGTGGCGCCGAAAGACCGCGACATCGCCATGGTGTTCCAGAACTACGCGCTGTACCCGCACATGACGGTGGCCGAGAACCTCGGCTTCGGCCTGAAGCTGCGCGGCCACAAGCAGGCCGAGATCGACCGCCGCGTGGCGGCGGCGGCGAAGACGCTGGAGCTGGAGGCACGCCTGGCCGCGCGGCCAGCCGCGCTGTCCGGCGGCCAGCGCCAGCGCGTGGCGCTGGGTCGGGCGCTGGTGCGCGAGCCCAAGGTGTTCCTGCTCGACGAGCCGCTGTCCAACCTGGATGCCAAGCTGCGCCTGTCGATGCGGGTGGAGATCGCGCGGCTGCACCGCCAGCTCGGCGCCACCATGGTCTACGTCACCCACGACCAGATCGAGGCGATGACCCTGGGCCAGCGCATCGTGGTGCTGGACGGTGGGGTGATCCAGCAGATCGACACGCCGATGGCGCTGTACGAACAGCCCGCGAACCTGTTCGTGGCCGGCTTCGTCGGCAGCCCGGCGATGAACCAGTTGCGCGGCACCCTGCACTGCGAGGGCGGCTGGACCCTGGCCACCGCCCACGGCGCCATCGCGCTGGGCGAACCGCCACAGGCGGCGGCGTGGCTGCCGTGGCGCGGGCGCGAGGTGGTGCTGGGCATCCGCCCCGAACATCTGCAGCCGCTGGAGGCCGGCGCGGCCGCCCTGCATGCCCGGCTGGAGGTGCTCGAACCGGTCGGCAACGAGGTGTTCCTGAACCTGCGCTACGGCGAGCAGCCGCTGGTCGCGCGGGTGGCGCCACGCGCCCTGCCCGAGCCAGGCAGCACGCTGGCGCTGGGCCTGGCGGTCGAACGGCTGCACCTGTTCGATGCCGTCAGCGGGGCGCGGATCGGTGCCTGAGGCCGAAGTCCCCGGGGAGGCAAGCTGCGACAGCAATGCTAATCTAGCCGTCCTTCGCGAACTGTAGCTATCCACCCATGGCCCGCATCATCGCTGTCGCCAACCAGAAGGGCGGCGTCGGCAAGACCACCACTGCCGTCAATCTCGCCGCGGCGCTGGCTGCGGCGAAGCGCAAGGTATTGCTGGTCGATTTCGATCCGCAGGGCAATGCCACCATGGCTTCGGGTGTGAACAAGCGTGACATCAAGGCCAGCGGCTGCGAGGTGCTGCTGGAGGAAGTGGAGATCGCCGCGGCGATCGTGCCCACCGAAGCGCACTACGACCTGCTGCCGGGCAATGGTGACCTCACCGCGGCCGAGCTGAAGCTGATGGACGCGCTGGCGCGTGAGCACCGGCTGAAGGAGGTGCTGGCGAAGATCGCGGCGGACTACCACACCATCCTGATCGACTGCCCACCCTCGTTGAACCTGCTCACGCTGAACGCGCTGACCGCCGCCGACGGCGTGCTGATCCCGGTGCAGTGCGAATACTTCGCGCTGGAAGGCCTGTCCAGCCTGCTCGACACGATCAAGGCGGTGCGCCACCGGCTGAACCCCCAGCTGGAGATCGACGGCCTGCTGCGCACCATGTACGACGTGCGCAACAACCTCGGCAACGAGGTCTCTGCCCAGCTCACCCAGCACTTCGGCGACAAGGTGCTGCGCTCGATCATCCCGCGCAACGTGCGCCTGGCGGAGGCCCCCAGCCACGGCCAGCCGATCCATCTATACGACCGCAGCTCGCGCGGCGCGATCGCCTACATCGGCCTGGCCGGCGAGGTGATCCGGCGCGAACGCGGGCTGCCGCGCGGTGCCGTGCAGGCAGCCGACCCGGTCGACGACATCGAACCGCCCGTGCACGGCGACAGCGGCCCGGTGCTCAAGGCGCCGGCCGCCAACCACCAGGACTAAGGCATGGCAGCTGCAAAAAAACGTGGATTGGGGCGCGGGCTGGACGCGCTGCTGGGCGGCGACGGCGACGCCTCGCCATCGGTGTTGACGCAGGAAGGCGAATTGCGCGTGCTGCCGATCCAGCAGATCCAGCCCGGCAAGTACCAGCCGCGGCGGCACTGGAACGACGAGGCACTGGACGAGCTGGCCGCCTCGATCAAGGCGCAGGGCCTGATCCAGCCGGTGGTGGTGCGCGAGATCGGCAAGAACAGCTACGAGCTGATCGCCGGCGAACGCCGCTGGCGTGCGGCGCAGCGCGCCCAGCTGGGCGAACTGCCGGCGCTGGTGAAGGCGGTGCCGGAGGCGGCGGTGCCGGCGATGGCGCTGATCGAGAACATCCAGCGCCAGGACCTCACCCCGCTGGAGGAAGCCGACGCGCTGAAGCGGCTGATCGACGACTTCGAGCTCACCCACCAGCAGGCCGCCGACGCGGTCGGCCGTTCGCGCGCCTCGGTGTCGAACATGCTGCGGCTTACCGAGATGGCTGAGCCGATCCGCCGTCTGCTCGACGACGGCAAGCTGGAGATGGGCCACGCCCGCTGCCTGCTGACCCTGGAAGAATCCATCGCCGTGCCGTTGGCGCGTCAGGCCTCCACCCTCGGTTGGTCGGTGCGCGAACTGGAGGAGGCCGCGCGCCGCGCGCAGACCACGCCCAAGGGCAAGGCCAAGCATCCGGCCGCGCGCGACCCCAACGTCGCCGCGCTGGAGCGCGAACTGGCCGAACGCCTGGCCACCCGGGTCGAGCTGGCCCAGGGCCGCGGCGGCCACGGCAAGCTGGTGATCCACTACCACAGCAACGACGAGCTGGAAGGCATCCTCGGCAAGATCCGCTGAGCCTTGCCGCTTGCCGCTTCGACGCGGTCCTGCTTGTTCCCTTCTCCCTTTGGGAGAAGGTGGCCGAAGGCCGGATGAGGGTTTGGGCGAAGCGCAAGGTTCGTTCCGCCCGAACCCTCACCCCCCCAGCCCCTCTCCCGAAGGGAGAGGGGAGTCGCCCCCCTCGTCGCATGGACTAAAATGCGCCCCTGCCGTTGCATCGCGGCACCCGTCTACGCAAAGGCCTCGCCATGCCGCAACTCTCCGTCGTCGTCCCCGTGTTCAACGAACGCGACAACATCCCGCCGCTGCTGGCCGAGATCGCCGCCGCGCTGCGCGGCCGGGTCGACTACGAAGTGGTCTATGTCGACGACGATTCCAGCGACGACAGCCGCGCCGTGCTCGTCGCACAGAAGGCGCTGCACCCGGAGCTGCGCGTGCTGCACCATGTCACCCGCAGCGGGCAGAGCACGGCGGTGTGGAACGGCGTGCGTGCGGCGCAATCGCCGTGGATCGCCACGCTGGATGGCGACGGCCAGAACGATCCGGCCGACATCCCGAAGCTGCTCGCCGCGCGCGCCGCGGCGCCTGCCGAAACGCGGCTGTTCGCCGGCTGGCGCACTACCCGCCGCGACAGTTTCAACAAGCGGATCTCCTCGAAGATCGCCAACGCGGTGCGCTCGCGCATGCTCAGGGATGCCACCCCGGATACCGGCTGCGGCCTGAAGCTGTTCGAGCGCGAGGTGTTCCTGCGCCTGCCCTACTTCGACCACATGCACCGCTACCTGCCGGCGCTGGTCAAGCGCGCCGGTTTCCAGAGCCAGAGCGTGCCGGTGGGCCACCGACCGCGCACCGCCGGCGTGTCCAAGTACGGCATGCTGGATCGGCTGTGGGTGGGCCTGGCCGACCTGCGCGGCGTGGCGTGGCTGATGCGCCGCGGCAAGGTGACCGAGGTTCAGGAGAACTGAGCCGCGCCCACCTGGCGTGTGCCGCGTCTTGCTGCGGCATGAATGTACCGGTCAGCCGGCGCCGGCAAGCGCGTGGCCACAATTGCCGCAGAAGCGGTCGGCGGCGTTCACCGGCGTCTGGCAGCCCGAGCAGTATGGCGGCGTGATCGTGGCGGGTAGTGGTGTCGGCGGCGGCGTGGTTGCACCTTGAATCGCCTGCATCATCGCCTGTGGCAAGGCGGCATCGGCTTGCCCGCCCAGCCTGTTCATCGCGCCCAGCACTGCGCTTTTCTGCATGTCGGTGCGCGAAGTGGGTGCCACGATCACGCTCTGCTCCTGCGCGAAGTCCACCAGGTGCGCGGCCAGCTGGCGCGCGTAGTCGGGCACGCCGCGCAGGCCGACGATGAAGCGCTGCGCATTCTTGCCGAAGATCACGCTGTCCAGCTCGGCGGCCCATACGCGCAGGGTCATCGTTTCGATGTTGATGAGCTGCTTCTCGGTCTTCACGCGGTCGGTGAAGGTGTTGCCGAAGTTCATCTGCGCCGACTGGTAGTTGCCTTGCATCTCCACCCATACCAGTCGCGAAACGAAGTCGAAGCGCCCCCACAGAACATGACCGGCGCGCAGGCAGTAGTGGCCCACCACCAGCATGGCCAGGCCGAGGGTAAGCAGGGAGAACAGGTGGACGTCCACGACCTCGGGGCGGAACTTCGCGCCGAATACCAGCAGCCAGGCCACGCCCAGCGCGATTAGCGCCACGCCCACCACGTCCAGCCAGGCGATGAAGCGGTAACGCGGCATGGTGAAGGCCGCGCCCGGCTCCACCCTGTTCTGGCCGGTGCCGGACATGGGCTGGGTTTCCTCTACCAGTTCGGCGGCGAAGGTACCGGCGCCGCTGCCGATCAACGGCACGGTCTTGGCGTAGCGGCGGTTGGGGATGCGCTCCACCCAGGTGTCCTGCAGGGTGCGGTCGAGCTCGTCGAGCAGCTGCTTGGGGTGGCAGTTCATCGACAGGCTGGTCTGTTCGCGCGCCATGTTGGTGGGCGGCAGGCCGGTCATCTGGTGCATCAGCGCCACGAAATACAGGCCTACGCCAAGCAGCGCGGCCAGCAGCAGGAACAGGGTCTGCACGTTCAACGACAGCCAATCCAGGCTGGGCAGGCCGGAGGCCACGAAGGGCAGCAGCACCGGCACGAAGATCGCCGCCAGGATCAGTCCGATCAGCCCGCGCATGCCCACGTTGGCGGGCGCAGCCACGCCGCTTTCCAGTGGACGCAGAAGCAGCAGCACGCTGAAGCCGAAATAGAACAGGCCCATCCAGTCGGCCGCCTTGCCGTTGCCGAAGCCCAACCAGGCTACCAGGAAGGAGAGCAGCGTCACCACGATGGCAATGGCGGTCTGGAATTGCCGCTGGGCGATGAACTGCACAGGGCGCGGCGCGAAAATAAGGTTGCGGATGCCGGCGTGCAGCAGGTTGTTCAACGGTCCCTGCGGCTCGGGATAGGACAGTGCGTTCTGGCGCAGCGTCTCTTTCAACTCGTCCGACCCCCCACTGCGGCCGGTGGCGTCGGCGGTCAACTCGGGGGCCAGCCCGGCGGGCCGGCTGCGGCCGAAGAAAAAACGCAGTTGCATCAGTACGCGTCGGCCTTGATTCAAGCCCGCCACCAACAGGCCGATACCAAGGAGCAGCGGCAGCACGCTGCGCAGGCCGTGGCCGCCAGCGATGGCGCCGCGGCTGAGCAGCAACAAGCCGATTCCGCCCCCCGACAGCATCACGCTGGCGGCGACCAGGAACCAGTTTTCCGCGTAGAACGGATTGGGGAAATCGAGTTGTCGACTGTCGGCGTTGTATTCGTAGGCCATGAAATGCTCGGAGATGAGATGGTGTGCAGGCAGCGCAAGGCGGATAGTCACGCTGGATTCAGTCTTGTTTGTCGCCGCACTTTTCTGCAAGCTAGCCGGGTAGTCAAGCCTGCGCGCCGCGTGACGCGACGGGGCTGCATCACAGGGGGATTCAAGGATGGCGACACGATTCGCCACGCTGTACCCGCAAGGAGTGCATTCGCGGCGCGCCGCCATGCGGCGTTCGCGATGGGATCCTCGCTGCCTGACGCCATCAACTCTTGCCCCCTGTCCGCCATGGCGCCAGATCGCTGCGCGGCTCGGTCGCCCCTTGCCTTGAATTGAATCCATCTTGCGGAGTGCGCTTCATGCAGTGTCCGACCTGTGGGCTAGCCAACACCGATGGCCGCAAATTCTGTAGCGGTTGCGGCGCCAACCTGGCCGGTGGACCCAATCCGGTAGCCGCCGGCTGGGAGTGCGCGCAGTGCCATCGAACCAATCAAAACGGCGCACGCTTCTGTGCTGGTTGCGGAGCGCCGGCAACAGCTGCTTCAGCACCGTCACCCGCACCGTCACCCGCACCCGCACCCGCACCCGCACCCGCACCCGCACCCGCACCCGCACCCGCACCGGTACTCACGCCCGCGCCTTCCGTTGTGGCACTGGAGGGCATGGCTTGCCCGCAGTGCGGTGCCCCACATCCCGCCGGTGCGCGCTTCTGCAAAAGCTGCGGCAAGCCGCTGGCGCAGGCGGAGCCCGTTTCACACGAGATCGAGCCTTTACTGGCGCCCGCAGCCGTTCCGGTATCCGCCGCGGTTCCCGCCGCAGCGCCTGCGCCGGCCGTCGTCACGTCCCGCGTAGGGCCCCCACCTGCCGCAACGCCTCCGGTGCACTCAGCCACCCGGGCTGGCAAGCCGGCGGCGAACCCGGTACGTGTCGGTGGTAGCAAGACCTACGCCGTCGCTGCCGCGGTGGTGGTGCTGGTGGTGGGTCTCGGTGTCGTGGTGGCATGGAAACTCATGGGTTCCGGTGGCGCGGCGTCGGAGCAGGCGGCCCAGCCCGCCGCGGCCCACAGTGTCGCGGTGCCGGGAACTCCCGCTGAACCCGTCGCGGCATCATCGACGCCCGTCGCGCCGCCGGTTGCCGAGGCTCCGCCTGCACCTGCGCCGGCGGCCGCGCCGGTGCTGCCGCCCATGGCGGTGCCAGTGGTTGCAGCGCCTGCCCCGGCCTCGACAGCCGCTGAGCCGGTTTCCGCGCCGCCGTCTGCGGCGCCGCTGCCCACGCAGAAGGTGCGGGCGCCCATGCCTGCGCCTGCGGCCGGGCCGTCGATGCGCGACATCGCGGCGAAGCTGGTGCACAAGGGAGAGCAAGCCTTCGCCGAGCAGAATTACAGCGCCGCCATTGCCAATGCCAGGGCAGCGTTGGAAGTGAAGCCGGGCGATGCCCAAGCCAACAAGTTGCTGCGTGAGGCCGAACAAGCCCAACAGAAAGCCATGAACAGCATTTCCATCCAGTGAAGGGAGAATCGCCATGAATACGCGTATGCCTTGCGCCAAATCGTTTAGCTTGTTCGGCGCCAGTCTTGGGCTGGCGTTGGTTGCCGGTTGCGCCCAGATGCCAGTGAACAACGGCGGCGCGCAAAGTCGGGGTGACGCGAGCGCAAGCGCCGACGGCCAGCAAGCCGGCACGTGCAACCCGGCGCTGGCCGGCACCGTTGGTGCGCTGGCTGGCGCACTGTTCGGCAAGGGCAACGGACACCTGGTGGGGGCCGCAGTGGGCGCGGGTATCGGCGCGCTGGCCTGTATGGCTTACAACTATCGCGCGCACAAAGTGCGCGATGCGCAGTCGGTGGAGGCGGATTACACCCGTCAGCATGGCAGCTTGCCGGCGACGAATACGGTGTCGTCCTACGCAAGCTCCATGCAACCATCCGGCACGGTGAAAACCGGTTCGCCGGTGGAGATGCAGTCCACCGTGGTGGTGCTGAACGGCACGCGCGATGTACAACCGCAGCTGGCCGAGACGCTCACGTTGTTCTCGCCGGACGGCAAGCAGCTCTCCACCGTGACCAAGCAGGCATCCGACATCAATGGCACGGGCGAGTACCGGACCAACTTCAGCTTCAACTTGCCCAAGGGCATCAAGGATGGGCGCTATGTGGTGCGCTCCTCACTCTCGATGAACGGCAAACCGGTTGGTACCAATGAGATGCCCATGCTGGTCGTGGGCTGACCGAGTACATGCGGCGCCAGTACGCCGACGCCGCCCAATAGCCATATCCAGGGGGAACGAAGATGACCGAGAAAGCGACGGGTAACATCGGCTTGTTGATGCGCTGTTACGAAGCGCTGCATAACTGGCAGGCGCTGGCGATGTTGGCTGGTGGCGTGGTGATCGGCCTGGGCCTGGCGGTTGCTGCGGGTGCGCTGGCGGCCAAGATGGGCGTCATCGTGGGCTTGTTGCTGATGCTGATCGCCTTGCTGGTCTATCTGGCCGGGATCAACGGCGCCGGCCTGCTGCTGGTGGATCAGGCCGATGGACGGCCGGGACGCGGTTTTGTTGCCGCCTTCTTCGGCGGGCTGGGGGCCACGCTGAACGTGCTCCTGGCGCTGCTTCTGCTGGCGCTTGGTCTGCTGTTGGTGTTCGTGGCGCTGTATCTGTTGGCCCTGCTCGGCAGGATTCCCGGCATCGGGCCACTGTTTGCCTTTCTGCTGGCCGGGCCCGGCGCCATCGTGCTGCTGTTTTGCTATGGCGTGCTGGCCATCGGTACGCCGCTTCTGCTGGTGGCAGTGTGGCGCGGCGAGGGCGTGCTGGGCTCCCTTGGGCGCGCGGTGGACATCGTACTCAAGCGCCCGCTCGACGCATTGCTGCACTTCGTGCTGCTGTGGCTGATCGTGGCGCCGGTGGCGATCTTCGTACTTGCCCTGCTGGCGGTGTCGGCCGGCGCCAGCATGTCGATGTACAGCCACGGTTTTGGCGACTATGGATACGGCGCCGGCCTGGAATACATGTTGATGTCCAGCATGCAGGGGTTGGGTGCGGCCAGCGTGTCGGTAGGCATCGTGTTCGCCGTAGTGGTAGCGCTGTTCGCGTTGGTCTATCTGTTTGGCTACATCATGGTCTACGATTCGCTCAATGCGGGCCTTGCCTCCACGGCGGAAAGCCGGTTGCGCGGCGGCTTCAACCAGCTCAGGCAGAAGGTGGAGCAGCATCGGCCACAAGCTACCGCCGCACCCACAGCGCCGGGTTGCAAGGGTTGCGGTGCACGGCTGACTCCCGGCGACCAGTTCTGTGGTGAGTGCGGGCAGCGCACCTGAGGATCGTGTTCACCAGCGCCGTGGCGCCCCCGGCGGCGTATGCTGAAAAGCAACCGTTGGGAGCACGCCATGAACATCGCTGTGAAACGCGCCTATGAGCCGTCGGCCAAGTCCGACGGTTATCGCGTGCTGGTGGAGCGGCTGTGGCCGCGCGGCATGAAGAAGGAAGAGGTGCCGCTGAACCAGTGGGCCAAGGAACTGGCGCCCTCCACGGCGCTGCGCAAATGGTTCGGCCACGACCCGGTGCGCTGGGACGGTTTCCGCCACCGCTATGCCGCCGAGCTGGACGACCTGGCCGAATACTGGCAACCGCTGGCCGAGCGCTCGGCGCGGCACAAGGTCACCCTGATCTACAGTGCCCATGACGAGGAGCACAACGGCGCCCTCGTGCTGCGCGACTACCTGGAAAACTGGCTGCACACGCACGGCCCGCGCTGAGGGCCGCGCTGTGGAGCGGCGGGCTCAGGCCTCGCGCTGCGGCGTACCGGCGCGCGGCCAGTTCGCCAGCGTCGCACGCGCCTGCACGCGGCCCAGTTCGATCAGTTCGCGCGCGCGGTAGAACTCGTAGGCCAGCGCCATGTTGTGCGGCAGCTGGATCAGCAGGTCCGGCGCGTAGGCGGCCAGGCGCAGGCGCGACAGGTTCGCCTGCATCAGGTCCATCGCCTGGGTCAGCAGTTCGAGCGTGCCCGGCTCGCGCGGGCGGCTTTCGCCACGCGGGATCATCCGGCTGATGAACTCGCCGATGCGCAGGCGATAGCCGTTCTCCGTGGCCGCAGGCTGGATCGGCGGTTCCGGCGGCGTGGCAGTCACCGCCGGGCCGTCCACGCTGACCGCGATCAGGTAGTCGGCGGTTTCGCGGATCAGCGGGGTCACCGGCACCGGGTTGAGCAGGGCGCCGTCAACCAGCCGGCGGCCGTCGATGAGATGCGGGCGGAACACGGTGGGGATCGCGAACGAGGCGCGGATCGCGTCGAACAGGTCGCCGCGGCTCAGCCACACCTCGCGGCCGCGCTCAAGGTCGGTGGCCACCGCGGTGAACGCCAGCGGCAGCTCCTCGATCAGTGCGTCGCCGACCAGCCCACGCATGGTCTCGATGATCCGCTCGCCCTTGATCAGGCCGCCGCCGGAGAAGGTCCAGTCGACCAGCTTGAGCACGTCGAGCTTGGCCAGCGCGCAGACCCAGTCGCGATACACGTCGAGCTTGCCTACCGCGTGGATGCCACCGATCAGCGCGCCCATCGAGCTGCCGGCGATCGCCACGATCGTGTAGCCCTGCGCCTCGATCTCCTCGATCACGCCGATGTGCGCCAGCCCCTTCGCGCCACCGGCGCCGAGCGCCAGCGCCACGGTCGGCTTGCGTGCGGCCGGCGCGTCGCCGGCGGCCATCGGCTCGCCGTTCAACGCGGCGCCTGCTGGTAGCTGCCCAGCGCCAGCTGCAGCAGGATCTTCATCTCCTCGCGTAGCGACAACGGCGCCAACACTTCGGCGTCCGGGCCGTACTTGAGCACGTCCATCAGCAGTTCCTTCGAGTTGGAGTACGGCAGCTTCAGCTCGTAGCGGCCATCCGGCAACCACTCGCCCTTCTGCTGTGAATGCCAGTGCTCGTCGGCGACCCAGCGCGCGGCGTGCTGCGAGAAGCGGATCGTCGCCCACGCCTTTGGCTTGCCGGCGAAGATGCCGTAGCTGGAGGCGAGCAGCTCGTTGAGCTCGGCGTCGGCCACGTCGATGGCCGGCGTGTCCAGCGCCTGCGCGTCGGCGATGCGGTCGACCGCGAAGCTGCGCAGCGCCTGGCGGTCGTGGTCCCACACGTCGAGGTACCAGTTGTCGCGGTAGTGGGTCAGCCGCTGCGGCGACACCGTGCGCCGGCTGTCTGCGTTGGTGGTGCGCGCGCGGTAGCGGAAGCGCAGCTGCCGGCGCTCCAGCACCGCACCGGCGACGATGCGGAACACCTGCTGGTCGAGCTTGCGCTCGCCCCAGGGAATCACCCGGATCCGCTCGATCGGCAGCGTCTTGCCGTTGTCGTGGCTGGACAGCAGGCCCTCGATGCGCGACTTGAACGGCGCCAGCGCGCCGGCCAGCACACCGGGGCCGGAGCGGCCGATCAGCTCGTTCAGCGCCAGCAGCGCGGCCAGCTCGTCGGAGGTCAGCCACAACCCGGGTAGCTCGAACTTCTCGCCTTCGCCGGCTTCGTAGCGGAACGCGGCCTGGTCGGTGCCGGCGCTCTCCACCGGTGCGCCCAGCGCGTCGCGCAGGAACGCCACGTCACGGTACAGCGTGGCGCGCGAGCACTCCAGCTCGCCAAGCAGGCGCGATAGCGCAATCGGGTAGTGCGCCGACTTCAGCAGCCGGTGCAGGGTCAGTATGCGTTCGTAGCGATCCATGGGTGTCGGCATATCGTGGGAAAGAGGCCTTGTGTAGCATGGCGGCGGCCTGGGGCGGCCGCAAGTCGCCGCATCCGTCGCCGTCGAGGCCCCTTGGACGCCTCATGCCGCCCCTTCGCGAACTGCCCCGGACGCTCTGCCTGCCATCGGCATGAACGGCGCGCAGCCGTCGGGTTACGCCCAGATCCTGCTGCGGGTACTGGCGCTCAGTGGCTACGGCCGGTGGACCCGGCTCGGCATGGCGCTGGGGATGGAGCGGAGCGGACGCCGCGGCATACGGATGCCGCTCATCCTCGGCAGCTCGTCTACGAGACGGCGCTGGCCGGCGCGTTGCCGCCCAGCGGCTGAGGCCGTGCGGATGACGCGGTGGCGCCGTTCATCGCAAATTCAAGCCCTCCCGATAAGGTAGTGGTCTTACTATTGTTTAACAAAAAACGGATCACCCCCGATGAAAAAGACCTTGATCGCCGGCCTGCTGCTGGCTGCTTGCGCGAGCTTCACCGCCCAGGCCCAGGACGCCGACACCAACCCGGCCAGCAACGGCGGCTGGAGCGGTTCGGGCGAGTTCGGCTTCGCCTCCTCCACCGGTAATTCGCGTTCGGAGAACATCAACGCCAAGCTCGGCCTCAGCCAGGAGAACGAGCAGTGGAAGAACAATTTCTTCGTCGATGCGCTGCGCTCGAAGAGCCAGCAGACCATCGTGGACAGCAACGGCAACACCCTCAAGCAGTTCAACACCACCGCGAACCGCTATGACGGCGGCGCCTCGGTCGGTCTCAAGCTCGACCCCCGCAGCTACATCGTTGGCGCCGCCCGCTACGAGCACGACGACTTCGGCGCGAACCTGTGGCAGGGCATCGTCTCGCTCGGTTACGGCTACATCGCGCTGAAGGACGGGCGCAACGAGCTGTCGTTCGAAATCGGCCCCGGCTACAAGCGCTACCGTCCCGCCGACCTCGAGGTGGTGACCGGCGGTGTGGTGACGAAGGAGCGCCAGCCGACCGAGAGCGAGATGGTTGCCCGCGGCCTGGCCAACTACAAGTACAAGCTCACCGAGAACACCGCGTTCGAGGACACCTTCCTGATGGAAGCCGGTTCGAAGAACACCTACCTGCAGAACGACGCCGGCGTGGCGGTCAGCATGACCCGCAAGCTGGCGTTGAAGGTCGGCTTCCAGGTACGCCACAACAGCGACGTGCTGCCGGGCACCAAGAAGACCGACACGCTGACCACCACCAACCTGGTCTACAGCTTCTAAGTTTGAGCGTCCCCGACGCAGCAACGGCCTCGTCACTCGGGTAATGGGGCCGTTCGCGCAGGGTGGGCACTGTCCGCCGCTCTTGCCGTGCGAAAGACGGCGGGCACTGCCCGCCCTACCCGAGTGCCGTTCTCCGCGCGTTCACAACCCCAGCAGTTCGCCGGCGCCCTGCGCCAGCAACGCCGCCGCCACCTTCCGGCCCAGCGCGATCGCCTGGTCGCTGGGGGCGCTGGCTTCGGCATGCAGCAGCCGGCCGCTGGCCGCGTCGCCGACCATGCCGCACAGGTGCAGGCCGTGTTCGCCGAGCATGCACCACGCGCCGACCGGCACCGTGCAGCTGCCGCCCAGCGCCTGGTTCATCGCGCGCTCGGCGCTCACCGTGAGCCGGGTGTCGGCGTCGTCCAGCGCGGCCAGCAGCGCCAGC
>NZ_AJXW01000093.1 GCF_000264375.1 Rhodanobacter thiooxydans LCS2
GTCGTCGCCATGCCGCCAGCGCCGCCGGCGAGCAGCCCGGCGTTGCACGCGGGGGCGCCGCGGCTGGCCGCCGCGCGCGCCATGCGCCGCCACCTGCGTGCGCTGCGCGTGGTGCTGAACACGCTGCTGCTGCTGGCGCTGCTGTACACCATCACGCTGAGCAAGGCGCTGCTGATTCCGCTGGTGCTGGCCGCGTTCATCGGCCTCGCGCTGAACCCGATCGTCGCCTTCGGCGCGCGCCTGCATCTGCCGCGCTGGCTCACCGCCAGCGTGTTGATGCTGGGCCTGATCGTCGGCATCGGCAGTGGCGTGGGCTTGCTGGCGCAGCCGGCGGTCGGCTGGTTCCACGGCGCACCGGCGGCGATCAAGAGCTTCGTGCCGAAACTGCGCAGCTTCACCCGGCCGCTCGAAGCAGCCAACCGCGCCACCCAGACCCTGGTCAGCGGCAGCAGCCGCGCGCCCGCGCCGCAGACCACGCCGATCTCGATCAGCACCTGGGACGTGGTCGCCACCACGCCGAAGGTGCTCGCCGCGGTCCTCGGCGTGCTGCTGCTGGTGTTCTTCTTCCTCATCTATGGCGACTCGATGCTGCGAAGGCTGGTGGAGATCACCCCCGGCTTCACCTACAAGCGGCACGCGGTGAGCATCGTGCGCGGCATCCAGACCGAGGTGTCGCGCTACCTGCTCACCGCGCTGCTGATCAACGCCAGTCTCGGCGCGGCTACCGCCGGCATGCTGTGGCTGTACAAGGTGCCCGACCCGCTGCTGTGGGGCGCAGTGGCGATGTTCGCCAACTTCATTCCCTACGTCGGCGCGATCGTCACCACCGCGCTGCTGGCGGTGGTGTGCATGCTCTACGCCAGCGACGCCAGCCTGGAAGTGTTCCTGCCGGTGCTGACCTTCGCCGGCATCACCGCGGTGGAAGGCAACCTGATCACGCCGTTCATCCAGGGCGCCAGCATGCGGCTGTCGCCCATCGCCATCCTGCTGTGGCTGCTGGTGTGGGGCTGGCTGTGGGGCATCCCCGGCGCGCTGCTGGCGGTGCCGATGCTGACCTGCACCAAGCTCATCTGCGAGCGCGTGCGCGGCTGGGAGTGGTTCGCGCACATCGTGCAGCGCTGATCCGGTACGGCGGATTCCTCACCACGGAATCGCTTCGCCGTCGCGGAAGAAGCGTCCGGTCGGTGCTGGCGCCGGCAGGCTGGCGGCCCATACAATGCCGGCGGCACCCAGGCTTATCGGTCGGCCGCCGGGGCCGCCGAGTTCAGTGGCGACCCAGCCTGGGCATACCGCATTGACCGCGATGCCGCTGCCTTCCAGTTCCGCCGCCAGCGTGCGGGTGTAGGCGTTGAGCGCGGACTTGGAGGTGCGGTAGGCCACGCAGGTGCCGCCGTTCGACCCGCTGGCGGCGCAACCGCTGGAGACGTTGACGATGCGGCCGTAGCCGTGCCGGCGCATCAGCGGCAGCAGCGCGCTGCACAGCCGCCAGCTGCCGAACAGGTGAGTCTGCATCGCTGCCAGCGCCGGCGTCAGATCGCCGTCACTGGCCTGCGCGTCGTGGTCGTAGTAGCCGCCGGCGTTATTGATGAGTACGTCGAGCCGGCCCCAGGTCAGCTCGATCCAATGCGCCAGCGTATCGACCTGGTCCTGCCGGGTGACATCGAGCTGCACCGCGATCACCTCGCCGGCTGCACCGGCGAGCTGGCGCGCCGCATGCAGGCCTTTGTCGAGATCGCGCGCGCCCAGCAGCACGGTCATGCCGTACTCGCTGAGCTGGCGCGCCACCTCGAAACCGAGGCCGCGGTTGGCGCCGCTGACCAGCGCCACGCGATAGACCGGCGTGATGACCGGGGTCGCCGCCGGTGTGCGTCGGGCCGGCCGGCTCATGGCGCGGCGCCGGCCTGGGCCACCGCGCTGCAGCGCTCGTCGCCGCAGGCCTGCCAGCCGCCGCCGAGCGATTTGTACAAGGTGACGGCGCGGGTGTTGATCGCCGCCTCGGCCTGCGCCAGGTCGTCCTCGGCACCGAGCTGGGTGCGTTCGGCGTCGAGCAGTTCGAGGAAGCCGGTGGCGCCTTCCTGGTAGCGCACGCGCGCCAGGTCGGCGGCGCGCTTGCTCTGCGTGGCCTGCTCGATCAGGTGGTCGACGCGGATGCGCTGCTGGTTGAAACCGGTGACCGCGTTGTCGATGTCCTCGATCGCTTCCAGTACGGTGCGCTGGTAGTTCGCCTGCGCCGCATCGGTGCGCGCCTCGCTGGCGTGCAGGTTGGCGCGCACGCGCTGCACGTTGAGGCCGGCCCAGCTGATGCCCGGCGCCAGCGACCACGCGCGCGTCGCCGGGCTGCCGAAGTCATTGCTGCGCCCGGACAGGAAACCGAGAAAGCCGCCCAGCGTGATGTGCGGGAAGAAGTCCGCCTTGGCCACGCCGATGCGCGCGGTGGCGGCCGCGTACTCGCGTTCGGCCATCCGGACGTCCGGACGGCGCGACAACACGTCGCCGGCGTCGCCGATCGGCAAGGTGGCGGCGATCGGCGTGAAGCTCTTCGGCGACACGTCGATGTCCAGTTCGCCCGGGCGCGCGCCGAGCAGCACGGCGAGGCGGTATTCGCTGGCGCTGGCCTGCGTCTGCAGCAGCGGTAGCTGCGCCTGCACCGCGCTGAGGCGGGCCTTCGCGCTGGCCACGTCCTGTTCCGAACCGGTGCCGACCTGCTGGCGCACCTCGGTGAGGCGCACGGTCTGGCGCTGGTTGTCGATGTCGCGACGGGCGATGTCGAGCCGCAGCTGGCTGCCGCGTAGTTCGAAATAGTTGCGCGCGACCTCCGCCAGCAGGCTGACCTGCGCGCCGTGCAGCGCCGCCTCGCTGGCGCCGAGGTCGGCGCCGGCTGCTTCCACCGAGCGGCGTACGCCGCCGAACAGGTCCAGTTCCCATGACGCGTCGAAACCGGCCTGGTAGGTCGTCGTGGTGCGGCGCTGGTCGCTGAAGCCCGGCCGCTGGCTGCGGCTTCGAGTGTAGTTCACTCCGGTGTTGATCGTCGGCAGCTGCTCTGACTTCGCGCCGCTGAGCAGCGCGCGCGATTCCTGCAGGCGCGCCACCGCGATGCGCAGGTCGAGGTTGTTCGCTGCGGCACGCTTGATCAGCGCATCCAGCACGGGATCGTTGAACTGCTTCCACCACGCGGCCTGGAATTGCGCGTTGTTTTCCTGTGCGGCGTCGAGGCTCTGCAACTGCGGCGCGGCGATCTTCGCGGCGTGGTAATCGGGGCCGACGCTGGCGCAGCCGGTCAGTGCGAGGGCGGCGGCCAGCAGCGACGCTCGAAGTACCCCCACCGTCATCCCGGCGAAGGCCGGGATCGCACTTGCTCGTATGCCGGGGCGCGCGACAGTGCGATTCCTGCCTTCGCAGGAATGACGAGCGGAATTGTCCCAGACCCCCACCGTCATCCCGGCGAAGGTCGGGATCGCACTTGCTCGTATGCCGGGCCGCGCGACAGTGCGATTCCTGCCTTCGCAGGAATGACGAGCGGAATTGCCCCAGACCCCCACCGTCATCCCGGCGAAGGCCGGGATCGCACTTGCTCGTATGCCGGGGCGCGCGACAGTGGGATTCCTGCCTTCGCCGGAATGACGAGTGGAATTGCCCCAGACCCCCACCGTCATCCCGGCGAAGGCCGGGATCGCACTTGCTCGTGTGCCGGGGCGCGCGACAGTGCGATTCCTGCCTTCGCAGGAATGACGAGTGGAAGTTTCCCGCACAGGATTGTGAGTGGAGGTTTTCATCAGTGGTTCTCCAGCGCCGGCAGCGCATGCGCGGCGGCGCGTTCGGCGGCGCGCGCCTCGCGGCGCTCGACCAGGGCGCGAATGACGACGTAGAACAGCGGCGTGTAGATCAGCCCGAAGATGGTCACGCCGAGCATGCCGGCGAACACCGCCACGCCCATCGCGTGGCGCATCTCGGCGCCGGCGCCGTGTGAAGTGACCAGCGGCACCACGCCCATGATGAAGGCGAACGAGGTCATCAGGATCGGGCGCAGGCGCAGCTTCGCCGCTTCCAGCACCGCCTCGTGGCGGCTCATGCCTTCATGCTGGCGTTCGCGGGCGAACTCCACGATCAGGATCGCGTTCTTGCAAGCCAGTCCGACCAGCACGATCAATCCGATCTGGGTGAAGATGTTGTTGTCGCCACCGGAGAGCCACACGCCGGCGATCGCGGACAGCAGCACCATCGGCACGATCAGGATCACCGCCAGCGGCAGCGACCAGCTCTCCTACAGCGAGGACAGCACCAGGAACACCAGCAGCACGCACAACGGGAACACCAGCACCGCGGTGTTGCCGGCGAGGATCTGCTGGTAGGTCAGCTCGGTCCACTCGAAGCTGAAGCCGTTGGGCAGGTTGTCCTTGGCCAGCTTTTCCATCGCCGCCTGCGCCTGGCCCGAGCTGAAGCCGGGCGCCGGGCCACCGTTGATCTCGGCGGTGGGATAGCCGTTGTAGTGCTGCACGCGGTCCGGGCCGGCGCCCTGCTTCACGGTGACGAACGAACCCAGCGGCACCATCTGGCCCTGCGCGTTGCGCGTCTTCAGCTGCAGGATGTCTTCGGGCGTGTGGCGGAACGCCGGATCGGCTGACACGTTCACCTGGTAGGTGCGGCCGAAGCGGTTGAAGTCGTTGACGTAGAGCGAGCCGAGATACGCCTGCATGGTCTGATACACGTCGCCCAGATTCACGCCCACGGTCTTGGCCTTCTCGCGGTCCACGTCGGCGTCCACCTGCGGCACGCTGATCTGGAAGCTGGAGAACAGTCCGGCCAGCGCCGGATCCTTGCGGCTGGCGGCGATCAGGTTCTGCGTCTGCTGGTACAGCTCGGCGAAGCCGCGGTCGCCGCGGTCCTCGACCTGCAGGCGGAAGCCGCCGATCGTGCCCAGCCCCATCACCGGCGGCGGCGGGAACACCGCGATGTACGCATCCTGGATCGAGGCGAACTTCTGGTTCAGCGCACCGGCGATCGCGCCGGCGGAAAGATCCGCGCTGCGGCGTTCCTCGAACGGTTTCAGCGTGACGAACACGATGCCGGAGTTGGTGGAGTTGGTGAAGCCGTTGATCGACAGGCCGGGGAAGGCCACCGCATGCTCCACGCCCGGCTGCTTCAGCGCGATCGCGCCCATGCGCTGGATCACGTCCTCGGAACGATCCAGCGAGGCTGCGTCGGGCAGCTGCGCGAACGCCACCAGGTACTGCTTGTCCTGGCCTGGCACGAAGCCGGTCGGCACGTGCGAGAAGCCGAACCAGGTCAGCGCGATCAGGCCGGCATACACCACCAGCGCCAGCTTGCCCTTGCCGACGATGCGCTTCACGCCGCCGACGTACCGTTCCGAGCCGCGATGGAAGACGCGGTTGAACGGGCGGAACAGCCAGCCGAACGCACGGTCGATCCAGCGCGTGAGGCGGTCCTTCGGCGCGTCGTGGCCCTTCAGCAGCACGGCGGCGAGCGCCGGGCTCAGGGTCAGCGAGTTGAACGCGGAGATCACCGTGGAGATCGCGATGGTCAACGCGAACTGGCGGTAGAACTGGCCGGTGAGGCCGCTGACGAAGGCGGTGGGAATGAACACCGCGCACAGCACCAGCGCGGTGGCCACGATCGGCCCGGTGACTTCGCGCATCGCCTGGCGTGTCGCCTCCCGCGGTGTTTGCCCGAGTTCGATGTGCCGCTCGACGTTTTCCACCACTACGATCGCGTCGTCGACCACGATGCCGATCGCCAGCACCAGTCCGAACAGCGACAACGCGTTGAGCGAGAAGCCGGCCAGATACATCACCGCGAACGTGCCGATCAGCGATACCGGCACCGCCACCAGCGGGATGATCGAGGCGCGCCAGGTCTGCAGGAACAGGATCACCACCAGCACCACCAGCAGGATCGCCTCCAGCAGCGTGTGCGCCACCGCCTCGATCGAGCCGCGCACGAACACGGTCGGGTCGTACACGATGGAATAGTCGACGCCCTGCGGGAACTCCTGCTTCAGCTGCGCCATGGTGGCGCGCACCTCGTCGGAGATCTGGATCGCGTTGGAGCCGGGCCGTGCAAAGATCGGCAGTGCCACCGCCGGCTTGTTGTCGAGCAGGCTGCGCAGCGCGTAGTTGTTCGAGCCCAGGTCGACCTTCGCCACGTCGCCGAGGTGGGTGACACCGCCGCGCGCATCGGTGCGCACGATGATGTTGCGGAAATCGTCCTCGCTGACCAGCCGGCCACGGGTGTTGATGTTGAGCTGGAACGCAGCGTTGCCCGGGCCGGGCGGCGCATTCAGCGCGCCGGCGGCGACCTGCACGTTCTGCTCGCGGATCGCGTTGATCACGTCGCCGGTGGTGAGCGAGCGCTGGGCCAGTTTCTGCGGGTCCAGCCACACGCGCATCGAGTACTCGCCGGCGCCGAAGATCTGCACGTCGCCCACGCCGTCGAGCCGGCCCAGCACGTCCTTCACATGCAGTCGCGCGTAGTTCGACAGGTACAGCATGTCGTAGCGCTGGTCGGGCGAGATGAGGTGCACCACCATCGTGAGGTCGGGCGAACTCTTCTGCGTGGTCACGCCGAGTCGCTGCACTTCCTCCGGCAGCTTCGGCAGCGCCTGCGCCACGCGGTTCTGCACGTCGACCTGGGCGGTGTTGAGGTCGGTGCCGAGCGCGAACGTCACGGTGAGCGTGAGCGCGCCGTCGCTGGTCGCCTGCGAGGAGGTGTACAGCATGCCTTCCACGCCGTTGATCTGTTCCTCCAGCGGGGTGGCGACGGTTTCGGCGATCACCTTCGGGTTGGCGCCCGGGTAGGCGGCGCGCACCACCACGGTCGGCGGCACCACTTCGGGGTATTCGCTGATCGGCAGCTGGAACACCGCGATGGAGCCGGTGATCACGAACAGCAGCGACAGCACGGCGGCCATGATCGGCCGGTCGACGAAGAATTGGGCGATGTTTTTCATGCAAAAAGTCCTCGACGAAGCCGGGTCGCGGCTTCGGTCTTTCTTTTGCTCCTCCCCCTGCGCAGCAGGGGGAGGTCGGGAGGGGGTAACGCTCTTGCTCTTGCTTTGCGGTGAGCTGGAGGGCTTCACCCCTCCCCAGCCCTCCTCTGCGCCAGTCCCCATGGGGACTGCCGCAGAGGAGGGAGCTCAGCCTTGCGGAGCTTTGGTTGCCGCCGCGTTGGCCTGCGCCGTGCGCGAATCCACATCCGGTGCGTCGCTGCGCTCCACCAGCGCCTTGTCCGCCCCATCCAGCCGGTAGCTCATCGCCACCTTTTGCGGGTTCACCTGGACGCCGGGCCGCACGCGCTGCAGGCCGTTCACCACCACTACGTCGGTCGGCGCGACGCCGCTGTCGATCACGCGCAGGCCGTGGAACAGCGCGCCGGTGTCGACCTTGCGGTATTGCACCTTGTGCTCTTGGTCGACCACATAGACGAACTGGTTGCCGAGGTCGGTGCCGATCGCGCGGTCGTCCACCAGCACGCGCGGCCTGACCTGGCCGCTCTGCAGCTGCACGCGGGCGTACAGGCCGGGCGTGTACAGGCCGTCGGCGTTGTCGAATACTGCGCGCAGGCGCATGGTGCCGGAGCCGGCGTGCAGCTGGTTGTCGACGAAGTCGAGGCGGCCTTCATGCGGGTAGCCCGCTTCGTCGGCCAGGCCCATCGCCGCCTCGATCCGCGCGTTGTGACCGGCCTGCTTTGCATTGGCGCGCAGGTGGTCGAGCTTCAGCCAGGTCTGCTCGTCCACGTCGAAGTAGACGTAGACCGGGTTCACCGAAACCACGCTGGTCAGCACGTCGTTGCTGGTGACCAGGTTGCCGGGGGTGACCCGCGCGTTGCTGACGCGGCCGTCGATCGGTGCGCGCACCTGGGTGAAGTCCAGGTTCAGCCGCGCCGCGGCGAGGCCGGCGGCGGCGGCGGCGAGGCGCGCGCGCGCGCTCTGCGCGGTGGTATCGAGTCGGTCGGCCTCCTGCTGCGCGATCGCGTGCTGGGCCAGCAGCATCTGCCCGCGGCGCTGGTTGGTCTCGGCCAGGCCCAACTCGGCGCGCGCCTGCGCCTGCGCGGCGGCGAGCCGGTCGACCTCGGCCTGATACGGACGGGCATCGAGCTGGAACAGCACGTCGCCCTTGCGCACCAGCGCGCCTTCCTGGAACTGCACCGATTCGATGAAGCCGCCCACGCGCGGCTGCACCTGCACCGTGTTGACCGCTTCCAGTCGGCCGGTGAACTCGGCGCTGTCGCTGACCTGGCGGGTCACGGCCTGCGCCACCGTCACTTCCGGCGGCCCGGCAGCGGCGGCGGGATCCTGCGCATGGCTGTCGTTGCCGTGCAGCAGCAGCCAGCTGCCGAGGGCACCGGCGGCGACCAGCGGGACCAGCATCCATTGTTTTTTCATCGTGCGCTCCCAACACCTTGGTGGCCGGGCAGGGGATTCCCGGCGAGGGTCGAGAGAATAGATGTACTTGTCGGTATAGAAAATCCTTTTCCTGCGCACTACACTCATGCGCCGCAGTCACGAATCGACGAGGAATTGAAACAATGGAAGACTTTTCCGCCATTTCGACCTTCGTCCGCGTGGTCGAGGCCAAGAGTTTCGCCGCCGCCGCCAGCCAACTGGGCATGACCCCGTCCGGGGTCAGCCGGGCCGTCACGCGGCTGGAAAGCCAGCTCGGCGCGCGATTGCTGTTCCGCTCCACCCGCTCGCTGCGCCTGACCGACGATGGGGCATCGTTCCACGCGCGTTGCAAGGAGATCCTCGCCGACCTGGCCGAGGCGACCGAGGCGCTGAACTTCGCCAACAGCAAGCCGACCGGCAAGTTGCGCGTGGGCATCTCGCTGTCGGTGGGCCGCGCCGCGGTGATCCCTCGCCTGACCGAGTTCGAGCAGCGCTATCCGGACATCCGGCTGGAACTGTCGATGAGCGACTCACCGGCGGATCTCAACGGCGAAGGCCTGGATTGCGCGATCCGCGTCGGCGAGCTGGAGGATTCCAGCCTGATCGCGCGCAAGATCGGCTACCTCAGCAACGTGGTGTGCGCCTCGCCGGAGTATCTGCGCAAATACGGCGCGCCGCGCAGCATCGAAGACCTCAAGGATCACCGCTGCATCAACTACGTCTACCCGAACGGCCGTCCGCGCCAGTGGCAGTTCGACACGCCGGGCGGGCAGATGAGCGTGGACATCGACGCGCACATGCTGATCAACGACGGCGAATCGGTACTGCAGGCGGTGGCCGCCGGTCTGGGCATCACCCAGGTGCCGCACATGCTGGCCGCGTGCCTGCTGGAAAAAGGCGTGCTCGAAAGGGTGATGACCGACACCAACTCGACCGGCAAGCCGGTATGGATCGTCTACCCGCAGAAGAAGCATCTGTCGGCCCGCGTGCAGGCCTTCATCGAGTGGGTGCGCGAGCTATTCGACCGCACCAACCAGCCGGGCCAGTGCGCGCTCGGCACGCCGAAAGCCGTGCCGAAACCGCTGTACAAGAAGGCGCTGGTCGAAGCGGCGTAGACGCGCAGCGCCTCGTACAGAGGTTCCATCGGGCTCGAGTCCCGTTTCGTAGGGCGGGCAGTGCCCGCCGCTTTGCCGTGGTGCCCGAGACACGAGCTTATGGGCATACCAGCCTTACGTGGCGTTGCGCTTGCCGGCCACGGCAGCGGTGGGTTCAGGCGCCGGCCGGCACCAGCAACAGCAGCGCTACGCCGAGCACAAGGCGGTAGACCGCGAACGGCGTGAAGGTGTGGCTGCGGATGTAGCCGAGCAGCCACTTCACCGCGATGAAGGCGACGACCGCCGAGACCACGAAGCCGACGATCAGCGCGGTCCAGTCCTCGTGCGCGGCGCCGCCGTCCTTCACCACCTTCAGCAGCTCGTAACCGGTGGCCGCGTACATGGTCGGGATGCCGACCAGGAAGGCGAACTCGGTGGCCGCCGCGCGGTTGCTGGTGCCGAACAGCATCGCCGCGAAGATCGTCGCGGCCGAACGCGAGGTGCCGGGGAAGATGCCGGCGATCATCTGCGCGATGCCGACCAGGATCGCCACCTTCCACGTCACCGCGGTGCGCTCGGGCTGGCGCGCGGCCAGCTGCTCGGCCGCGATCATCCAGAAGCCGCCGATCACCAGCGCCCAGGCCACCGGGGTCACCGTCTCCGGCAGCTTGAAACCCAGCTTCACCGCGACGAAGCCAAGTACCGCGGTGATCAGGAACGCCACCGTGAGCTTCAGCAGGTAGTCGCGGTTGGCCGCGTCGCGCCACTGTGTCAGCAGCTGCCAGATGCGCCGCCAGTAGATCAGCGTGACCGCCAGGATCGCGCCGGCCTGGATGCCGATGTTGAACAGGTCCGAGCGCGCGCCCAGTCCGAACTTCTCGGCAATCAGCAGGTGGCCGGTGGAGGAGATCGGCAGGAACTCGGTGATGCCTTCGATGATGCCGAGCAGGATGACGTGGAGGAGGTCGGTCACGGGAGGGTCCGTTGGCAGGCGGGGGTGGGACGCCGTCAAGCGGATCGCCGGCGTGAAACGCCATAGCTTACGGGCTTTGCCCTCGCGCCAGATGGCTGCAGGCTGAGCGGCCCGCCCGAGCGCGCACGCACCGCAACAGTGCAAACCGGTCGCGCCGACGGGTGCGGATGGTGCTAATGCCGGTGCGGGCCATCCGCCGCGGCGTCGTCGATGTCGCCGCGGCAACGGTTTGCGCCCATGGCACGCGGCTTGCTGAGCATGACAAGCCACGCAAACGCATGGCCGTGTCGCGGTGGCTCATGGACGTCTGGGCGTCTGGACGGCCATTCATGCGTCGTCATCAACGGAGGGCACGGCCCATGCAGCGAAGCTGGTTGTATGTGGGGCGTCGTGTCGTGCTGTGCCGTCAGGCCAGGCCTGGCATCGGCACAGCTCGGCGAAGTGCCGGGGCGCCTGCGTCAAGGCGCATGGCCGTTATCTGGGCCGCGCCACGCCACCGCGCTGCTGAGCGTGGCCAGGTCGTTCTGAAAGACATCCACCCGGAGCCATCCATGAAAATGATCACCAGCATCATTCGTCCGTACAAGCTCGACGAGGTCCGCGACGCGCTGGCGCACGCCGGCGTGTCGGGCATCACGGTGGCGGAGGTGCGCGGCTTCGGCCGCCAGAAGGGCCACACCGAGCTGTATCGCGGGGCCGAGTACGTGGTCGATTTCCTGCCCAAGCTGAAGGTCGAGGTGGTGGTGCCCGACGAGCTGCTCGACGCGGCGCTGGAGGAGATCCAGCGTGCCGCGCGCACCGGCAACGTCGGCGACGGCAAGGTCTTCGTCACCGGCGTGGAGCAGGTGCTCCGCATCCGTACCGGCGAGCTCGACGCCGATGCGCTTTGACCCGCTTTCGTGGGGATGACGACCTTTAGCAAGCGTCATCCCACTGACCCGCATCCTGCGAGGTTCTCCATGAAACAGTTCAGGTTTCACCGCGGCATCGGCACGGGCCTGACGCTGGCCCTGGCCGCTCCGCTGCTGCACGCCGCCGCGGCCGTGCCGACGGTCGACAAGGGCGACGTGGCGTGGATGCTCACCTCCACCTTGCTGGTGGTGCTGATGACGGTGCCGGGGCTGGCGTTGTTCTACGGCGGGCTGGTGCGTTCGAAGAACGTGCTGTCGGTGCTGATGCAGGTGCTGACGGTGTTCTCGCTGCTGCTGCTGCTGTGGGTGGCCTACGGCTACAGCCTCGCCTTCAGCGGCGGCGGCGCGCTGCTCGGTAACTTCCACAAGCTGTTCCTGCATGGCGTCAGCAAGGACACGCTGGCGGCCACGTTCAGCGCCGGCGTGGCGCTGCCGGAGTACGTGTTCGTGGCATTCCAGGCCACCTTCGCCGGCCTCACCGGCGCGCTGATCGTGGGTGCATTCGCCGAGCGCATACGTTTCCGCGCGGTGCTGCTGTTCGCGGCGATCTGGTTCACCTTCGCCTACCTGCCGATCGCGCACATGGTCTGGGCGGGGCCGAACGGCTTCCTGTTCGCCCGGGGCGCGCTGGATTTCGCCGGCGGCACCGTGGTGCACATCAACGCCGGCGTGGCCGGGCTGGTCGGCGCGTGGCTGGTCGGGCCGCGGCTGGGCTTCGGCCGCGAGCCGATGAAGCCGCACAACGTGACGTTCACCATGGTCGGCGCGGCGTTGCTGTGGGTGGGCTGGTTCGGCTTCAACGCCGGCTCCAACCTGGAGGCGAACGCAGGCGCGGGGCTGGCCTTCATCAATACCCTGCTGGCCGCGGCAGCGGCGGTGCTGGCGTGGCTGGCGGTGGAGGCGGCGATGCGCGGCCATGCGTCGATGGTGGGCGGCGCCTCCGGTGCGGTGGCCGGCCTGGTCGGGATCACCCCGGCCTGCGGCACGGTGGGGCCGATGGGCGCAATCGTGATCGGCGCAGTGGCCAGTTTCTGCTGCGTGTGGGGCGTGACCAGGCTGAAGAGGCGGCTGCGCGCGGACGATGCGCTGGACGTGTTCGGCGTGCACGGCGTCGGCGGCATCGTGGGCGCGCTGCTGACCGGCGTGTTCACCGCGCCGGGGCTGGGCGGCACCGGTGCGGCGAACTATTCGGTGTTCCGCCAGCTCGGCGTGCAGGCGCTGGGCGTGGGCATCACCGTGCTGTGGAGCGGCGTGGTTTCGGTGCTGGGCTATCTGGTGGTGAAGGCGGTGTTTGGCCTGCGCGTACCGTATGAGGCCGAGCGCGAGGGGCTGGACATTACCTCGCACGGCGAAAGCGCCTACGATGGCTGAGCGGCGCATCGGGCAGTGGGATCGGATGAGTCATAATGGTGCAATGCAAAGGCCATATTGCACCATCACGTTTCTCTCTTGATTGGCCCGAGGCAACGAAAACTCCCGCAGCCGTTGCTGCGCAACGGCTGCAACTATTGGCACAAGCCTTGCTCAAGCCAGCTCACCATCCATCGCCGAGGTTGCTCAATGTCCGCCAACAAAGTGCTCGACCTGATCCAGGAACATGAAGTCGAGTTCGTCGACCTGCGTTTTGCCGACATGCTCGGTGTGCACCACCACGTCACCTTCCCGGCCCACGCAATCGACGAGTCGACGTTCGAGGACGGCAAGATGTTCGACGGTTCCTCGATCACCGGCTGGAAGGGCATCAACGAGTCGGACATGGTGCTGTTGCCCGATCCGGATACCGCCCACCTCGATCCGTTCAGTTCGCACACCCAGCTGATCCTGCATTGCGACGTGCTGGAGCCGAGCACCATGCAGGCCTACGGCCGCGACCCGCGCTCGATCGCCAAGCGCGGCGAGGCGTTCCTGAAATCCACCGGCATCGCCGACACCGCGTTCTTCGGCCCGGAGCCGGAGTTCTTCATCTTCGACTCGGCGCGCTGGCAGAACGACCCCGGCCGCGTGTTCTACGAGATCGGTTCCGAGGAAGCGGCATGGTCGTCGCGCTACAAGTACGACGGCAACAACAGCGGCCACCGCCCGGGCGTGAAGGGCGGCTACTTCCCGGTCAGCCCGGTCGATTCGCTGGGCGACCTGCGCGCCGACATGTGCAAGGTGCTGGAGTCGCTGGGCCAGAAGGTCGAGGTGCACCACCACGAGGTGGCCAACGCCGGCCAGTGCGAGATCGGCGTGAGGTTCAACACGCTGGTGAAGAAGGCCGACGAGCTGCTGACGATGAAGTACGTTATCAAGAACGTGGCGCACCAGAACGGCAAGACCGTCACCTTCATGCCGAAGCCGCTGGTCGGCGACAACGGCTCGGGCATGCACGTGCACCAGTCGCTGGCGAAGAACGGCGAGAACCTGTTCGCCGGCGACCTGTACGGCGGCCTCAGCCAGACCGCGCTGTGGTACATCGGCGGCATCTTCAAGCATGCCCGCGCGATCAACGCGTTCGCCAACTCCACCACCAACAGCTACAAGCGGCTGGTGCCGGGCTTCGAGGCGCCGGTGATGCTGGCCTACTCGGCGCGCAATCGTTCGGCGAGCTGCCGCATCCCGTACGTGGCCAGCCCGAAGGGCCGCCGCATCGAGGTGCGCTTCCCCGACCCGATGAACTCCGGCTACCTGGTGTTCACCGCGCTGATGATGGCTGGCCTGGACGGCATCATCAACAAGATCGACCCGGGCGCACCGGCCGACAAGGACCTGTACGACCTGCCGCCGGAAGAAGAGAAAAACATCCCGCAGGTGTGCTCCAGTCTCGACGCCGCGCTGGAAGCGCTGGACAAGGACCGCGAGTTCCTGAAAGCCGGCGGCGTGTTCACCGACGACTTCATCGACGCCTACATCGAGGTGAAGATGAAGGAAGTGACGAAGTACCGCGCCAGCACGCACCCGCTGGAATTCCAGATGTATTACTCGCTGTAAGCGGCTCGGCAAACGTGAAAGCGATGACGGGCGCCGCGGCGCCCGTTGTCGTTTCTGGCGCCAGAGGATGCCGGCGGTTCTTTTGACAGGGCTCGCCGGGGGGAGAAAACTCGCCGGACCGCAACCACGAGGAGTACGTCATGCTGACGAAATCACCGCTGACCACCGCCCTGGCGGCGCTGGCCGGTACCTTCGCCATGGCTGCCGGCACCCAGACCGCCGACTCCAGTCACGCCGACGCCACCTATGTCGCGCATTTGACCGCGCTGAACACGGCCACGGCTGGCAGCGCGACCACCGGCGAGGCCCGCTTCGAGATCGAGGGCGACAAGCTGGTGATTCGTGTGCACGTCACCGGCGCACCGCCGGGCATCACGCACTGGCAGCACTTCCACGGCTTCGAGAATGGCCACGCGGCAAGCTGCGCCACCCAGACCGCCGACGCCAACGGCGACGGCATCGTCGACGTGGCGGAAACCGCCGCCGCCTCGGGCACCACCATGGTGCCGTTCGACACCGCGCCGGCGGCGATGGACGTGGCCCACGGCAGCTATCCGCAGGCCGATGCCAACGGCTCCTACAGCTATCGGGAAGTAGTCCCGCTCAAGCAGCTCGCCGCGGCGTTCGGCAAGGCGTTCAAGGGGCAGCAACTCGATCTCGACCACCGCGTGGTCTACATCCACGGCGTGCCCGCCAGCACCAGGCTGCCCGCCACCGTGGCTTCGCTGGGGCCGATCCCCGCCAGCACCACCTTGCCGATCGCCTGCGGCAGGATCGAGCGTGTGAGTCGCTGAGCATCCGCGGGATCACCGCGACGCTGGCATGCGCATGCCACACGCTCACGACGGCGCGGCCGGCGCCGGGCTTCGCCGTAGCCAGAATGCGCCCAGAGAACCGGCGAGGATCGACGCCAGGAAGATGGCGATCCTGGCCGCGTCGAACACGGCCGGCTCGGTGAAGGTGTGGCCGGCGATGAACAGCGACATGGTGAAACCCATGCCGGCCAGGATGCCCGCGCCGACCAACTGCCGCCAGGTGTAGGCAGCGGGCTTGCGCGCCCAGCCGAGGCGCGCGGCCAGCAAGGCGCCGAGCGCGATGCCGGCCGGCTTGCCGACCACCAGGCCGATGATGATGGCGAGCATCAGCCGGCCGTGGCCGTGGATCGCGTCCAGGCTCACCAGCACGCCGGCATTGGCCAGGGCGAACAGCGGCAGCACCAGGTAGCTCGACCACGGCTCCATCGTGCGCAGCAGTTTCGCCGCGGGGGATTCCAGCCGGGAGTGGATGGTGTCGAGCATGGCCAGCGACGCCGCCGAAGGCGTCTGGTGCGGCATGTCGCGGTCGTCCCGCGCCTCGGCGCGGAACACCAGCTGCGCCTGCGCGTTGAGCGCGCGCAGGTTGGCCGGCGGCCGGGTGGGCGTGACCAGGGCCAGGATCACGCCGGCCAGGGTCGGGTGAATACCGCCCTGCTGCAGGCAGAACCACAGCGCCAGGCCCAGCAGCGCATACGGCAACGGGCGGTAGACGTTCCAGCGGTTCAAGGCGAGCAGGCCGGCGCAGATCAGGGCCGCGGCCAGCAGGAAAGACAGGTGCAGCGCGCCGCCATAGAACAGCGCGACCACCACGATGCTCACCAGGTCGTCGATGATCGCCGCCGCGGTCAGGAAGATGCGTAGCTCCACCGGCACGCAGTCGCCGAGGAACACGATCAGTGCGATGGCGAACGCGGTGTCGGTGGAGATGGTTGTGCCCCAGCCATGGCCGAGCGTCGCCGGCGCAATCAGCAGGTAAAGCGCGGCCGGCAGCAAGATGCCGCCGATCGCGCCGGCGATCGGCAGGGCCGCCGCCTGTCGCGTCGCCAGTTGCCCGACGGTGAACTCGCGCTTGATCTCCAGCCCGACCACCAGGAAGAACACGCTCAGCAGGCCGTCGTTGATCCAGGTGATCAGCGGCAGGCGGAACACATGGTCGCCCACCCCGATGCCGAGCGGCGTGGGCCAGATCGCGGCGAAGGCGGGGCCGGCGGGCGAGTTGGCGAGGATAATCGCGACGATCGACATCAGCAGCAGCAGCACGCCCGCCGAGGGACCCCAGCGCACGAAATCCAGCGCCGCGGTGCGGGCGCGGAAGCCCAGCGAACCTTCCAGTGCTTCAGCCAGCGCGCTCTCGTCCCACGGCCCTTCGTAGCAGCGGTTGTTGATGAAGAACGTGGGTGCCACATTGGCGCCGCTGGCGGTGGCGGCCTGGCGGTCCTCCCGCACCCGTTGTTCGGCCGCCGCGTGTTCGGCGTCGTCCGGCCGGGTCGACGGCAGCGGCAGCCCGAACGCCGTGGCGATACGGTCGATCCCCGCCAGGTCGAGGTCGCGCCCGTCGGCCATCAGCGCGTTGTGCACGGGCCAGAAATCGTCGGTGGTCGCCGTCGCGTACTCGGCCAGCACGGCTGCCTGCCACGCTGCCTCGCTGCCGGTCACCGGCCGGTGCCGGTAGACGTAGCACAGGCGTGGGCCGAACTGCTCGCGAAGCCGCGCGATCACGCTGCTGGCTTCATGGCACGGCTGGCAGGCGTAGCTGCCGTACTCCAGCAGGACCATCTCGGCGCCCGGATCACCCAGGATGTGGTCCCGCGAAGGATCGATCGCACGGCTCAGTCGGGTCGGGCCAGTCTTCGCCATCGTGCACCTCGCTGCCGGTTGCGCGGAAGCCGCAAGCCGCGAACCCTGCACGCACGGCCGTCAGCCTGGCGTGTGGGCGCGTGACGGATCGGTTGAACCTGGATGACCGTCCAGTCCTGGTTGTTCGATCGTCTGCACATCGATCGGGGCCGCTCCCGACGCCGGCCCGCCGGCTGGTCCGCTCAGAGCTTGTGAAGAA
>NZ_AJXW01000094.1 GCF_000264375.1 Rhodanobacter thiooxydans LCS2
TTTCTTGACCGTCAACACCCTCGGGGAGGCTTCTTCGAGGTCCCGTCAGTCCGTCTTGCGACGTTGGGCGACTGCGGGCCGCGAATAGTACGGCCTGTGTTTTTTTTGGCAAGTGTTTCTTGAGAGAAATTTCACGGAACCTGCGCAAACGACTGCGGTGACGGCAAATTTTTCTCTCAAGTGCGCTTGCACGCCGCCATCTCTCGCTGGAACGCGCGCATCAGGCAGGCACGAGTCTCACGCGGGCAAAACTGCGCTTGCCCACCTGCAGCACGCCTTCGAAGCCGGCGTGGAAGACGCGCTGCGCATCCTCTGCCACTTCGGCATCAATGCGCACGGCACGCTCTTTCAACTTGCGGTTCGCCTCGGAGTTGCTGGCAGTGAGCCCGGCCGCGGTGAGCAGGGTCGCCAGGCGCATACCCTCGACCGGCACCGTGATATCGGCCTGCGGCAGCAGCGAGGTATCGCCTTCGCCACGCACCACCGCATGCCACCCGGCGATCGCCTGTTCGGCAGCGGCCGCGCCATGAAAGCGCGTGGCCAGTTCGCGTGCGAGACGCAGCTTGGCGTCGCGCGGGTTGAGGGCGCCGCTGGCGATGTCCTGCTTCATGCGTGCCAACTCATCCAGCGACACGTCGAAGCTGAGCAGCTCGAACCAGCGCCACATCAGCTCGTCGCCGATCTTCATGGTCTTGGTGACGATGTCGATCGCCGGCTCGTTGATGCCGATGTAGTTGCCCAGCGACTTGGACATCTTGTTGACGCCGTCCAGGCCTTCGAGCAGCGGCATGGTCAGCACGATCTGCGGCGGCTGGCCGTGGTGTTCCTGCAGCGCGCGGCCCATCAGCAGGTTGAACTTCTGGTCGGTGCCGCCCAGTTCCACGTCCGCTTTGAGTGCCACCGAGTCGTAGCCCTGCACCAGCGGATACAGAAACTCGTGGATCGCGATCGGCTGTTGTGCCGCGTAGCGCTTGGTGAAGTCGTCGCGCTCGAGCATCCGCGCCACGGTGTGCTGGGCAGCGAGCCTGATCATGTCGGCCGCGCTCATCTTGCCGAACCATTCGGAGTTGAAGCGCAGCTCGGTCCGCTCGCGGTCGAGCACCTTGTAGACCTGCTCGGCGTAGGTCTCGGCGTTGACCAGCACGTCTTCACGACTGAGCGGCTTGCGCGTGACGTTCTTGCCGGTGGGGTCGCCGATCATGCCGGTGAAGTCGCCGATCAGAAAGACCACCTGGTGGCCCAGGTCCTGGAACTGGCGCATCTTGTTCAGCAGCACGGTGTGGCCCAAGTGCAGATCCGGCGCGGTCGGGTCGAAACCGGCCTTGATCCGCAGCGGGCGACCCTGCCTCAGACGTTCGGCCAGGTCTTCCCGCTTGATGATTTCGTCGGCGCCACGCGCAATCGTGGCCAGCGCCTGCTCAAGCTCGCTCATGCAAGGTTTTCTCGATGGTTGGATGAAACAGGCAATGGCCCGCAATGTGATCGTGCCGTCAACGTTAATTGTGTGTTAACGACGAAAGCGTTGCAAATCCTTGATGCGAAAGGCGTTGACGTCCTTTGCACATGGCCGTTATGGTATCCGCAGTTTTGTTTCTCTGTAGCGTAGGCGTAACAGCATGGCAGAAGAAAAGCAGGGGGCACGGCAAGCCCGCAAGCAGGCCATCTGTCGCAAGGCGCAACGCCGGCACTCCCATTTCTATGCGCGCTGCGCCCACTGGTCGTTCAATCGCTCGGGCGAGATCGAGCCGATCCGCTGGCGCCGCGAACGCCTGGTGCTCGCCGGCACGGCGCTGCTGATTACCCTGCTGTCCGGTTTCATCATGCCCGCCTGGGCCAGCGCGATGCGCCCCGCACCCACGCCGGAAGTGCATTCGCTGTTGCCGCTGGCGCTGCCGAAGATCACGCCGGCCAACTTCACCGCCGCGACCGTGGACGACTGGCAGGTGGTGCGGGTGCAACCCGGACAAACGTTGTCGGACATCTTCACCGCACGCGGCCTCGGTATGACCGACCTGCAAAAGGTGATGGATACCGCCGGCAGCGCAAAAACCGCTCTGCACAACATCCGTCCGGGCCAGGAGTTCGATTTCCTGCTCGGCAGCGACGGCAGCCTCAAAGGCTTCCGCTTCGATCAGGACCAGGCCAGCCGCGCCACCATCCGCCTCGACGGCACGCGGCCCAGCGTCGCCATCCAGCAGCGCGACTTGGACCTGCGCGAACAGGTGGCCCATGGCGTGATCCGTAGCAGCCTGTACGCCGCCGGCGACCAGGCCGGCATGGACGCGGCGATGGTGGGCAAGCTCGCCGACCTGTTCAAGTACGACATCGACTTCGTGCAGGACCTGCGCGTCGGCGACAGCTTCACCGTGATCTACGACGACATCTACCGCGATGGCGTGCGCTATGGCCAGGGCAACATCATCGCCGCCGAGTTCGTCAACCAGGACAAGCGCTACACCGCCTACCGCTTCAAGAAGGCCGACGGCAGCTACGGCTGGTACAGCGAGGATGGCCGGCCGATCCAGAAGTCGTTCCTGCGCATCCCGGTCGATTTCACCCGCATCTCCTCGCAGTTCACCGCGACGCGCATGCATCCGATCCTCGGTCGCATGCGCGCGCACAAGGGCGTGGACTATGCCGCCCCCAGCGGCACCCCGATCCACGCGGCGGGCGACGGCGTGATCAAGTACCACGGCTGGGAACGCGGCTACGGCAACTTCGTGGTGATCCAGCACAACAACAGCATCAGCACCGCCTACGGCCACATGTCGCGTTTCGTGAAGGGCCAGCGGGTGGGTGAGCGGGTACGCCAGGGCGAAGTGATCGGCTACGTCGGCATGACCGGCCTGGCCACCGGCCCGCACCTGCACTACGAGTTCCGCGTCAACGGCGTGCAGCGCAACCCGCAGACAGTGACGCTGCCGAAGCCCGAGCCGCTGCCGGCCGTCCAGATGGCGCGCTTCAAGGCCGAAGTGGTGAAGCCCCAACTGGCGCGGCTGACCGAACTGGACGCGCGCATCACGCTGGCGCGCGCCAACGTCCGCGCCAACCACGACAACTGAACGCCCGCCGCGCGTGGACGACGCCTCGGCGCTGTACCTCGGACTGATCTCCGGCACCAGCGCCGACAGTATCGACGCGGTGCTGGCCAGCTTCAACCGTGGCGTGCCGCAGCTGCAGGCCAGCCACTCGCACTCGTGGCCGCCGGATCTGCGCAGGCGGATGCTTGCGCTGGCCCAGGGTGAGACGGCACTCGACCTCGATACTTTTGGACGGCTGGACGTCCAGATCGGCCGCTGCTTCGCCGACGCCGCACTGCAGCTGCTCGAGCGCAGCGGCACGCCCGCCTCGGCCGTCCGCGCGATCGGCTCGCACGGCCAGACGCTGCGCCATCGCCCCACCGGCGCCTATCCGTTCACCCTGCAGCTCGGCGACCCGAGCGTGATCGCCGAGCGCTGCGGCATCGACGTGGTGGCGGATTTTCGCCGTCCCGACGTCGCCGCCGGCGGGCAGGGCGCGCCGCTGCTGCCCGCGCTGCACGCGATGCTGCTGGCACGACCGGGACATGCGCGGGTGGTGCTGAACCTCGGCGGCATCGCCAACATCACCGTGCTCGGTGCCGACGGCCGCGTGGTGGGCTTCGACACCGGCCCGGCCAACGGCCTGCTCGATGCCTGGCACCTGCGCCAGCACGGCGAACCGTTCGATCGTGATGGCGCGTACGCCGCCAGTGGCCGCGTCGACACCGGCCTGCTCGGCACCCTGCTGGCCGACCCCTACTTCACGCTGCCACCGCCGAAGAGTACCGGCCGCGAGTACTTCCACCTCGACTGGCTGGCCGCGCATGCACCGCTCGCCGCGCTGGACCCCGCCGACGTGCAGGCGACCCTGCTGGAACTCACTGCGCGCAGCGTGGCCGCGGCGATCGCGCAGCATGCGCCGCAAGCGGAAGAAGTGCTGGCCTGCGGCGGCGGCGTGCACAACGGCGCACTGATGCGGCGGCTGGGCGAACTGCTGGCGCCTCGCGTGCTGCTGGGCACCTCGCGCTACGGCATCGATCCGGACTTCCTCGAAGCCACCGCCTTCGCCTGGCTGGCGCGACAGCGCCTGCTCGGCCTGCCCGGCAATTTGCCGGCGGTCACCGGCGCACGCGGCCCGCGGATACTGGGCGCGATCTATTCCGCGCCGGTTGCACCGCCGGCATAGCCGATGTTTTCCGGGGCCAGCTGGGTCGGCCGGGTCTGCGCCAGCGCACGCAGCGCCTCCTGGAACACCCCCTGTTCCGCAGCCCCCCAATCGCCATCCAGGGCCGTCAGCGCAGCGGGGTCGCGCAGGTTCTCACTGCACTGCTGCGCAGCCGACATGCCCAGGCCGCTGCGCAGCGCATGCAACATGACGTCGTTGACCGTGCACTGGCGATCCCGGGCCAGCGACCGGATGCGTTCGACGAGCAGGCTGTCGACGTGCTGCAGGATCATGTCCGGCATAAGCGTCACTCCATGTTGCACATGCCCCTGTGCCAGCGATGCTTGCACAACCGCCGCCACACCACACGGCGTGATGGCGATTCCGTGGCCGACTTGGCAATCACGTTGTGAACGCAACCACACCGGTGGGGCGACAGCCTAGGTGGTGCCGGTCGCCGCCGCCCGCGCACGCTCCTCGCCGCGGAAGTAGCGCCACAGGCCGGCGAACAGCAGCATCGACGGCAGCACGGCCAGCACCGTGATGACGAAGTAGCCGCCGTAGCCGGTGGCGGTGGCGATGCCGCCGGCAAAAAAGCCGAGCAGCTTGCCGGGCAGGTTGACCAGCGAACTCAGCAACGCGTACTGGGTTGCGGTGTGCTGGCGGTTGACCAGCGAGGAGAGGAACGCCACGGTCGGCGGCCCCAGCATGCCCAGGGTCAGGTTCTCGCCGGAGATCACCAGGGTCAGCACCAGCAGATTGCCGGGGTGGGCGATCAGCAGCAGGTACAGCAGGTTGCTGCAGCCGCACAGCACGATGGTGATGCCGAGCGGCCGCCATGCACCCCAGCGCGCCACCATGGCGCCGCCGATGAACACGCCGACGATGCCGATCCAGATGCCGTAGATCTTGGTAATGGTGCCGATCTCGGTCTTGGAGAAACCCATGTCGCGGTAGAACGGGCTCATGATGCCGCCGATGGTGGCCTGCTCAGGCATCTTGAACAGCAGCAGGAACAGCAAGACCACCCCGGCCAGCGCCCAGCCGTAACGGCGGAAGAAATCGGTGAACGGATCGATCACGCTCTCGCGCATCGCGTCGCGCCAGCGCGTGGCGCGCACCCGCAACACGTCCGGTTCGCGCGCGATCAGCGTGGTCGCCACCGGCACCGCCATCGCCAGCGCCATCAGCACGTAGACCAGCCGCCACGACAGGTGGTCGGCCAGGATCAGCGCCACCGCACCGGCCAGCAGCAGGCCGATGCGGTAACCGAGCGAGTAGGTGGCAACCAGCGCGCCCTGCGCCTCGATCGGCGCGATCTCGATGCGATAGGCGTCCACCGCGATGTCCTGGGTGGCACCGAAGAACGCCACCAGCAGGGTGGCCGCGACGAACGGGGTCAGCTGCCGCGGGGTCAACGCGGCCATCGCCAGCAGCCCGAACACCACGCCCAGCTGCGCGAACAACAGCCAGCCGCGGCGCTGGCCGAGGCGGGCGAAGCCGGGGAGCCGCCCGTGGTCGAGCAGCGGCGCCCACACGAACTTGAACGCATAGGTCATGCCGGCACTGGCAGTCATGGTGATGTCCGCCAGCTTGATGCCGTTTTCCTTCAGCCAGTACGCCAGCGTACCGGCCACCAGCAGGAACGGCAGGCCGGAGGAGAAGCCGAACAGCGCCATCGTCCATGCCGCCGGCTGGGCGAACGCCCGCCATACCGACGGCTTTGCCGGTCGCGGCGCAGCGGGCTCAATCGGCATAGTCGACGGTGTACGGCGCGTGGTCGGAGAAGCGTTCGTCGCGGTAGATCGAGCACGCCTTCAGGCGCTCACGCAAGCTCGGTGAGACGACCTGGTAGTCGATCCGCCACCCCACGTTGTTCTCGCGCGCGCGGCCGCGGTTCGACCACCAGGTGTACTCGACCGCATCGGGCTTGATCGCGCGGAAGCTGTCGACCCAGCCGCGCTGGTTGAACAGCAGGTCCAGCCAGGCACGCTCCTCCGGCAGGCAGCCGGAGTTCTTCTGGTTGGACGACCAGTTCTTGATGTCGTTCCTGGTGTGCACGATGTTCCAGTCGCCGCAGATCACGTAGTCGCGGCCGCTGTTCAACCATGCATCGAAGATCGGCGTGATCCACTCCATCGCCTTGAACTTGAACTGCTGGCGCTCGTCGCCGGAGGAGCCGGACGGGAAGTACAGCGAGACCACGCTGAGCTTGCCGAAGCGCGCCTCGAGGTAGCGCCCCTCGTTGTCGAACGCATCCCAGCCCAGTTCGGTGAGCACCTGGTCGGGTTCACGTCGGGTGTAGATCGCCACGCCGCTGTAGCCCTTCTTGTTGCTGGCGTCGCGGTACAGGCAGTGGTGGCCGTCGGGGCGGAACATCGCGTCGGCCAGCTGGCCTTCCTGCGCCTTGGTCTCCTGCAGGCAGACCACGTCCGCCTGCTGCCGGCGCAGCCAGTCGAACACGCCCTTGGTGGCGGCCGAGCGGATGCCGTTGGTGTTGAGGGTGATGATGCGCATGCGGACTCCTCGGGCGGCGGACCATCATAGCAACCATGCCGGGCCGCCCTGCGGTCCGTGCGCACCGGTCGGCCCGGGCAGGGCTGTACCATGGCGGCCTTGCCGTAGCGCAACGCCGCAGCGGCCCCGACTTCCCCCATTTGCGAGACCCGCCGTGCACGCCTACCAGCGCGACTTCATCGAACTCACCCTGCGCCGTGACGTGTTGCGCTTCGGCGAGTTCACCCTGAAATCCGGTCGCCAGAGCCCGTACTTCTTCAACATGGGGCGGATCGACTCGGGCGCCGCGCTGGCCCAGCTCGGCCGCGCCTACGCCGCCGCCCTGGTGAACTCCGGTGTCGCCGTGGACATGCTGTTCGGGCCTGCCTACAAAGGCATCGCCTTGGCCGCCGCCACCGCCATCGCGCTGGCCGACGGCCATGGCCGCGACCTGCCGTGGGCGTACAACCGCAAGGAGGCGAAGAACCACGGCGAGGGCGGCGTGCTGGTCGGCGCGCCGCTCGAGGGCCGGGTGCTGATCGTCGATGACGTGATGACCGCCGGCACCGCGGTGCGCGAGGCGCTGGCATTGATCCGCGCCCAGGGTGCCACGCCGGCCGGCGTGCTGATCGCGCTGGATCGGCAGGAGCGCGGACAGGGCGAGCGCTCGGCCGCGCAGGAGGTGGCCGCCGACCACGGCATTCCGGTGATCGCGATCACCAGCCTCGATGACGTGCTGGCCTATGCCGGCGAGCAGCCGCGCCTGACTGCCGAGCACGCCCGCCTGCTGGCCTATCGCGAGCGCTACGGAGTCCGACGCTGAGTTCAGCATGTCGCCGACGGGCTCAAGCGAACCCGGTCACACTCGCAGCGGCTGCCGTGCCCACGGAGCTAGGCAGCGTGACCGCGCTGGCTATACTGGGCAACGAAGAGGGGTATCCATGCGCAAATCATTGCTCGTCATCGCCGTCGCCGTGCTGGCTGCGAGCCTGTCGACGCAGGCCCAGAACACCGGCAACGTCCGCTACAAATGGCACGACGGGCAGGGTCTGATGCACTTCAGCGACAGCCTGACCGCCGAAGCCATGAAGTACGGCTACGAGCTGGTCAACGACCGCGGCCTGGTGGTGCAACGCGTGCCACGCCAGTTGACCGCCGCCGAACGCGCCGCCGCCGCCAAGCTCGCCGCCGAACAGGCGGCCCAGCAGCGCGCAGCGCAGGAACGCGCGAACGCCGATGCGCAGATGCTGCTGGCCTACCCGGACGAAGACTCCTACCGGATTTCGCTGCAGCAGGTGCTGGATACCATCGACCAGCAGATCCACACCTCGCAGATCAATCTGCGTGGCCAGGAGAAGGCGTTGACCGACCTGCTCGGCCGCGCCGCCGACCTCGAGAACGCCAAGAGTCCGGTGCCCAAGCCCCTGGCCGACAGCATCGCGCAGCAGCGCAACGTGGTGGCCACGCTGCGCGACACGCTGCGCCGCCAGCAGACCCTGCGCAGCAATACCGAGCAGCAACAGGCTGCGCAGCTGGCGCACTACCGTGAAGTCAGGACAGCCGCGCAGCAGCAGTCGGCGGAGTAGCCTGGCGCCGATGGCGCCGATGGCGCCGACCCTCGCCCGGAGCGCGGTTTCAAGCGCCTGACGTGACGGCCGACGCGCCGCCGGCCGCTAGAACGGCAGCTTCAGACCCGGGTCGACGGCCAGCAGCTGCCGGCGGAACACCTGCTGGATCCGCTTCAGCGCCGCCGCGTCGTCCGCCTCGAAGCGCAACACCAGCACCGGGGTGGTGTTCGACGCGCGCACCAGGCCCCAGCCGTCCGCCCAGTCCGCGCGCATGCCGTCGATGGTGATCAGGCTGGCGTCCTCGAAGTTCGCCTGCTGGCGCAGCTGATCCATGAAGCGGTAGTGCTCGCCCTCGGCCAGCTCGACCTTCAGCTCGGGCGTGGAGATGCTCTTCGGCAGCGTGGCGAAGATCTGCTCGGCGCTGCGTCCCTGCAGGTCGCCGGCGAGGATCTCCAGCAGCCGCGCAGCGGCGTAGATGCCGTCATCAAAGCCGTACCAGCGCTCCTTGAAAAAGAAGTGCCCGCTCATCTCGCCGGCCAGCTCGGCCTGGGTCTCGCGCATCTTCGCCTTGATCAGCGAGTGCCCGGTGCGCCACATCAGCGGGCTGCCGCCGGCGTCGAGGATCTGCCCCTTCAGGTGGCTGGTGCATTTCACGTCGTAGATCACCGTGGCGCCGGGCTGGCGCGACAGCACGTCGCGCGCGAACAGCATCAGCAGGCGGTCCGGGTAGACGATCTCACCGGAGCGGGTGACCACGCCGAGGCGGTCGCCGTCGCCGTCGAAGGCCAGGCCGAGATCGGCGCCGCTGCTCTTCACGGCGAGGATCAGGTCCTCCAGGTTGTGCGGGTCGGACGGGTCCGGGTGATGGTTCGGGAAGTTGCCATCGACGTCGCAGTACAGCGGCACCACCTCGCAGCCGACGCCTTCCAGCACCTGCGGCGCGATCGCGCCGGGAATGCCGTTGCCGCAATCCACCACCACCTTCAGGCGGCGCTCGGCGAGCACGTCGGAGACGATCTTCTCGATGTAGTCCGGCGCCACGTCGACCTGGCGCAGACCGCCGCCGCCGTCGCTGGCCAGCGCGCCGCCGGCGATGCGCTGGTACAGGTCCCGGATCGCCCCCTCGGCCAGCGTCTGGCCACCGACCACGATCTTGAAGCCGTTGTAGTCCGGCGGATTGTGGCTGCCGGTGACCGCCACGCCACAGCCGGTGTTGAAGCGGTAGGTGGCGTAGTACACCACCGGCGTCGGCACCGCGCCGATATCGATCACGTCCACGCCGGCTTCACGCAGGCCGTCAGCCAGCGCGCCGGCCAGTTCCGGCCCGGACAGGCGGCCGTCGCGCCCCACCACGATCTCGCGCAGGCCCTTCTCGGCCATCAGTGTGCCGATCGACTGGCCGAGCGCATGCGCCACGTCCGCGTTCAGCGTCTTGCCGACCACGCCGCGCACGTCATAGGCGCGGAAGATGCTCGGATCCACGCCGACCACCGCCGTAACCGGCGGCTCCGGCGGTTCCGACGGCTTGGCCCGGGCCGGTGCACTCCGCCGCTCCGGTAGCGGCACGTCGGCCTCCGCGACCACCGGCTGCGCTTTCCAGCGCTGGCGCAGGCGCAGCAGATAGATGCCGCCGCCGAGGCCGAACACAGCCAGCAGTCCGCTCAGCAGCCACCAGCGCGGCAGCACGATGAACGCGCTGGGCAGGCCGGCGCCGACGCTGAACGCGCTGCCTGCGACTGGCTTGCCGGCTTCCTCGGCCTCGGCCGAACTGGTGCCATGCGAGAGCAGTTGCACGTAGCCGCGGTCGTCACCCTGGCGCAGGTCGAGCCGGCCCCCGGCCGGCGAAATCGCGTCGAAGCGCTGGCGCAGCGGCGCAAACGGCAGCTCAACCCAGGCCCAGGCCTGGGCCTGCTGCGGCGGGCCCAGCGGAATCACCAGGCTGAGCCGGCGGTCGCCGCTGCCGTAGGAGACGCTCTGCGCCGGCGGCGCGCCGTTCGCGCTCTGCGCGGCCATCAGCTGCGCCGCCTTGGCGTAGCCGAACTCGCGGTAATTGGCCTTGAGCACCTCGGTGAGGTCGCCGCTGTACAGCTCCAGCTTCTTCGCCTGCGGCAACTGCTGGCGCAGCGCCGCGGCGGATTGCGCCGGGTTGCTCAGCAGGGTCGCCGGGTTCACGCCGGCCAGCACTTTTTCGACCGCGCCGCGCTGGCTGGCGATCTCCGCCGTCAACGCCTGCACGGCCTCGTCCTGGGCCTGGTGCACGCGGCGCACCGCATTACCCTCGTCGGCAATCAGCCAGGTTTGCCAGGCGCAGAACAGACCCAGCAGCAGCAGCGCGGTACCGCCGGCCAGCGGCAGCAGATCACGCCAGTCGACGCGCAGGTTGCGCAGCCGTTCGTTCGCGATGTTCAACGCCATACCGCCCCCGCGGCCGTCACTGCGTGCGGCCCGGGCACCCGGGCCGACCCCGCTGATTATTGGATACCGGTCGAGCCGAACCCGCCACCGCCGCGCTCGCTGGGCGCGAAATCGGCCACCACCTTCAGTTGCGCCTGCGCCACCGGCACCAGCAGCAGTTGGGCGACGCGATCGCCCACCGCGATGGTGTACGGCTGGCTGCCGCGATTCCAGCATGAAATCATCAACGGCCCCTGGTAGTCGGCGTCGATCACTCCGACCAGGTTGCCCATCACCAGGCCGTGTTTGTGGCCCAGCCCGGAGCGCGGCACGATCAGCGCGCACCAGCCCGGATCGCCGATGTGGATCGCGATGCCGCTGGGCACCAGCGCGCTTTCGCCCGGCTGCAAGGTCAGCGGCTGCTGCAGCGCGGCGCGCAGGTCCATGCCGGCGCTGCCTGGCGTGGCGGCCTGCGGCAGCGGAATGCCGTCGCCCAGGCGCGGGTCGAGGATCTTCAGCTCGACGTCGATCGTCATCCGCGCGTCGCCCGGTAGCGTTCGGCCACATGGGCCACCAGCTGCCGCGCCAGCTCGGATTTCTCCGCCCGCGGCAACGCGACCGCAGCGTCGGCCCAGTACAGGGTCAACGCATTGTCGGCCGCCTCGAAACCGAGCCCGCCACCCACCTGGTTCGCCGCAATCATGTCCAGACCCTTGTGGCGCAGCTTGCCCTGCGCATAGCTCGCCACATCATGCGTCTCCGCGGCGAATCCGACCAGGAACGGATGCGCGGTTTGCGCCGAGAGGCTGGCCAGGATGTCCGGATTCTCGGCCAGGCGCAGCACCAGCTCGCTGCCGTCGTGCTTCTTCAGCTTCTGCGTGGCGACCTCCTGCGGGCGGTAGTCGCCCACCGCCGCTGCGCCGATGTAGATGTCCGCCTGTGCTGCCGCCTGCAGCACCGCCGCATGCATCTGCGCCGCGCTGCGCACGTCGATGCGCTGCGCCACGCCCGGTGGCGTGGCCAGGCTCACCGGCCCCGCCACCAGGCTCACCTCGGCGCCGGCCTGCGCGGCGGCCTCGGCTACCGCAAAGCCCATCTTCCCCGAGCTGCGGTTGCCGATGAAGCGCACCGGGTCGATGTCCTCGTAGGTCGGACCGGCGCTGACCAGCACCTTCAGCCCGGCCAGCGAGCGCTCGCCGAACGAGGCCACCAGCGCACCGCGCAGTTCGTGCGGCTCCAGCATGCGGCCGCTACCGACGTCACCGCAGGCCTGGTCGCCCACTGCCGGCCCGAGGATGTGCGCGCCGTGCCGGCGCAGCGTGGCGAGATTGTCCTGCACCGCCGGGTGCGCCCACATCTGCTGGTTCATCGCCGGCGCCAGATACAGCGGCGCGGCGCTGGCCAGGCACAGCGTGGTCAGCAAATCGTCGGCCAGACCATGTGCCAGACGCGCCAGCAGGTCGGCGCTGGCCGGCGCCACCAGGATGCGTTCGGCCCAGCGTGCCAGTTCGATGTGGCCCATCGCCGCCTCGGCCTGCGCATCCCACAGGCTGACCCGCACCGGCTGGCCGGACAGCGCCTGGAAGGTGGTCGGGCTGACGAAGCGGGTGGCGCCCTCGGTCATCACCACGCGCACCTCGGCACCGAGATCGCGCAGGCGGCGGACCAGTTCGCAGGACTTGTAGGCGGCGATGCCGCCCGACACTCCGAGCAGGATGCGGCGTTGGGCAAGACTCATGTAAGGCGGGCCTGACAATCGGCAGAGGCCTAGCTTACCGGATTCACCCGCGCGCACCGCTGCCCGCCCCGCACGCCGTGCGGCAAGTTGGGCACATGAGCATCCGCAACTGGCCCGAGGGGGAACGCCCCCGTGAAAAATTGCTGGCGCGCGGCAGCGGCGCGCTGTCCGACGCCGAGCTGCTGGCGGTGCTGCTGGGCAACGGCAGCCGCGGCAAGGACGCGCTGGCGCTGGGCCGCGAACTGCTGGCGCACGCCGGCAGCCTGGGCACGCTGCTGGCCAGGCCCGAGCAGCCGATCCGCGTCGGCGGCCTGGGTCCGGCCAAGCGCGCGCGGATCGCCGCCGCGCTGGAACTGGCCCGGCGCAGCCTGGCCGAGCAGTTGCAGGAACTGCCCAGCCTGGGCAACCCACGCGACAGCGGCGACTACCTGCGCGCACGCCTGCGCCACCTGCCGTACGAGGTGTTCGGCTGCCTGTATCTGGACAACCGCCATCGCGTGCTGGCCTTCGAGGAGCTGTTCCGCGGCACCGTCGACGGCGCCAGCGTGCACCCGCGCGAAGTGGTCCGTGCCTGCCTGCAGCACAACGCCTGTGCGGTGATCTTCGCCCATAACCACCCCTCCGGCGTGGCCGAGCCCAGCGCCGCCGACCGCACCATCACCCACGAGTTGCGCGACGCCCTGCAGCTGGTCGGCGTGCGCGTGCTCGACCACCTGGTGATCGGCAGCGGCGAGCCGGTGTCGATGGCAGCCCGCGGCCTGCTTTGAGATCAGCCTCCCCGGACAAAAAAAACGGCGTGGCAGGAGCCACGCCGCGAGGCCGATTGGGGAGGTGGGGAGAGCGGCATCCCCGGTCGCCATGTCATGGAGGGGAGTTCATGTTCTGGCCCGTTCAGTATCGCAGTGCCGCATGACAATGCGGTGACGCCAGCCGCAGCCGAAAGCATGGCCCTGGACCGCGCCAACTTATACACAAAATGGCGATACCGGCACTTGGCGGGCCTATCGTGTACGGACTCGAGATGAGTATCTCAACTTATTGGCGCACAAGATAAATTTCTAGCGACACGACGATGCAAGGCCGCTCGCCGCCTGGAGCCACGCGCGAGCCGCAGCTTTCCCCACAGACTTATCCACAGCGTGGCTCGCCGCGGTGCGTCAAAATTCCGGCGCGCCCCGAAGCTTCCGCTGGCCGGTGCCACAAGCAGTCAGGCGCGCGTTTCGCCGGCAGGCGGGTCTGTTAGGATTGCCGGTTCCATCACGAAACCGGCCCCACCGTGAAAGAACCGCTGCGGAAACTGGTGCTGCAGGCGATCCAGGCCCTGCAGGGCGCCGCCACCCTGCCTACCGACCTCAGCCTGCCCGGCTTCGTGATCGAGCGCGCGCGCAGCCGCGAACACGGCGATTTCGCCAGCAACGTGGCGATGCTGCTGGCCAAGCCGGCGCGCGCCAAGCCGCGCGAACTGGCCGAGAAACTGGTCGCCGCACTGCCGGCCAACACGCTGGTGGAGAAAGTCGAGATCGCCGGCCCCGGCTTCATCAATTTCTTTCTCGCGCCGGGCGCCTACCACGCCGAAGTGCGCCGGATCCTGGCCGAAGGCGACGCCTACGGCCGCAGCACCAGCGGCGGCGGCAAGACCGTCGGCGTGGAGTTCGTCTCGGCCAACCCGACCGGCCCGCTGCACGTGGGCCATGGCCGCGCCGCGGCGATCGGCGATTGCCTGAGCCGCCTGCTCGACGCCAGCGGCTGGAACGTGAAGCGCGAGTTCTACTACAACGACGCCGGCGTGCAGATCGCCAACCTGGCGATTTCGGTGCAGGCGCGCGCCCGCGGGATCACGCCGGATGACAGCAATTGGCCGGAGAACGGCTACCGCGGCGACTACATCGCCGAGGTGGCGCGCGCCTATCTCGATCGCGAGTCGGTGGTCGCCGATGGCGAGACGGTCACTGGCGCCGGCGACGTGGACGATCTCGACGCGATCCGCCACTTCGCCGTGGCCTATCTGCGCCGCGAGCAGGATCTGGACCTGCAGGCGTTCGGCGTAGGCTTCGACACCTATTTCCTCGAATCGTCGCTGTACACCGACGGCAAGGTGGAGGAGGCCGTGCGCGAGCTGGTCGCGCATGGCCACACCTACGAGGACGGCGGCGCGCTGTGGCTGCGCACCACCGATTTCGGCGACGACAAGGACCGCGTGATGCGCAAGTCCGACGGCACCTACACCTACTTCCTGCCGGACGTGGCCTACCATCTCAGCAAATGGCAGCGCGGCTATGAACGCGCGATCACCGAGCTGGGCTCGGACCACCACGGCTCGCTGGCCCGCGTGAAGGCCGGCCTGCAGGCGCTCGATTGCGGCATCCCCAGGGGCTGGCCGGAGTACGTGCTGCACCAGATGGTGACGGTGATGAAGGGAGGGGAGGAGGTGAAGATCTCCAAGCGCGCCGGCAGCTACGTCACCTTGCGCGACCTGATCGACGAGGTCGGCAAGGATGCCACGCGCTACTTCCTGATTTCGCGCAAGAGCGACTCGCAGCTGGTGTTCGACATCGACCTGGCGCGCTCGCAGTCGAACGACAACCCGGTGTACTACATCCAGTACGCGCACGCCCGCGTCTGCAGCGTGCTGCGCCAGGCGCCGGAGAAGGGCTACACAGTCGACCTCGCCGAGGGCCTCGCGCACCTCGACCGGCTGGACAACGAGCATGAGCAGATCCTGCTCGCCGAATTGTCCAAGTACCCTGAACTGGTCGAGGCGGCGGCGGCAAACCTGGAGCCGCACCTGGTCGCGGCCTGGCTGCGCGAACTGGCCAACGCGTTCCACACCTACTACAACTCGCATCAGTTCCTGGTCGAGGACGCCGCGCTGCGCAACGCACGGTTGGCGCTGGTGGTGGCGACCCGCCAGGTGTTGAAGAATGGGCTGGATTTGCTGGGCCTCGGCGCCCCGGAGAAGATGTAATGGCAGCACGCAAGGGCAGGGGCCGGCAGGCCGTGCGCAACGGCAGCAACGGGTTCCCGGGCTGGGGTTACGCGGTGATCGGCCTGATCGCAGGCGCGATCCTGATGGCGGTGATGCTGCGCGGCAGCCTGCTCACCAGCCTGCGCAAGGCCGACGGCCCGCAGGCGAATCCGCAGGCCACCGCCGAGCACGGCAGCGCGCCCGGCGTGCTCGAAGCGGGCAACGACAATGCGCCGAAGAAGCCGCAATTCGACTTCTACTCGGTGCTGTCGGAGAAGGAGGTGCGCATCCCCGATGCCGAGATCAGCGCGCAGGCGCGCATCGAGCAGCAGAAGCAGCAGGCCGCCCAATTGCAGGCGCAGCAGGCGGCACCGGCCGCGGTACCGGCGAACGCGCCGCAGGCGGTCACCCAGGACGTTACCGCCGCACCGGCCAGCGCGGTGCCGCAACCGGCCTCCGGCAGCGGCTACCTGCTGCAGGTCGGCGCGTTCCCTAACGCGGCCGATGCCGAGACGCTGAAGGCGAAACTCGCGCTGCAGGGCTTCGTGGCCAACGTGCAGTCGGTCAGCATCGGCGGGCAAACCTACAACCGCGTGCGGCTGGGGCCGTTCCGTTCCGCCACCGAGCTGGAATCGACCAAGCAGCGCCTGGCCGGCGCCGGCATCAACGCGATTGCGCTGAAGGAAGGCCGCTGAGCCACCCTTTCCTCCCACTGAATTTCCGCCCATGACCACCAAAACCGCCTGGATCACCGGCGCCACCTCCGGCTTCGGCGCCGCTGCCGTGGAACGCTTCGTCGCCGGAGGCTGGCGGGTGATCGCCAGCGGTCGGCGGATGGAACGGCTGCAACAGCTGGTAGCGCGGCACGGCGCCGGGCGCGTGCACGCGGCGGCGTTCGACATGCGCGACGAGACGGCGATGCGGGCGGCGCACGCGGCCCTGCCACCCGGGTTCGCCGGCATCGACCTGCTGGTCAACAACGCCGGCCTGGCGCTGGGCACCGCGCCGGCGCAACAGGCGGACCTGGCACAGTGGAAGCAGATGATTGACACCAACGTCACCGCCCTGGTGTCGCTGACTCATCTGCTGCTGCCGCAACTGGTCGCGCGCCGCGGCGCGATCGTCAACATCAGCTCGATCTCGGGCAGCTATGCCTACCGCGGCGGCAACGTGTACGGCGGCACCAAGGCCTTCGTCACCCAGTTCTCGCAGAACCTGCGCGTGGACCTGCACGGCAGTGGCGTGCGCGTCACGTCCATCGAGCCGGGCATGGCCGAGACCGAGTTCACCGTGGTGCGCACCGGCGGCGACAAGGCGGCGTCGGACCAGCTCTACGCCGGCGCCCATCCGATCACCGCGGCCGACATCGCCGACACGATCTGGTGGATCGCCAACCTGCCGCCACACCTCGACGTGACCCGTCTGGAAATCATGCCGGTCAGCCAGTCGCCCGCCGGGCTGCAAGTGGCGCGGGACGCGTAGAGACGCGCCAAACGCGTAGGGCGGGCACCGCCCGCCGGCTTTGGCCAGATGGGGTGTGAAAGCAGTACCAGCACAGCGGGCGGTGCCCGCCCTACGCATTCTTGCCAATGAATACGAAGCGTCCCTGCCTCGATCCCGGAAATCCGGCCGGTCGCGATCGACTGGCCGCTAACCCGCCTCGCTGCGGTGCACATCGTGCGTCACGAATGGCTGTCCCGCATCGGGCGCAGCCAGCCAGTGCGGATGGGCCAGCGTGTGGCGCATGTCGTCCAGCCCGCTTTGCCAATGGCAACGCATGCTGGCGACGCTGAATTCGTAGTCCTTGAAGTGGCCTTCGTGCGGCCGGTTCTGGTAGATCAGGTGGATCACGTTGGTCAGCGCTTCGGCCGCACGCGCCTCGGCATGGCGGTATACCGGATCGTGGCGGCGCTCGGGCGGCACCAGCGCCATCACGTCGTGCAGCAGCCGGCGGTGCTCCTGCGTGCGGCGCATGAACTCGGTGACCAGCCGGGTGCGGCTGGAGTACTGGATCTCCTTGCTGCGCTCGGCCACGTCGGCGAGGTCGCGCGGCAGCGCGCCGCGGGCGCTCCAAAGGTCGACCTGGAACGCCAGCGTGTCGCAACCGGGGCGCTCGCTGAGCACCTCGTACAGCGGCGTGTTGGAGACCATGCCGCCGTCCCAGTAGAACTCGCCGTCGACCTCCACCGCGGGAAAGCCCGGCGGCAGCGCGCCGGAGGCCATGAAGTGCTCCGGCCGCAGGCGCTCGCGGCGATTGTCGAAGTAGGCGAAGTTGCCGCTGCGCACGTTCACCGCGCCGACCGCCACGCGCACCGTGCGCGCGTCGTTGAGCCGGTCGAAATCGACCAGCCGCTCCAGCGTGGCGCGCAGCGGCGCGGTGTCGTACCAGCTCACGCTGCCCGGTGTGGCGTGCCCGCCCAGCAACGGCGGCGGCTGGCGCGGATGGAAGAAGCCGGCCTGGCCTTCGGTCATCGCGCGCCAGGCAGCCATGCCGCTCATCCCGCTGAGCCACGCCGTCGGCCACGCCACCGCGTCGAACCAGGGCAGTGGCGGCGTTGCCGGCCACAATGGCGGGCGGCAGATCGCCTCCCAGAATTCGCGCAACCGTTCCACCCGCTGCCCGGGCGCGTTGCCGGCGATGATCGCCGCGTTCAGCGCGCCGATCGAAATGCCGGCCAGCCGGGTCGGCTGCAGGCCGGCCTCGTCCAGCGCCTCGAACACGCCGGCCTGGTAGGCGCCAAGCGCGCCGCCGCCCTGCAGCACCAGCGCGACGGTGCGGTAATCGCGGGCCGCCCTCTCCGCCAGCGAGGACGCCGGATCAGGATGGCTCACTGCATGAACCAGCCGTGGCTGACCACGATGCTCTGACCGGTCAGCGCCGCGGAGGGGAAGGTGGCCAGGTACAGCGCGGTCTGCGCGATGTCCTCGACGGTGGTGAAGGTGGCATCGACGGTGTCCTTCAGCATCACGTTCCTGATCACCTCGTCCTCGCTGATGCCCAGCTCCTTCGCCTGCTCGGGAATCTGCTTCTCGACCAGGGGCGTGCGCACGAAACCCGGGCAGATCACGTGCGAGCGCACGTTGTGCGCGGCGCCTTCCTTCGCCAGCGTGCGGGCCAGGCCGAGCAGGCCATGCTTGGCGGCGACGTAGGCGGACTTCAGCTTCGAGGCCTCGTGCGAGTGCACTGAGCCCATGTAGATCACCACGCCGCCGCGGTTGCCCGGGTACATGTGCTTCAGCGCGGCCTTGGTGGTGAGGAAGCCGCCGTCGAGGTGGATCGCCAGCATCTTCTTCCAGTCGGCGAAGGCGAACTGGTCGATCGGGTTGATGATCTGCACGCCGGCGTTGGAAACCAGGATGTCCAGCGCGCCGAACGCAGCGACCACCTTGTCGGTGCCTTCGTTCACCGCCACCTCGCTGGTCACGTCCATCGCCACGCCGAGCGCCTTGCCGCCGGCCGCGTTGATCTGCGCGGCGACCGAGTCGGCGGCCTGCTGGTTGATGTCGGCGATCGCCACGCTGGCGCCATGCTGCGCGTACAGTTCCGCGATCGCCTTGCCGAGGCCGCTGGCTGCGCCCGTGACCAGGGCCACCTTGCCGTTGAGACTGTTCATGCGTTGCTCCTTGGAAAGGATGGGGTTGGCGCGATCGTCCGATCGCGCCCATCCAGCGGATTGTAGGCGCCGCGACGACGGCCGCCATCGGACCTTGGGGCAGTCGCCGTCACGCCTTCAGCGGATGTCCTCGGCCAGGTAGGTGTAGGCGGCGAGCCCGCCGTCGAGCGCGTCGTACAGGCGCGCGGCCTCGTCGCCGGCGAGGCCGGCGGCGGCGATGCGCTCGCGGTAGCTGGCGCGCAGCGTCTCCAGGTCGTAGCCAACGTAGTCGAGCATCAGGTCGGTGGTGTCGCCGCGGCGTACATGGGCGAAAGTGTAGCCGTCGCCGTCCACGCGTACGTTCACCGCATCGGTGTCGCCGAACAGGTTGTGGATGTCGCCCAGCGTCTCCTGGTAGGCGCCGACCATGAAGATGCCGAGGCGGTAGCTTTCACCGTCCCGCAATGCGTGCAGCGGCAGGCTGACATCCACGCCTTCGGCATCGACGTAGTGGTCGATGCGGCCGTCCGAATCGCAGGTAAGGTCGACGATAACGCCGCGCCGGGTCGGCTGCTCGTCCAGCCGCGCGATCGGCGCGATCGGGAAGATCTGCCCGATCGCCCACACGTCCGGGATCGACTCGAACACCGAGAAGTTGGCGAAGTACTTGTCGACCAGCTTCTCGTCCAGCTCGTCCAGCGCTTGCCGGTGCGAGCGCTCGGCCGGCAGCAGGCGCAGCCTTACCGCCCCGGCGATCGCGTAGTACATCTCGTCCAGCCGCGCGCGGTCGGCCAGCGCGAGCTGGCCCAGCGCATACAACGCCTGGCCTTCGCTCAAGTGATGCTGGGCTTCGTGGAACAGCTCCAGCGCGGGGCGCCGGTCCAGTTCCTCCCAGGTCTCGCGCAGGCGGCGCAGCACCGCCGGCTCGTCCACGCACGGCGGCGGGATCGCGCCGGCGGGCACTTCCTCCACCTCGGTCACGTTGACCACCATCACCGCGTGGTGCGCGGTCATCGCGCGGCCGGCCTCGGTGAGGATGTGCGGCGCCTCCAGGCCTTCGGCGGCCACCGCCTCGGCCAGCGACTGCACGATGGTCGAGGCGTACTGCTCGATCGAGTAGTTGATCGAGTTGTGGCTGCGCGAGCGCGAACCTTCGTAGTCCACGCCGAGGCCGCCGCCGACATCGACGATCTCCAGCGGCACGCCCATCCGGCACAGCTCGACGAAGTAGCGCGTGGCCTCGCGCATGCCGTTGGCGATGTCGCGCACGTTGGATATCTGCGAGCCCATATGGAAGTGCTGCAGCTTCAGCGTGTGCTTGAGGCCAGCGTGATCGAGCCGCTCGACCAGGGTGAGCACCTGGTTCGGCGACAGCCCGAACTTGCCCTTGTCGCCGCCGGTGTTCTGCCACTTACCGGCACCAATGGAAGCGAGGCGCACGCGCACGCCGAGCAGCGGCTCCACGCCCAGCGCCCTGGCCTCGGCGAACACGTGGTCCAGCTCGGACAGCTTCTCGATCACGATGTGCACGCGCAGGCCGAGCTTCTTGCCGATCAGCGCCAGGCGGATGTATTCGCGGTCCTTGTAGCCGTTGCAGATCACGATGGAACCGGGCCGTGCCATCGCCAGCACCGCCATCAGTTCGGGCTTGGAACCGGCCTCCAGGCCGAAGCCATGCACGCCGGCGGCGACCAGCTCGCCGGCCACGCCGCGCTGCTGGTTCACCTTGATCGGATAGATCGCGGTGTAGCCGCCGGCGTAGTGCCACTCGTCGATGGCCTTGGCGAAAGCCGTCTGCAGCCGCGCCAGGCGGTCGGCCAGGATGTCCGGAAAGCGCACCAGCAACGGCAGCCGCAGGCCTTCGGCGCAGGCGCGCTCGACGATCCGCGGCAGCGACAGCGCCGGGCCGTACGCGCCGCGCGGACGCATCACGATGCAGCCGGCTTCGTCCACGTCCACGTAGCCGTCACCCCAGTGTGGCACCGCATAGGTGTGGCGGGCGGTGTCGACAGTCCAATGGTTCGCCATCAGCGTTGCTCCTCGTGCAAACGAATGATGTCGTCGCAGCGGCGAGCCTTGACGCTTCAGCTCTACGCGAGCACGAGCCCGAACGACCGGAAGCCTCGCACGCCGCGGGGCCGATCGGGCTGGTCGGCGACCGGCGCGCTGCGCCGGCCAGGCCGGAGCGCCATTGTAATGGGCGGCTGTGACGATATGCGCAAGACGGCGGCGGCCACTGCCGGGACGTTCACCGCCGTTGCCGCTACAATCGACGACCTTTCTCCTTCCACCCGGTTCACCAGGAACACCCGCCATGTCGCAGCAGTCCACGCCGAACGAAGCCCGGCCCAACGAGGCCTGGTTCACCGAGGCCCACCAGGCCTCCGGCTCCTCCATCGGTTTCCGCACCGAGCGGCTGCTGCATGCGGAGAAGACCCCGTTCCAGACCATCGAGATCCACAAGACCACCGACTGGGGCAACCTGATGGTAATCGACGGCTGCGTGATGCTGACCAGCCGCGACAACTTCCTCTATCACGAGATGATGACCCACCCGGCGCTGTTCACCCATGCGCGCGCCAAGCGCGTGGTGATCATCGGCGGCGGCGACTGCGGCACGCTGCGCGAAGTGCTCAAGCACGAGGAAGTCGAGCACGCGGTACAGGTGGAGATCGACGAGCGCGTCACCCGCCTGGCCGAGCAGTACTTCCCCGAGCTGTGCGAGGCGAACGGCGACCCGCGCGCCGAGCTGCTGTTCATCGACGGCATCAAGTACATGGCCGAGGCCGAGCCCGATTCGCTGGACCTGATCATCGTCGACTCGACCGACCCGGTCGGCCCGGCCGAAGGCCTGTTCAACGCCGCGTTCTACGCCAGCTGCTACAAGGCGCTGCGACACGGCGGCCTGCTGGTGCAGCAGAGCGAATCGCCGCTGGCGCACCTGGAGCTGATCAAGTCGATGCGCTCGGCCATGCGCACTTCGGGCTTCAGCGCGGTGAAGACGCTGCCGTTCCCCCAGCCGTGCTACCCCACCGGCTGGTGGAGCTGCACCATGGCGCGCAAGGGCGGCGACCTGTCCGGCTTCCGCGAGCGCGGCGCACTCAGCAAAAACTTCCCCACCAAGTACTACAACGCCGAAATCCACAAAGCCGCGCTGGCCCAGCCGGAGTTCCTGCGCGAGGCGTTGGGGGAATAAGCCGGGAATAGGGAGTTGGGAATAGAAGGGCCACAGTGGCCGCTCTTCCTATTCCTTATTCTCGATTCCCTATTTCCCGCCCTCAAAACATCTTCGAGCGCACCTTCGGCAGCAGCACCAGCAGCAGCGTGGCGAGCGGGCCGAACAGCAGCGACAACAGGAACCAGATGAGCCCGCTGCGGTTCTTGCCTTGCGCCAGGGCGGCATTGATCAGGGCCAGCGTGCCCCAGCCGACAAACCAGGGTGCGCCGCCGGCGAACGTCGACAGTTGATCCACTACGCGTCTCCCGAACGGTGACATGGGGGCGCGGCCCTGCGCCGGGGGTTTCCATCCTAGCAAGCCTTGCCGCACTGGTCCGCCTTCGCCGGCCGGCGGATCAGCCGCGCTTAATCCACGCAAGGTATGCTGCGCGCTTTGTTCGCCTGCGGAGTCGAGCCCATGATGCGTGGACGGCATTGCCTCGCCCTGATTTGCGCGTGGTCGCTGGCCGTTGCGCCGGCATTCGCCGGCAAGCCCCCGGTCGGCAAGAACCGCGGCACGCCGGACAAGGCGGTGCAGGCCCGCGACAAGGCCCAGCTCGCCTTCCAGCGCGACCTGGTCAGCGTGCTCGCCCCCAGCGGCGATCCGTCGCGGCTGCTCGGCGCGGCCCTGCTGGCGCGACCGCTGTTCAACCAGCCGCCCAGCAACAGCTTCCATCGCCTGATCGAGCGCGCCGCGCAGGCCGAAGGCGCCGACACGGCGGTCGACTGGATGCGTCTGGCCGATTGCGATGCCACCGCCGACGCCTGCCCGAACGAGGAAGCCCTGCAACACCTGCTGGCCCGAGCCCCGGACAACGCCGCGGTGTGGCTGCTCAAGTTCGGTGCCGATGCGCGGGCCAAGCAACAGGAGGCCGCCCGCGAAGACCTGCGCCAGGCCGCGGCCGCGAAGCGCTACGACGATTACGCCGGCATCAGCCTGCACGCGCTGGCCAATGCGGCCGGCGCGCTGCCGCCACCGCCCGATGTGCTGGACCCGGCCCACGCCGGCGGTGCCGTCGGCATGCAGACCGTGCTGGTGTTCGGCGTGGCCGGCACCCAGCCGCAACCGGCCCTGCAGTTGGTCGCCAAGCTGTGCGAGAACGCCGGCGAGGACGCCTCGATCAAGGCCGACTGCGTGGCCTTGGGCAAGACGCTGGAATGGGGCTCCAGCCCGCTGGCGCGTTCGCTGGGCCTGCACCTGCGCGAGGTGCTGGCCGACGATCCGGCGCAGCAGCAGGAAGCGAAGGACGCCCGCCGCGACCTGGTCTGGCAGGTGCAGAGTTTCGCCCAGCTGCTGGCCAGGGCGCAGGACGACACGGCACTGGCCCAGCGCCTGCTGGCGCTGGCCCGCCACGGCGGCACCGAGATGAGCCTGCAGCTGGCCGCCCTGCGTGACAACGGCATCCCGGTCGAAGCGCCTGCCGGCTGGCGGCCCCAGAGCCGGAAATAGGGAATCAAGGCAGGGAATAGGGAGTAGGGAATCGGAAGAGCAGCCCTTGCCGCCCGGTTCGGCGTTTCCCGCTCTGGCTATTCCCTGCCTTGATTCCCTATTCCCGGCCTTCCCGCTAGGCTTGGGCCACCTTCCGTAGCAGGGGCGATCCGATGCTTACGACGCTGGTGGCAAGCAGCAAGGGTGGTTGCGGCAAGAGCACGCTGGTGACGCAGCTGGCGTCGCACTGGGCCCAGGCGGGACAACACACCGCGATCCTCGACGCCGACCGGCAGCATTCCAGCTTCCACTGGGCCGAACTCCGGCCGGACAACGTTCCCGGCGTGCTGGCCTTCGACAGCGGCCGGCGCAGCCTGCAACGAGTGCCGCCGGACACCCAGCAATTGTTGATCGATACCCCCGCAGGCGCCGATGAGCGCGAACTGGAACCTTACCTCGATGCGGCCGACGTGCTGCTGGTGCCGGTGCTGCCGTCCTCGTTCGACCTCGACGCCACGTTGCGTTTCCTCGGCGAGCTGCAGGCGGTCAAGCGCGTCCGCAGCGGCAAGCTGCCGGTGGCGCTGGTCGCCAACCGGCTCAAGCCGTGGACCCACGCCAGCCAGGACGCGCTCGCCCGGCTCGCCGAGCAGTCGCCGTTCCCGATCGCCGCGCAGCTGCGCGACAGCCAGGCCTACGTGCTGCTCGCCGGGCTCGGCAAGGGCATCTTCGACTACCAGTCCGAGCAGGTGCGCAGCCATCAGCAGGACTGGAAGGCCCTGCTGCGCTGGATCAAGCGCCAGCACTGAAGCGCGCTCTTCCCCCACGTACATCGCGCCCCGCACCACCACACCTGGAGTCCTCCATGCACGAACTGATCCTGTTGCGACACGCCGAAGCCGTGCCGATGGAAACCGCCGGCGACGACCCGCAGCGCCCGCTCAGCGTGCGCGGCGAACGGGAAGCGCAGGCTGCCGGCCTGTGGCTGGCCGCGCACGGCCTGCGCCCCGACCGAGTGCTGTGCTCGCCGAGCCGGCGCACCGACGAGACCACCCGGCTGGCGCTGGCCGCGATCGACGACGCGCCGGTACCGCAGCAGGCCACCGAAATCTACGACGCCACGCCGGGCGAACTGCTGGCCCTGCTCGACCAGCATGCCGACGCCGGCACGGTGCTGCTGGTCGGCCACAACCCCGGCATGGAGCGGCTGGTCGCCCTGCTGGTCGAGGGCCGCTCCGACGAGTTCCGCGGCATGCCGCCCGGTGCGCTGGCCGTGCTGCACCTGGACGGCGCGCTGGAGCCGGGCAACGCCCGCCTGGACGCGTTCTGGTCGCCCTGACGCGCGCCGCGGCCATCCGCCAGCACCGCGCCGCGCCCGCCTCCTCATGGCCGTGGCACGCGCAGAACGTATGAGTCATCCATGCCTGTCCTGAGCCGATTCGTCCTTCCGCTCGTACTCGCACTGCTGTCGCTGCAAGGCTGCGCGCTGTCGCGCGCGCAGATCCGCCGCGCCGATGCCATCGTCGCCGCCACCGCCGATCATCGCCTCGATTGCACACGGGCCGACCATTGCGCGCTCCCCTCGCCGCTGCTGGACGCCGCCACCGCCGCGCTGGCCGCCTCCACGCCGCAGCGGCCGGTGCACGTGGTCACCCTGCTCGACGACTCAGAGCCGGCGCTGGTCGCGCGGATCAACCTGGTGCGCGCGGCACGACGCTCGATCGACGTGCAGACCTACATCTGGGACCAGGACGACGCCGGCCAGCTGATGCTCGACGAACTGGTGCGCGCGGCGCGGCGCGGCGTGCGCGTACGCATCCTGGCCGACCAGCTGTCCTCCTTCAACGACCCGGACCTGCTCGACCGGCTGGCGTGGATCAGTCCGAATCTGCAGGTGCGCCTGTACAACCCCACCTTCCACAAGGCACACACCCAGCCGCTGGAGTTCGCCGCCGGCATCCTGTGCTGCTTCATGCAGTTCAACCAGCGCATGCACAACAAGCTGCTGCTGGTGGACAACGCCATCGGCATCGCCGGCGGGCGCAATTACCAGGACCGCTACTTCAACTGGGACGACGCCTTCAACTACATCGACCGCGACGCGATGGTCGGCGGGCCGGCCGCGCTGCAGATGGCGGCCAGCTTCGAGCTGTTCTGGAACCATCGGCGCTCGCTGCCACTGACCCACCTGCGCGACGTCAACCGGCGCATCCTGACCGAACGCGCGCCACCATCCTGGCCAGCCCCGCGCTACCGCCGCCCGACACGCGTGGCCCGGGCGCAAGAGGATGCCGAGGACCCGGCCTGGCTGCGGACCTGGCTGGTCGACGCCTCGCTGCGGGTGGGCCGGGTGGAGTACTTCAGCGACCTGCCGGCCAAGACCGACAAGCCGGACAAGCGACGCGCGCTGGAATTCACCCACCACATCATGCACATGATCAGTGAAGCGAAACGCGAGGTGCTGCTGCAGACACCGTACCTGGTGATGAGCAAACGCGCCCAGCACATCTTTCGCACGCTGCACCGGCGCGCCGATCCGCCGCGCGTGATCGTCTCCACCAACTCGCTGGCAGCGACCGACGCGTTCGCCGCATATGCGATGTCGTACAAGCACCGCAAGCGCTACCTGAAGAAATTCGGCTTCGAGGTCCACGAACTGAAGCCGCATGCGCCCAGCGCCGGTGAGGACTACGAACTGGCCAACCTCGGCATGCCCGCGGCCGCCCTGCCGTCGAAAGTCACCGGCACGCGTCCCTTCAGCGAGACGCGTTTACACCTGCTCGGCAGCCGCGGCAGCAACAATCGGCCGGCACCGTTGGAAAGCGAAGGCATGCGCTTCGGCCTGCATGCCAAGTCGATCGTGGTCGACGACGCCTTCGCGATGGTCGGATCGCACAACTTCGACCCGCGCTCGGACCACTACAACACCGAGTCGGGCATGATCGTCTACGACCACGACTTCGCCGGCCAGCTGCGCCACAGCATCCTGCGCAGCACGCAGCCGGAGAACGCTTGGGTGATCGCGCCGCGGCAACCGAAGGTTCCGGTACTGACCGACATCAACCAGGCGATCGGCACGGTCTCCGAGAGCCTGCCGCTGTTCGACCTGTGGCCGTTCCGGTACGCCACCAGCTACGACCTCAAACCCGGCTGCCAGCCCCTGCGCGCCACCGACCCGAACTTCTACGCCTGCTACGAACCGGTCGGCGACTTCCCCGACGTGGCACTGTCGCCGAAGCTGATCATCACGCGGCTGATCACCGCGTTCGGGGTGGGGGCCAAGGGCATTCTGTGAGCGCCGCTCACCACCGTCCGCTCCGTTCCACGGAAATCACTTTCGCCACCTGTTGCCTTGTTTGAAGCAAGGACCAAGAGCTTTCGAGACCTTCGCTCTGCATAAAGCAGGAGCACGGCACAGGAAGCGCGCTCCTACAGGTGCACGTGAACGAAAGCTCTTTGCTCTGGGACGACAGAACGCAAAGTACCAGCGCGACCGGGCAACGGCCCTACGGCAACTGCGCGACGCGGTTGCCCTGCGAGGTGAAGCGCATCGGCAGCTCGCCGCTGAGGCCGTCGGGGTGGTCCAGCGGCACCGCGAAGCGCCAGCCGCGCACGCTGCGCAGGGCGTGCTGATCGAGCACCGGGTCGCCGCTGGATTCGGCGAGGCTGGCGGCGCGGACCCAGCCGCTGGCGTCAACATCGACGTGCAGCCGCACACGGCCGTCCAGATGGCCGCGCAGTTCGTCCCACGACTGCGAGCTGTCGGCTGGCGTGGCCAGCGGCACCAGTTCGGGGGCAGGAGCGGGCGCGGCGATGGCGGCTTGCGCCTCGTCGCCGACGACCCTCGGCGGCAGCGCCCGGCGCACCTGCACCACGCGGGTCCGGCCGTGCGCGGGACGCTGGGCAGGGCGGGCGCGCGTCGCGGTCGGCGTGTCGATCTGCACGACATAGCGCGCCGGCGGGCCGGGCCAGACGCTGGTCTGCTCGCTGAGCCAGCCGGTACCAGCGACGCCGGCGGCCAGCGCGAGCAGGCTGAGGGTGGTGGTGGTGCGCAGGCGGAACATGGCGGTCTTTATGCGCCCCGCAGGGCGAATCGCGGCTGAAGCTGCTGCCCGGTCACCGCTCGAGGATCGCGGTGACGCCCATGCCGCCGGCGGTGCAGATCGAGATCAGGCCGCGGCCGGAGCCCCTCTGCTCCAGCAGCTTCGCCAGCGTGGCGATGATTCGCGCGCCGGTGGCGGCGAACGGGTGGCCGACGGCGAGGCTGGAACCGTGCACGTTGAACTTCGCCGGATCGATCGAACCGAGCGGCGCGTCCAGGCCGAGACGGTTCTTGCAGTAGTCGGCGCTCTCCCACGCACGAAGCGTGCACAGCACCTGCGCCGCGAACGCCTCGTGGATCTCGTAGTAGTCGAAGTCCTGCAGGCGCAGCCCGTGGCGCGCCAGCATGCGCGGCACCGCGATGGTCGGCGCCATCAGCAGACCCTCGCCGTGCACGAAGTCCACCGCGGCGACCTCGGCATCGCGCAGCCAGGCCTGGATCTTCAGCCCGCGCTGTGCGGCCCACGCCTCGCTGCCCAGCAGCACCGCAGCGGCGCCGTCGGACAGGCCGGTGGAGTTGCCGGCGGTGAGCGTGCCGTGGCCGGAGGTCTTGTCGAACGCCGGCTTCAGCGCGGCAAGTTTTTCCATGGTCGAGTCCGGGCGCAGGAAGCCGTCGCGCTTCAAGCCGCGGAACGGCACCAGCAGGTCCTCGAAGAAGCCGGCTTCATAGGCCGCCGCCAGCTTGCGGTGGCTGTCCAGCGCGAGCCGGTCCTGCGCTTCGCGGCCAATGTGCCACTCCTTCGCCATCTGCTCGCAGTGGTCGCCCATCGACTTGCCGGTGCGCGGCTCGGCCACGCCGGGGAACGACGGCTTCAGTTCGCCGAGCGAGAAGCCGCGCAGCGCGACGCGCAGCTTGTCCAGCGGGGTCTTGGCACGGTTCATCGCCAGCAGGCGCTTGCGCAGGCGAGTGCCGTAGACGATCGGCACGTCGGAGGTGGTGTCCGAACCGCCGGCGATGCCGGCCTCGATCTGCCCGGCGGCGATCTTGTTGGCGATGATGATGGCGTTGTCGAGCGAGGTGCCGCAGGCGCGCGCGGTGGTGATGCCCGGCGTGGTCGGCGCCAGGCCGGAACTGAGCAGCGCCTCGCGCGCCAGGTTCCAGTCGGAGGAGTGCTTGATCACCGCGCCCATCACCACTTCGCCCAGCTCCACGCCGTGCAGGCCGAAGCGCTCGACCAGGGTGCCGAGCACTTTCACCGACATGCCGAAGTTGCCGACGTCGGCGTAGGCGGTGTTATTGCGACAGAACGGAATGCGCACGCCGCCGATCACCCCGACGCGCTTTTGCGTGTTTTCCATGCTCAGGACAGTCCACCACTCAAGTTTGTCAAGGCTAACCCGCCATGCCCCTCGGCGAAAGCCCAAATCGCTGAATGGTAGAATCCCGTCTCTTCGTCTTCTTGTGGACCTCGCTGGTGGAAACCAAAACGCTGCTCGCGCTCCCTATCGTGCTGGCGCTGGAACCGGCCGCGGGCGAGCCGGTGACGCGGATGAGCTTCACCCGCGACGAAGCTGCCGAGCTGGCCGCGCTGGTCGCCACCGACTTGCACGGGCTGGTGCCGCAGGTCGACGCCGCGCGGCTGGCGCTGGCCGCCGCGCTGTTCGACCAGGTCGAACTGCTGCGGCCGGGCTTCCCGGTGTGGAGCACGCTGGAGGATCTGGCGCGACGCGTGCCGCGCGGCCACCTGGAGAACGTGGTGGCGTTCGGCACCCACGAGGGGCACATGCCGGCGCCTGCGCTGGAGCCGTCCTCGGCCTATGCCGACGGCCCGATGCGGCTGCTGCCGATGAGCCTGTTGGTGCCGGCGGAACAGGCCGGGGAGTTGTCCGAGCAGCTGGAGGTCCAGCTGGTCGGCCGCGGCGAGATGGGCACGCATACCGCCGACTGGCTGATGCGTGCGCTCGGCATCCAGCTGGAGCATGCGCGCTACTTCAGCCGCAACGACCTGCTCGCGCTGACCTGCGTGCAGTACGAGCACGTCAACCTGGCGCCGTTGTGGGCGCTGCTGGAGGCGGCGCTGCTCACGCCCGACCACGAGGAATCGACCATGAGCGCGCGCGGACTGCCCCTGCACTACGCCGGCGGCAGGGTGCTGGCGCAGTCGCCGTCGCAGTGGCTGGGTGCGCAGACCGGCGGCGACGCCGGACAGCGCGCGCACGACTTCGCCGGCATCGTGTTCGAGCTTCGCCAGTACGCCGCGCTGCTCGACGCGCACCACGTGCCGCTGCAGCTGTCGCCCGAGCTGGCGGCGGACACGGCGGCCGACGGCTGCCTGCTGGAGACCCTGGCCGCGGTCGAACCGGGCTACGACCCGCCGACGCTGTTCGCGCACGAGGCGCCCGGCCTCGGCGTGGTGGCGGTCAGCGTGGTCCAGCGCGGCGACGGCGGGCAGGCGCGCGCGCTGGCGCACGGTTATCCGCTGCGGCCGCAGGCACTCGGCCCGCTGCTGGCACAGCTGACCGACCGTTACGGCATCGTCGCCGAACTGCACGCATCCGGCCGCATCGTGCTGGACGCCAACGGCCGGCTCGGCGCCCCGGCGACGCTCCTGCACTGAACTTCCGCGCAACCTGCTGGGCAGCGGCGAAAACTCGGCGCATGATGCAAGGGCGCCGCCAGGGGGCGCCCTGCTGACGGAATGACCATGCGGCCGCACGAGCCTGCCGAGGTATCGCCATCGCTACCCGGGGAAGCCGACTGGTCGGTGCGGGTCGCGCACGGCGCGCCCGTGCTGCTGGCCTACCTCGATCTGGAACAGCGCTTCCGCTTCGTCAACGACACCCACCGCCGCTGGCTCGGTGTCGATCCGCAGCAACTGATCGGCCAACACCTGGTCGACGTGGTCGGCCGGCGCAACCACGCGCTGGCCAAGGCGGCGCTGGCGCGCGCCTATGCCGGACACATGGCCAGCTACGAAGGCGAGCTGCACGACGGCCGTCGGCGGCGCTACGCGCACGGCAACTTCCAGCCCGACTTCGACGCCGACGGTCACGTCTGCGGCATCTTCACCGCGCTGGTCGACATCACCGAGCGGCATGACCTGGAACTCAAGCTGCACGAGAGCGAGCAGCGCTTCTTCGGCGCGTTCCAGCACGCCGCGATCGGCATGGCGCTGGTCGCACCGGACAGCCGCTGGTTGAGGGTCAACGCGGCGCTTTGCGCGATGCTCGGCTACCGCGAGGACGAGTTCCTGTCACGCACGACGCACGACATCACCCACCCCGACGACGTCGCGGCCAGCGACGTGCGGCATACGCAGATGCTGGAAGGCGAGCTGGAATCGTGCCATCTGGAGAAGCGGTATTCCCACCGGAATGGCAGCCTGGTACACGCGCAGCTCAGCGTGTCCCTGGTGCGCGACGACGACGGCAATCCGCGTTATTTCGTCGTGCAGATCCAGGACATCAGCCAGCGCAAGGCGTTCGAGGACGCGCTGCACCGCGAGCGCGAACTGGCCGAGGTCACCCTGCGCTCGATCGGCGACGCGGTGATCACCACCGACCCGCAGCTGTGCATCACCTCGCTCAACCCGATCGCCGAGGCGATGACCGGCTGGAGCGGGCTGGAGGCGCAGGGCCGCTCGATCGAGGAGATCTTCCAGCTGTTTGACGCGCGCAGCGGCCATGCCGTGGCGAATCCGCTGCGCGCAGCGATCAAGCACAACACCATCGTCGACCTGGCCGGCCGCACCCTGCTGCGCCACCGCCACGGCTTCGACACGCCGGTGGAGGACTCCTCCGCGCCGATCCACGACAATGCCGGCAACGTGATCGGCGGCGTGCTGGTGTTCCACGACGTCAGCGAAACCCGCGCGCTGGCGCTGAAGATGATCCACCTGACCCAGCACGACACGCTCACCGGCCTGCCCAACCGCAGCCAGCTGCACGAGCACATCGGCCAGGCGATCGCCACCGCCAACCGGCGCCAGCAGCGCGCTGCGCTGCTCTACGCCGACATCGACAACTTCAAGCAGGTCAACGAGCTGCACGGTCACGCTGCCGGCGACCGGGTATTGCGCGCGTTCGCGGCCCAGCTGCAGCGCTGCCTGTCCGGCGACGACCTGCTGAGCCGCTACGGCGGCGACGAGTTCGTGGTGGTGCTGCCACACCTGGAGAGCGTCGGCGACGCGGCCAGCCTGGGCCAGCGGCTGATCAACCACGGCGAGCTGACCCATGTCGACGGCCTGCCCGACCTCAGCCTGCAGCTCAGCATCGGCATCAGCGTGTACCCGGACGACGCGATCGAACCGGACGGCCTGCTGCAGCAGGCGGAGACTGCGCTGGTCGCGGTGAAGACGCAGGGCCGGCACGGCTACCGCTTCTTCACCGCGTCGATGAACGAGCGCACGCAGGCGCGGCGGCGGATCGAGACCGCGTTGCGCCAGGCACTGCCGCGGCACGAACTGGAGTTGCACTACCAACCCAAGGTGGACGTGCACAGCGGCCGCATCGTCGGCGCCGAGGCGCTGCTGCGCTGGCAGGCGAACGGACGCGAGCTGTACCAGCCGGACCAGTTCGTGCCGGTCGCCGAGGACAGCGGGCTGATCCTGCCGATCGGCGCCTGGGCGTTGCGCCGTGCCTGCCGGCAGGCACGGGCGTGGCAGGACCTCGGCCACGCCATCCCGGTCTCGGTGAACGTGTCGCCACTGCAGTTCCAGCACCCCGAGTTCTACCACTGGCTGGACGAGGTGCTGGCGGAAAGCGGCCTGGCGCCCGGCCTGCTCGAACTGGAATTGACCGAGCGCATGGTGATGTCCGGCGGCGACGCCACCACCGGTCTGCTGCAGCGGATCAAGCGGCGCGGCGTGCGGCTGTCGCTGGACGATTTCGGCACCGGCTACTGCAGCCTGTCGTACCTGAAGCACTTCCCCATCGACACGCTGAAGATCGACCGCGTGTTCGTGCGCGACCTCACCAGCGACCGCGACACCGCCACGATCACCGGAGCGATCATCGCGATGGCGCGCAGCCTCAACAAGGACGTGGTGGCCGAGGGCGTGGAGACGCACGCGCAGGTGGCGTTCCTGCGCCAGGCCGGCTGTTCGCAGTTGCAGGGCTTTCTGTTCGGCGCGGCATTGCCGGCGGCGGAGTTCCAGGCGCTGCTTACCGGAGCCTCCACCCCCACGCATCACCTGTAGGAGCGCACCCTGTGCGCGATGCTTTTTTCCATCACATGACGGAAAGCATCGCCCGCCAGCGGGCTCCTACAAAACCGGTACCGCCAGCGGCGCCTCGTACATGAAGTAGTGGCAGCGCTGCATGCCGAGTCCCTCGTAGGTCGCCTGCGCGCGGCCGTTCTCGGTTTCCACGTACAGCCGCAGGCCGACCGCGCCGGCCGCCGCGGCGCGCCGCGCGACCTCGGCATACAGCGCGCGGAACGCGCCCACGCGGCGCGCGGCCGGCACCACGTAGACGCTCTGGATCCACCAGAAATCGCCGTTGCGCCAGTCGCTCCATTCGTAGGTCACCAGCAGGCAGCCGACCGCCGCGCCATCGTGTTCGGCCACCAGGTAGAAGCCACGCCGCGGCTGCTCGAACACGCCGCGCACGCCGCGCTCCAGCGTCGCGCTTTCGAGTCGCTTGCGCTCGGTCTCCCAGGCCATCGCCATGTTCCAGGCGGCCAGCTCGGGAGCGTCGGCGGGCGTGGCGGCGCGAATCTGCAGTGACATGGGCGGGCTCCTTCGGGCGAGTGCCCATCCTAGCGTGCGTCATCTTCACATGCCGGCGCCTAGGATAGGGCGTGCCGGTGGTAGCAGCCCGCGCACGGGTTCCCGCCCGCAACCCGTCCCCACGAACGCCTCGCGGCCGCAGCCACGAGGCCAAGGAAAACGTTTTGAACATCGGCAACCTGCTCGACCTGCTCAAGCTGCGAAGGCTGCAAGCCTTCCGCCGCCGGCGTGCCGCGGCGCGCACGCGGCCGGAGCAGGAGCCGGCGCTGCGCGCGGAACTGTTCAGCGCCGAACAGATGGAACAGCACGGCCGCGCGCTGGCCGGCCAGCACCGGCTTAGCGCGCGGATCACCCCCGATACGCTGCTGGCGCGGCTGGACGACAACGAGGCGGTGCTGACCCACACCTGCGAACGGCTGACCGACGCCAGTCGCAAGCGGCGGCGGATCACCCCGGCCGCCGAGTGGCTGCTGGACAACTTCTATCTGATCGAGGAGCAGATCCGGATTGCCCGCCGGCACCTGCCCAAGGGCTATAGCCGCGAATTGCCGCGGCTGGCCAGCGGGCCGTCAGCCGGGCTGCCGCGGGTGTACGACATCGCGTTGGAGATCATCTCGCACGGCGACGGCCGGGTCGACACGCATATCCTGCAGCACTTCATCGACGCCTATCAGGAAGTGAGCCCGCTGAAGCTGGGCGAGCTGTGGGCGATCCCGATCATGCTGCGGCTGGCGCTGATCGAGAACCTGCGTCGCGTCGCCGCGCGGGTGATGGCGGACTGGAGCCATCGCGGCCAGGCCGCGCGCTGGGCTGACGCGATGACCGCCACCGCCGAACGCGAGCCGAACTCGGTGGTGCTGGTGGTGGCCGACATGGCGCGCTCGGTCCCGCCGATGAACAGTCCGTTCGTGGCCGAGTTGGCGCGCCGGCTGCAGGGCCAGAGCCCGGCGCTGGCGCTGCCGCTGAGCTGGATCGAGCAGCGCCTGGCCGCCTCGGGACAGAGCGTCGAGCACCTGGTGCAGCTGGAAGCGCAGCAGCAGGCCGCCAACCAGGTCACCATCAGCAACAGCATCGGCAGCCTGCGCACGCTGTCAGCGATCGACTGGCGCGATTTCGTCGAGCACTGCAGCCTGGTCGAGCACTGCCTGCGCGAAGACCCGACCGGGGTCTACGCGGCGATGGATTTCGCCACCCGCGACCGCTACCGCCATATGGTGGAGGCGATGGCGCGGCGGCACCGGCTGACCGAGCTGCAGGTGGCCGAGGCAGCTATCGCGCTGAGCCAGGCCGCAGCGCCCACCGACAGCAGCGTGTCGCTGCCGCAGCACGTCGGCTACTACCTGATCGACCGCGGCCGGCCGCGGCTGGAACGGCGGCTCGGTGTGCATCCGCCGCTGCGCGTGGCGCTGCGCCGCGGCTTCGACCGCGCGCCGTTGCCGATCTACCTGGGCCTGCTGGCGCTGCTCACCTTCGCCTTCGCGCAGCCGCTGGTCGGCATCGCCGCGCAGCAGCGCTGGCCGGCGTGGGCGCTGGTCGCGCTGGCAGTGCCCGCGGCGATCCTGGCCAGCCAGCTGGGGCTGAGCCTGCTCAACTGGATCGCCACGCTGTCGATCGCGCCGCAGCAGCTGCCACGGATGGACTATTCGCACGGCATTCCGGCCAGCGCGCGCACCCTGGTGGCGATCCCCAGCCTGATCGCCAGCACGCAGGACGTCGATGCGCTGGCCGAATCGCTGCAGGTGCGCTTCCTCGGCAATCGCGACGAACACCTGCACTTCGCCCTGCTCACCGATTTCGCCGACGCGGACCACGAAACGCTGCCCGGCGACGAGGCGCTACTGCAGCTGGCGCAGCGCCGGATCGAGGCGCTCAACGAGCGCTATGCCGGCGCCAAGGCCGACCGCTTCTTCCTGTTCCACCGGCCGCGCCTCTGGAACCCGGGCGAGCAATGCTGGATGGGCCACGAGCGCAAACGCGGCAAGCTGGCGGACCTCAACGCGCTGCTGCGCGGCAACGCGCACGGCCGCTTCATGCGGGTGGTGGGCGACATCGCCTCGCTCGGGCCGGTGCAGTACGTGATCACCCTGGACACCGACACCGAGCTGCCGCGCGACGCCGCGCGGGCCTTCGTCGGCACCATCGACCACCCGCTCAACCGCGCCGTGTACGACCCCGGGCGGCATCGCGTGGTCAGCGGCTACGCGATCCTGCAGCCGCGCGTGGGGATCAGCCTGCCGAGTACCGCGCGCTCGCGCTACGCCCAACTGTACGGCAGCGACGCCGGTATCGACCCGTACACGCAGATGGTCTCGGACGTCTACCAGGACGTGTTCGGCGAAGGCTCGTTCATCGGCAAGGGCATCTACGCGATCGACGCCTTCGAACGCACCCTGGACGGCTGCTTCCCGGACAACCGCATCCTCAGCCACGACCTGGTCGAGGGTTGCCACGCACGCGCGGGCCTGCTCAGCGACGTGCAGCTGTTCGAGACCTGGCCGGCCCGCTACGGCGCCGACGTGAAGCGGCGCCACCGCTGGATCCGCGGCGACTGGCAGCTGTTGCCGTGGCTGCTGCCGTGGGCGCCGACCGCGCACGGCGGCTGGCGCCGCAATGCACTCACCGCGCTGTCGCGCTGGAAGATCCTTGACAACCTGCGCCGCAGCCTGGTGCCGGTGGCGTTGCTGCTGTTGCTGATGATCGGCTGGCTGCTGATTGCGCCGGTGCTCTCGTGGACCGTGGCGGTGCTGTCGATGGTGCTGTTGCCGCCGCTGCTGGCGGCGCTGCTGGACCTGGTGCAGAAGCCGCGCGAGGTGCAGCTCGACCAGCACCTGCGCGCCGCCGTCCGGGCCGGCATGCAACATCTGGCGCGGATGGTGCTGGGGCTGGCGTGGCTGCCGCATGAGGCGCTGTACCACCTCGACGCGATCGTGCGCACGCTGTGGCGGATGGCGGTCAGCCGCCGCCACCTGCTGCAGTGGCGGAGCTCCAGCGAGGTCGAACGCCACGGCGACCATGCGCAGTCCGCGCTGTGGCGGCGGATGTGGATCGCCCCGACGCTGGCACTGGGGCTGGCCGTGGCGCTGGCGCTGGTGCGTCCGGACGCGCTGTGGCTGGCTACGCCGCTGCTGCTGCTGTGGCTGGGCTCGCCCACCCTCGCGTGGTGGATCAGCCAGCCGCGCGTGGCGGAGGTATTCGCGCCGAGCGCGCTGCAGCAGCGTTTCCTGCGCACGCTGGCACGGCAGACCTGGGCCTTCTTCGACGTCCACGTCGGCGCCGCGGAGCACTGGCTGCCGCCGGACAACCTGCAGGAGCAACCCGGGCCCGCGATCGCCCATCGCACCTCGCCGACCAACATGGGCCTGGCGCTGCTGGCGAACCTGGCCGCGCACGACTTCGGTTTCCTGGCCACTGGCCGCCTGCTCGAACGCACCCGGCAGAGCCTGGCCACCATGCAGCAACTGCCTCGCCACCGCGGCCACTTCTACAACTGGTACGACACGCAGAGCCTGCAGCCGCTGGCGCCGCTGTACGTCTCGGCGGTGGACAGCGGCAACCTCGCCGGCCACCTGCTGACCCTGCGCCCGGGCCTGGAGGAACTGCCCGGCCAGCCGATGTTCCGGCCACGCGTGCTGCACGGCCTGCTCGACACGCTGGCGCTGTTGCGCGACACGCTCGACGTCGACGCCGCGCGGGCGCTGGACCCGCTCGACCGCCACCTGCAGCAGGCGCTGGCCACGCTGCCGGCAACCAGCGGCGAAGCCAGCGCCCTGCTGCAGCGCCTGGCCGGGCATGCGCAGGCGCTGCAACAGTGGCTGGAGACCGAGCCCGGCAGCGAGGCGCGGTTCTGGCTCGATGCGCTGCTCGCGCAGTGCGACGAGCTGTACGCCGAGGCCATCGCGTTCCAGCTCGACCCGCCGCCTGACGGCGACGCCGGCTTCGCCGGCATCCCCACGCTGCGCCAGCTGGCCCGGATCGAACCGCTGGCGTGGCCGGCCGCGGCCGACGCCGAGGGCGTGCGCGAACGCGCGCGCGAACGCCTCGCCGTGATCGAGCAGCTGGCGCAACAGGCCGGCGAGCTGGCACTCGTGGACTATCGCTTCCTGTACGACGCCACGCGCGACCTGCTGGCGATCGGCTACAACGTCGACCAGCGCCGGCTCGACGCCGGCTACTACGACCTGCTGGCGTCGGAGGCGCGGCTGGCCAGCTTCGTCGGCATCGCGCAGGGCCAGCTGCCGCAGGACAACTGGTTCGCGCTGGGCCGCCTGCTCACCACCGTGGGCGGCGAGCCGGTGCTGCTGTCGTGGACTGGCTCGATGTTCGAGTACCTGATGCCGACCCTGGTGATGCCGAGCTACGAAGGCACCCTGCTCGACCAGACCTGCCACGCCGCGGTGACGCGGCAGATCGAGTACGGCAACCAGCTCGGCGTGCCGTGGGGCGTTTCCGAATCGGGCTACAACACGCTCGACGCGCACTTCACCTACCAGTACCGCGCGTTCGGCGTGCCCGGGCTGGGCCTGAAGCGCGGGCTGGGCGACGACACGGTGGTGGCGCCGTACGCCAGCGCGCTGGCGCTGATGGTGGCGCCGTCGGCGGCCACGCGGAACCTGCAGCGGCTGGCCGAGGCCGGCGCGCGCGGTCGCTACGGCCTGTACGAGGCGATCGACTACACCCCGGCGCGGCTGCCGCCGGGCCAGGATTCGGCGCTGGTGCGGCAGTTCATGGCGCACCACCAGGGCATGAGCCTGCTGGCGCTGGGCCATGCGCTGCTGGACCGGCCGATGCAACGGCGCTTCGAATCCGACCCGCAGTTCCAGGCCACCAGTCTGCTGCTGCAGGAGCGCGTGCCGAAGACCGCGGCGGAATACCTGCACGCCTCCGGCTTCCCCGAAACGGACGGCAGCCCGCGCCCGGCCGAGGCGCGGCTACGCGTGTTCGCCGACCCGGATCGCGCCCGCCCGGCCGTGCAGCTGCTGTCGAATGGCCGCTACCACGTGGTGCTTTCCAGCGCCGGCGGCGGCTACAGCCGACGCGGCGACCTCGCGTTGACGCGCTGGCACGAGGACATCACCCGCGACGCCTGGGGCATGTTCTGCTACCTGCGCGACGTGGCCAGCGGCGAGTGCTGGTCCACCGCCTACCAGCCCACGTTGAAGAAGACCGAGCAGTTCGAGGCGATCTTCTCCGACGCGCGCGCCGAGTTCCGCGTGCGCGAGCGCGAGTTCGACGCGCACACCGAGATCGTGGTGTCGCCGGAAGACGACATCGAGCTGCGTCGCACCCACATCGGCAACCGCAGCCGCACGCGGCGCACGATCGAGCTGACCAGCTACGCCGAGGTGGTGCTGGCGCCGCCGCTCGCCGACGCGGCGCACCCGGCCTTCAGCAAGCTGTTCGTGCAGACCGAGCTGGTACCGGCACTGCAGGCGATCGTGTGCACGCGCCGGCCACGCTCGGCCGGCGAGCAGGTGCCGTGGATGTTCCACCTGCTGGCGGTGCACGACGCCGACATCGACGCGATCTCCTACGAGACCGACCGTGCCCGCTTCATCGGCCGCGGTCGCAGCACGGCCGAGCCGCAGGCGCTCGACCGCGAGCAGGCACGGCTGTCCGACAGCGCCGGTCCGGTGCTCGACCCGATCGTGGCGATCCGCTGCCGCATCACGCTGGAGCCGGAGCAGACGGCCACCATCGACTTCGTCACCGGCTACGCCGAGCAGCGCGACGGCTGCCTGCAGCTGATCGGCAAGTATCGCGACCGCCACCTCGCCGACCGCGTGTTCGACCTGGCCTGGACGCACAGCCAGGTGCTGCTGCGCCAGCTCAACGCCAGCCTCGCCGATGCGCAGCTGTACGAGCACATGGCCACCGGCATCCTCTACCCGAACGCCGGCCTGCGCGCCGAGCCGGCGCTGCTGCGTGGCAACCGGCGCGGCCAGTCCGGGCTGTGGGGCCAGTCGGTCTCCGGCGACCTGCCGATCGTGCTGCTGCAGATCGCCAGCCCGTCGCGGATCGAGCTGGTGCGCCAGTTGGTGCAGGCGCATGCGTACTGGCGGCAGAAGGGCCTGGCGGTGGACCTGGTGATCTGGAATGAGGACCGCGCCGGCTACCGGCAGGAACTGCACGACCTGATCATGGGCCTGATCGCCTCCGGCAGCGAGGCCAGCCTGCTCGACCGCCCCGGCGGCATCTTCGTGCGCCCGGGGCAGCAGCTGTCCGGCGAGGACCGGCTGGTGATGCTGGCCAGCGCGCGCATCGTGCTGAGTGACGGCCGTGGCAGCCTGGCCGAGCAGATCGGTCGACGCCAGGTGGAAACCCATGCGCCGCGCTTCGAGCCGAGCCGGCCGCGGCGCATCGCCAGCGCCTCGCCCGTCGGCGGCACCGGCGCACCGGCGCTGCTACTGGCCAATCCGCACGGCGGTTTCAGCCACGACGGCCGCGAGTACGTGATCACCCTGGCCGCCGGCGACAGCACGCCGGCGCCGTGGGCGAACGTGCTGGCCAACCCGCAGTTCGGCACAGTGATCTCCGAGAGTGGCAGCGCCTACAGCTGGGGCGAGAACGCGCACGAGTTCCGCCTCACCCCCTGGCACAACGATCCGGTCGGCGACGGCGGCGGCGAGGCGCTGTACCTGCGCGACGAGGACACCGGCCAGATCTGGTCGCCCACGCCGCTGCCGTGCCGCGGCAGCGGCAGCTACACCACTCGCCACGGCTTCGGCTACAGCGTGTTCGAGCACCACGAGGATGGCATCCACTCCGAACTGTGGGTCTACGTGGCGCTGGACGCGCCGGTGAAGTTCTCCGTATTGCACCTGCGCAACGACTCCGGCGCGGCGCGCCGGCTCAGCGTCACCGGCTACGTGGAGTGGCTGCTTGGCGACCTGCGCGAGAAAACCTCGATGCACGTGGTCACCGAATCGGACCCGGCCAGCGGCGCGCTGTTCGCGCGCAACGCGTACAACAGCGAGTTTCCGAACCGCGTGGCGTTCTTCGACGTGGACGACCCCGCGCGCGGCATTGGCGGCGACCGCGGCGAATTCCTCGGTCGCAACGGCAGCATGCGCACACCGGCCGGGCTGGCCCGCGCGCACCTGTCCGGCCGGCTCGGTGCCGGGCTGGACCCTTGCGCCGCGCTGCAGTCGATGGTGAGCCTGGGCGAGGGCGAGCAGCGCCGGCTGATCTTCCGCCTCGGTCTCGGGCGCGACGCCACCGAGGCCAGCGCGCTGGTGCAGCGCTTCCGCGGCAGCGGCAGCGCCGCCGACGCGCTGGACAAGGTGCGCGCGCACTGGGCGCGCGTGCTCGGTGCGGTGCAGGTGCGCACGCCGGAGCCGTCGCTCGACATGCTCGCCAACGGATGGCTGCTGTACCAGACCATCGGCTGCCGGCTGTGGGCGCGCAGCGGCTACTACCAGAGCGGCGGCGCCTTCGGCTTCCGCGACCAGCTGCAGGATTCGATGGCAACCCTGCACGCCGCGCCGGAACTGTCGCGCGCGCAGCTGCTGCTGTGCGCCGCGCACCAGTTCGCCGAAGGCGACGTACAGCACTGGTGGCACCCACCACTGGACCGCGGCGTACGCACCACCTGTTCCGATGACTACCTGTGGCTGCCGCTGGCCATCGCGCGCTACGTGCTGGCCAGCGCCGACCGCGGCGTGCTCGAAGAATACGTCGGCTACATCGAGGGCCGTCCGCTGCACGAGGGCGAGGAGTCGTACTATGACCTGCCGCAGCCATCGGCCCTGCGTGAAACGCTATACCAGCATGGCGTGCGCGCCATCGAGCGCAGCTTCGCCCTGCGCGGCGCGCACGGCCTGCCGCTGATCGGCGGCGGCGACTGGAACGACGGCATGAACCGGGTCGGCGAACAGGGCCGCGGCGAAAGCGTGTGGCTGGGCTTCTTCTCCTGCGAAGTGCTGCAGCGCTTCGCCGAAGTGGCCCGGCTGCACGACGACGAGCCGTTCGCGCAACGCTGCGAAGGCGAAGTGGTCAAGTTGCGCAGCGCACTGGAGCAGCACGGCTGGGATGGCGCCTGGTACCGCCGCGCCTACTTCGACGACGGCACGCCGCTCGGCTCCAGCAGCAACGACGAATGCCGCATCGACTCGATCGCGCAGAGCTGGTCGGTGCTGTCCGGCATCGGCGCGCCGGAGCGCCAGCGGCAGGCGATGGACTCGCTGGACGTCCACCTGGTGCGCCGCGACGCCGGCCTGGTGCAGCTGCTGCGGCCGCCGTTCGACAAATCCGCGATGGACCCGGGCTACATCAAGGGCTACCTGCCCGGCGTACGCGAGAACGGCGGCCAGTACACGCACGCCGCCATATGGGCCACGATGGCCTTCGCCGAACTCGGTGACGGCGCCCGCGCGTGGGAACTGCTGCACATGATCAACCCGGTCAACCACGGCATCGATGCCGCGCAAATGGATGTCTACAAGGTCGAGCCCTACGTGGTCAGCGCCGACGTCTACGCCGTCGCCCCGCACATCGGCCGCGGCGGCTGGAGCTGGTACACCGGCTCCGCCGGCTGGATGTACCGGCTGATCGTGGAATCGCTGCTCGGCCTGCGCCTGGAAGCCGGCCAGCTGCGCTTCGCGCCGGTGCTCCCGGCCGAGTGGGAAGGTTTCGAGCTGGACTACCGCCACCGCGGCACGCTCTACCGCATCCGCCTGCACCAGAGCGACGTCGGCACGCCGAGCACGCTGTGGCTGGACGGCGAGGTGCAGCCCGACGGTCGCATCCCACTCGCCGACGACGGGGCAGAGCACAGCGTGGAACTGAACTGTCCGCGCCACCCATGAAGCCGGCCGCGGCGGCGTGCCCCTCCGCTCAGCGGTCCAATGGGCTCAATACACCGTGGCCGCCGCGGTTGAGCACGTGAGTGTAGATCTGAGTGGTCGCCACGTCCTTGTGGCCGAGCAGCTCCTGCACCGTGCGGATGTCATACCCGGACTCCAGCAGATGCGTGGCGAAAGAGTGGCGCAGCGTATGCGCGCTCACTGGCTTGACGATGCCCGCGCGGCGGCAGGCGCTTTTCAGCGAGCGCGACAGAAGTGCTTCGTCAAAATGATGCCGGCGCTCCACGCCATCCAGCGGGTCGACTGAGCGCAGGGCTGACGGAAATACGAACTGCCAACCGAATTCCCGTCCGGCATGGGGATACTTTCGCGCCAGGGCATGCGGCAGGCGAGCCACGCCAAAACCCGCAATCAAGTCACCTTCATGCAACACGCGGGCGCGCTCGATCTCATGCTGCAGCGGTTCGGCCAGCCTCTTCGGCAACACCGTGCGCCGATCCTTGCCACCCTTGCCGTCGCGCACCGTGATCTCGTTGCGGGCAAAATCCACATCCTTCACGCGCAGCCGCATGCACTCCATCAGGCGCATACCGGTGCCATACAACAGACTAGCCAGCAGCCACGGACGACCTTCCATCTGTGCCAGCAACGCCTGGCGGATTCAACTCCGAAGT
>NZ_AJXW01000095.1 GCF_000264375.1 Rhodanobacter thiooxydans LCS2
GGGTGCGCTCCTACAGGCCCAGTTCCGCGACCATCGCCTCGCGCATCAGGTACTTCTGCACCTTGCCGGTCACCGTCATCGGGAACGCGTCGACGAAGCGCACGTAGTGCGGCACCTTGTAGTAGGCGAGGTGGTGGCGGCAGTAATCCTGGATCTCGGCCACGCTGGCGGTGGCGCCGTCGCGCAGGCGGATCCATGCGCAAACCTGCTCGCCGAACTTCGCATCGGGCACGCCGAACACCTGCACGTCGAGCACCTTCGGATAGGTGTAGAGGAACTCCTCGACCTCGCGCGGGGAGATGTTCTCGCCGCCGCGGATGATCATGTCCTTGAGTCGGCCCACGATGCGGCAATAGCCGTCCGCGTCCAGCGTGGCGAGGTCGCCAGTGTGCATCCAGCGCGCCTCGTCGATCACCTCGCGGGTGCGTTCGGCGTCTTCCCAGTAGCCCAGCATCACCGAATAGCCACGCGTGCACAGCTCGCCCGGGGTGCCGCGCGGCACGATGCGCCCGCGCTCGTCGACCAGCTTCACCTCCAGCTGCGGATGGATGCGCCCCACGCTGTCGACGCGGCGCTCCAGCGGGTCGTCCGGCACGGTCTGGAAGCTGACCGGACTGGTCTCGGTCATGCCGTAGGCGATGGTGATCTCGCCCAGGTGCATTTCGCCGACCACCCGCCGCATCACCTCGATCGGGCACGGCGAGCCGGCCATGATGCCGGTGCGCAGGGTCGACAGGTCGAACTCGGCGAAGCGCGGGTGCTCCAGTTCGGCAATGAACATCGTCGGCACGCCGTGCAGGCCGGTGCATTTTTCCGCGGCCACGGTTTCCAGTGTGGCCAGCGCGTCGAAACCCTCGCCCGGGATCACCATGCAGGCGCCGTGGGTGACGCAGGCGAGGTTGCCCAGCACCATGCCGAAGCAGTGGTAGAACGGCACCGGGATGCACAATCGGTCGTGCTCGGTGAGGCGCATCGCCTCACCGATGAACCAGCCGTTGTTGACGATGTTGTGGTGGGTCAGCGTGGCGCCCTTCGGCGCGCCGGTGGTGCCGGAGGTGAACTGGATGTTGACCGGGTCGTCGAAACCCAGCTCGCGCTCCGCCGCGTGCAGACGCGCCAGCGCCGCGGCGTCGCCCAACGCCACCAGCTGCCGCCAGCCGCGCATGCCGGGCGCCGCTTCGTCGTCGAGCAGGATCACCTCGCGCAGGGTCGGCAACCGCGCCGCGTGCAACTGGCCGGGCGCGCTGACTGCCAGTTCCGGCGCCAGCTCGGCGAGAATGTCCAGGTAGTGCGAGGTCTTGAAGCGGCGCGGCAGCACCAGCGCGCGGCAGCCCACCTTGTTCAGCGAGTACTCCAGCTCGTGCAGGCGATAGGCGGGATTGATGTTGACCAGCACCAGCCCGGCCTTCGGCGCGGCAAACTGCAGCAGCACCCATTCGGCCCGGTTCGGCGACCAGATGCCGACGCGGTCGCCGCGCACCAGGCCCAGTGCGAGCAGGCCGGCGGCGACGCGTTCCACTTCGGCATGGAACTCGCGATAGCTCAGGCGCACACCCTGCGCGCGCACCACCAGTGCCGGCCGCCCGGGATGCGCAGCGGCGATGCGGTCGATCAGCGAACCCACGGTGTCGCCCAGCAGCGGCTGCACGCTGGCGCCGTGGACGTAGCTCGGTGCCTCGCTCATGCGCGATCTCCTCGGATCTTTCTGGGCATGCCGCGCGGGCACCAGCATAACGCCGCCGCTGGTCGTCACGGCCAAAGAAAAACGCAGCGGCCCGCGCCGCTGCGTTCCTCGCGTTCCGGCGACCGCCCTCAGTCGTGGAGGTCGACGTCCTTGGTCTCGCGCACGAACAGCATGCCGATCACGAAGGTCATCGCCGCGATTGCCACCGGGTACCACAGGCCTGCGTAGAAGTTGCCGGTGGCCGCCACGATGCCGAACGACACCGAGGGCAGGAAGCCGCCGAACCAGCCGTTGCCGATGTGGTACGGCAGGCTCATCGAGGTGTAGCGGATGCGGGTGGGGAACATCTCCACCAGCCAGGCGGCGATCGGCCCGTAGACCATCGTCACGTAGAGCACCAGGATGGTCAGCAGCAGGATCACCATCGGCACGTTGGTTTGCGCCGGATCGGCCTTGGCCGGGTAGCCGGCATCGGCCAGTGCCTTACCGACGCTGTCGCCGAACGCCTTGCTCTGCGCGGTGAAGTCGGCCTTGGCCAGGGCGCCGCCCTCGAACGCGGGGAAGTCCTGGCCGCCGATCGAGACCACCGCCAGCGTGCCCGGCGCCGCGGCGACGTTCTCGTACGGCACGCCGCGCTTGGCCAGGTAGCTCTTGGCCACGTCGCAGGAGCTGGTGAAAACCTTCTTGCCGATCAGGTCGATCTGCACGCTGCAGCCGGCCGGATCAGCCTGCACCTTGACCGGCGCCGACACGCTGGCCGCCTCGATCGCCGGGTTGCCGTAGTGGGTGAGCCCCTTGAAGATCGGGAAGTAGGTCAGCGCGGCGAGCAGGCAGCCGGCCAGCACCACCGGCTTGCGGCCGATCTTGTCCGACAGCCAGCCGAAGAACACGAAGAACGGCGTACCGATCAGCAGTGCCGCGGCGATCAGCAGCTGGGTGGTGGTGGCATCGATCTTCAGCGTGCTGCCGAGGAAGTACATCGCGTAGAACTGGCCGCAGTACCACACCACGGCCTGGCCGGCGGTGGCGCCGAGCAGGGCCAGGATCACCAGCTTCAGGTTGCCCCAGCGCGCGAACGATTCGGTCAGCGGCGCCTTCGACTGCTTGCCCTCCTCCTTCATCTGCTTGAACACCGGCGATTCGGCCAGCTGCAGGCGGATGTACACCGAGATCGCCAGCAGCAGCGAGGACAGCAGGAACGGGATGCGCCAGCCCCAGTCGTTGAACTTGTCGCCGAGCAGCCACTTGCAGCCCAGGATCACCAGCAGCGACAGGAACAGGCCGAAGGTGGCGGTGATCTGGATGAAGCTGGTGTACAGGCCACGCTTGCCCGGCGGGGCATGCTCGGCCACGTAGGTGGCGGCACCACCGTACTCGCCGCCCAGCGCCAGGCCCTGCAGCATGCGCAGGGCGATCAGGATCACCGGCGCCGCCACCCCGATCGAGCCGTAACTGGGCAACAGGCCGACGAAGAAGGTGGACAGGCCCATGATCACGATGGTGATCAGGAAGGTGTACTTGCGCCCGACCAGGTCGCCGACCCGGCCGAACACCAGCGCGCCGAACGGGCGCACCGCGAAGCCGGCGGCGAACGCGAGCAGCGCGAACACCAGCTGGCTCGCTTCATTCAACCCCGAGAAGAACTGGTGGCCGATGATCACGGCGAGCGAGCCGTACAGGTAGAAGTCGTACCACTCGAACACGGTGCCCAGGCTGGACGCCAGGATCACCCGCTTGTGGCTGACGTCGAGCTTGCCGCTGGCGTTGCCGCCAATGGCGTCGATGGCTGTTGTGGCCATGGTGTTTCCCCTCCCGAGATAGTGAGATGCCTCTCCCAGGAAGCCTGGGGAGAAATGGGGAGATGCGGTTCGTCCCTCGTACCGGACCGCACCTCGTCATACTCCCGACGCGACGGGAGGTGATCAGCGGCAGCGTGCACCTGGCACGCCGCCGCGACTTTCAGAAGCGATAGAGCGCGTTGAGGCTGAACTGGTTGCCGGTGGTGGTCTTGCGATCCACGCCGTTGCTGGTGGAGTCGAGCTTGTCGTGCATCCATTCGGCGCTGAGGTCATACGAACCGGCGGTGTACTGCAGGCTCAATGCCGTCTGGCGATTGCGGAGCAGGCCGGTCGAACCGTTGCCCATCCAGGCGATCACGTCCTTGCTGTCCGGCTTGCTGTAGGCGTAGAAGGCGTACAGGCTCCAGTTCGGCGTGAAGCTGTAGCCCGCCTGCACGAAGCCGCCGCGTTCGCTGATGTCGCCGAACTGCGACATAGCGCCGAAGATCTCGCCGAGGCCTTTGCCAGCGTAGGCCAGTCCCTTGAATGTCCACGGACCGGGCTTCCACTGGCCGCCGATCTCATAGCCCACGCTCTTGACGTCGGACTTGATCGGCGTCGGCGCGGTGCCGCCCACGCCGCGCAGGTCGACCTTGCTGTAGTGCGCGGCGAAGTACGCCAGCCAGTTCTTGTCCTGCACGTGCAGTCGCGCCTCGACCTGCGGACGGAAGCCGGCGCTGCCGGCGGTGAGGTAGTTGACGTTGTTGCCGGGCCCGCTCCAGGTGCCTTCGAACGCGCCCACGTCGAGCCGCCACTGCGCACCGGTGCTGCCGTGGTTGAGGTCCTGCATCACCACCACGCCGGGGAAGCGCCAGCCGACGTAGCCGGAGCCGAAGCCGAGCGGGAACGCGATGTGCGCCAGCGAGGTCGGCGAGTTGTCGACCGGGAACATCAGATCCCACTGCTGGCCGATGCGCACGGTGGTGCCGGTCTCGGGGTTGGTCAGGTCCATATAGGCCTGGCGCAGGCGCGGCGTCGGCTGCTGCTGGCTGTACGCGCCGGTGCCGTTGAAGCCACCGAAGAAGTCCATCTCGATGCGCCCGCCGCCGCTCCAGTTGCCGGCGAACTTGGCGCCCTTGAAGTCGAGCCAGAAGCGCGTGTTGCGCACGTCGACGCCGGAGAGCGAGCCCTTCGAGCCGGGAATCGGGAACAGCGCGTTCTGCCCGTTGCCGTAGGTGAAGCTCTTGTTCTGGCTGAACACGCTGGCGCTGACGAAGCCGTGCAGCGCCACCGACACACCCGGCGCGCTGCTGAACACCGGCGTCGCCGGAGCTGCCGCCGCCACGTTCTGCGCGGGCGCCGCCTGCGGCGCGGGTTGGGCGGGCGCGGCCTTCTGCGCCTGGATCATTGCCTTCAACTCGTTCAACTGCTGCTCGAGCTGCGCCACACGCTGTTCGAGTTGCTGCTCACGCGCGTTGTCCTGCGCGTGGCCGGCCAGCGGAAGCATCAGCGCGCAAGCCATGCTCAGGGCAAGCGCGGAGTAACGATGGGTATGTCGTTGGGTCATGCGTGCGTCTCCCCGAGGTCGATGACGGGTCGAGCATGGCCATGCTGCGGCGCGAGCGACTATTCGCCATTGGTCGAACTTCGACCAAAGTCGAGACGGCGGCGCGACGCCACCTCCACGGCGATCGGGCTACACTCGAAACGTGCACGCCGACGGGCACTTGCCTGCGCCCGCCGCGGTATCCCCGTTGCCATCTTCCATGCCGAGCCAGCAGGAGCCCAGCCATGTCCAAGATCTATCCGGTCAACCCTTCGTTTGCCGCCGCCGCGCGCCTGCGCCACGACGATTACGTGCGCCTGTACGCCGAGTCGGTCAGCGACCCGGAGGGTTTCTGGGGCCGCATCGGCCAGCGCCTGGACTGGATCAAGCCGCCGACGAAGATCAAGAACGTCTCCTTCGACCCGAAGGACCTGCACATCCGCTGGTACGAGGACGGCGAGCTCAACGTGTCCGCCAACTGCCTCGACCGCCAGCTGGCCAAGCGCGGCGACAAGGTGGCGATCATCTTCGAGGGTGACGACCCGAACAATTCGCGCAAGATCACCTACCGCGAGCTGCACGCCGAGGTGTGCAAGTTCGCCAACACGCTGAAGCACCTGGGCGTGGCCAAGGGCGACCGCGTGGCGATCTACCTGCCAATGATCCCCGAGGCAGCGGTGGCGATGCTGGCCTGCGCCCGACTCGGCGCCACCCACTCGGTGGTGTTCGGCGGCTTCTCGCCCGACTCGCTGGCCGGGCGCATCGCCGACTCGCAGGCCAAGGTGGTGGTCACCGCCGACGAGGGCCTGCGCGCCGGCAAGCACATCCCGCTCAAGGTCAACGTGGACGCGGCGCTGGAGCGGCCCGGCACCAACAGCGTGGAAACCGTGATCGTGGTGCGCCACACCGGCGGTGCGGTGCACATGCAGTCGCCGCGCGACCGCTACTGGCACACCCTGATGGAAGGCCAGTCGGCCGACTGCCCGCCGACTCCGGTCGAGGCCGAGCATCCGCTGTTCGTGCTATACACCTCCGGCTCCACCGGCAAGCCCAAGGGCGTGCAGCATTCGACCGGCGGCTACCTGGTGTTCATCAGCTACACCCACGAGCAGGTGTTCGACCTGCGCGAGGACGACATCTACTGGTGCACCGCCGACGTCGGCTGGGTCACCGGCCACAGCTACGTGGTGTATGGCCCGCTGTGCAACGGTGCCACCACGGTGATGTTCGAGGGCGTGCCGAACTACCCCGACCACAGTCGCTTCTGGCAGGTGATCGACAAGCACCGGGTCTCCATCTTCTACACCGCCCCCACCGCGATCCGCGCGCTGATGCGCGAGGGCGAGGCGCCGGTGAAGAAGTGCTCGCGCGCATCGCTGCGCCTGCTCGGTTCGGTCGGCGAGCCGATCAACCCGGAGGCGTGGGAGTGGTACTACCGCGTGGTGGGCGACGAGCGCTGCCCGATCGTCGACACCTGGTGGCAGACCGAGACCGGCGGCATCATGATCTCGCCGCTGCCCGGCGCCATCGCCACCAAGCCCGGCTCGGCGACGCTGCCGTTCTTCGGCGTGAAGCCGGCCATCGTCGACGCCGAAGGCACCGTGCAGGAAGGCGTGGCCGAGGGCAACCTGCTGATCACCGATTCCTGGCCCGGCCAGGTGCGCACCATCTACGGCGACCATCAGCGCTTCATCGAGACCTACTTCAGCGCCTACCCCGGCAACTACTTCTCCGGCGACGGCGCGCGTCGCGACGAGGATGGCTATTACTGGATCACCGGCCGCGTCGACGATGTGATCAACGTGTCCGGCCACCGCCTCGGTACCGCCGAGGTGGAAAGCGCGCTGGTGGCGCACCCGAAAGTAGCCGAAGCCGCCGTGGTCGGCTGCCCGCACGAGATCAAGGGCCAGGGCATCTACGCCTACGTCACCCTGGTCGCGGGCGAAAGCGGCAGCGACGAACTGCGCAAGGAATTGATCGCCTGGGTGCGCAAGGAGATCGGCCCGATCGCCACGCCAGACTACCTGCAGTGGGCGCCCGGCCTGCCGAAGACCCGCTCGGGCAAGATCATGCGCCGCATCCTGCGCAAGATCGGCGAGAATCTGCCCGACCAGCTCGGCGACATCACCACCCTGGCCGATCCCAGCGTGGTGAAGAACCTGGTCGACGAGCGGTTGATCAAATAAGCAGGGAATCGTGAATAGGGAATAGGGAATCGCTGTGCAAGCACACGCGTCTCGCGAACACCGCTCTCTTATTCCCTATTCCCCACTCCCTATTCCCTCACCATGACCGACATCCTGATTGCTGACGACCACCCGCTGTTCCGCGATGCCTTGCAGCGCGCGGTGCTGGTCGCGTTGCCGCAGGCGCGCGTGCACAACGCCGACAGCGTGCACACCCTGCTCGGCCTGATCGAGCAGTTCCCCGACGCCGAGCTGCTGCTGCTGGACCTGCACATGCCCGGCGCGCGCGGCTACTCCGCGCTGGCGCACATCCGCGGCCAGTACCCGGGGCTGCCGACCATCGTGGTCTCCGGCCATGAGGAAGCACAGGTGGCGCGGCGCGCGCTGGCGCACGGCGCGTCGGCATACATCCCGAAATCCAGTTCGGGTGAAAGCATCGTGACGGCGATCCGCGTCGTGCTCGACGGCGACATCTGGCTGCCGCCGCAACTGGTCGGCGGCAGCGCCGAGCTCAAGCCCGACGAAGCCGACGCCGCCGCGCGCATCGCCGCACTCACCCCGCAGCAGTTCCGCGTGCTCACCATGATTGCCGAGGGCTTGCTCAACAAGCAGATCGCCTGGGAACTGGGCGTCTCCGAAGCCACCGTGAAAGCGCACATGACCGCGATCATGCGCAAGCTCGGCGTCAACAACCGCACCCAGGTCGCGCTGGCCGCCAGCCAGCTGGCGGTAGAGCCCGGCACGATGCAACCGATGTCCGGAGACGAGGACGGGGAGTGAGCGACATGTGCAACGGCGTCGCGGCCAGCAAGCGCATCGACATCTCGCCCGGCGAGCCGGCCGCCTGACGCACGAGCCGTGCCGCGCACAACGCCGGTGCGGTGTGCGCGTTTGACGTGGCTTCAACGTCAACCATCGCGTCGACGCCGGAGGGATGAGTGCGATCCGGCCCGCTACTCCGCTGAACCCGCCGGTTCCCCCTGCTTGCGCACCAGCGCGGTCAGCAGCGCGCGCAGCGCGGCGGGGCGCACCGGCTTGTGCAGCAGCGGGTAGCCGAGGGCGCGGGCGCGCTGCTTCAGCTCGCTGCTGCCGTCGGCGGTGATCATCGCCACTGGCGGCAGTTCACCCATCGCCCTGGCCAGCTGCTGCAGCGCCAGCAGGCCGTCGGTGTCCTCGGCGAGGTGGTAGTCGGCGAGGATCAGATCCACCGGGCCACGGCGCAGCTCATCGCGCGCCTGCGCCGCGTCGAGCGCGATGCGGCAGTCGACACCCCAGCGGCTGAGCAGGGCGCGCATGCCATCGAGGATGGCCGCGTCGTTGTCCAGGCACAGCACGGTCAGCGGCAGCTGCTTGTCGGTGCCGCCGCGCTGCACGCGCTGGCGACGCACCGGCACCGCCTCGTTGCGCGGCACGGTCACCGCGAAGCAGCTGCCGTGTTCGACCCGCGAATGCAGGTCGAGCTGATGATCGAGGATGCAGGCCAGGCGATCGCAGATCGACAGGCCCAGGCCCAGGCCCTTCTCGCCCCACGGCGAAGGCTGCTCCAGCCGCTGGAATTCGCCGAAGATGCGCGCGCGCTGTTCCGGCGCGATGCCCGGGCCGGAGTCCCACACCTCGATGCGCACCTTGTCCGCGCCCACCCGCCGCGCGCCCAGCAGCACGCTGCCCTTGCTGGTGTAGCGCAGCGCGTTGGAGAGGAAGTTCTGCAGGATGCGGCGCAACAGCTGCGGGTCGCTGCGTACCGCCAGGCCGGTAGGCACCACGCGCAGGCGCAGGCCGCGACGCTCGGCGATCACCGCGAACTGCGCCTTCAGCGAGTCGAACAGCTCGGCCAGCGCGAACGCGCCGACTTCCGGATGGTAGCTGCCGGCGTCCAGCCGCGAGACGTCCAGCAGCGCGTCGAGCAGGTCCTCGGCGGCGCGGAACGAGGCGTCGATGCGCTCGGCCAGCCCGCTGGCCTCGGCGTCCAGGCCGGGATGCTGGCGCAGCGCCGAGGTGAACAGGCGCGCCGCGTTGAGCGGCTGCAGCAGGTCATGGCTGGCGGCGGCGAGGAAGCGCGTCTTGGAGATGTTCGCCGTTTCCGCCGCGCGGCGTGCCTGCGCGGTGGCGGCCAGCGCCTCGGACAGTTCGGCGGTGCGCTGCTCCACGCGCTGCTCCAGCGTCTCGTTCACCTCGATCAGCGCCTGCTCGGCGTGCTTGTATGCGGTGACGTCGGTATAAGTGGTGACATAGCCGCCGCCGGGCAGCGCGCGGCCGCGCAGCTCGATCACCGTACCATCCGGACGCACGCGCTGGAACAGATGGGTCGAGCCGGCCTGCATGTACTGGATACGCTTGGCCACGTGCGCTTCGACCTCGCCCGGGCCGCACTCGCCGCGCTCGGCGTTCCAGCGGATCAGCTCGGCCACCGGCACGCCCACGTGCACCATGCCGTCGGGGTAATCGAACAGCTCCAGGTAGCGCCGGTTCCACGCCACCAGGTGCATCCGCGCGTCCACCACGCTGATTCCCTGCGAGACGTTTTCCAGCGTGGTGGACAGCAGCTCGCGATTGAAGCGCAGTTCCTGCGACGCCTCGTCCAGCAGCGCCATCGACTCGGCCAGGTCCAGGCCGCTGCCGGACAGGGCGCTGATCAGGATGCGCCGCGCATTGGCCGCGCCCACCGCCGAGGCGAGCAGGCGCTCGGTGTACTGGATCAGCGCGCGGTCGGCCGCCTCGCCGGCCAGCAGCGGCTTGCTGCGCCGCTGTGCATACTCGTCGAAGGCGCGCGCGCTGCTGCGCTCGCCCACGATGCGCTCGGCGATGGTGCGCAGGTCGGCCACCGCCACGCGGCCGCGCCAGTCGCCGCTGCCGCCGCGGCTGGCCGGGTCGGCATCCATGAACACCGCCGCGTGCAGGCGCTCTTCCAGGCTCGGCCGCAGCCGCAGCGACACGAACACCAGGCAGCCCACGTTCACCAGCAGCGACCAGAACGTGCCGTGCATCACCGGGTCCCAGCCGCTCAGGTGGAACAGCGCCTGTGGGCGCAGCCAATCCCAGCCGAACGGGCCTTGCCGCAGCCAGTCGTCCGAGCGGATCAGCGCCGGCAGCAGCAGGGTATACAGCCACACCGCGAAGCCGCCGGCCAGGCCGACGATCACGCCGCGACGACTGGCCCCGCGCCAGTACAGCGCGGCGATCAGCGCCGGCGCGAACTGCGCCACCGCGGCGAACGCCAGCAGGCCCGTCGCTGCCAGGTTCTCGGCGTTGGCGGCGACGCGGTAGTAGGCGTAGGCCATCGCTGCCAGCAGCACGATCGCCACCCGGCGCACGCCCAGCACCAGCTGCGACAGGTCGCTGCGCTGTTCCAGCCGCAGCGCGCGGATGCGCAGCAGCGCCGGCATCACCAGGTCGTTGCTGATCATCGTGGACAGCGCCACCGAGGCCACGATCACCATGCCGGTAGCCGCCGAGAAGCCGCCGATGAAAGCCAGCAGCGCCATGCCGCGGTCGCCGTGCGCCATCGGCAGGGTCAGCACCCAGGCATCGGCGGTGCCGTCGCGCAGCAGCGGCATGTGCGCGCCGGCTGCCACGATCGGCAACACCGCCACGCTGACGATGACCAGGTACAGCGGCACCATCCAGCGCGCGCGGCGGAGGTCGCCGGTATCTTCGCACTCGACCATGCCGATCTGGAATTGGCGCGGCAGGCAGAACATGGCGCAGAACGCCAGCATGGTCTGCGCCAGGAAGCCTGGCGACAGGCCGTGGCTGAGCTGGGCCACCGGCCGCTGCACCGTCTCGGCCAGGCCCGGCCCCTGCCACAGCGCGTAACCGGCCAGCGCCATGAAGGCGAGCAGCTTGATCAGCGACTCCAGCGCGATCGCCAGCATCATGCCGTGATGGTGCTCGGTGGCGTCGATGCTGCGCGTGCCGAACAGGATCGCGAACACCGCCAGCAGCACCGCGCACCACAGCGCGCTGTCGACGCCGCCAGCGGTGACCAGGCCGTGCCTGACTCCGCCGAGCACGCCGTACGACATCGCCACCGCCTTGAACTGCAGCGCGATGTACGGGACCACCGCGACCACCGCGATCACCGCCACCAGCGCGGCCAGCCCGTGCGACTTGCCGAAGCGCGCGCCGATGAAGTCGGCGATCGAGGTGATGTTGCGTTGCCTCACCGTCTGCACCAGCCGGCGCAGCAGGCCGTAGCCGAACAGGAACAGCAGGATCGGGCCGAGGTAGATCGGCAGGTAGGCCAGGCCGTCGCGCGCGGCGGTGCCCACCGCGCCGTAGAAAGTCCATGACGAGCAGTACACCGCCAGCGCCAGGCTGTAGACGATCGGCCGCAGCCGCGGCTGGCGCGGGTACAGCGGCCGGCGGTCGCCGGCGTAGGCCACCACGAACAGCAGCCCGACGTACAGCAACGAAACCAGCAGCAGCAGCCACCCCTGAATCAAGTCACCTTCTCCCGGCCGGACCATCGACGGGCGCGCCTGCGCTTGTGCCAGGGCGACGCCAGCGGCACCATGCGCGCATGATCGCCGCGCCCGTATCGACACTCGCCAACGTAGCAGAGCACTTGCACGATGACGAGATTCACGTGTGGCGGCTGGACTACCGGCGCTCGGGTGGGCGCGCCCCGCTGCGCGCACTGCTGGCCGCCTACCTTGGTACCACGGCGGAGCGGGTGCTGCTGCGCGAAGGCGAACATGGCCGCCCCGCGCTCGCCGCCGGGCTGGATCCCTCGCTCGACTTCAATTGGTCGCACAGCGGCGACCATGCCCTGGTCGCGGTGGCCCGGCACGTCGCACCGGGAATCGACCTCGAATGCCTGCGCCCGCGCCAGCACGCCGCAGAACTCGCCCGCCGCTTCTTCAGCGCCGAGGAGGCGGCGGCACTGGCGGTGCTGCCGGAGGCCGAGCGCAGCGTCGCCTTCCTCGAACTGTGGACCGCCAAGGAAGCGGTGCTGAAGGCACTGGGCCGCGGCCTCGCGTACGGCCTGCATCGGCTCAGCATCGCCAGTGTGGAGGGGCAGCTGCAGCTGCGGCGGCTGCAGGGCGACGACGCCGACGCCTGGCAACTGCAGCGACTGGCGCTCGACCACGGCCTGGTCGCGGCGCTGGCCTGGCGCGGCGGTGAGCGGCGGATCCGCCTCGGCACGCTTGCCAGCGGCGGCTGATCGGCGCACTGTTTCTGGCCCATCGACCGGCCCGTGCGCCCCATCGATTGCCCACCGCCGAGGATCGTCCTTCCGTCATGACCCTGCTCAGCGTCAATCTCAACAAGATCGCCGTGCTGCGCAATTCGCGCGGCGGCCATGAACCGGACATCTGCCGCGCCGCGCAGACCTGCATCGAGAGCGGCTGCGGCGGCATCACCGTGCATCCGCGGCCGGACCTGCGCCACGTGCATCCCGACGACGTGCGTGCGCTGGCCGCGATGCTGCGCGGGCGGGTGGAGTACAACATCGAGGGCAACCCGTTCGCCGCCGCCCGCGGCGCCTACCCCGGGCTGGTCGCGCTGGCCCGCGAGGTGCGGCCCACCCAGGTCACCCTGGTGCCCGACGGCGATGGCCAGATCACCTCCGACCACGGCTTCGACCTGCGCCGCGACCTCGCGCAGCTGCGTCCGCTGGTCGGCGAGCTGCGCGAGCTGGGTTGCCGGGTCAGCCTGTTCGTCGACGCCGGCAGCCAGGATTTCGAGCTCGCCGCCGCGATCGGCGCGCAGCGCGTCGAGATCTACACCGGCCCCTATGCCGAGGCGTTTGCCGACGGGCGGCCCGCGGCAGCGCTGGCCGCGTGCGCCGAAACCGCGCGCCGCGCCCAGCAGGCCGGGCTGGCGGTGAACGCCGGGCACGACCTCAGCCAGGCCAACCTGGGCACGTTCAAGGCGGCCATCCCTGGCCTGGCCGAAGTTTCCATCGGCCATGCGCTGATCGGCGAGGCGCTGTACGAGGGGCTGGCCACCACCGTGCGCAACTACCTGCAAATCCTGCGCTGAGCCGGGCACGCCGGCGCCCCAAAAGAAAACCCCCGCGCAAGGCGGGGGGGTACGTTGTCGTGGCGGCGACCGATCAGAAGTTCTCGGTGAAACCGATCTTGACCAGCTTGTAGCTCTTCGCAGCCGCCAACACCCGCGCCACGTGCTCGTAGGCCACCGCGTCGGCTGCAGCGATCTGGATCTCCGGCTGGTTGTTCAGCGACTGCTGGCTGATCACCGCGAGCTGCGCCTTCAGGCCCAACTCGTCCACCGGAATATCGTTCCAGTACAGCGCACCGGCCTGGTCGATCTTCAGGTGGATCGGTTCGGCCGGATTGGTCGGCGGCGGCTGATTCGGATTCGGCTGCGGCAGGTCGACCTGGATGCGATGCGCCAGCACCGGTGCCGTGATCATGAAGATGATCAGCAGCACCAGCATCACGTCGACCAGCGGCGTGACGTTGATCTCCGACATCGGTCCACTGGTGTTGGTAGAGAAGGACATCTGGTTACTCCTTCGGCGCGTCGGTAGTCATGAAAGCAACATGCACCATGCCCGAATCCTTGGCGTCGCCGATGATCTTCTTCACGATCTTGAACTCGGTGTTCTTGTCCGCGCGGATTTGCAGCTCCGGCTGCGGCGACCTCTGCGCGCTCACCGCGAACTGCGCCCGCAGCTCGGCTTCGGTGACCAGGTGGTCATTGAAGTACGTGCTGCCATCCTGCTTGACCGCCAGATCCAGTGGCGGCACCGACATTTCCGAATCCGGTGTCTTCGGGTTGGCCGTAGGCAGATCGATCGTGATGGAGTGCGACATCAGCGGAGCCGTGATCATGAAGATGATCAGCAGAACCAGCATCACGTCGACCAGCGGCGTGACGTTGATTTCCGACATCGGACCGCCGGAATTGCCACCTAGGCTGACAGCCATGGGTCAATCCCTCACTTCTGGCTTTCGACGCGCGAACCGGTGGCGAAGAAGTCGTGCAGATCGTGCGCGAATTCGTCGAAGCGGGCGTAGACCACGCGGTTCGAACGGCTGAAGAAGTTGTACGCGAACAGCGCCGGGATCGCGGCGAACAGACCGAAGGCGGTCATGATCAGCGCCTCGCCGACCGGGCCGGCCACCGCGTTCATCGACGCGTTGCCGGAAGCGGCGATGCGGATCAACGCGTGGTAGATGCCCCACACGGTACCGAGCAGACCGACGAACGGCGCGGCGGAGCCGACCGTGGCGAGCAGGGTCATGCCGCCTTCCAGACGCAGGCTCTCGCGGGCCACGGCCTGGCGCAGGGCACGGTCGATGAACTCCGAACGGCTCAGCGACTCGGCCAGACGACCGGTGGTGCCGGCTGCCGCCGTGGCCTGCTGGTGGTGGGCGACCGCCGAAGCGGCGTCGAGCGCGATCTTGGAGAACGGCTCGCTGCGCGGCTGCGCCTCGAGTTCGCGGATCGCGTCCTGGGTGGAGCCGTTGCCCCAGAAGCCGTTGATGACCTTTTCGGCGCGGGCCTTCACCGTGGCGTTGCGGATGCCGTTGGCGATGATGAAGTACCACGACAGGAACGACATCGCGACCAGGGTCACGAAGACGACCCAGCCGAGCCAGTCGAAGTTCTGGATCAGGTTGTCGAAGCCCATCTGTTTCATGGCTTCGGCGTTGGTATTGCCACCCATGGCCTGTGCGGCACCGGTCGTATCAGGAGTCTGTAGGAACATAACGCTACCCTAGGGAAGTCAAGCGTGAACTGTAACCGTAAACCGGGCGAACCCGGTTACAGCTGGTTGAGATTGAAGTTGACCGGAACGCGTGCGTACCCTTCAACTTTTTGTCCATTTCGAATCGTTGGATTGAAGCGCCAACGACGTGCGGCATCCATGGCAGCACGATCGAGTTCGTGATAACCGCTGGAGCGGTCGATCTTGATGTCCTTCGGCGAACCATCCACGCCCACCAGGATCATCAGCACCACCGTACCCTCATGCCGCTGACGGATGGCCTGCGGCGGGTACTTCGGCTGGAGCCGGCTGTTGTAGCTGAGATCCGAGCTGGCCGTGATGTCCGGCGGCGGCGCTGGCGGCGCTGGCGGCGCCGGCGGTGCTGCCTGGGTCGCATTCGCCGAAACCTCTTCCACCGCCGGCGGCGGTGTCGGCGGCGGCGGTGTCGGTGGCGGCTTGACCTGCTGGATGATCTTCGGCGGCGGCTGCTTCGGCGGTTCCGGCGGCGGCGGCGGCGGCGGCGGCGGCGGCGGCGGCGGCTCGATGAAGTTCACCTGGACGATGCGCTCCTTTTCCTTGTGGTTCTGATTCGGCGGCGCCATCGGCGCCACGATCAACAGGAAGGCAAACGCATGCAGCCCGATGGCAACTGCCAGTGCCCAGGTGCGTTTCCAACTAAACGGCTCGCGCCCGATTTCTTCGTTACTTGAGGCCATCTGTCACTAGTCTGGAGCTGATCGATCAGAGGAGAACGTTGCCGCAGGGCTTGACCCCGGAATCGTCAGATGCCTCGACGGATCCGGAGGGAACTTGCCACTGGGGAGACGCAGGGAAAGATTGAAACGGTACAACAGCACATGACATTTGTATAGCACCGCGGGGAGTGAAGCATATGGACGTCCATTCCAACCCGTGGCCTGCCGCGTGCTTCAACCGGTCATTCGGCGCCGGTCTTTTTCAGCCAGTCCCTTGCCTTCGCCGCCGTCTCCGGATCCTTGGCGGCGTTCTTCATCGCGGCGATCGCCGCCGGCTTGTTCTTCAAGCCGCGTTCGGACTCGGCCAGCAGCATGTACGCCGTGCCCTTGTGCTTCACGCCCTTGTCGAGGGCCTGCTGGACCAGGCCCTTGGCCTGGCTGTACTTGTTCTCGCTCAACAGCAGGCGCCCGGCGCGCAGTGCGGCCTCGCCATCGCTGGCCAGCGGAATGGCCTTGTTGTAGTAGCCGATCGCCTTGTCGATGTTGTTGCCGATCTCGGCGGCCTGGCCAAGCAGCACGTAGGTTTCCGCGTCGGGCTTGACGATGCCCTTGCCGATGCCGTCCTCAAGCACCTGCTGGGCCTTGAGAGCGTTCGGCGTCGGATCCGAGCTTTCCTGACCGGCGATCAGGTACAGCTTGGCCAGGTTCACGTACTGGGTGTCCTTGGTGAGCGTGCCGGCGGCGCGGGCCTTCTCCAGCATCTGGATCGCCTCGGGATACTTGTGCGCCTGCATCAGCACGGCGACCGCGTTGTTGAGCGCGTTCGGATCGCCCGGATTGGAATTGAGCTGGCTGGTGGCCAGCTGCGCTGCCTTGTCGTCCTGGCCGGATTCGGAGTAGCTGGCCATCAGGATCTGGTCCCAGGTCGGCTGCGGCTTGTCGGTCAGCGACTTGGCCTTGGTGATCGCGGCAATCGCCTCGGGATACTTGTTGAGCCGATAGTAGGCGTTGCCTTCGAGCGCGTACGAATCAGCGGTTTCCTTCTTGCCTTCGGCGCGCCACTTGGCGACCGTGTCCAGCGCGGGCTGGTACTGCTCGTCAGCCAACTGGAACTGCGCCAGCATGTACATCAGCTGGAAGTAGGTGTCGTTCGGCATCACGCCGAGCGCCAGCGAGCGCTGCAACGTGCTGATGGCGCCCTTGATGTCGCCGTCGTTGTAGTGGAGGCTGGCCATGCCCTGCAGGGCGAGCGCCTGGGCATACTTGCTCTTGCTGCCGTCGATGATCGGCTGCAGCAGCTGCTCGGCCTTGGCCTTGTCGCCTTCGTTGACGGCGTCCAAGCCGTCGTTGAGGCTCTTCTGGTCCTTCGGGCTGGTCAGGTCGAGTTTCGGCTCGGCGCGCGTCGCGTTCGGATACAGCGCTTCCTTCTTGGGTGTGGCGTCGTCGCTCTTGCGCGCCAGAGCCGGGCTGCTGGCCACGCCCAGCAGCAGCGCAACGCCGGCCAGCATGGTTAACCCTCGGGCATGCTTCATGGTGATCCTCGTGATGTCGGGCGTGTCGTAGTGACGCGGGGGATTGCGAAGCCTAACTCGACCCGGCACGCGATAACAAGTTGCAGTGCCGCATAAAAGACCGTTAAAAATCAATTACTTGGCTTGTGGCGTTCAGTGGGATGCCAAATTTGCACGGTGCAGCCGGCGCTCGGCACCGGCTGCCGCGGAGCCCACCGGTCCCGGGCGGCGGGCACGGCGGGCAGCTTCGCGTCGACGGAGAGAGCGTCAAATGTCCAGGTTGGCGACCTTCAGCGCGTTCGCCTCAATGAAATCGCGACGCGGTTCGACCGCCTCGCCCATCAGCATCGAGAACATCTGGTCGGCGGCGATGGCATCCTCGATGCCGACCTGCAGCATGCGCCGGGTGTCCGGATTTACGGTGGTATCCCACAGCTGCTCCGGGTTCATTTCGCCCAGGCCCTTGAAGCGCTGGATGCTGCGACCCTTCTTCGCCTCGTCCAGCAGCCAGTTGCGCGCATCGAGGAAGCTGAGCACGCCGCGCGAGGCATTGCCGCGACGTACGACAGCGTCGGGCTGGATCATGCCGGCGATCTGCTGGCTGATCGCCAGGATCGGGCGGAGCTCGGCACTGGCGAAGAACGGCTGCGGCAGCAACCAGGTATGGCTGAGCCCGTGCTGCTCCTTCACCACCTCGATCGCGGCCGGCTGCTCGCCATCGGCCGGGCGCAGCGTGAGGCGGTAGTGCGGCTTGCCCAGGCCGCTGGCCGCGAGCCGCTGCGCGGCGCCATCCAGCCAGGCTTGCATGGCCACCGGATCGGACCACAGCGCGGGTGTGATCGGCTGGTGCTCGAGCAACACGTTCAGCACGGCGGCATCGAAACGATGCGCCAGCCGGGCAATCTGGTCGAGCGCGAGCTGGTAGCCACGCAGCAGCTTCTCCAGCGCCTCGCCGGTGATCGGCGGCGCATCCGGGGCGTAGGTCAGCGCGGCGTTGTCCACCGCGCTGGAGATCAGGAAGTCGTTCAGCGCGGCATCGTCCTTGATGTACAGCTCCTGCTTGCCCTGCTTCACCTTGTACAGCGGCGGCAGGCCGATGTAGATGTGGCCGCGCTCGATCAGCTCGGGCATCTGGCGGTAGAAGAAGGTCAGCAGCAGGGTGCGGATGTGCGAGCCGTCGACGTCCGCGTCAGTCATCAGGATGATGCGGTGGTAGCGCAGCTTGTCGGGGTTGTACTCGTCCTTGCCGATGCCGGTGCCAAGCGCGGTGATCAGCGTGCCGACTTCGGCCGAGGCCAGCATGCGGTCGAAGCGCGCCTTTTCGACGTTCAGGATCTTGCCTTTCAGCGGCAGCACGGCCTGGGTCTTGCGGTTGCGGCCCTGCTTGGCCGAGCCACCGGCGGAATCGCCCTCGACCAGGAACAGCTCGCACAGCGCCGGGTCCTTCTCCTGGCAGTCGGCCAGCTTGCCGGGCAGGCCGGCGATGTCCAGCGCGCCCTTGCGGCGGGTCATCTCGCGTGCCTTGCGGGCGGCTTCGCGGGCACGAGCGGCGTCGACCACCTTGGAGGCGATCGCCTTGGCCTCGTTCGGGTGTTCCAGCAGGAACTCGCCGAGCTTCTCGTTGACGACCTGCTCCACCACGGTCTTCACCTCGGAGGAAACCAGCTTGTCCTTGGTCTGCGAGGAGAACTTCGGATCAGGCACCTTCACCGACAGTACCGCGATCATGCCTTCGCGCATGTCGTCGCCGGACAGCGCGACCTTGGCGTTCTTGGCCAGGCCTTCCTTCTCGATGTAGTTCTGCAGCGAGCGGGTCAGCGCAGCGCGGAAACCGGTGAGATGGGTGCCGCCATCACGCTGCGGGATGTTGTTGGTGAAGCAGAACATGACCTCGTTGTACGAGTCGGTCCACTGCATCGCCACTTCCACCACGATGCCGTCCTGCTCGGCAGAGAGGCTGATCACATTCGGGTGCAGCGCGGTCTTCATCTGCGCCAGGTGCTGCACGAACGAGCGGATGCCGCCCTCGTAGGCGAACGTGTCCGCCCGCCCTTCCCCGCGCTCGTCCTTCAGCTCGATGGTGACGCCGGAGTTGAGGAAGGCCAGCTCGCGCAGGCGCTTGGCCAGGATCTCGTAGTGGAAGTCGATGTTGCTGGTGAAGGTGGCCGGGCTGGGCAGGAAGCGCACCGTGGTACCGCGCTTGTTCGACGGCCCAACCTCCTTCAGCGGGTACAGTGGCTCGCCGAGCGCGTATTCCTGCAGGTACTCATGACCGTCGCGATAAATGGTCAGCCACAGGTGATCGCTCAGCGCATTCACCACGGAAACGCCCACCCCGTGCAAGCCACCGGACACCTTGTACGAGTTGGCGTCGAACTTGCCGCCGGCATGCAGCACCGTCATCACCACTTCGGCGGTGGAGCGGTGCTCCTCCGGGTGCATGTCGACCGGAATGCCGCGGCCGTTGTCACTGACGCTGACCGAGCCGTCGTCGAGAATGGTGACCACCACCTTGTCGCAGTAGCCGGCCAGCGCCTCGTCGATCGAGTTGTCGACCACTTCGAACACCATGTGGTGCAGGCCGGTACCGTCATCGGTGTCGCCGATGTACATGCCCGGGCGCTTGCGCACCGCTTCCAGGCCCTTCAGCACCTTGATGTTGCTGGAGTCGTAGTGCGATTCGTTGCTGGGTTCGTTCATGCGTTGACCGTTTCCTGGCGCCAGCGACCCGCCCGACTCGGCGCCGTGAATGGCCGGACAGGGTTATGCAATCCGCGGGAGATGCAACCTTTCAATTATAGCAGGCGCGTCAGCTCGCCTTGTTCCACGTGGAACACCCGGGCGGGCAACCCTTGCAGCGCGGCCGGCAACTCGGTGCCGGTCAGCAGCACCTGGGCGTCCGCCGCCAGCAGCAAAGACACCACCGCGGTTTGATGGGCCAGGTCCAGCTCCGAGGCGAGGTCGTCGAGGCAGACGATCGGCCATTCACCACGCTGCTCCGCATACAGTTTGGCCTGGGCCAGCAGGCAAGCCAGCGCAGTAAGCTTCTCCTGCCCGCGGGACAGATGCTCGCGCAATGGCGCCTGTTCGAACGTGAGCGCCCAGTCCGCCCGATGTGCGCCAAGGGTGGTGTGCCCGCGAGCGATATCCTTGCCCCGCTGTTCGCGCAACTGCCGGGCCAGGTCCAGCTCATCGGACCAACCGCGTCGGTAGCGCAGCTCGAACGTACCCAGTTCCGGCAACAAGCCGGCGAGGCCGTCCCGCAGCTTCGGGCGCAACCGGTCCAGGTAGCTGTACCGCTGCCGGTCGATCTGCTCGGCGGCCTGGGCCAGTTCCGCCTCCCACGGCGCAAACAGCTCGTCCGCTGGCGGTGAGGGGGCTCGCAACAGGCTGTTGCGCTGTTTCAGCGCACGCTGGTAGCGGCGCCAGGTGGACAGAAAGCCATGTTCCACGTGGAACACGCCCCAATCCAGATACCGCCGCCGTTCCTCCGCCGCACCGGCAATCAAGCCATGCGATCCAGGCTCAAAACAGACCACCGCGCATTCGCCGACCAGCTGCCCCAGCGCCACGCTGGCACCATCCAGCTTTGCCTCCCAGCGCACGCCACCCCGCCCCAGGCCGAGCCGGCACACCCGCTCGTCGGCATGGCGCAATTCCGCAAAGATCGATAGCTGCGAGGCGCCTCGTTGCAGCAGCGCCTCCTTCGCGCCACTGCGGAAGGAGCGTGCATGCGAAAGCAGGAATGCCGCCTCCAGCACGCTGGTCTTGCCGGCGCCGTTGGCACCGACGAAGACGTTGACACCCGGATCCAGCGCCACGCCGACCTCAGTGAGGCAGCGCAGGCCGCGCACGCGAAGCTGCTCCAGCCTCATGCGGGAAATACCCTTAAACGGCAACGCCGGAGTCCCTGGCGGGAGCCCCGGCGTTGTCTGCCCTTGCCGCGTGTGGCGAGCGCCATGCGCTGGCCGTCAGAGCCGCAACGGCATGATCACGTGGCGGGCCTGCTCACTGTCGTGTTCCTGCACCAGGCAGCTCGACTGCGCGTCGCGCAGGCTGAGCCGGGCCCGTTCGCCCCGCAGCGCGGCCAGCGCGTCGAGCAGGTAGCCCACGTTGAAACCCACCGCCAGGTCGGAGACATGGGTGTCGGCTTCGACCTCCTCCACCGCCTCTTCCTGCTCCGGGTTGTGCGCCACGATGCGTAGCTTGCCTGGCGACAGTTCCAGCCGCACGCCGCGGTACTTCTCGTTGGACAGGATCGCGGCGCGCTGCAGCGCGCCACGCAGCACCTCGCGATCGATCGTGGCGGTCTTGTCCGCGCCCAGCGGGATCACCGCCTCGTAGTCGGGGAAGCGCCCGTCGATCAGCTTGGAGGTGAACACCACGTCGCCACGGCGCACGCGCAGGTGGTTGCGGCCGAACTCCAGCTCGACCTGGCCATCGCCGGTTTCCAGCAGGCCCACCAGCTCGTTGACGCCCTTGCGCGGGATGATGATCTGTCGGCGCGTGCTCACCGAGTTCTGCAAACCGGTTTCCTTCATCGCCAGCCGGTGGCCATCCGTGGCCACGCAGCGCAGGGTGTGCTCCTGCAGATCCAGCAGCATGCCGTTCAGGTAGTAGCGCACGTCCTGGTTCGCCATGGCGAAGGCCGTGCGTTCCATCAGGTCGCGCAAGGCTTCTTCCGGCAGGCTGACCTTTTCCACCAGCTCGATCTCGTCGACGGTGGGGAACTCGCTGGCCGGCAGGGTCGTCAGCGTGAAGCGACTGCGTCCGGCGTTCAGCGCCACGCGATCGCCGTTGAGCTTGAGGTCGATCCGCGCGCCGTCGGGCAGGGCGCGTACGATATCGAACAGCTTGCGGGCAGGAATGGTGACTTCGCCATCGACCAGCTTCTCTGCCTCGGCCGTGGCCACCATCTCCACTTCCAGGTCGGTTCCGGTCAGCGACAGTTTGCCGGCGCCGACCTTGACCAGCAGGTTGGCCAGCACCGGCAGCGTCTGGCGGCGTTCAACCACACCAACCACCTGCTGCAGCGGCTTGAGCAGAGCTTCTCGTTGGATGCTGAATTGCATGACTGTGCTTCCCCTATGCCTGCTGTTCTGTCTTTAAAAGAAGTTGGTGGTTGTTGCTGGTTCGGTGGGTAACTTTCATAACCGAAATTCATTCGGTAAATCAACAAACTGGATGAGTTTATGGGTGTGCTTGAACGGGCTGTATGGCGGTGGGCGATTTGTGGATAACTTCAGCGCTGGATCCATCCACCCATTATCCACAGCTTGAGCCCTCGCTTATCCATAATCTTCGCCGGCCGTCACCTGCTCAACCGGTCAGCGTGCGGATCAATTGTTCCCAGTCCTGGCGCATGCGCGCGTCGGTCTCGATGAATTTGCGGATCGTCTTGCAGGCGTGCATCACCGTGGTGTGGTCGCGCCCGCCGAATGCCTCGCCGATCTCCGGCAGGCTGTGCTCGGTAAGTTCCTTGGACAGCGTCATGGCGATCTGCCGCGGCCGCGCCAGCGAGCGCACGCGCCGTTTGGACAGCAGATCCTGCAGACGCACGTTGAAGTACTCGGCGGTGATCTTCTGGATGTTGGCGATGGTGACCGCCTGTGCGTGCGTGGCCAGCAGGTCGCGCAGGGTCTCCTCGGCGAAGTCGGTGGTGATCGGCTTGCCGTAGAAGTTGGCCCGCGCCGCCAGCGTGTTCAGCGCGCCCTCGAGGTCGCGCACGTTGGAGCGGATGCGCTTGGCCAGCAGCATCGCCACGTGCTCGTCCACCGCCACGCCCTTGTCGTGCGCCTTGGCCAGCAGGATCGCCGCGCGCGTCTCGAAATCCGGCGGCTCGATCGCCACCGACAGGCCCCAGCCCAGGCGCGACTTCAGTCGCGGCTCCAGCTTGTCCACTTCCTTCGGGTAGCGGTCGCAGGTGAGGATGATCTGCTGCTTGGACTCGAACAGCGCATTGAAGGTGTGGAAGAACTCTTCCTGCGTGGTGTCCTTGCCGGCGAAGAACTGGATGTCGTCGATCAAGAGCGCGTCCACCGAGCGGAAGCGCAGCTTGAACTGGTCCATGCTCTTGGCGCGCAGCGCCTCGATCATCGAGCCGACGAACTGCTCCGAGCGCAGGTACAACACCTTGCAGTCCGGGTTGCGCTCGCGCATCAGGTTGCCGGCCGCGTGCATCAGGTGGGTTTTGCCCAGGCCGGTGCCGCCGTACAGCAGCAGCGGGTTGTAGGCGCGACCGGGGTTGGTGGCCACCTGCATGGCGGCGGCCTTGCCGAGCTGGTTGGACTTGCCCTCGACAAAGGTCTCGAAGGTGTAGTGCGGGTCCAGGTTGTGGTTGAACGCGGGTGCCGTCGGGGTCGTAGCGACCCGGGGTGCCGCCGCCGTCTTGGCCGGCGCGGCCGGCCGCGCCGTGCTGGAGCCGACCTCCAGCCGCACCGGGCACGGTTTGCCGGCAAGCTGCAGCAGCATCGCCTCGATCTGTCCCAGGTAGCGCCCGCGCACGGTGTCCAGGGTGTAGGAGTTGGGCGCAAACAGCTGCAGGCCGTTGGCATCTTCGCGCGCCTGCAGCGGCATCAGCCAGGTATGCAGGTCTTCGGCGCTCAGCTCGCCTTCGAGGCGCTCAAGGCAGCGCCGCCACAGATCACTCATGGATAAAATCAACCACAGCTTCGGAGCGCTTGCGCGCGGGGTGATGGGCTAGTCTAGCAGCCTCCCCCGCACCCTCGGCCGCCACATATCCACACCGGTATCCACAGGGTACCGACCACGGCCATTTGACAGCGGCAACGGCTACCCCACATACTTTCCAACCTTTTTATCCACATTCCCTTCGGAGCAACCCATGAAGCGGACCTTCCAGCCCAGCAAGCTCAAGCGCGCACGCACGCACGGTTTCCGTGCCCGTATGGCCACCGCCGACGGCCGCAAAGTCCTCAGCGCCCGTCGCGCCAAGGGCCGCAAGCGCCTGATCCCGTAATCGGCACGAGCGTCATGGCCAACGCCGGACTGCCGCGCGAAGCGCGGTTACGTCGGCCGGGGGACTTCGCCGCCTTGCGAACCAGCAGCGGACGCGCAGGCGGCCGCTGTTTTCATATGCGCTACCGCGACAACGACCTCGGCCATGCCCGGCTCGGCCTGGCGATCTCCAAGCGCGTCTCCAGGCGCGCGGTCGAACGCAACCGGATCAAGCGCCTGCTGCGCGAATCGTTCCGGCGCGTGCGCCACCAACTGCCGGCGGTCGACATGATGGTGATGGCGCGCGAACAGGCCGCCGGCGTAGCCGGACCGCAGCTGCTGGCCGAACTCGACGGCCTGTGGAAAAAACTGCAGGCCGGCCATGCCGCGACGTCCAGGCCATTGAAGCCCGCCGGCGACACCCGCACAATCGAACGCTGACCTTTTCCTTCCTGTCTCCGCGGCGTTGACAAGTGTCGTGGCGTTACCCGGATCTGCTACGCGATGAATCAAACGCGCACCTTCCTCATGTTCGCCCTGCTGGCCGTGGCCTATTTCCTGTTCCTGGCCTGGGAGAAGGATTACGCACCGCCGCCGCCGGCCGAAGTCGCCAGCGCGGCCAATGCGGCCAGCGCGGCGGTCCCGTCGGCCGACGGCAGCGTGCCCGGCGCGATCCCGAGCGCCGCCGCTGCCACCGCGCCGACTCCGGCGATCGCCGGCGATGCCGCACCGGCGACCGCGCAGCTGGTCACCGTCACCACCGACGTCTTGAAGCTGAGTGTCGATCCCCGCGGCGGCAGCCTGGTGCATGCCGACCTGCTGGCCTACCCGCAAACGCCGCGCACGCACAAGGCGCCGAACCCGCCACCGACCGTGTTGCTGTCCAGCGACGAGGCGCACTATGCGGTGGCCCAGAATGGCCTGGTCAGCAGCAGCGACACCGCGTCGGGGGACCAGCCGAACCACTTGGCGCTGTTCCACGCCGAGAAGACCGCCTACGCGCTGGCCGACGGCCAGGACGAGCTGAAGGTCGACCTCACCTGGCAGGATGCCGCCGGCCTCAAGGTCACCAAGACCTACACGTTCAAGCGCGGCAGCTACGTGATCGGCGTCAGCCAGCGCATCGACAACGGCACCGCCACCACGTGGCAGGGCAACGCCTACCAGCAGCTGTTGCGGGTCGAGCCGCCGAAGGCCGGCAGCTGGCTGTCGAATTACACCAACCCCGAGACGCGCAGCTTCCAGGGCGCCGCCTGGTATACCGGCGAGAAGTTCGAGAAGCTGCCGTTCAAGGACTTCGCCGAACCGAAGGACCAGCTCAACGCCTCGATCAAAGGCGGCTGGGCGGCGATGCTGAAGCTGTATTTCGTCACCGCCTGGATCCCGCCGGCCGGCCAGACCGAGCAGTACATCACCCAGACCATCAACCCGGACAGCGCGCACCCGCGCTACCTGATCCGCACCGTCGGCCCCGCGCTCAGCGTGGCGCCGGGACAGAGCCTGACCAGCCAGTCGCGCCTGTACGTCGGCCCGAACAAGCAGGGCACCATGGACGCGGTGGCGCCGGGGCTGGACCTCACCATCGACTACGGCATGTTCAAGATCATCGCCGTGCCGATGCACTGGGTGCTGTCGCAGTTCCACGCCATCACCAAGAACTGGGGCGTGGCGATCATCCTGCTGGTGCTGCTGATCAAGGGCCTGAGCTGGAAGCTCACCGCCATCCAGTACCGCTCCAGCGCCCGCATGCGCAAGCTGCAGCCGCGCGTGCAGGCGCTCAAGGAGCGCTACGGCGACGACAAGCAGAAGATGCAGATGGCGATGATGGAGCTGTACAAGAAGGAGAAGGTCAACCCGATGGGCGGCTGCCTGCCGGTGCTGATCACTCTCCCGGTCTTCTACGGCCTGTTCTTCGTGCTCGAGTACAGCCTGGAACTGCGCCATGCGCCGTTCCTGTGGATTCCCGACCTGAGCGCGCCCGATCCGTTCTACATCCTGCCGATCATCTACGCGCTGGTGATGCTGGGCACGCAGTGGCTGAACCCCGTCGCCGCGGGCATGGACCCGACCCAGGCGAAGATGATGAAGGTGATGCCGCTGCTGTTCACCGTGATGTTCGCCTTCTTCCCTGCCGGCCTGTGCCTGTACTACGCCGTCAACGGCATCGTCGGCCTTGGCCAGCAGTGGTGGATCACCCACCACGTCGACCGCGAGGACACGGCGGCGCCGAAGGCCGCCTGATGCCTGGCCATTGCTTTTGCGATCGTCCCTGATCGCGAAGATCAAACGGGGCCATCCCTGGCCGCACTCCTCAATAAAGCGGCCGTGCCGGGCAACCGTCGCGGCCGTCTTCGTTTAACCTGCCACGCATGAGTCGTAACACCGACACCATCGCCGCCATCGCCAGTGCACCGGGCGCCGCCGGCGTGGGCGTGCTGCGCGTCTCCGGGCCGGCGGCACCGGCGATTGCGCAGGCCCTGCTCGGCCGTGCGCCGCAGCCGCGCCATGCGCACTTCGCCGCATTCCGCGATGGCGCTGGCGAGCTGATCGACCGCGGCCTGCTGCTGCATTTCCCCGCCCCGGCGTCGTACACCGGCGAGCACGTGCTGGAACTGCAGGGCCACGGCAGCGCCGTGCTGCTCGATGCGCTGCTGCGCCGCGTGTGCGAACTCGGTGCGCAGCTGGCGCGTCCCGGCGAATTCACCGAGCGCGCGTTCCTGAACGGCAAGCTCGACCTGGCCCAGGCCGAAGCCGTTGCCGACCTCATCGCCGCCCGCTCGCAGGCCGGCGCGCGCGCCGCGCTGCGGTCGATGGAAGGCGTGTTCTCGCGCAAGGTCGATGCCTTGCTGCAGGCGCTGATCGCGCTGCGCGTGCATATCGAGGCGGCGATCGACTTCCCCGAAGAGGAAATCGACTTCCTCGCCGACCCGGCCGTCACCGCGCAACTCGACAACCTGCGCGCCGAACTGACCGGGCTGCTGCGCGAAGCACAACGCGGCGTGCGCCTGAACGACGGCTTCAAGGTCGTCATCGTGGGTCGTCCCAATGCCGGCAAGTCCAGCCTGCTCAACGCGCTCGCCGGCTGCGAGCGGGCCATCGTTACCGCGATTCCCGGCACCACCCGCGACGTGTTGCGCGAAAACCTCAGCCTCGACGGCGTCGCGCTGGAACTGGCCGACACCGCCGGCCTGCGCGAGACACAAGACGAAGTCGAACGCGAGGGCGTGCGCCGCGCGCATGGGGAGCTCGCCCGTGCTGACGCCGCGCTGCTGGTCACCGATGCGGTCCACGCCGGCGCCGACCTCGCCCTGCTCGACGCCCTGCCCGCCGGCGCCGAACGCCTCGTGCTCATCAACAAGATCGACCTCGCCCACGCCACGCCGCACACGGAGATCCGCGACGGCATCCGCTGGCTGTGGGCCTCGGCGAAAACCGGCGAAGGCCTGGACGCCGTGCGCGAACATTTGAAGCAACTTGCCGGTGCCAGCGTCGGCGAAGGCGCCTTCAGCGCGCGCCGCCGCCATGTGATCGCACTGGAAGACGTGCGCGCCCATCTCGACCACGCTGCCACCGTGCTCGCCACCAGCCGCGCCGGCGAACTCGCCGCCGAGGACCTGCGCCAGGCCCAGCACGCGCTGGGCGAGATCACCGGCGCCTATACCAGCGACGATCTGCTCGGGGCCATCTTCTCCAGCTTCTGCATCGGCAAGTGATCAACCGGCCTGCCTGAGGAAGGCATCCACTTCACCCAGGCTGGGCATGCCGCCCTGTGCGCCGAGCCGGGTGACCGACAGTGCGGCGGCGGCGCAGGCCTTGCGCACGGCCTCGGGCAGGCCGTCCTTCAGGAACACCGCCAGCGCGGCGTTGAAGGTGTCGCCGGCGCCGGTGCTGTCGACCACCTCGACGCTGAAGCCGTGCTGATGGACGGGATCGCCCCCGTCGCCGTACCACGCACCTTCGCCGCCGCGGGTGAGTACCACGGGACAGGGCGAGCGCCGCATCAGATCACGGAAATCCTCGTGCAGATCGGCGCCGAGCAGGATGGCCAGTTCGTGCTGGTTCGGGGTGACGTAGCGGGCCAGTTGCAGCCAGTCAATCGGCAGCTTCTGTGCGGGGGCGGGGTTGAGGATCACCGGCACGCCGAGGCGGTGGCCCAAGCGCACCGTGGCTTCCACCGTTTCCAGCGGGATCTCCATCTGCACCAGCACGGCATCGGCGCGCCCGATCAGCGACTGCGCTGCCTCGACCTGCGCCGGCGCGACGCGGGCGTTCGCGGCGGGCACCACGATGATCTGGTTCTCGCCGCCGGCGACGGTGATCGAGGCGGTGCCGCTGGCGCTGCCGTCGAGACGCGTGACGTGATCCAGGCCGACACGCTCGGCGGCGAGGCCGGCATGCAGCTGGTCGCCGAAGGCGTCACGGCCGAGCGCGCCGATCAGCGCCACCTCGGCACCCAGCCGCGCCGCAGCCACGGCCTGGTTGGCGCCCTTGCCACCGGGCACGGTAAGGAAGCGGTCGCCCAGGATGGTCTCGCCGGGGCCGACGAAGCGCGGTGCCTGGGTGACCAGGTCCATGTTGATGCTGCCCACGACGACGATGCGCGTCATTTTTTGCTCCCCTGCTCCGGTTTCACGATCGAGGCGGAGAGCTTAACCGCTGTGGCTGGCAGGCGCGGCTGCAGCCGCGATGGTTTCGCGGAAGAGAGAGCGAAGAGCGACCCCACCCCGACCCTCCCCT
>NZ_AJXW01000096.1 GCF_000264375.1 Rhodanobacter thiooxydans LCS2
GACCCTCCCCTGCGTTGCAGCGGAGGGAGCAGAGCTCAGTCAGGGCGACGGCGCACGGCCGAAGCCGGTGTCGCCGCCGGGCACCAGGGCAGGCGCGGGGCCGGCCACGGCGAGCAGCGACTGCGCGTAGCTGTCCTCGAGGCTGACGGTGGAGACCTCGTCCCAGGCGAAGAACGAAGGCTCGCGCATCCACTCCGCGTCGGGGCTGAGTTCCTGCAGGTTGAAGCCGTCTTCCTCGACGTCGATCAGACGGCCGATGTAGCAGACCTCGGATTCGTCCTCGCTGTCCACGTGCACGCCGATCACCGGCGCCTGCGCACCGGCGGCCTGGATGACCTCGCGGATGTTGTCCAGCGGGAAGCCGCGCGGCATGCGCGGCAGGATCTGCTTCAGCGCCAGCGCCTTCTGCATGAAGGCGTGGTGCTTGTCCGGGGCTTCCAGTTCGGTGACGTCACGGTGGCGCATCACGTACATGCCGTCGTAGCTGATGCCGTCGCCGACCACCCAGAGCAGGAAGAATTCGCGCCCCACCCCGCCCACGTAGCCGCAGAAGCTGCCGTGCTCAAGCTCCTCGCGCCACAACCGCACCAGCGTCTGCTTCTGTTGCGCCTCGCGCAACTGGGCGCGCTGGCCGGTGTTCTTCAGTTCAATAACGTTGTTCACAATGCCCATTTTAGCAGATCGACCTGACCCGCTTGTTCAGAGGATGTAGCGGCTGAGGTCTTCGTCCTTGGCCAGGCCGCCCAGGCTTTTGTCCACATGTTCGGCGTCGATGAGATACTTTTCGCCGGATTTGTCCGCAGCCTCATAGGAAATCTTCTCCAGCAGGCGCTCCATCACGGTATGCAGGCGGCGGGCGCCGATGTTCTCGGTGCGCTCGTTCACCTGGAACGCGACCTCGGCCAGCCGGTCGATGCCCGAGTCGGTGAACTCGATGGTGACGCCCTCGGTGCCGAGCAGGGCCACGTACTGCTTGGTCAGCGCGTTGTGCGGCTCGCGCAGGATGCGCTTGAAGTCATCCACCGACAGTGCGCTCAACTCCACCCGGATCGGCAGGCGGCCCTGCAGTTCGGGGATCAGGTCCGACGGCTTGGCCAGCGAGAACGCGCCGGAGGCGATGAACAGCATGTGGTCGGTCTTCAGCGGGCCGTACTTGGTCGCTACGGTGGAGCCTTCCACCAGCGGCAGCAGGTCGCGCTGCACGCCCTCGCGGCTGACTCCGGCGTGGCCGTGGTCGGAGCGCTGGGCCACCTTGTCGATCTCATCGATGAACACGATGCCGTTCTGCTCGGCCGCCTCCACCGCCTGCGCGCGCACTTCCTCGTCGTTGAGCAGCTTGCCGGCCTCCTCGTCGATCAACAGCGGCCGCGCCAGCTTGATCGCCAGCTTGCGGCTCTGCGTCCTGGCGCCGCCGATGTTCTGGAACATCTGGCGCAGCTGCGCGCCCATCTCCTCCATGCCCGGCGGCGACATGATCTCCACGCCCACGTTCATGGCGAAATCCAGCTCGATCTCGCGCTCGTCCAGCGCGCCCTCGCGCAACTGCTTGCGCAGCTTCTGGCGGGTGTCGCTGTCGGTCGTCGGCGCGGCGTCGTGGCTCCAGTCGGTCGGCGTCTGCCGGCGCGGCAGCAGCGCATCGAGGATGCGGTCCTCGGCGCGGTCCTCGGCCTGGCTGCGCACGCGCTTGGCCGCCTGCTCGCGGGTCAGCTTGTAGGCCACGTCGGCGAGGTCGCGGATGATCGACTCCACGTCCTTGCCCACGTAGCCCACCTCGGTGAACTTGGTTGCCTCGACCTTCACGAACGGCGCGTTGGCCAGCGTGGCCAGGCGCCGCGCGATCTCGGTCTTGCCCACGCCGGTGGGGCCGATCATCAGGATGTTCTTCGGGGTGACTTCGTTGCGCATCTCTGCCGGCAACTGCATGCGTCGCCAGCGGCTGCGCAGCGCCACCGCCACCGCGCGCTTGGCGTCGTGCTGGCCGATGATGTAGCGGTCGAGTTCGTTGACGATTTCGCGGGGGGTCAATTCAGACATGAGATCACCGGAAAGAGGTTTTTCAGCCGTCATCCCGGCGAAAGCCGGGATCCAGTGTCGTTGCCGTGATAGACGCTGGATTCCGGCTTTCGCCGGAATGACGATGTGGGTTCGAGGCGGCTTACAGTTCTTCGATCGACACGTTGTGGTTGGTATAGATGCAGATGTCGCCGGCGATCTTCAGCGCCTTCCCGACGATCGTGCGTGCGTCCAGATCGGTATTCTCGAGCAGGGCCATCGCGGCAGACTGGGCGAACGGGCCGCCGGAGCCGATCGCGATCAGGCCGTGCTCGGGTTCCACCACGTCGCCGTTGCCGGAGATGAGCAGCGAAGTTTCCCGGTCGGCCACCGCCAGCATCGCCTCAAGCCGGCCGAAGCGGCGGTCGGTGCGCCATTCCTTGGCCATCTCCACCGCGGCACGGGTGAGGTTGTTGTTGTGTCTCTCGAGCTTCTGCTCGAACAGCTCGAACAGAGTGAACGCATCGGCAGTGGCACCGGCGAACCCGGCCACCACCTCGCCTGTCTTGCCCAGCCGGCGCACCTTGCGCGCGTTGCCCTTCATCACCGTGTTGCCCAGCGTGACCTGGCCGTCGCTGCCGATCACGACGCGGCCTTCGCGGCGCACGCAGACGATGGTGGTGGCGTGAAAGGATTCCATACGAAGCTCCGTGGTTGAGCGAACGAGATGGGGCCGAATTGCCGGGGCTTCAATGTCGGAGCGGGCGCCTTGGTTCCTTCCCCTGCGCGCAAGAGGGGTTGGCGACCTTCAGGTGAGGGGGTTGCTCGGGTTGGCAGGAAGATCGAGAGCATCCCTCCCCAGCCATTCCCTGCTTTGCAGGGGAGGAAGCAGCGCGCGTCAGGGTTTGCGCTTGGCGCGTGGGTGGGCCGCGTCGTAGACCTTCGCCAGGTGCTGGAAATCCAGGTGGGTGTAGATCTGCGTAGTGGCGATGTCGGCATGACCGAGCAGCTCCTGCACCGCGCGCAGGTCACCGGAGGACTCCAGCATGTGGCTGGCGAAGGTGTGGCGCAGCAGGTGCGGGTGGATGTGCTTCGGGATGCCCTGCTGCAGTGCCAGCTTGTTCATGCGCAGCTGCACCGTGCGCGGGTTGATCGGCGCACCGCCGCGGCCGCGGAATACCGGGCCGTCCGCCGGCATGCCCTCGGCCGCGCCGAGCGCGCGCAGCGCGGCGACGGCGTGGCGGCCGACCGGCACGATGCGGGTCTTGCTGCCTTTGCCGAGCACGCGTACCTCGCCGTCGTCGAGGTTGAGGTCGAGCCAGTGCAGGCCGACCAGTTCGGACAGGCGCAGCCCGCTGGAATAGAACAGCTCCAGCATCGCGCGATCGCGCATGGCAAGCTGGCCGCCGTTGTCGGTCTCGACCAGGGCGGTGGCTTCGTCCACGTCGAGCACCTGCGGCAGCTTGCGGCGCACCTTCGGGCCGCGTACGCCGAGCAGCGGATCATTCGCCAGCCGGCCTTCGCGGGTGAGCTGGCGGAACAGGCTGCGGCAGGAGGACAGCAGGCGCTGCAGGCTCTTCGGCGCCAGGCCGGCGCGATGCTCGCCGGCGATGAAGCTGCGCATCCGGTTCGCATCCAGCGCATCGAACGCGGTCAGCTGCTGTTGCTGCATGAAGCGCAGCAGCTTGGCCAGGTCGCGGCGGTAGCCGGCCAGCGTGTGCGGCGAGGCATGCCGCTCGCCGGCGAGGCGGGCCAGCCACTGCTCGACCTGTTGTGCGGGCGTCATCGACGGCTCAGGAAATGTCCCGCGAACGCGCCAGCGCGGCGGTGATGGTGGCCGAGATCATCTTCAGGAACAGCGTGCCCATGCCGGGCTGGAAACGGTCCGGGTTGGCGCTGCCGATCGCCAGGATGCCGCAGTCGCCCAGGCGCATCATCGCGACCGAGCGGATCTGTCCGGCGTCGACGCCGAACAGCCGTTCGAGCTTCTCGGCGGACAGGCGGCCGGAAACCGGCTCGTTCTTCTGCAGGAACTCGCTGAGCTCAGGCAGTGCGGCGGCGCCGCCGGGAACCTGCTGCAGCCAGTCCGCACGGGGCAGCCGCGGCTCGTCGCCGAACAGCAGCAGGCGCACCTGCTCGGTGTGGAAATCCGCGCTGAGCTTGGCTACCACCGTGCGTGCGGTGACCTCCATCGTGTTCGCGCGCAGCAGCGCCACGGTGAGTGCGTGCACGCGCTCCATCAGCTTCTCGTTCTCGGCGGCGATCGCGATCAGCTCGGCCAGCTGGCGTTCGAGTTCAGCGTTCTTGTCGCGCAGGCTCTGCAACTGGTACACCGCGAGCGACGACACCGCACCCTGCCCGCGTGGCATGGTCAGCCTGGCGGCCAGCTCCGGGTATTCGCTGAGGAACTCCGGATGGCGCTTCAGGTAGGCGGCCACCACGCGGGCCTGGGTGGCGTCATCAAGCAGGGTGGCAGTCATGCGCGGGAATCCTCGAAGCGTTGCGTAGCGCGCGAAGGAAGCGCGCCATCCGGCCGGAGTGTGCGATGGACGCGGGCGCGCTTCAACCGCCGCGTCAGGCGGTGGCCGCCGGCACCGGCCACTCACCCTCGAACGCGAACGCGGCCGGGCCGGTCATCCACAGCGGGTGGCCGGGGCCGGTCCAGTCGATGCGCAGCGTGCCGCCGGGCAGCTCGACCGCCACCGCGTCGTCGACCTCGCCACGCCGGTGCAGCACCGCCATCGCGGCGCAGGCGCCGGTGCCGCAGGCCAGGGTCCAGCCGGCGCCGCGTTCATGCACGCGCAGGCGCAAGTGGCCGCGGTCCAGCCGCTGCACGAAGCCGGCGTTGGCGCCCTGCGCGAAGCGCGGATGCTTCGTCAGCAGCGGGCCGAGCCGCTGCAGCGCGGGATCGGCGAGGTCGTCCACCGTGACCACCGCGTGCGGGTTGCCCATCGATACCGCGCCGATGTCCAGCGTCTCGCCGGCCAGGTCGATCGCGTAGCGGTTGGCCACGGCGTCGGCCGCGAACGGAATCCGTACGGGTTCGAACACCGGCTCGCCCATGTCCACGGTGACCTCGTTGGCGCCGAGCGGGCGTACCGTCACCGGGCCGGACGGGCTCTCGATCATCACGTCCTGGCCGATCGCCAGCGCACCGGCACGATGCAGCCACGCCGCCACGCAGCGCACGCCGTTGCCACACTGGCCGGACGGCGAACCGTCGGCGTTCCAGATGCCGTAGTAGAACGCGCAGGCCGTGTTGCGCGCCGGCTCGATGCTCAGCAGCTGGTCGAAGCCCACCCCGGTGTGGCGGTCGGCCAACGCACGGATCTGTGCCGCGTCCAGCGGAAAGCCACCGTGGCGGCAATCCAGCACGACGAAGTCGTTGCCGATGCCGTGCATCTTCCAGAAGCGCAATTGCATGGACGGCCGCCGCTCAGTGCTGGCCGGCCGCCGGGTCACCGACGCTGGCCGGCACCGCAGGCACCGCCGGTTTCACCGTGGTCGATGCCGCCGCGGGTTGACTCGACGGCAGCACCAGCGGCCCCTTGTTGCCGCAGCCGGCAAGCGTGGCGACGGCGAAGCAGAACGGCAGCAGCAAGAAGGATCGGCGCATGGTCGGGATTCCTGAAGACGGAGGCAGTATAGCGAGGCGCGACGGGTCGGCCGCGGCATCGCCCGTTATGATGCGCATACGAAGTGCACGACGCGGCAACGAGGTGATGACGATGGACTGGAGCGCGCTGCTGCGCATGCCGATGACCGTGCTGCTGGTGCTGGCGGCGGTGTTTGCATTGATCACCCTGCTGCAGCTGGTGGTCCTGCGTCAGCGCCTGCACGACGGCCGGCATCTGGCCGCCAGCTGGCGTGCGCTGCTGTGCGTGGCCTGCTTCGCGCTGACCCTGCTGCTGGCTGGTGCCGGACTCGCCCTGCGCGGCTATCGACTGCTCGGCGAAGAAGCGCCGGTGGTCGAGATCGACGCGCGCATCCTGTCGCCGCAGCGCTGGGCGCTCACCCTCAGCTGGCCCGATGGCAGCACCCGCCAGCTGCAGCTGGCCGGCGACGCCTGGCGCATCGAGGCACTCGTGCTGAAGTGGAAACTGCCCGCGCTGCTGGCCGGCGTGCCGCCGCTGTACCGGCTGGACCGGCTGTCCGGCCGCTACGACGATCCGGCGCAGGAAGCCGCGGCACCGCGCACGGTGATCGGCTTCGGCGAAGCCGGCGCGCTCGACCTGCTCAACCTGCAAAAGCAGTACCCGCGCTGGGTGCCGGAAATCGACACCGTGTACGGCAGCGGCGCGTTCCTGCCGCTGGTCGATGGCGGGCACTACGCGGTGAGCCTGATGCGCACCGGCGCGCTGGTGGCGCGACCGGATGCCGCGACGGCGGAGAAAATCAGCCACCCGCTGGGGGGCTGAGGCAGGCCGCCAGTGCCGGGTCGCGGCGCAGTTGCGCCCACTCGAGCTTCAGCCATGGCGTGAAGTGCTCCGGGTAGCGGGCGATCTCGCGATCGAGTGCGGCCGGCGCGACGAAGCGCCAGGCCTCGACCTCCGTGGCATTGGCGCGTACCGGCTGCGTGCAGGTGCCGGCGTAGACCCAGCACAATTCGTGTTCGGCGCCGAGCCCGCGGTAATCGGCCTGGTATTCGAACTTGAACAGGTAGCGCAGCGGGCAGCGCATGCCCAGTTCCTGCTGCAGGCGCCGTTCGGTGGCCTGCTCCATGCTTTCCCCCTGGCGCGGGTGGCTGCAGCAGCTGTTGGCCCAGTAACCGGGCCACAACCGCTTGCCGCTGCTGCGCTGCTGCAACAGCAGCTCGCCGTGCCCGTTGAAGATGAACAGCGAGAAGGCGCGATGGCGCTGGCCGCGGCCGTCGTGGGCGGCCGCCTTGCTGGCGTAGCCGACCGCGCGATCGTCGGCGTCGACCAGGATCAGTTGCTCGGCTTCGGAGGAGACCGTGGGGTGGCGTAGCGACGCGTCAGCCAAAGCACACCTCCAGCGCCTGGTAGCCGGCATCGCGCATCGCCCGGGCCACGCGCGCGCCGTTGTCGGGGCACAGCGCGATCACCGCGCCGCCACCGCCGCCGCCGGTCAACTTGGCGCCCAGGGCGCCGTGCTCGCGCGCCAGCTGGACCAGTTCCTCGATCTCCGGGCTGGACACCTGCAGCGCGTTCAGCTGGCCCTGGCAGATGTTCATCAGCTCGCCGAGCTCGCCCAGGTCGTGCGCTTCCAGCGCATCGAGCGCGTGCCGGGTCAGCACGTCGATCTCGTCGAAGATGCGTTCGTATCGCGCCGGATGCTGCAGCCACGCCTGGCGCACGCGCGCCACCATCCTGGCGGTCAGGCTCTCGCTGCCGCTCAGGCCGATCACCAGCGGCAGCGGCTGCTTCAGCGCAAGCGGGCGGATCGTCGCCGGCTCGCCACGCCGGTACAGCAGCGCCTGGCCGTGGGTGGCGACCGTGTTGTCGACGCCCGAGGGCGTGCCGTGGGCAATCTTCTCGCACTCGAAGGCCAGCGCGCAGACGCTGGCGTCGTCGAGGCCCAGCGCGCAGTGCCGGTCCAGTGCGCGGATCACCGCCACCGCCAACGCCGCCGAGCCGCCTAGCCCCATCGCCCGGGGCATTTCCGGCGCCACCTGGATGTGCAGCGCGCGCTGGCTCAGGCCGAGCCGCTCCAGCAGCAGCGTCAGCGACTGCAGGAAGGAGCCCGGCCGTGCCGGCTGCTGCAGCCGTTGCTCGATGCCCCAGCGCGGGATCAGCAGCGTGGTGCCGTCGCGGGCGTCCTCCACGCGCGCGCGGATCGCCAGCGGCAGCGGCGCGGCGATCGCGTGGCGGCCGTACACCACGGCGTGTTCGCCGAGCAGGATCACCTTGCCGTGGCCGGCCGCCCATTCCTGCGTGCCGGCCCGCGGGTGGCCGTGGGCCGCTTGCCCCGGCGCCGCCTGCCCGCCCAGCTCGGCCACGATCAGTTGCGCCTTCCACAGCTTGATCTCGCCGTCGGCCAGCAGGCGTTCCACCACCTGCTCGAACATCTCCGGCGTGGCGCCGGCCGCCATCGCCACGCTGCGCGCGTGCAGGGTCATGTGGCCTTGCTGGATGCCGTCGGTGACCAGCGCCCGCAGGGCGGAGAAGTTCTGCGCCAGGCCGACGGCGGCCATCACTTCGGCGAGCTCGCGCGCGCCGGGCGAACCCAGCAGGCGGTGGTTGATCGCCACCATCGGGTTCGCCTGCAGCGAGCCGCCCACGGTGCCGACCTTGAGCGGCAGCTCGATGCTGCCGACCAGGTCGCCCTGCGCGTTGCGCGACCAGCGGGTCAGCGCGCGATAGCCCTGGCCGCGCGCGGCGTAGGCGTGCACCGCGGCCTCCAGCGCGCGCCAGTCGTTGCCGGTGGCCAGCGCCACCGCGTCCACGCCGTTCATGACGCCCTTGTTGTGGGTCGCGGCGCGGTACGGATCGACCCGGGCCAGATCGTTGGCCAGGATGATGCCGTCGCGCACCTGGCCGCCATCGTGGCCCTTGCCCGCCAGCGCATGCGCCGGGATCACCGCGCTGGCGCGCACCAGCGCGCGGTCGGTGAGGTTGGACAGGATGCGCAGGCAGGTCTTGCCGCCGGTGATCGCCTCCGCCAGCGGGGCCACGCCCTCGCACATCGTGTTGACCAGGTTGGCGCCCATGGCATCGCAGGTGTCGACCAGCAGATGCAGCACCACCATGTCCGGGCCACCGTCCGGCGCGGCGTGGATCAATACCTCGACGTCCGCCACGCCGCCGCCGCGCGCGACCATGTTCGGATGCAGGCTGTTGGCCAGGTTGATGATCTCGTCGCGCCGCTGCAGCAAGGCCGTGCGTGCCTTGCCCGAGTGGGCCACGCCGGTCAGCTGGATCTGGCCGATCAGCAAGGGGCGGTCGCTCGCGGTGGTGAAGCCGCCGCAGCCGCGCACCAGTTTGGCGGCGGCGCTCAGTGCAGCCACGATCGATGGTTCCTCGACCACCAGCGGCACCACGTAGTCCTTGCCGTTGATCAGGAAATTCAGGCCCAGCCCCACCGGCAGCCCCATCACGCCGATGACGTTCTCGATCATCTTGTCGGCCTGCGCCGGCTCCAGCCGCTGCGCGCCACTGGTCAGCGCGCGGTGGTCGGCCTGCGTCAGCAGCCCGCGGCTGCGCAACAGCTGCAGCCGCTCGGTCAGCGCCAGCCGATGAAAGCCGGGCAGGCGGGCGGGATGGTCGGGCGCACTCGCCGCGCGCTCGTGCGGCGTGTCGTCGGCCTGGGTTGCGGCAGGCGAGTCGGCCTGCCCGGTTGCGGGTAACGAGTCCACGTGGGTTTTCCTGGATGGGTCGGTCGAATCAATGCACCTGCACGCCGGCGGCGGCCGGGTGCAGGTCGAGCACGGGAAAGCCGGCGGCGCTGGCGGCCTGCCGGAAGGCTTGCAGGCGCGCGGTGTCGGTGGCCAGCGCGATGCCGATGTCGCCGCCGCCGGCGCCGCAGGTCTTGTAGACAACGCCCAGACG
>NZ_AJXW01000097.1 GCF_000264375.1 Rhodanobacter thiooxydans LCS2
TCGCTGCGCTCACCCCAACCCACGCGTCCGAACCCACAACCGCCTCATCGAGGTAGGGCGGGCACCGCCCGCCGGCGTTTGTTTTGACAAGGCGGGGGCAGTGCCCGCCCTACCGGGTTCGCGCGGACCTCCATCATTCATTGCGCCACCACGACGATCCGGCGGCAACCGTGCTGCACCGCGCTGGGTGCCTGCGTGCGCATTCGTTATGATCGCCGCTTGTTTGACTCAGGGGCAGGCGATGGGATTCCTCGGCAAGCTGGTGCGCCACAAGACGGTCGAGCAATTGCAGGCGGAGGCCGGCACGCGCGGCGACTTCCGCCGCGTGCTGGGCTTGTGGCAGCTCACCGCGATCGGCATCGGCGGCATCATCGGCGTCGGCATCTTCGTGCTCGCCGGGCAGCAGGCGGCGATGAACGCCGGCCCTGCGGTGGCGATCAGCTTCCTCATCGCCGGCGTCGGCAGCGCCTGCGCCGCGCTGTGCTACGCCGAGTTCGCCGGGCTGATCCCGGTCACCGGCAGCGCCTACACCTACGGCTACGCGGTGCTGGGCGAGTTCGCCGCGTGGATCATCGGCTGGGATCTGCTGCTGGAGTACGCGCTGGTGGTCGCGGTGGTGGCGATCGGCTGGTCCGGCTACGTGCAGGTGCTCCTGGCCTCGGCCGGCGTGCACCTGCCGGAGTGGGCGCAGCAGAGCATGAGCGCGCAGACGATGGAGTACTACCTGCAGCGGCTGTTCGGCCTGCACGGCTCCACGGCGATCGCCGGGCTCAGCGACGGCCATCGCTTCAACGTGATCGCTGCCGGCGTGTCGCTGGCGGTCGCGGTGCTGCTGACCGTACGCACCGAGTGGGGCGCGCGCTTCAACACCGCGGTGGTGGCGATCAAGGTAATCGGCGTGTTGCTGGTGGTCGGCGTGGGCGTGTTCTACATCGACACGGCGAACTGGCACCCGTTCGTGCCGCCGCGGGTGGTCGATGCCGCCACCGGCATCGGCCACTTCGGCTGGGCCGGCGTGCTGACCGGCGCCAGCGTGGTGTTCTTTGCGGTGTTCGGCTACGACACGCTGACCACCGCGGCGGAGGAATCGAAGCACCCGCAGCGCGACCTGCCGCGCGCGGTGCTGCTGTCGCTGGCGATCGCGATGGTGCTGTACCTGGCGGTGTCGCTGGTACTCACCGGCATCACCCACTACAGCAACCTCGGTGGCGAGGCCTCGGTGTCCGACGCGTTCGAGCAGATCGGCCTGCACTGGCTCAGCGTCGCCATCGCGGCGGCCGCGGTGATCGGCGTCACCAGCGTGCTGTTCGCGTTCATGCTGGGCGCGGCGCGGATCTGGTTCGCGCTGGCCCGCGACGGCCTGCTGCCGGCGTGGTTCGCGAAAGTCAGCCCGCGCTTCGGCACGCCGGCGCGGCCGACGATGATCCTGGGCCTGTTCACCGCGCTGGTGGCCGGCCTGCTGCCGATCGGCGAGGTGGCCGAGCTGGTCAACATCGGCACGCTCAGCGCTTTCATCATCATCTGCGCCTCCATCATGCTGCTGCGCGTGCGCCGGCCGGACCTGCAGCGCAACTTCAGGACCCCGGCAGTGTGGTTCACCGCGCCGCTGGGCATCGCATTCTCCATCGCGCTGATCTACGGTCTGCCGTGGATCACCTACGAGCGCTTCATCCTCTGGATGGCGCTGGGCTGCGTGATCTACTTCGCCTACGGCATCCGGCACAGCAAGATGGCGCAGCGCGGGCGGGCGTAGCGCCAGCGGCTTTCAGCAGTCGTCGGGGCTGCACACCACGCGGTCGCGTCCAGTGTTCTTGGCCTGGCGCATGGCCTGGTCGGCACGCGCCAGCAGGGTCTGGATGTCGTCGCGGCAGCGCTGCGAACAGGCGACGCCGATGCTGGTGGTGAGCGGGCCGTCGGGGCGCCGGATCTCGTGCATCGACAGGCGCAGCTGCTCGGCGCGCCGGCACCCCTGTTCCAGGCTGTTGCCGGGCAGCAGCATCGCGAACTCCTCGCCGCCGATGCGGCCGATCAGGTCGCCCGCGCGGGTCTGCCTACGCAGCGTCGCGGCCAGCGCGACCAGCGCCGCGTCGCCGGCGGCGTGGCCGTACTGGTCGTTGAGCTGCTTGAAGCGGTCGGCATCGACGAACAGCATGCAGGCCGGCTGCCGTTGCCGGTGCAACTCGGCCAGCGCGGAGCGCGCCAGCTCCAGGAAACGGTTGCGCACCAGCAGGCCGGTGAGGCCATCGGTGTTGGCCTGCTCGCGCAGCTGGCGTTCCAGGCGGAACTGCTCGAACAGGGTGCGCGCCATGAATGCCCGCAGCACCGTCGACAGCACGATCGCGATCGCCATGTAGACCAGGTACTGGAACACCAGCGCGCTGTCGATGTTGCCGGACAGCAGCATCGGCAGCGGCCCCAACGCGCACAACAGCATGGCGGCGATGAAGTCCCAGCGGCCCAGCCAGATCACCGAGGACGCCACCGGCAACAGCAGCCCGGGCAGCACCACCGACTGCCGGTGCAGGTCGTCCGCGCCGTTGAGGTTGATGCCGATCTCCAGCAGCGCGACGCACAGCAGGGTCAGCGTGCTGAGCAGGCCGGGCTGGCGCACCCGCCGCGTCGAGGCGGCAATCAGCAACAGCAGCGGCAGCGGAGCAAGACGCAGCCACAGCGGCAACGGCGAATGGCGCACCAGGGTGCCGGCGATCACCGCCACCAGGTAGGCCAGCGCGCCCACCAGCATCAGGGCATGGATCATCGGCCCCATCCGCTGCGCCAGATAACGGCTGTACTCGCGGCGTTGCCCGCCGTCGCGGACCTGTCGCAGATGCTTGAACAAGGCGTGCATGCGGGTTCTGCCGGAAGGGAGGCCGGGAGCCTTTGCTCCAGACTGAGCAAGATGGATGCCAGGCCGCGGCCCGCGGCCGCTGCGGATTCATGCGCGAGCCAAGTTCGTGACCTTCGGCAGGGGTGAAGCCCGCCGCCGCCGGTCTAGCATCGACCGCTCGAATGCCTGCCGCGGCAACTTCTGGGCTCGTCCGGGCGGCCTCCCGCCGCCGGTCCGGCGCACGCCTTTTTTCACCGGAGACCACTTTGAAAGTCAACCGCCTCACCATCGCCCTCGCCGCCACCGCCCTCGGCCTGGCCAGTTTCGCCGCCCTTGCCGATGTCCCGGCGCCGCAGGATGTGCCCTACCAGGGCACCTTGAAGATCAAGGTGGACGCCACCGACGTGGCGCGCCGGATCTTCCGCGTGCACGAGACGATTCCTGCGCAGCCGGGGCCGCTGACCCTGCTGTACCCGCAGTGGCTGCCGGGGCACCACTCGCCCAGCGGCCCGATCGACAAGCTGGCCGGCCTGGTGGTGACCGCCAACGGCAAGACCCTGCCGTGGAAGCGTGACACGCTGAACGTCTATGCCCTCCACGTCGAGGTGCCCGCAGGCGCCAGCAGCGTCGAGGTGTCGTTCCAGTTCCTGTCGCCGCAGAGCACCCGCCAGGGTCGCGTGGTGATGACGCCGGAAATGCTGAACCTGCAGTGGAACGCCAACACGGTGTACCCGGCCGGCTACTTCGCCAAGCGCATCATGACCGAGGCCAGCGTGACCTTTCCCGCCGGCTGGCAGTTCGGCAGCGCGCTGGAAGTGGCCTCGCGCGAGGGCGACACGGTGCACTTCAAGCCGCTCGCGTACAACGACCTGGTCGACTCGCCGATCTACGCCGGCAAGTACTTCAAGCGCGTCGACCTGGACCCGGGCGCGAAGGCGCCGGTGCACCTCAACATCGTGGCCGACGCCCCGAAGTATCTGGAGATCACCCCGCAACAGCTGAAGCTGCACCAGAACCTGGTGCAGCAGATGTACAAGCTGTACGGCGCGCACCACTACGACCACTACGACTTCCTGCTCTCGCTCAGCGACAAGATGAGCGGCAACGGCCTGGAGCACCATCGCTCCAGCGAGAACGGCGTGGGCCCCGGCTACTTCACCGAGTGGGACAAGAACGCACTGAGCCGCGACCTGCTGCCGCACGAGTTCAACCATTCATGGGACGGCAAGTACCGCCGCGGCGCCGACCTCACCACGCCGAACTTCAACGTGCAGATGGAAGACTCGCTGCTGTGGGTGTACGAGGGCCAGACCCAGTTCTGGGGCCAGGTGATGGCGGCGCGCTCGGGCCTGTGGAGCGCCGAGCAGACGCGCGACATGCTCGCCTTCGTCGCCGCCACCTACGACCGCGGCCGGCCCGGCCTGGCCAGCTGGCGCAATGTGCAGGACACCACCAACGATCCGATCATCGCCCAGCGCGCGCCGCTGCCGTACCGCAACTACCAGGGCAGCGAGGACTACTACTCGGCCGGCCAGATGATCTGGCTCGACGTCGACGCCAGGCTGCGCGAACTGAGCCGCGGCAAGCATTCCATCGACGATTTCGGCAAGGCCTTCTTCGGCATGGGCAACGGCCAGTGGGACGTCAACACCTACACCTTCGAGGACGTGGTGAAGACGCTCAATGACATCCAGCCGTTCGACTGGGCCAGCTACCTGCGCACGCGCCTGGACGGCCACGGCCCGCTGACCGGCGGCATCGAAGGCCACGGCTGGAAGCTGGTCTACACCGACAAGCCGTCCGCCGCGGTGAAGGCGATCGAGGCGCGCCGGCACTCCGCCGACCTCACCTACTCGCTCGGCCTCTCGATCGGCAAGGGCGGCGACATCGCCGACGTGCTGTGGGACGGCCCCGCGTTCAGGGCCGGCATCTCGCCCGGCATGACGGTGGTCGCGGTCAACAGCCACGACTACGACGCCGACGCGCTGAAGGACGCCGTCACCGCCGCCGCGAAGGACAAGAGCCAGCCGGTCGAGTTGCTAGTGAAGAACTTCGACCAGTACCAGACCGTGCGCATCGACTACCACGATGGCCTGAAGTACCCGCACCTGGTCCGCGACAACAGCAAGCCCGACACCCTGGGCGAGCTGCTCAAGGCACGCTGAGGCCCGGCGCTCCCGTCCCGTTCCGCGCGGACGGGCGGGAGCCATCCACCGCCATCGGCAACTCCGCTATACTGCGCTCCCCGCGACAGCGGCCTCCGGCCGGCCTGCCGCGCGGCCTTGCATGCGCCCGTAGCTCAGCTGGATAGAGTACTGCCCTCCGAAGGCAGGGGTCGTGGGTTCGAATCCCGCCGGGCGCACCATCAAATCATCGACTTGCGTCGATTTCGCTTCCAACACGCGAAAGCAATCCCCCACTTTTAGTTGACAGTAAAAGTGGAGCCAGGCAGCGAGCGCCAGTTCCTGTATCGGTGTGATGCCGCCGAACTTGCTGCGTCATTTGTAGAACGTCGCCGAGCTGATGCCATGTTCGCGGCACAGCTGCGGCACGGGCGTGCCGACCTCGGCTTGCTTGAGCACGGCCAGGATCTGGCTGTCGGTGAATCGCGATTTCCGGATGGAACCTCCTCGGGAAAGACTACGAGAAAATTCCACTTCTGGCGTCCGCCAATCGGCGGGGAATTACCGGCAGCGGTCGCGGTGAGTAGCCTGCTGGTGCCATCGCTGCCCGGTAGTGGGTGAATCCGGACGGCGCGGTGGTTTGCGCCGGCTGCTCCAGATCAGGTGCGGGTGGGGTTTGATGACATACCCTAATGGGTATTCTGGCCGGACGAGATGGGGTGAGGCGTGGAAACGCGAGACACACTGGGACGATTGATGCGCGACCTGCGCATCTCGGTGACCGACCGCTGCAACTTCCGTTGCACCTACTGCATGCCGAAGGAGCTCTTCGGCGCTGACCACGCGTTCCTGCCGCGCGCCAGCCTGCTGAGCTTCGAGGAGATCGCTCGGCTCGCGCGTCTGTTCGCGGCACTGGGCGTCACCAAGCTGCGCCTGACCGGCGGTGAACCGCTGGTGCGCAAGGAGATCGAGCGGCTGGTTGCGTTGCTCGCGCCGATTCCCGGCATTGCCGACATCAGCCTGACCACCAACGGTTCGCTGTTGACGGCGGACAAGGCGCGCCAGCTGAAGGCCGCAGGGCTGCAGCGCATCACCATCAGCCTTGATGCGCTCGACGACGCGACGTTCAAGGCGATGAACGGGGTCGGGTTCCCGGTGCGCAAGGTGCTGGATGCCATCGACAACGCGGTCGCGGCCGGGTTTGCGCCGGTCAAGATCAACATGGTGCTCAAGCGCGGCGCCAACGATGCGTGCATCGAGGCGATGGCGGAGCATTTCCGTGGTAGTGGCTGCGTCCTGCGCTTCATCGAATTCATGGATGTCGGCACCACCAACGGCTGGCGCATGCAGGACGTGGTGCCGTCGGCCGAAGTGATCGCGCGCGTCGATGCGCGCTGGCCGCTGGAACGCGTGCCGGCGAACTATCCCGGCGAAGTGGCCAATCGCTGGCGCTACAAGGATGGTGCGGGCGAGGTCGGCGTGATTGCCTCGGTGACCCAACCGTTCTGCGGCGGGTGCACGCGTGCACGGCTGTCGGCGGAAGGCGTGCTGTACACCTGCCTGTTTGCCGGCGGGGGCGCGAGCCTGCGCGACCTGCTGCGCGGCGGCGCCGACGACGAGGTGGTCATGGACAAGATCGCCGGGGTGTGGGGCAGGCGCCGTGATCGCTATTCGGAATTGCGCACCGAGGCGACGCCGGAAATCGCGGCGCGCAAGAAAATCGAGATGTCCTATATTGGCGGATAGTTGCAGCGTGCTGCGCGTGACCGCTGCTGCTGGCCGCGGCGGCCGTCGCCGCACCCGTTTCGTCGACCGCGGATTATCTGCCGCCGTGGAACCTGCCGCCCGAAGGCGGCGTGCATTTCCAGGTGCCACCGGTGGACGCGATTGCCGACCTGCATGGCGATATCGTCAATCTTCAGCGGGTGGTGCTCTTCGCCGGCAACCGGTTCATGGTGGTGCACGATCTGGTGGCGGCATTCCGGCAAGCGTATCCGCAGTACCAGCGCATCTACGTGGAAACGCTGCCGCCCGGGATCCTTGCGCAGCAGATCCAGACCGGCTCGCTGGTGAGGGGCAACCTGAAGATCGAATTGCAGCCCGACGTCCACACGGCCGGCAAGGGCGCGATTGCGCGCCTGCAGGACGAGCACGACTGGTTCACCGACACGCTCGACGATACCCGCAACGGGCTGGCGATTCTGGTGCCGGCCGGCAATCCGAAACACGTGCGCGGGCTCGCTGACCTTGGTCGCGCGGACGTACGGGTCAAGCATGCCTGACCCCAAATGGGAAGGCATCGCGCGCCAGATCGAGGCAAGCTACCGCAAGGCGGGCGACGAGGCGCTGGTCACGGCGGTCATGCAGACCAAGGTCGCGGCCGGCAGTACGTTCCTCACTCGCATCCATCATCGCCAGTCGCCGCTGCGCATCCTGCAGGGCGAAGCCGACGCCGCGCCGGTGTGGTCGACCGAGGCATGGTTCCAGCAGCAGATCCAGCACCATCCGGTGGAAACGGTGACGATCCCGGCCGCGCAAAACAGCACTGCCACCTACACCGCGGCGGTGATGAAGGCGGCCCCACACGCCGAGGCTGCGCGTGATTTCGTGAAGTTCATGGCGGGCGCGCAGGCACGTGCGATCTATGCGAAGTACGGTTTCCAGCCGCCGGCGCGTTGGCCCGCCGGCGCCGTGGTCGGACCGTCAGCAGGTGGACACCGCGGCGGAATATCGGCTGAGCGGGATGGCCACGGCGGTCTCGCCCACCGGCTGGCGATAGCCGCCCGGCCCGAAGCGGTCGATCAGATCCGACTTGTACGCGTCGAAGAAACGCGCGAAGAACTTGTCGCCGACGCAGCCGGTGGCGATCAGGCCATCGCTTTCAGCGTCCCATGCCAGTCGCGCCGGCAGCAGCGCATTCGGCGCCGGCCCGGCCACCCGCGCAGCACCGGTGGCCGGGTCGTACACGCTGCCGTGTGTGCAGCACACGATGAGGCCGGGCGCATCGGTGAGCGGGCTGCCCGAGGCCGCGTAGCGGATCGCGCTGTAGTCGGGTGTCGGGTAGCTCAGCTGGTGCATGCAGATGGCAACGCAGGCGACGAGGTTGGCATGCGGCCCCGCGCCCGCCGGGCTGGTGTAATCGCCGTCTTCCGGTGAAGCGAGGGCGGTCGGATGCGCGGCGCGCCCGCCGAGGTTGATGAGGAAGCACGGGATGCCGCGGTAGGGATAGGCAAACACCAGCGCTTCGGTGGTCGTGACGTCGGCTGCCTTGAGCGGGCTGCCATCGGCGTTGACCAGGCGTGCCGGTGGATGGTCGGCCATGGCGGCGGCGAGTGCGGGGTGGCCGCGCCAGCACGCGGCCGCGATGGCGGTACCTGCGCACGTCTTGACGAATGATCTGCGATCCATGGGAATGGGTTCCGGCTGGGTCGCTTGCGCGGCCCGACCGGCCTCGTCATTCAGGCCTTGAACATGTCGCGATACAGCCCGTGTGCCCATTCCAGATAGGTGGCGCCGTTGGCCTCGCTGCGCGTGTTGTCGACCTTGGTGTCCTTGAAGCCGGTGATCGCATCCTTCGTGGCGTCGTAGCCGTAGTAGGTGTCGACCCAGATCGCCTGCTTCGGGAAGGCGTCGACCATCGAGTAGCACAACGTCTGCGGCGAGGTCCACGTGATGTCCTTGCCCTGCGCGCGCGCCGCCAGCACCTTGGCCACGTAGTGGCCTTCGCTGTTGGAGGTGTTGCCGCTCTTGGAGTACGGCATCGGCCGCGAGTCGCCGGTCACGTACACGTGTTCGTCGCCGATCAGGTTGTAGAAGCGGATGTCGATGTTCGCTTCCTTCTGGTTGCTCTTGGTGGGCGGCGCCATCAGTCCCAGTTCCTCGATCAGCGTGGCCGCGCGGATGTTGGGATAGATCGCCGCATCGTCGAACTTGTAGCTGTCGAACTCGGTGTGGACGGTGCGTTGGGCGACGTCCACGCCGGTGACCGCCGAGGTCGGGTGCCACTCGATGATGCCCTTGTACAGCTCGTCGAAGGCGGCGTGGAAGCCCGGCGCCTTGATCGTGATCTCGGGGTTGGCGTCCAGCACCACGACCTTGCCCTTGAGCTTGTTGTGCTTGATGACCGAGGCGATCAGGCAGGCGCGCTCGTACGGCGCGGGCAGGCAGCGGTAGTTGCCGCTGGGCACGGTCTGGATGAACACGCCGCCCTCGAATTGGCGCACCTTGCGATGGATGGTGACGTGCTCGGTCGGGCAGATGAAACCGCCGGGGTAGGTCTGCCGCAGCGCGACCTTGGTGTCGATGTCATGCACGCCGATCTTGTCGTAGTCGTAGGAGATGCCGGGCGCGATGACGAGGAAGTCGTACTTGATGTCGCCTTCGTTGGTGGCGACGGTGCGGCTGGCACGGTCCAGCCCGATGCAGGTCGCGTTGACGTAGATGTAGTCGCTGTTGTGGGCTGCGTCGAGGAAGCTGTGGTCGGCCAGGAACTCGAGATCGATGATGCCCGGGTACCACAGGTTGCTGGCGAAGCACGACGAATACATGCAGCGCTTCTCGACCAGCACCACATCGAACTTCGGGTAGGCCTTCTTCGCGTACTTGGCGATGGTGAGGCCGGAGGTGCCGCCGCCGATGATCACCAGGCGTGGCCCCCTGGCCTTCGGCAAGTCGAGCATGCGGTGCGTGGAAACGAATGGCGCCCCTTGCTTGTCGCTCGCGGGTTGCGCTGCACCGGCGGCGAGTGCCGCGGGTCCGGTTGCGAGCACGGCGGGTGCTGCCGCCAACACCGTGCTGCTCATCTTCAGGAAGTGTCGGCGATCGATTTCGTGGGTCATGTCCTGGTCTCCTCGTGGGATGCGAACCAACGGCGGCGTGTCGTCTCGCCAGGCAATCGTCAGCCGCAGCGGGCGTGTGCTGGCGTCGCGCCCTAGATGATGGTGGAGCTCCCCTGTCGGCATCGGTTGCCGGCCGCGGCGGCAACCGTGCATACCATACGCCGTATGGTACAGGTCATGCCCAGGGGTGCATGCAGGCCGCGCGTGTGGGCTCGCGAGACGCCCCGTACCATCGTGCCGCGGGCGGCGAAGCGCGCAATTGCCGGACTTGTTGCACCACAGCGTGCATTCGGTAACGCGACGCGATTAGGGTGCGCAACACATACCGTCCGGGGTATCCGTTCCTCTATGGGAGGTGCATCGTGATGCTGGTGATGAAGACGCGGCCGATCTGGAAAGCACATGTTGCCGGGGTGGCGCTCGGCCTGGTGTTGATGGTGACGTTTCTGGCGACGGGCCACGGCCTCGGCGCCTCCGGTGCACCGACCGACCTTGCGGCGGTCGCCTCCAAGGCCATCGCGCCAGCGGCTACCACGGTCAATGGCTATCTGGGCCCAATGGTGGCGGGTGGCAACAATCCGCTGAATTCCTGGATCGTGTGGGAAGTGCTCGGCATGGGCATCGGTGCCCTGCTCGCTGCCTGGTGGTCAGGCCGCCTGCGCTTGCGTGTCGAGGGACCGCCGCGGGCACGCACCTTGGGGCGTCTGGCGCTGGCGCTGGCTGGCGGCATCCTGTCGGGCTTTGGTGCGCGCGTATCGGCTGGGTGCACCAGCGGCCTTGGCTTGTCGGGCGGGGCGGTACTGGCTACGGCCGGCTTCGTGTTCCTGATCGGGTTCTTCCTGACCGGAATCATCGTCGGGATGGCTACGCGGAGGCTATGGCAATGACTTTTCCTTTGGGCTGGACGACCCCGCTCTCGGGGATCGTGTTTGGCGTCCTGTTCGGGTTCGTGCTGCAACGCGGAGGGCTCGGCAATGGCTGTCGCCTGAGCGCGCAGTTGCGCCTCAAGGACTGGACCGTATTCAACGTGATGTTCACGGCGATCATCGTCGCCGCCGGCGGCTTGTACCTGATGCAGATGTTCGGGCTGGTGAAATGGTCCGAGCTGTTCGTGCCGACCACGTTCCTGTGGGCGACCCTGCTGGGCGGTGCTCTGATCGGCGCCGGCATGGCCGTGGGCGGCTATTGCCCCGGCACCTCGGTGGTGGGCGCGACGGCGGGCCGCATCGACGGCATCGTGTTTTTCGTCGGGCTGGTGGTCGGCGTCGTGATGTTCGCCGGCATTTTCGGCGACATCGAGCCCTTCCTCACCGCGGCACCCGGCCCGCAGGGCCAGACGCTGGGCCAGCTGCTGCACATTCCTGACTGGCTGGTGCTGGTGTTGCTGGTGGGCGGTGCCGTCCTGGTGGGCTGGCTCAGCCGTCGCATTGCGACCTCCAACCAGATCAGTTGCGCTGATTGAGCCCACGGAGTCCGACATGAAACAGAAATCCGTACCGCTGGCCGCCGCGATGTCCGTGGCGTTGTTGTCGCTGGGTGGCCTGGCCGCATGCAGCAGTCCGACGTCGTCGAACCATACCGCGCCGCAAGCCGCGGTTTCCAGCAGCACTGCCGCGGCGAAGTCGGCAACGGCCAATCCGTGCGCACCGAAGGCGGCGGCCAACCCGTGCGCGCCCAAGGCAGAGGTCAAGCCCTGAGCATCGCGGAGGCCGAAGATGATCAATCCGTGCGCGCTACAGGGGCAGAGCAGGTGAAGCACATGACGACCAGCGTCCGCACCGACCGCGCGCACTTGCGGGTGTCGCGCTCGGCGCTCCAAAGCGGGTTGCTGGCTGGCGGGGCACCTCGGTTGCGCTCCACGCGGCGAACTGCGCGCGACCTGATCAGTTTGCTGGACGATTGCGTGGCCCGCGGCGTCACGCCGCTCGGCGAGGCGCTGGGTCCGAAAGTTCCCCAGGCGTGGCAGCAGTACGCCGCGGCCGAAGGGCAGGCATTGCGCGCGGGCGGATGGTTTTTCTACTACCACTCGCATGATCGTGGCACGCCCGGGGAGCACGGCCATTTTCATGTGTTCACGGACTTGCCTCGCGTGCGTGGCAAGCGCGTGTCGGGTTTCTCGCATCTCGTCGGCATTGGCGTCGATGCGCGTGGTCTGCCCTTGCGGTTGTTCACCACCAATCGCTGGGTGACGGCCGAGACATGGCAGGACGCGCAGGCGATGACGGCGAAGTTCGCGCGCCTCGTGGCGGCACGGCCCGATGCGTCGGATCGTCTCGAACGCTGGCTGCACGACCTGCTGGTGTTGTTTGCGCCGCAGATCCGTCTGCTGCTTGCGCGTCGCGACCGGCGTGTTGCCGCGCACGGAGGCGAGGGCGTGTTCGAGGATCGCCGCATGTATGTGTTGAGTTGCTGCAAGGTTTCCCTGACTGACCAAGTGGCGGCGATTGATGCCGCGTCGTCGTGAAGGTGTCCACCAGGAGGATGACATGAAGCGTTTTTTTGCCGGTGTGTTGTTGGCCATCGTCGCAGCCATGGTGTCGAGTGTGGCGTTCGGCTTGGGCGTACCAGGCCCGCTGGTGACGCCGGCGTGGCTGCAGCAGCACCTCGCTGAAGTCAACGTGCTTGATGTGCGTGACGATCTGGCATCGTTCACCAAGGCGCCGACGTTCACGACCGAAAGCGGCAAGAAGACGCTTGCCGGTTTTGGTGGACATGTTCCCGGCGCGCTGTTGCTCGATTTCAGCAAGGTGCGCACGTCGCGCGTGATCGATGGGCGCGAGATCAAGTGGATGTTGCCGACGCAGGCGGATTTCCAGGCCTTGCTGCGCGGCGTGGGCGTGCAGAACGGACGGCCCACCGTGATCGTTTCCGACGGCACCTCCGCGGGCGACCTCGACATGGCGGCGCGGGTGTACTGGTCGATGAAGGTATATGGCGACAACAGCCTCGCGATCCTCGATGGCGGCACCGCGGCGTGGCTGGAAGCGGGGTACCCGGTCAATACCGACGCCGCCAAGCCCGCTGCCGGCAACTGGGTGGCGGGGCCCGAGAACCGCAAGCTGTTTGCCGACAGCAATGACGCCGCCAAGGCTGCCGCGCAGGGCAAGCAGTTGGTCGATGCACGCCCGTTGGCGTTTTACCTCGGGCTGGAGCGCAAGCCGATTGTGCTTGCCGCGGGCCACATCAAGGGGGCCGAAGACTTCCCACCAGAGGTGCGCGCGGTGAAGCGTGACGGCAGCATGCATTTCCTCAGCCGCGCCGATTACGAGGGTGTGTTCAAGCACCTTGGCGTCAATACGCACAAGTCGACGATCACCTATTGCAACACCGGCCATCTCGCCTCAGGGGCGTGGTTCGTGCTGCACGAGGTCATGCAAAACCCCAATGTCGCCGTGTACGACGGGTCGATGTACGAGTGGACCACCGAGAAGCGGCCAGTCGTGGGTTTGCCGTGATCGGACTGGACAGCATTGCAGCGTGCCACCACGGAGTCGTCGATGAGCACGCATGACACCAGGCTGGGGCGCCTGATCGAGGCGCCAGAAAATTTCCTGTCGACGGAAGGCCGCTCGCGGCGCGAGGTGCTGCGTCGCATCGGCCTTGGCCTTGGTGCGACTGCTGCTGCGGCCGCCGCGCTGCCAGCGCTGGCGCACGCCGGCGAGTACGTGCCGGATCCGAAGTACCTGCCGCCCAACCTCGCGCCGTGGTCGCAGGATCTCGGCAAACCGGTGGGCTCCGACCCCTATGGCCTGCCGTCGCCGTTCGAGCGCAGCAACATCCGGCGATCCAGTCCGGGCCTGACCACGACCACGCAGTCCTCGGTCGCGTTTTCGCCGCTGCAGAACCAGTTCGGCATCATCACGCCCAACGGCCTGCACTTCGAGCGCAATCACAACGGTCGCGCCGACATCAATCCCTACGACCACCGCCTGATGGTCCACGGGCTGGTGCGCGAGGCCAAGATCTACACGATGGAGGACCTGCTGAGGTTCCCCTCGGTTTCGCGGATCCATTTCATCGAATGCGGCGCGAACACCGGGATGAACTGGGCGACCCCGGCCGTGCCGACGGTGCAGTACACGCACGGCATGTTGAGCTGCTCCGAGTGGACGGGCGTGCCGTTATCGACGCTGCTTGACGACGTGGGCTTCGATCGCAAGCGGGCGAAATTCATCCTCGCCGAGGGCGCCGATGGCTCGGGCCTCACGCGCACCATCCCCATCGAATTCGCGCTGGACGACGTGCTGGTCGCGTACGGGCAGAACGGCGAGATGCTGCGGCGCGAACAGGGCTATCCGGTGCGGCTGCTGGTGCCGGGCGTGCAGGGCGTCTCCAACGTGAAGTGGCTGCGCCGGATCAAGGTGGGCGACCAGCCGTGGAACACGCGCGAGGAATCGCTGCAGTACAGCGATCTGATGCCCGATGGCCGGACGCGCCAGTACACCTGGATCCAGGAGGCCAAGTCGGTCATCACCTCGCCGTCGGGCGAGCAGCAACTGCTGGACAAGGGCGGGTATTACCAGATCCGCGGCCTCGCCTGGTCGGGGCGTGGCCGGATCAAGCGCGTCGACATATCGACTGACGGCGGCCGCAACTGGCGCCAGGCGGAGTTGCAGGGGCCGGTACTGACCAAGGCCCTCACGCGCTTCTGCGCCGACTGGCACTGGGATGGCAGCCCGGCGTTGCTGCAAAGCCGCTGTGTCGACGAGACCGGCTACGTGCAACCGGCCATGGCGCAATTGCGCGAAGTGCGTGGCACCCACTCGCCCTACCACAACAACGGGATCCAGACGTGGCAGGTCGATACCGAAGGCAAGGTGCACAATGTCCAGGTCTAGGCTGCTCGCCATCGCCAGCGTCGCGGGGTTTGGCGCAGCCGGCCTGGTCTATGCGGCCAGCGCGTCGAATTACGGACTGGGGACCGCGGCCACGCCGCAGCAGATCGCGGGCTGGAACATCGACGTGCGCCCCGACGGGCAGGGGCTGCCGCGTGGCCAGGGTTCGGTCGCGCAGGGCGAAAAGATCTTCGACGCCAATTGCGCGGTGTGCCACGGCACTTTTGGCGACAGCAACAAGTACATGGTGCTGGCCGGCGGCGTGGGTTCGCTCAAGACCAACGCGCCGCTCAGCACCGTCGGCAGCCGGCTCAACTACGCGACAACCCTGTTCGACTACGTCAACCGGGCGATGCCGTTCCCGCACTCGAAGTCGTTGACGGCCGACGAGGTGTACGCCGTTACGGCCTACGTGCTCAACCTCAGCGACATCGTGCCCGGCAACTTCGTGGCCAATCGCGAGACGTTGCCGCAGGTGAAGATGCCGAACCGCGATGGTTTCTACGAGTTCCCCGGCCTGATGCACGTGCATGGCAAGTCCGACACGCACAACACCACTTGCATGCGCGATTGCGCCAAGGAGGTGAAGATCACCGGTTCGATCCCGGAGGGCTTTGTCGCCTCGATGTACGGCGACATCCGCGACAACTTTCGCGGCCTGGCCAGCATGAATGAAGCCGCGCCGCCGGCTGACGAGACAACCGCGCATGCGGCGGCCGCACCAGCCCCGCAAGCGCTGATCGAACAGTTCGGGTGCGCAGCGTGCCACGGCATCGACAAGAAAATCGTGGGGCCGGCGTTCCGCAGTGTCGCCGCCAAGTACAAGGCGGATGCGGGCGCGGAGCAGCGTCTGTTCAAGAAGGTGCGCGCGGGGGGCTCGGGGGTGTGGGGCAACATCCCGATGCCGCCGCAGACCGGGTCGAGCGACGCCGAACTCACCGCGATCATCCAGTGGGTCCTGGCCGGCTCGCCAGAAAAGTAAACCATGTGCATGGCGATGCATGCGCGCGGGTGGAGTCAACATCAGTCGAGGGCGTTGCAATGAAATCGAACAGACGGGATTTTCTGAAACTGGCAGGCGGTGGCAGTGCGTTGGCGCTGCTGGTCGGCAGCGGCTGGATACCGACTCGGGCGTGGGCCGCGGACGACGTGCTGCACGCACTCGCGCCGGGCGACAGTCGCAAGGAGTTCGAGGCGCACACCATCGACGAGCTGGTGAAGGCGCTGGGTGGCACGCAGGCGCAGCTGTCCAAGGACGTCGACCTCACCGCCCCCGACATCGCCGAAAACGGCGCGGTGGTGCCGGTCGAAGTGCAGAGCAACCTGCCTAACACCAAGCTGATCGCGATTGCCTGCGAGAAGAACCCCAATGCGCTGACCGCGGCGTGCCACATCCCGGATGGCACCGAACCCTACGTGTCGCTGCGCATGAAGCTTGCGCAGACTGCCAAGGTCACGGCGCTGGTGCAGACCGACAAGGGCTTCTTCTACGCCGAGCGCCTGGTCAAGGTGACGCTCGGCGGCTGCGGCGGTTGAGAACGATCCATTCACGAGGACACGCGTCATGCCAGATCCGACCAAGATTCGCGCCACCGCCAACGGCGACGTGGTGGAAGTGAAAATGCTGATGTCACACCCCGAGTCGACCGGCCTCACCACCGATGCCGCGGGCAAGCTGAAGCTCGCCACGACGCCGCACTACATCAAGACCGTGACGGTTGCGTGCAACGACCGCACGGTCATGACCGGCGACTGGGGCCCGGCGGTCTCCAAGAACCCGTTCCTCACGCTGCGGTTCAAGGGCGGCAAGCCGGGCGACAAGATCACCGTCACCTGGAACGACTCGGCCGGCGAGAGCCGCACCGATGAAGCGACCGTCGGCTGATCGCGCACCATGAACCTGTCACGGCGTGAGTTCCTGCGCGTGCTGGCGGCGGCGTCCGTGGCCGGCATGCCGCTGGGCAAGTTGGCGTTCGCCGCCGATCGGGACGCCCGGTCGTTGTACGACGTGCCGAAGTACGGCAACGTCGGACTGCTGCATTTGACCGATACGCACGCGCAGCTGCAGCCAGTGTATTTCCGGGAGCCCTCGCAAAACATCGGCGTCGGTGCGGTGCGCGGCAGGCCGCCGCACCTCGTGGGCGAGCATTTCCTCAAGTACTACGGCATCGCCGCCGACACGCCCGAGGCCCACGCGCTCAGCTGCCTTGATTTCGTCGCTGCGGCAAAGCGCTACGGGAAGCTGGGGGGCTTCGCCCATCTCGCGACACTGGTGAAGCGCCTGCGCGCCGAGCGCCCGGGCTCGCTGCTGCTGGATGGTGGCGACACCTGGCAGGGCACGGGACTCGCGCTGTGGAGCCGTGGCCAGGACATGATCGACGCGCAGCTCGCACTCGGCGTCGACGTGATGACCGGCCACTGGGAGTTCACCTACGGTGCCGACCGGGTGCGCGAGGTCGTCGACGGGCCGTTCAAGGGCAAGCTCGAGTTCGTTGCGCAAAACATCCGCACTGCCGATTTCGGCGATCCGGTATTCCCGGACTACACCTTGCGGGAAGTGAACGGTGTCAGCGTCGCTGTCATCGGCCAGGCGTTTCCGTACGTGCCGATCGCGCACCCCAGTCGCTTCGTCGACGGCCTGACCTTCGGCATCCAGGACGACCGCCTGCAGCGCACCATCGACAAGGTGCGCAAGGCTGGTGCGGTCGTGGTGGTGCTGCTTTCGCACAACGGCATGGACGTCGACCTGAAGCTCGCCTCCAGGGTGCACGGCCTCGACGCGATCCTTGGTGGCCACACCCACGACGGCGTGCCGCGGCCCGTGGCCGTCAAGAATGCCGGCGGGCAGACGCTGGTGACCAATGCCGGCAGCAACGGCAAGTTCCTCGGCGTACTGGATTTCGACGTGCAGGGTGGCAAGGTGCGCGGCTACCACTACCGCCTGTTGCCGGTATTCGCGAACCTGCTGGAGCCCGACACGGCGATGCAGGCGCTGATCGATCGCCACCGCGCGCCGTACCGCGCGAAGCTGGAAGAGAAACTCGCGGTCAGCGAGGGCCTGTTGTATCGCCGCGGCAATTTCAACGGCAGCTTCGACCAGGTCATCCTCGATGCCTTGCGCGAGGTGAAGGGCGCGCAGATCGCGTTGTCGCCCGGTTTCCGCTGGGGTACCTCGCTGCTGCCGGGTGAGTCGATCACGCGCGAGTGCCTGCTCGACCAGACGGCCATCACTTATCCGACCGCGACCGTCAACGAATACACCGGCGCCGAGCTCAAGGCCATCTTCGAGGACGTCTGCGACAACTTGTTCAACCCCGATCCCTATTACCAGCAGGGCGGCGACATGGTGCGCGTGGGCGGGATGAGCTACGCCTGCATGCCCGGTGCGGCGAGCGGCCATCGCATCAGCGACATGCGCCTGGCCGGCGTGCCGATGGATGCGGGCAAGAAGTACAAGGTGGCGGGCTGGGCGCCCGTCGCCAGCGACCCGGGTGGCGCACCGGTGTGGGAGGTTGTCGAGCAGTACCTTGCCGCGCACCGCACGCTGGCTCCGCCCAACGTGGAGCAGCCGCGCCTCATTGGCGAAGCCGGCAACCCGGGGATCATCGGCGCATGACCTGGCGCGGTCCCGGCGGGCTCACGGCGTGGTGCCTCGGCTTGCTGGTGGCCCTGGTTCTGCCGGTGCACGCGGGTGATTGGGCGCCTACCGACATCGACATGCCGGTGTATCAGGTCGGCCCGCACACGTACTACGTGGAAGGCCGGCTGGATGCGGCCACGCGCGAGAACCAGGGCTTCATTGCCAACGCCGGCTTCGTGATCACCGGCGATGGCGTGATCGTGTTCGACTCGCTGGGCTCACCGTCGCTCGCCGACCGCCTGATTGCGGAGATCCGCCAGCGTACCTCGCAACCGATCAAGATGGTGATCATCAGCCACTACCACGCCGATCACTTCTACGGCACCCCGGCGCTGCGCGCGGTGGGTGCGAAGGTGTGGGTGGACGTGCGTGCCAAGGCTTATCTCGGCTCCGAGGCGGCATTGCAGCGGGTCACCGAACGCCGTGCGCTGATCGGCAAGTACCTTGGTGCCGATTTCAAGCTGCCGCTGCCCGATCGCTGGATCGACCACAACGACTCGTTCAAGATGGGTGCGGTCACGCTGTCGCTGCACCGTTTCGGGCCGGCGCATTCGCCCGAAGACCTCGGCATGCTGGTCGAACCCGACAACGTGCTGTACTCGGGCGACGTGATCTATGCCGGCCGCGCGCCGTTCATCGGCCCGGATTCGGACACGCACCACTGGCTCGTCGCCATCGACGAAGTGCTGGCCCTGCATCCGCGCGTGATGGTGCCGGGTCATGGCCCGGCATCCACCGATCCGCGCCAGGACGCGCAATTCACCCGCGGCTACATCGAGTACCTGCGCACGCAGATGGGCAACGCGGTGCGCAACTGGCAGAGCTTCGACGACGCCTATGCGCAGACCGACTGGTCACGCTTCAAGAGCGTGCCGACCTTCGATGCCGCCAACCGCCTGAACGCCAACTCAACCTACTTGCAGATGGAACAGGAATGGCTCAAGCAGGGCAAGCCGTGACCTGTGACTCAGGCGAACTTCACCAGCAGGCGCATGAGTTCGCCGGTCGACTCGCGGACCGTCGCGGGGCTTGGTTCCTCGTCCACGTGGCTCAACAGGCTGCATGCCAGCATTTCATAGAAGGCGCGATCCAGGGCGCGCCGCGCTGCGGTCATCTGCATCGCGATGTCTTCGCAATCGGCGCCGCCTTCGACCAGCGCCTTGATGCCCCGCAGTTGGCCTTCGACGCGTGCAAGGCGCAACGCGACCTTCTTGCGGCTTTCGCCGATCTCCTGCATGGCTGCCTCCAAACTGATTTCCGATGGGTGCTCCGCACGCCAGCACGCGCGAACCGACGTCACATTCTCTCACGGAGCGAGTTGGTACTGGCGCCTGAACCTGAAGGACGTCCGCGCCGGGTGGCGTGATGCGTCGACCCGATGGCGCAAGGGGGCGCCACGCGGTAGGGGGAGACGCGGCAAAGGGTGAAAAGACCGTGGGTGTCGCACGCTGCAGCAGCAGGGCAGCTCGCCTCTTTGCGAGTCTGCAGAGCCAATGTTTCCGCGCTGTTCCATGAACTGATGAAGGGGGCAACACCATGCAATCGCAGTATTCCACACGCTTCCGTTCCGACACCTGCCGCGCGACTTTTCGCCGCACCGCCTTGTTGATCGCGCTCGCGAGCGTCGCTTCGGGGGCTCATGCAACCGACGGTTATTTCACGCACGGCTATGGCATGCAGGCATCGGGCCGCGGCGGAGCCTCGCTGGCATTCACCGACAACGCCTTCGGCGGCGCCAACAACCCCGCGACGATGGTGTTCTCCGGTAACCGGCTCGAATTGGGCCTCACCGCCTTTACTCCGCGGCGTTCCGCGTCGCGCAGTGGCCTCGGGCCCGGACTCGACGGTTCGGTGTCGAGCAACCGGAAATGGTTCGGCATTCCCGAGTTTGGCTACAACCACATGCTGAGCGACCAACTTGCGCTGGGCGTCACGGTGTACGGCAATGGCGGCATGGACACCGATTATCCCGGCGGCACCTTCAACTGCGGCATGGGATCCGCCAACATGCTGTGCGGGCAGGGTCACCTTGGCGTCGACCTGATGCAATTGGTCGTCGCGCCGACCGTTGCCTATGCAATCACGCCGCGCCAGTCGATCGGCGTCTCACCGCTGTTCGTGTACCAGAGCTTCAAGGCATTCGGCCTGCAGGCATTCGCGGGCACGCCAGGGTTGTCCGCTGATCCCTCCAGGGTTACCGACAAAGGTCGCGATTCCTCCACCGGCGGCGGCCTGCGCCTCGGTTACTACGCAAGGCTGAGCGACGATTTCTCGATCGGCGCGACGTATGCGATGAAGGTGCGCATGAGCCGCTTCTCCGATTACGCGGGCCTGTTTGCCGAACGCGGCCGCTTCGATATCCCGAGCAACTACGGGGCCGGCTTCGCCTGGACGCCGTCGCGCGGCGTGAAGCTGGCGCTCGACTACATGCGCATCAACTACAGCGACGTGCCTGCGGTGGGCGACTCCAGCCTACGGCCGACGCAGCTTGGATCGGCCAACGGGCCCGGGTTCGGCTGGCAAGACGTCAACGTGTGGAAACTCGGCGCGGAGTGGGCGAGTTCAGATCGCTGGACCTGGCGGGCCGGCTACAACCACACCGGCAACCCGATCCGCGGCAGCGACGTCACCTTCAACATCCTTGCGCCGGGCGTGGTCACCAACCACGTGACGCTCGGCTTCACGCACAAACTGGCCTCGGGTAATGAGCTGACCATGGCCTACATGCACGCCTTCACGCACAGCGTATCCGGCGCCTCGATCCTGCCGGTGTTCATGGGCGGCATGCCCGCCGGCACCGAGAAGATCTCGATGCGCGAGGACTCCCTGGGCATCCAGTACGCCTGGAAGTAGTCGGCACGGATCCAGAACGGCCAGTCCGCCACGGGCGACCGCGGTGGACTGACGTGCGGGCAACGCAGCGCAGTGGTCACGCGTGCCACTGCGCCACGCGCGTCATTACTGGTCGCGCGGCGGAGTGCCGGTTCCCAGCAGGTGGCCGTTGATTTCGATGCCGTAGAGCGACCACTTGCTGTCGTGGTGCCGCTTGCGGGTAGCGGCGATGCTGTCCTTGAAGCGCGGATCCTGCGGTCGCTCGTGCGCGTTCATGAACATCGCCGCGTCCCATGCGTCCTGGTCGGTCAAGGTGCCGCCGCGGCTGAAGGGCATGTTGGCCTTGATGAACGCCGCCGCGTTGTCGATGTTGCCCATCCCGGCGCCCCAGTTGAAGGATTCCGGACCCCACAGCGGCGGGAACACAAACTTGCCGGCCACCTGCTGGCCCTCGCCGTTGGTGCCGTGGCACAACGCGCAATGGCTTGCGTAGACCTTTTGCCCGCGCGCGTAGCTGGGTGGCAGTGGCGGCTTGAAGCCTTCCTTGGGATAGCCCCAGCCGGCGAGGTCCTTGCCGGTGGGCGCACCGCTTGCAAGCCAATACGAATAGGCAGTCAGCGCCCGGATGACTTCGCTGTCCTCCGCTGGTGCCTTGCCGTTCATGCTGTACTGGAAGCAGCCGCGCAGGCGATCGGCGAAGCTGTTGACCTTGTCGTCCTTGGCGCGGTAGCGGGGGTAGCGCACGTAGGCGGCCCACATCGGCGCCGAGTTGGCGCGTCGCCCGGCATCGAGGTGACAATTCTGGCAGTTGAGGCCGTTGCCGACGTAGGGTTGGGCGTGGCGGGTCGTATCCGTAAAAATGTCACGACCCTTCCGCACCAAGGCCCCGAACGGGTCGTCCGGAATGGCTGAGTCGGGTGGTGGCGTGAAGGTGGGCAACGCCGCGACCGCCGGCTCGGTTGCGGGATGGTCGACGGCCGTGTGGGATGCTTGTCCGCTGGAGCGCGCCGCCAACGGCACGATCACGATGGCCAGTGCGATGACCGCGATGCGGGGTGCGGGTTTCATGGCTTGCCTCCTTGGTCTCCCGCTGGCTGTGCGGCAAACCATGCGGAAACGGCCTGGATATCTGCGTCGCTGAGCGCCGATGCGACGTGTTGCATCAACCCCAGCGGTTCGTTCTTGCGTGTGCCGCTGCGCCAGTCGCGCAATTGGTTGGCGATGTAGACCGCCGACTGACCGGCCAACGGCGGGAAATTCGTGCCGACGCCCACGCCGTGCGGACCGTGGCACTGCACGCAACCAGGAACCTGCTGGTCCCACATGCCGCGGGTCGCCAGCTGCTCGCCGCGGGCGCGATCGGTGTTGCTGTCGGCGGCTGGTCGTTGCGTCGCGGCAGGCAACGGCATGCGGGCGTAATAGGTGGCCAATGCCTGGCGCTCGGCTGCAGTGAGCGACTTTGCGATCGGCGCCATCGTCGTGTTGGCGCGCGAACCGTCGGCAAAACTGTCGAGCTGGCGCCGCAGGTAGGCGGTGTCATGATGCGCCAGGAGCGGGAAACCGGCGGCGGCCTGACCACCGCCATCGGCGCCGTGGCAGCTTGCGCAGGGCGGCGCTCCGTGCCCGTTTCCCGCAGCGACGATATGCGCGGCATCGGGGGTGGTTGCGCCCGACGCGGCGGCGCACAACACCAGCGATGCGCCGAAGATCAACAACCGGTTGCGAGTATGCATCGAGCGTGCTTCCCCTGAAGAGCTTCCGGGTACGCGCCGCGTGACAAGCGCGCGCGGATCAGTGTCGGAGCCGTCACACACTCACAGTTGCATCAAGGCGTAGCCCTTGAGTTGCAGCTCGGTGATCGTGGTTACGCCGGATAGTGCCACGGGAACGTCGTGGTCGATCCACTCGAACTGGTATTTGTACTCCGCCACGGCCTGGCCGCACACCACGATGTCCACCCCGGCCTTGCGCAGCTCGTGGATGATCGGCAGGTTCGGGTTGTGCACCAGAAACGCATCCTCGTAATGCTTGTCGTCAAGCATCGCGGGCGTCGCCGCGCCGTAGGCGATCGCGACGAAGTGAAGGTTCTTCAGGGGCACGCCGGCCGCGGTGAAAAGGTTGACCGCGCGCGCCACGCGTTCGACAGCCGGACTGACCTTGCTCGGGTCGTCGCTGCCGCGGGTCATGGCGAACACCACTTTGTAGGTGGCCTTCGGGTCGGGCATGAACGACGAGCCCTTGGGCACCGGGTGGATCTCCCCGCCGCTGGTGATGACGCCGGTGTGCCAGCCAGCCGCGTTGGCGTTGTCAGCGGTGGCCGATGTGGCGGTGCCAGCGGCGGCACCGAACGACAGGCTGAGCGCGAGCAGTCCAAGCAGGGCCAGGGTGGATGGGGCATGGTGCATGGCATTTCTCCACGGGATCAGGGGGTGATACGGCAGCGACGGCGGCACGCGGATGGCCATCCAAGCATCAACTGATGGTGCGGGAATGACCGTTCTCGTCGAGGTAGGGATAGCGGGTGTGGCCGTACCGGACCAGCAGTACCGCCACGCCCAACAGCAGGATCGCACCCGCCTCGGCGAGGATGTCGAGCGAGGTCAGTTTGGTGGAGTCGAGCATCATGTGTCGCGCCAGCGCGACCATCGCGACATACAGCGGCATCCGGACCGGCAGTCGGCCCGTGTGCCAGTACACGCTGCTCATGGTCACGATCTCGAGATAAATGAAGAGCAGCAGCAAGTCCGTCACCGACACACTGGCGTTGTGCATCATCGAGCGCACTTCCTGTGCGGCGGCTACCACCGTCGCCATCAGTACCAGCAGCAGGCCGGCATACTCGATTGCGGCAAACATGTGTTTGCCGTGTCGCTTGATGGCGGGCATCGGGAGCTCTGGCATCGGTATTCTCCGTAGCTTGCGGATCGAATCGATACGGCTCCATGCCATGCAGGGTGTGGCCAGCGGCACGGATTCCGGGACTGAAGGCCGGTGCGGTGCTGCGGCGGCCGATGGGTTGCGGCACGTCGGCGCGTGTATGCCTGGTGACAGTCGATGACAGCGGCGTCGACACAGTTTCGCGGTCACGGAGGGCCGCGTGGGAATGCTCATGCATGTGGTGGTTCGAGGCCAAGACCCCCCTCCGGAGTTGACCACAGCCAAGACTGCGCAGCGGCGCCGCATGTGTATGTCCGGAATGTATCACACACCCCCGGGGGTATTAAAGCACGCCCCCGCTTTTGCAAACGCGGTTGACGCATGCATCTGTCGGAGGATGCCGAGGCCAGGCTGACCTGCCTCTGTCTCCATGCCACGGACGAGTGCACGGTGGGGCTGGTGCCGAGGCTCCGCACGACCTGTAATGATCGCAGTTTCGCTTCGTGCCGACGCGCTTCACTGGAGCGCGTCGGCAGGTCCGATCCATTGCGCGCGGTTCGCGGGGAGCACACGCAGGCGGCGTATGTGCGGGCGATCGCCGATGGGGCCAACTTCCCGATCGACCCCGGCAGTCGTTGATGACAGGCCCTGGTTTTTCCGACGGGAGACTGCCGTGATCGTCCGAGCCGGTCTCACGGGGTGAGATGGGCAGCCGATTAACTGCGTCCACCGTCTTCCAGGCCTGTGCATGAACGCTCTCCCTGATCGCTATGCTTCCGACGAACTGGTGCTGCGCCATCCCGGCGATGGCCGCACGCTTGCCCAACGCCTGACGAAGCGGTATGCCGCGCGGATCACGGGGGCCTTTGTGGTGCCCGGACGCGAGGGTTCCTACGCGTCCCTGCCAGACGATCTGCCACCGGCGCTCGCCCAGGCCCTGCGCTCGCGTGGCATCGAACGTCTTTACAGTCATCAGGCCGAAGCGTGGGCAGCGACGCAATCCGGCAGCCACGTGGCCATCGTCACGCCGACCGCTTCGGGGAAATCGCTGTGCTACACATTGCCGGTCGTCACCGCCGCGATGACGCAACGCGCCAAGGCGCTATATCTGTTTCCGACCAAGGCGCTGGCACAGGATCAGGTCGCCGAACTGCTCGAACTCAATCAAGCCGGTGGTCTTGGCGTCAAGGCCTTCACCTTTGACGGCGATACACCGGGTGACGCGCGCCAGGCCATTCGACTGCATGGCGACATCGTGGTGAGCAATCCGGACATGCTCCATCAGGCGATCCTGCCGCATCACACGAAGTGGGCGCAGTTCTTCGAGAATCTGCGTTACGTGGTGATCGACGAGGTGCACACGTATCGGGGCGTCTTCGGCTCGCACGTGGCCAACGTGATCCGCCGCCTCAAACGGGTGTGCGCATTTTACGGTGTGACTCCGCAGTTCATCCTGTGCTCGGCGACCATCGGCAATCCGCAGGAACACGCCGAGGCGTTGATCGAGGATGCGGTCACCGCAATCACCGAAAGCGGTGCACCGACGGGCGACAAGCACGTGCTGCTGTGGAATCCGCCGGTGGTCAATCCCGATCTGGGGTTGCGGGCCTCGGCACGTTCGCAAACCAACCGCATCGCGCGGCTGGCCATCAAGTCCGGCATGAAGACATTGGTGTTCGCGCAGAGTCGCACCATGGTGGAGGTGCTGACCAAATACCTCAAAGACGTGTTCGATCACGACCCACGCAAGCCGGCTCGGATTCGTGCGTATCGGGGCGGCTATCTGCCGAAGGAACGACGGGCGGCGGAGCGCGAGATGCGTGCCGGGACCATCGACGGCATCGTGAGTACCTCGGCCCTGGAACTGGGCGTGGATATCGGCGGCCTCGATGTCGTCGTGCTCAACGGCTATCCCGGCTCGGTGGCGGCCACATGGCAGCGCTTCGGGCGCGCCGGGCGCCGCCAGCAGTCCGCCCTGGGTGTGCTGGTGGCAAGCTCGGATCCCCTGGACCAATACCTGGTGCGCCATCCGGAGTTCTTCCAGGATGCGCCCCCCGAGCACGCCCGCATCCAGCCCGATCAGCCGTTGATCCTGCTCGACCACATCCGTTGCGCCGCCTTTGAACTGCCCTTCGTCGGTGATGAGATGTTTGGCACCGAAGTGACCACACCCTGGCTTGACGTGCTGGGCGAGGAAGGCGTGCTGCACCGGGAAGGCGACCGCTGGGAGTGGATCGCCGACAGCTACCCCGCGATCGCCGTGTCTCTCCGGTCTGTCGCCGATGGCAATTTCGTCGTGGTCGACCGCACCAATGGACGCCAGACGATCATCGCGGAAGTCGACTACACCGCCGCACCGGTGACCCTCTACGAAGGCGCCATCCACATGATCCAGTCCGTGCCCTACCAGGTCGAGCGCCTCGATTGGGCAGGGCGCAAGGCATACGTCACGCGCACTCAGGTGGATTACTACACCGACGCGATCGACTACACCAAGCTCAAGGTGCTCGATTGCTTCGACACGTCTGACGCGGGGTGCGGGCAGGCGCATCACGGGGAGGTGCATGTCGTCCGTCGCGTGCCCGGCTACAAGAAGATCCGCTTCTACTCGCATGAGAACATCGGCTACGGCCCGGTCAACCTGCCGGACCAGGAGCTACACACCACCGCGGTGTGGTGGCAGTTGGCCGCGGTGGTACTCGACGCCGCCTTTGAAGATCGCCAGCAGGCGCTGGATGGCTTCCTCGGGGCGGCCTATGCCTTGCACATCGTGGCAACGGTGGCGGTGATGGCCGAGGCGCGCGACCTGCAAAAGTCGGTGGGCAGCGGCGACGGTACGTGGTTCGTCAGCGCCGACCTGTCGGGCCGCGGTCAGATCCGCGGTATCGACGGTCAACCTGCCGCTCTGGCGGCGAATGCGCCCTTCACGCCGACGGTCTATCTCTACGACGCCTTTCCTGGTGGCATCGGTCTGAGCGAGCCTTTGTTCCATCGCCGCGAGGATCTGGTGGCTCAGGCCGTCACCCTGATCGAGCGCTGCGATTGCCGCGGGGGCTGCCCGGCCTGCGTGGGGCCAGTGCTCGCGGCTGACGAAGATGCGGCTACCACACCGAAGGCACTGGCACTGCGTGTGCTCGCCCTGTGGGTGGCGCTGTGAGTGCATTGCTCCAGAAGCTGCGCGGGCTGCGCACGGAGGCGGGACTGGCTGCGCCGGTGATCGCTCCACCCGCGTCGACGGATGTCCGGCGACTCGTGCAGTTCCGCGCCAAGCACACGCGACCGGCGCTGCCGATCGCGTCGCTCGATCGTGAAGTGGTCGGCGAGGAAATTGCGCCGGGACTTCGATTCACCGAAACCCATGCGGACTGGCCGTCGCCACCGGGCATCATCGATGCACGTTTTGCCCGCCTCGATGATCCGGTGCACGGCGCCAACCTGATGCACTTCGACACCGAAACCACGGGCCTGGCCGGCGGCACGGGGACGCGGGCGTTCATGATCGGAGCAGCCGACTGGGTCGGTGAACGCTTCCGCATTCGCCAGCTGACGATCACGTCGATGAGCGCCGAAGCCTCGATGCTGCGGACGTTCGCTTCATGGCTGAATCCGGAGACCGTGCTCGTCAGCTATAACGGCAAGTGCTACGACGCCCCGCTCCTGGCTACCCGCTATCGATTGGCCCGCCTGCCCAACCCGCTGATGGGATTGCGCCACCTGGATCTCCTGCACCCGGTGCGGCGCCGCTGGAAAGGCGTGTGGGAGAACTGTCGGCTGGCGACAGTCGAACGACAACTGCTCGGCGTGGTGCGCGAGGATGACTTGCCTGGTTCCGAAGCACCTGCCGCGTGGCTGACTTATCTGCGTGGCGGCCCGGCGACCAACCTGCGGCGAGTGGCTCACCACAACGCCCAGGATCTCCGGAGCCTGGCGGGCGTACTGCTTCATATGGCCAGGATTCCCTGAGGCATCACAACGAAGGACCTGACGATGTACGGAAGCCTGGGCGATCCAGCTTCGACTTGGTGAATGCTTGCGCAGCCAGGACGGTCGCGCGAGCCGTCATCCATGCGCTGCCTCCGTTGGCGGTGCGGAGCCACACCGCGAAGTGGGACAGCAGCAACCGGACTCTGTCGCATGTCGTGTCAGCACCGGCACGAATTGCTGATTTGACCACCGGCTTTGCCCCGAGAGACCTTCGAGGTCGCGATGGCCTGCTGCCTACCACGTTCGATCCGGGAATGACAGTCCCGATGAGCCGCCTTTATCTTGGCCCTGATCTGCATTAATGTGACCTAAGTCACAAAAATTGTCGGCATGGCGATCGGCTATGCCTTCCATGGGAACAGGGCCCATGTCCTGGCGCACGCATTTTCAGCCTGCCGTGCGCAGGGTTCACGCTGTTGTTCACGCCCCGGCCTCGGGCCGGCATGGGTGGCTGCGCCTCGCGTGGCCAGATCGTGAGCGGCAACGCAGCTGTCCTTGTTGGTGGAACGAATTGTGCATGGATCAGGCATGGGCTGGGCCACGTGCCGCAAAGGCGACCAAAGGGGACCGTGATGGACAATCCTGTCAATGAGGCGACGCTGCTGATCGTGGCGTATTGGGTGGCGGTGCTCACCCTGGTGCTCGCCTTCAGCCTGTTGTCGGTCATTATTTTCCTGCGTGCACGTTCGCGCCGGCGCGAGCGGCGCGACCGGCATGCGCGGCTGCACTGGTCGCAGCTGATGCAGCGCGTGCTGGCGGGCGAAGAGCTGCGGTTGCGCCCGCTGGGGCAGGGTGAAGTCGCCGGCTTCATCGAAACCTGGAACGCGACCCACGAATCGCTGTCGCGCGCGGAGTCGGCGCGATTGCTGCCGCTGGGACAGCGCGTGGGCCTGGCGGATGCGGCGCGACGCATGTTGCAAGGCAACTACCACGATCGCGCGATGGCCATCATCGCGTTGGGGCACCTGCGCGAGCAGGACATGTTCGACGAGCTGGTGCCGTTCCTCAACGACCGCAGCCCGATCGTCTCGCTGTGCGCGGCACATGCGCTGGGGCAGGTGGACCCGCCCCGGGCGATGGCGATGTTCGTGCCGATGATCCTGCAGCGCGACGACTGGATGCCGGGTAACGTGGCCCGCATCCTGGCCCGCAACGAGGACGGCAGCGCGGCGCGCGAACTCGACAGCGCCTTGCTGCATGCCAATACCAGCACCATCGCGAAGCTGGTGCGGTTCCTGGCCGAGATCGATCCCGCGCGTGCCGCCGCGGTGATCCGGCAATTGCTCGACAGCTCGGTCGACGACCATGCGATCTCGGTCTGCCTGCAGCTGGTGAACGACCGGCAGGACCGCGAGCGGGTGGCGGGCTTTCTCGACGCGCCGCGCTGGCACGTGCGCATGCACGCAGCGTCGGCGCTGGGCCGCCTCGGCGAGGCGACCGACACCGAGCGACTGGAGCCGATGCTGGCCGACAAGGTGTGGTGGGTGCGCTACCGCGCCGCACAGGCGCTGCTGGCGCTGCCGGGCATGGGCGCGGCCGCGCTGCGCCAGCTGCAGCAGCGGCAGGACGACGCCTACGGGCGGGACATCATCGACCAGGTGCTTTCCGAGCACGACATGGGAGTCGTGGCATGAACACGCACTGGAGCGCGGCCCCGGGCTTGCTGCAGCTGGGCTCCTGGGAGCATGTGCTGGTCTCGATGCAGTGGATCTTCATGATCTACTTCGTGGCGATCAATCTGGCCTACCTGATCCTCAACTACATCTCCGCCTACCAGATCGTGCGCTACATGCGTGAGTACCGGGCCAACTACCTGCCGCCCGGCCTGCGTGAATACCAGCCACCGGTGAGCATCGTGCTGCCCGCGCACAACGAGGAGAAGTCGGTGGTGGCCTCGGTGCATTCGCTGCTCAAGACCAACTACCCCGAGTTCGAGGTCGTCGTGGTCAACGACGGCTCCAGCGACCACACCCGCAACGCGCTGATCGAGGCTTTCGGTCTGGTGAAGGTGCCCGAGGCCTATCGCGCGCGGCTGCATACCGAGGAGGTCATCGGCGTCTACGCTTCGGCCCGCTACCCGCACGTGCGCATGGTGGACAAGGTCAACGGCGGCAAGGCCGACGCGATCAACGCCGGCATCAACTGCGTGCGCTATCCGCTGTTCTGCGTGGTGGACGCCGACTGCATCCTGCAGCCGGAGAGCCTTTCGCGGGTGGTGCGTCCGTTCCTGGAGGATCGGCGCGTGGCGGCCACCGGCGGCGTGGTGCGCGTACTCAACGGCTGCAAGGTCGCCGACGGCATGCTGTCCAGGGTGGGCCTGCCCGATCGCTGGCTGCCCAGCTTCCAGGTGATCGAATACCTGCGCGCGTTCCTGTTCGGGCGCATGGGCTGGTCGCCGATGAACGCGCTGCTGATCATCTCCGGCGCGTTTGGCGTGTTCTACAAGGAGCGCGTGATCGCCATCGGCGGCTACCGCGACGACACGGTGGGCGAGGACATGGACCTGGTGGTGCGCCTGCACCGCAACCTGCGTGAGGAGAAGCGCGACTACCGCATCGTGTTCGTGCCGGACCCGGTGTGCTGGACCGAGGTGCCGACCGACGTCGCCTCGCTGGGCAACCAGCGCGTGCGCTGGCAGCGCGGCCTGGCCGAAAGCCTGTGGTCGAACATCGGCCTGATGTTCAACCGCCGCGGCGGCGTGGTGGGCTGGGTGGCGTTCCCGTTCATGCTGCTGTTCGAGTTCCTCGGCCCGATCATCGAGGTGGTCGGCTATGTCTCGATGATCGTGCTGGCCCTGGCCGGGCTGGTGCCGCTGAAGGTGTTCCTGGTTTTCCTGGCGGCGGCGATCGGCATGGGCGTGCTGCTGTCGGTCAACGCGATGCTGCTGGAGGAACTGTCCTTCGGCCTGTACGCGCGGCCGGCGCAGCAACTGCGGCTGTTCGCAGTCGCGGTGCTGGAGAACTTCGGCTACCGGCAGATGAACTCCTGCTGGCGCTTCTACGGCACGCTGCTGTGGCTGTTCGGACTGCGCAAGCACCATCGGTGGGGCCACATCCGGCGCGACGGCTCGTGGCACCACGGCCAGGTGGAGAACGAAACGATGCCGATCGACCAGGTTGCCGAAGGGAGCAAGCAGGCATGAAGCGCAGCAACCCATCCCGCAGGTCGCGTATCCGCTGGCCGCTGCTGCTGGCCCTGGCGGCAGCTTCGCCCTGCCTCATGGCGCAGACCGCCGCTGCCGACGCGCTGACGACCCAGCTGGCGCAGATACGCCAGCTCGCCACCGGCGGCCAGCGGTCGGTGGCCATCCAGCGCTACACCGCCTTGCTGGCCGAACACCCCGGCAACGGCGACCTGCTGCTGGCGCGCGGGCGCACCTACGCCTGGGACGGGCAGTACGCCGCGGCCGAAAGCGACCTGCGCCAGGTGGTGCAGCAGAGTCCGGCTTACGCCGACGCCTGGTCGGCGCTGGGCGACGCCTATCGCTGGAGCGGCCGCCCACAGCAGGCTGCCGACGCCTACGCGCAGTGGGTGGCGCTGGCGCCGAACGACCCGGCGGCGCGCATGGCGCGCGGTGCTGCCCTGCGCGATGCCGGCCAGAGCGCGGCCGCCCGCGCCGATTTCGACGCTGCAGCGGCACTCGGCGCCAACCCCGACGAGATCGCCAGCCTGCAGCGGAGCCTGCTGCCGGGCGCGGTCTATGCCAGCCGGGGCTATCGCTGGGGCGTCAACGCCGGCTGGGGCTACACCGGGTTCAGCGGCGGCCGGCAGGACTGGCACGATACCGACCTGTCGCTGCGGCGCTACTTCGACCGCGGCTCGCTCGCCCTGGAACTGCTGCGCGCCGACCATTTCGGCCGCAGCGACACGGCCTGGGCATTGGACGGTTACGTGTCGCTGTGGTCGCGTGCCTATGCCAACCTGCGCTACCAGCAGGGCCCTGCCAGCGGCATCCTGCCGAAGCGGGCGTGGCGCATGGAAGTGTTCCAGGGCGTGGGCAGCGGCTGGGAGCTGTCGGCCAGCGTCGACCAGCTGCACTTCACCGGCAACACCAACTTCTACGGCATCGGCGTGGGCCGCTACGTCGGCAACTGGTATGCCCGCTACAAGCTGCAGTACGTGCCGGGCGCGGGCTCCGGCAGCTGGAGCAACCGCTTCGTGCTGCGCAACTACTACCGCGGCGATGCCGACGATTACCTGGAGCTGAGCGCCAGCAGCGGCCGCAGCACCGACATGGACCGCTTCGGCACCATGGTACGCAACAGCAATGCCGCCATCGGCGTGTCCTGGGCGCACTACCTTTCGCCGCATTGGGGGTTCAAGCTGGGTGCGGGCTACGCCAGCGACGACGACGGCTACGACGAACGGCGATTGTGGCTCACGCTGTACGCGCGCTGGTAAGCGGGCCGCGCCGATGAGCACGGCGCGTCACGGCCAGGCCTGGTCCCGCTTCGCCGCCATGTTCCCGGCCTTGCTGGCGGCGCAGTTCGTGCTGGCGGCAGGCGCGGTCACCCATGGCGTCGCCGGCATCGCGCGCGGCGACAGCCAGCAGTGGGCCGTGGCCGGCGTCGCGCTTGCGCAGGCAGCCCTCGCGCTGCTGCGCGCGGCGCCGATCCTGCTGCTGCTGTCGCTGCCGCTGCTGGCCTTGAAGCGGCCGCGGTGGCGCGTCGCGGCGGTGGCCGTACTTTGGTCGTTGTTCATCGCGCTGCAGGCCGCGCTCGACCAGTACTTCCAGGTGGCGCGGGTACCGCTGGGCGCGGACCTGTTCGGCTACAGCGTCGCGGAAATCCGCACCACGCTGTCCGGCGGCCTGCCTTCCGATCCGCGCAGCGTACTGGCCTACGCCCTGCCGCTGCTTGTGTTGTGGGGCAGCCTGTACGTGTGCGCGCGCTGGTGGGCAGGCGGCTCCGGGCGGTGGACGACGTGGCTGTTGGCGGCAGGCCTGCTGGCGTGGCTGTTGCCGCTCCCGACGGGTGCGCGCGTGCTGAGAGACGACGCGGCACGCGACCTGGCCAGCAACAAGCTGGCGTGGTTCTGTGCCGATCTCTGGCGCTGGTCCCGACGCGGCGCCGTGGTGGTGCCGGCCACCGGCGCCGCAGCCGCCGTCGCCGTCGCCGGTGCGGATGAGCCGCCGCTGGACCCGCAGTTCCCGTTCCTGCATGCGGAGCAGACGCCGGACACGCTCGGCCCGTACTTCGCGCCCACCACCGACGGCCGCCCGCCCAATCTGGTGGTGATCGTGGTCGAGGGACTGGGGCGTTCGTTCTCCGGCCCGCAGGCGTCGCTGGGCAGCTTCACGCCGTTCCTCGACGAGCTGGCGGCGCGCAGCCTGTACTTCGACAACTTCCTGGCCAACCAGGGCCGCACCTTCGGCGTGCTGCCCAGCCTGTTCAACTCGGCGCCGTTCGCCAGGGCAGGTTTCACCGCGCTGGGCGCGCGCATGCCACCGGGCCCGGGCCTGTTCAGCCTGCTGCGGCAGCAGGGCTACCACACCGCGTTCTACAACGGCACCGATACCCGCTTCGACAACGAGCGCGCGTTCCTGCAGCTGCAGGGCGTGCAGCATCTGGTGGACCTGCAGAACTTCGGCGCCGGCTATCAGCGCGATCCCTTCAGCGAATGGGGCTACCCTGACCGCGAGCTGGTGTCGCGCGTGCTGGCCGACAGCACGCAGCTGCAGACGCCGTTCCTGCTGGCGATGCAGACCATCTCCATGCATACCGCCTACCAATTCCCCGGGCAGGACGCCTACCTCACGCGCTTCGAACAGCGCCTGCGCGAACTGCGCATCGACGACGCGCGGCTCGCGGCCTACCGGGCCGACGCCAACATCTACAGCACCATCCTCTACACCGACGAGCAGCTGCGCCGCTATTTCGACGCGGTGGCGAAGCTGCCGTGGTACGCGAACACGCTTTTCGTGATCACCGGCGACCATCGCCTGCCGGAACTCCCGATGGGCGAGCACCTCGACCGCTACCACGTGCCGCTGATCATCTACTCGCCGCTGCTCAGGCAGGCCAGGCGCATCCGCGCGGTGTCCTCGCAACTGGACGTCACGCCGTCCTTGCTGGCGCTGCTGTCGCATGCCTACGGGCTGCAGCGGTCGGCGCGCACGCCGTGGCTGGGCACCGGCCTGGACCTGGACGACAGCTTCCGCAACACGCATCAACTGCCCCTGCAGCAGACCAAAACCAGCGCGCCGGACTACCTGGCCGGCCACTGGTGGCTGCATGATGGAAAGCTGTTCGAACTGCAGGAGGGCATGCGTCTGGCGCCGATCGACGATGCACGGACGCGCGACTGGGTGATGCGTCGCCTGCAACGCTACGAGCAGGCCAATGCGATCTTCCTGCAACAGATGAAGCTCGCCCCCGAGGGCGCCACGCCGCCGCTGGTGGCTTATCGGGAGGCCGTGCAGGAAGCGCAGCCCATCGGCGAGGCGCCGGTCATGCGCGGCCTGTCGACGGCTTCGGCCGAGGTGGCCGTTGCCGGCGACGGCGTACAGCTGACGGCCATGTTCAGCAACGGCGATGCGCAAGCGAGCCGCGCCTTCGTGCCGCTGGCGGTGCTCACCGCCGAGGATGGCCGCGAACTGCAGGAAGTCTCCGGCCGCGCCCTGCAGCTTCCGGCGGACGGGCAGCAGCAGGTGCAGCTGATCCTGCAGCGTCCGGGTGCCTGCGGCAGCCGCTGCTACGTTTCGGTGTTCCCGTCCGATCCGCAAACCGGCCGGGCGATCGGGCAGGGGCGATACCATGTGCCGCTGGATGTCCGCGCCACGGCAGGAAGCGCGCCATGATCCGCCTCTCCCACCTGTGCCTGCTGCTGGCGCTGTGCGTGTTGCCGATCGATGCCATGGCTCAGGCCAGTCGCGCCGTGTGGACCTGGGAAGCGGAGTCCTACGCCATGGTCGAGGACCCGGCCGTCGCGCAGGAAGCGGTGCGCTACCTGCAGTCGCAGCACATCGACACCGTGTATCTCTATGCCGACGCGTACCGGGGCCACAACCTGATCGTCGAGCGGCCCGAGTTGTATCGCGCCTTCATCGAGCAGCTGCACCGTCGGCACATGAAGGTGTACGCGCTGCTGGGTTCGGCCTATCTGCACACCGAGAACTACGTGCTGCCCACCTACCGCGAGCAGGCCGAGGAGATGTTCCGCCGCGTGCTGCAGTACAACGCCGCCGTGCCGGTGCAGGCGCGCTTCGACGGCGTCAACCTGGACATCGAGCCGCACATCCTCGACGAGTGGAACGAGCATACCCGCGAGCGCCTGCTGACCGGTTTCCTGGACATGGGCGACGCGCTGATGAAGCTCAAGCGCGAGCACCACGCCAGCCTGGTCGTGGGGCCGGCCATCCCGTTCTGGCTGGACGGCATCGAGCTGGAATGGAAAGGCGTCCGGCGCCCGGCGAGCGAACACGCCATCGAGCTGTTCGATTACGTCGCGCTGATGGACTACCGCAACAAGGCCGCAGGCAGCGACAGCATCCTCTCGCACGCCGCCAGTGAGATCGCCTACGCCGACCGTGCTGGCAAGAAGGTGGTGATCGGTCTGGAGGTATCGCCCAACGAGCTGGACAAGGTCACCTTCGACCAGGTGGGGCCGAAAGTGTTCGAGCAAGCGCTGGGCACGGTGGAACAGGCCTTGCGCGCCGACCCGTCGTTCGCCGGTTTCGCCATCCACCATTACCGCACTTACCGCAACTGGATCGAACGGCATCGGGAGTGAAGGCGGGGCGCATCGCCAGCGATGTGCGCGTTGGCGACCGCCCATCCGCAGTTCGCCGCGCGCCGCACCCGCAGGAGCATCGGCGGCGAGGCGGTCGACGGCTGGTTCTGCGAGGACTTCACCCTGGCCGAGCTGGCCACGCTGCGCGCGCGAACGACGGTTGCCGCAGCTGCGTGGCACGCGGCACGCAGCACGACGGCGAATTTCCGCTCGCCACGCTGGGGGGGATCATCGCCCTGCTGGCCGTCGAGTCCGCCACGCGCGGGCGCTTCATCGGACTCATCCCGGAGATCAAGCACGCCAGCTATTTCCGCCGCATCGGCCTGCCGATGGAGGATGCATTGCTGGCCACACTGGTCGCGCACGAGTACACCCGGCGCGCGCCGGTGGAGATCCAGTCCTTCGAGATCGGCAACCTGAAGTACCTGCGCGGCAAGCTCGGCGATGGCTCGCACGGCAACATCCGCCTGCCGCAACTGCTGGGCGACGCCGGCGAGCGGCTGTACGACGTGGCCGCCACGGGCGGCACCCTCGACTATGCGCAGATGATGGCGCCTGCCAGCCTGCGCGCCATCGCCACCTGTGCGGACGCGATCGGCCCGAACGTGCGCGCGATCATTCCGCTGGCACCGGACGGCCGCCTCGGCACGCCCACCGCGCTGGTGCGCGACGCGTATGCCGCCGGTCTGGAAGTGCACCCGTACACGTTCCGCCCCGAAAACTGCTTCCTGCCGAGGGACCTGTGGCAAGGCAGTGACTCGCACGGTGTCAGCGAGGCCGGCTCGACGGCCGGGATCCGCGCCTATCTCGTCGTCGGCATCGATGCGTTCTTCGCCGACGATCCGGCGACTGGACGCAAGGCGCTGGAGGGAGGCTGAGCCGCAGCGGGGAAAGGCGCCCGCAGGCGCCTTCGCGATGCCGCATCCGGCAACTCAGCTCTTGCCGATCTGGAAATCCTGCTTGGCCACCGGTTTGCCGTCGAGCGAGATCTCGACCTTGTACTTGCCTGCCGGCCACAGGTCGGGGTTCTGCACCTTGAACGTGGTGATGGCGGGGCCGTCGGTGGCGATCGACTGACTGATGCTGCTGACCAGCTGGCCCTCGCCTTCCAGGTAGCTCCACTTCGCGTTGAGCGTGGCGCCCTGGGTGCTGCCCTCGGTGGCGACGGTGGCGTAGAGCGTCTTGTCGCTAGTGGCGAAGCTGTCGCTGGCGCGCAGCACCTGGTGCTCGGCGTTGACCGCGCTGCCCAGGGTCAGCTTGGCTACCGTGAACGGCGCGACCGGCGGCGTGGCCACGGAGGTTGCGCTGGCCGCGCCGACCGTGCCGGCCGCCGGCGGCACCGC
>NZ_AJXW01000098.1 GCF_000264375.1 Rhodanobacter thiooxydans LCS2
CCGTACATGCTGTCCAGCAGCGCCTCGAACTCGCTGTCGTCGAGGCGCTGCTGGACAGCATGTACGGCAACGCCGCGCCGGGCACGGTCGCGCCGGCGCCGTTGCCCGCCGCACCGGCGGCGTCGGCGACGACAATCGACGACGACGAGTTCGAGGCGCTGCTGGATGCGCTGCACGGCAAGCCCGGCCAGCCGGCGGCGCCGCTGCCGACACCAGTCGCCGCAGCCGCGCCGGCTGTTGCCGCCGCTCCGGCCGCCGCGCCCGCGCACCACGCGGCGCCGGCGGAGAACAGCGTGCGCGTCGACACCGCGCGGCTGGACCTGCTGGTCAACCACGCCGGTGAACTGGTGCTGCTGCGCAACCGCCTGCTCAGCCTGGCCGCGCGCCACGGCAGCGAGGCACTGGCCGCGGCGGCGAACGAGCTGGATCGGATCACCGACGAGCTGCAGGGCGCGGTGATGGGCATGCGCATGCAGCCGGTGGGCCGGCTGTTCCAGCGCTTCCCGCGGATCGTGCGCGACCTGGCGCGCCAGCTCGGCAAGGACGTGGAACTGGTGCTGGAAGGCGAGGGCACCGACCTCGACCGCAGCCTGGTCGAGGCGCTGGCCGACCCGCTGATCCACCTGCTGCGCAATGCGCTCGACCACGGCGTGGAAATGCCCGACGCGCGTGAGCGCGCGGGCAAGCCGCGCAAGGGGCGCGTGTGCCTGTCGGCCAGCCAGCGCGGCGAACGCATCGTGATCGCGGTGCGCGACGACGGGCGCGGCATGGACCCGGAGATCCTGCGCCGCAAGGCGGTCGAGAAGGGCGTGATCGACGCCGTGCAGGCCTCGCGGCTGAGCGACGGCGAATGCTACGAGCTGATCTTCCGCCCCGGTTTCAGCACCGCCGCGGCGGTGTCCGACATCTCCGGCCGCGGCGTCGGCATGGACGTGGTGAAGACCCGCGTGGCCGAACTCGGCGGCACCCTGCAGGTGCGCTCGACCCTGGGCCAGGGCAGCGAACTGGAACTGACCGTGCCGCTGACCCTGGCGGTGCTGCGCGTGCTGATGGTACGCGTGGACACGCGGCTGTTCGCGTTGCCGATGGGCAACGTGGCGGAGGTGTTCGAGCTGGACGCGGGCCAGGACTGCCTGCTGGACGGCCGCCTGATCGCCCGCCATCGCGGCCGCGCGCTGCCGCTGCTCGACCTCACCGGCTGGGCCGGCGCGCCGGCGGCGGCGGGCCGCCACGTGGTGGTGCTGCACATCGGCCACCGGCGGCTGGGTTGCCTGGTGCACGAGGTGCTCGGCCGCGAGGACGTCATCGTCAAGCCGCTGGGGCCGCTGTTCGACGGCGTGCCGGGCATTGCCGGGGCCACCGTGACCGGTGATGGCCGGCTGGCGCTGGTGATGGACCTGGCCGGTCTGGCCGGCGACGACGACCAACCTTCCACTTCACTACAATCGACCGGCTGATCGGCATGGATCTGGTAAGCATCATCGGCACCATTCTGGCCTTCGTGGTGATCATCCTCGGCACCATCCTGAAGGGCTCCACCGTGGGTGCGCTGTGGAACGCCGCGGCGTTCGTGATCGTCTTTGCCGGCACCGCCGCCGCCTTGCTGGTGCAGACCCAGGGCAAGGTGCTCAGGCATGCGTTCAAGATGCTCAAGATGATCTACCGGCCGCCGCAGCACCAGCCGGGCGACCTGATCAGCCGCATCGTCGGCTGGAGCGAGATCTCGCGCCGGCAGGGCCTGCTCGGGCTGGAACCGCAGATCGAGGCGGAGCCCGACCCGTTCGTCAGCAAGGGGCTGCAGCTCTTGGTCGACGGCGGCGAGCCGGAGGCGATCCGCAGCGTGCTGGAGGTGGACCTGGAAACGCGCGAGGCGATCGACCTGGCCGGCGCCAAGGTGTACGAGATGGCCGGCATCTACTCGCCCACGCTGGGCATCATCGGCGCGGTGATGGGGCTGATGGCGGTGATGCAGAACCTGGCCGACCCGAGCAAGCTCGGCCATGGCATCGCCGCCGCCTTCGTGGCCACCATCTACGGCGTGGCGCTGGCCAACCTGTTCATGCTGCCGATGGCGGCGCGGCTGAAGGGCCTGATCAGCAAGCAGACGCGGATGCGCGAGATCCTGATCGAGGGCCTGGTGTCGATCGCCCAGGGCGACAACCCGCGCCAGATCGAGGCGCGCCTGCAGGGGTACCTCGCATGAGGCGGCACAAGCACGAGGAGCACCAGAACCACGAGGCCTGGGCGATTCCCTACGCCGACCTGATGACCCTGCTGCTCGCGTTCTTTGTGGTGATGTACGCCGTCTCGGTAGTCAACGAAGGCAAGTTCCGGGTCATGTCCGAGTCGCTGATCGAGGCGTTCAACGGCTCCAGCCATGCCATCGCGCCGCTGCCGCCGACCAAAATCCGGCCGCACAACGTCGCCCCGGCGATCGCCGCCCCGGCCGGGCAATCGGGTTCGTCGATCGTGCCGATCGCGGTGCCGATCCCGCCGCATCCGGTGCCGGCCAGCGGCGGCAAGGGACGCGAGGCGGGCCATCGCACCACGCCGCAGCAGAACCTTGGGCAAATCGAGAGCGAAGTGCGCAAGGCGCTGCAGCCGCTGATCGATCGCAGGATGGTCAACGTGCGCAACAAGGTGGACTGGCTGGAAATCGAGATCCGTACCGACATCCTGTTCCCCAGCGGCGTGGCCCAGTTGTCGGCGCCGGCGCAGGGGATCCTGCACAGTCTCGCCGGCGTGCTGGGGGAATTCGCCAACCCGCTGCGCATCGAGGGCTTCACCGACGACATGCCGATCAACACCGCGCTGTATCCCTCGAACTGGGAACTTTCGGCCGCGCGCGCGGGCAGCGTGGCGCGCCTGTTCGCCACCAGCGGAGTGGCCCAGGACCGGCTCGGCATCATCGGCTGGGGCGAGATGCATCCGGTGGCCGACAACGCCACGGTGGAAGGCCGCAACCAGAATCGCCGCGTGCTGGTGGTGGTGATGGGCAACAGCCCGCTGCCGTCGCGCGAGCACAGCGACGCCGACGACCTCGGCCAGCATGCCGGCGTGGCCGTGGCGCCGGTGCCCGACGTGTTGCCTACCGTGCGCGCCATCACGCCGCTGACGCCAGCCTCGCTCGAAGCCGGTGCGGCGAACGGCGTGCCCGCCGCAGCTCCCGTTGCCGCCACGGCGGTGACGCCGGCCGCCGGCGACCGTCCGGACAGCCTGTCCGAACGTACCCCCGCGGCCCGCTCCGTCCGATGAGCGGGCCGCACGATCGTGGAGTCACCGCATGAACGCCATTGCTGCCGACAGCGCCGCGCAGGGCCGCCACTGGCTGTCGTTCCGCATCGGCACGCAGCTGTATGCGGCGCCGCTGGACGAGGTCAGCGAAGTCATTCGCGACGGTGATTTGACGCCGGTGCCGGGCGCTGCCCCCGACCTGCTCGGCGTGCGGCATCTGCGCGGGCGCATCGTGCCGGTCATGGACGGCCGCCGCCGGCTGGGCTTGCCGGCGCTGCCGGCGGCGGACCCGGCCACGGCGCGCGTGGTGATGCTGGCGCAGGCCGGCCAGCGGGTCGGCCTGCGCGTGGACGCGGTCGGCGAGCTGCTGTGCAGCGACGGCATCGAGATCGCGCCGCCGCCACCGGGGCGCGCCAGCCGCAACGACGATCCGGTCAGCGGCGTGCTGGCCTGGCAGGGCGGCTTCGTGGCCCTGCTCGACGTGCGCCGGCTGTGCCGGGCGGATGACGGGAGTGGCCATGTGGCTTGAAGCCGGCGTGGGCATCCTGTTGCTGCTGGCGCTGGCGCAGTCGACGTTGCTGTTCCATGGCTGGCGCCAGTTGCGCGAGCTGCAGCGGCGCGTCGCCGCGCTCCCGCACGACGCGGGGTATGCCTGCACCGACGTGCCGACCTCGATGCTGGTGACGGCGTTGGGGCGACTGGAGCGCCGCCTCGGCCGGATTGAGCAAGCACCGCCGCCGACGCGGCAATCCTATGAACTGGCCCAGCAGCTGGCGCGCGAAGGCGCCGACGTCGAGCAGCTGGTCAGCCGCTGCGGCCTGTCGCGCGACGAGGCGAGGCTGGTGCTGCAGATGCATCCGGCCGGTTCCTGAACGTGGATCGGGGCGGTCATTCTTCCGCCGCGTCGTACACCGCCGCCAGTACCGAGGCCGCCGCCGCGTAAAGCAGCGCCGGCACGTCGTCGCGCAGGCGCAGCGCGGTCAGCAGGGCGGCGATTTGCGGATCGTGATGCAGCGGCAGGCCCAGCACCTGCGCGCGCGCCAGCAGCGCTTCCAGCGCCTCGGGCGGCATCGGCCTGGTCTCGGCCTGGTTGGCGCCGGCCAGCCGCAGGCTGACCCGGCGCGGGGGCGAGTAGGGCGGCGCGTTCATGCGGTGGCCTGCAGCAGCACGGCGCTGTGCCGGCCCGGCGGTTGCGGCAGGCCGACCTGGCAGCTCAGCTGGTCGAGCAGCACGCCGCAGGCGGCCAGCCGCTGGCGCAGCGGGCCGAACTGGCGTTCCAGCCGCTGCGCGGTTTCCATCTGCTCGGCCCACAGGCGCACCGTCAGCCGCGGTTCGCGCAGTTGCAGCTCGCCCTGCAGCGGACCCAGCGCGGGGAGGTCCAGCGCGAAACCGAGCGTCCAGCCGTGGCTGCCATCGGTGGGATCGACGCCGAACTCCAGCTGCAACTGCAGCACGTCGCGGCCGTCCTCGCCCTGCAGCGGAATCTCGATCATCCAGGCCGGCAGCGGGCTGGCGCTGGCGTCCAGCTGGGCCACCTCCACCCGTGCCAGCGCCGCCTTAACTTCGCCATGCAGGCGGTCCAGCAGCGGGCCCACGCCATCGTCGGCGGGTGCCAGCGGCAGCGGCACGCGCGGCTGCGCCTGCATGCCACGTTGCAGCATCGGCGGCGCGGCATCGCTGCGGTTGGCCGGCACCGGCGCTGGCGCGCGGCGGTCGAGCAGCGCGGCCAGGCGCAGCAGCGCACCTTTCCAGTCGTCCTCGGCCAACGCCGCCAGGTTGCCGTGCGGACTCGCCAGGCGCGATTCAAAGAACAGCCCGCTGCGGTTGATGGCCTCGCGCAGGCCTTCGCCACGGGTGATTTCGGCGGGCGTGCGCAGCGATTGCTCGAGCAGCGCCAGCGCCGTGCGCAGCTCCGGCGGCAACTGGCGCAGCACCGGCCGCTGCGCCAGCGTGCCCAGCGTGGCGAGCAGCGGCGCGTAGCCGTTCTGCTGCGGCAGGCGCTCGCGCAGCACGCGCTGGAAGGTGGCGTCGGCCGGCTGCGGCAGCATCTCCAGTTGCGGCTGCGGGCCCAGGCTCAGCACGCGAACCTGGAACTGTGCCGGCAAGTGGCTGCCGGGCAGCTCCGTCTCCACCGCGAGCGCGCCAACCTGCAGCACCAGCAGGCCCTGCGGATTCACCCCCAGCGGACGCGCCGACAGTACCGTGCCGATGCGCCAGCTTTGCGCCGTGGTGCCGGAGGCGGCACCGGCCCAGGTGAGGGCGGCCAGGCTGGTCGGTTGGATGATCAAGTCGGTTCCTGCGCGCGGGGCGGTGGGCGATCGGGTCCGTCCTGCAGGACATCGGCCGCGCGCGGACGAACTTGAGCCGCGATCGGCAGCGGGCGGGCGGCGGAGGGGTAGCCGGCATTTCCGCCCGCCATGTCTGCGCAAGCCCGCAGCGGGGGATTCGCCCTAAAGCCATCGCGCTAAGAGCCGATAAGCAAGCCGTCAGCGCCAACGAGCGCGCGTGGAGCGGCGGCATGGCCGGCAAACGAGCGGCGAAGCAGTATCAGGACGAGCGGCCAGCGGCGCCGGACGGTGCGGCCGCGGTGGTGCTGCCCGCGGACTGCCGCCTCGCCGCCCAGGCCGCGCTGCAGGCGGAGCTGGTCGCCGCGCTCGAACGTGGCGCCGACGTGGCGCTGGACGCCAGCGCGGTGGAGCGCGTCGACACCGCGGCGCTGCAGTTGCTGGTGCTGCTGCGCCGCGAGCTCGGGTCGCGCGACGGCGCGCTGGCGTGGCGCGGCGCGAGCGCGGCTTTCAACGAGGCGGCTGGCCTGCTCGGCCTGGCGCGGATTCTGGAACTGCCGGCCGCGGGGCCGGCCTGAACGAGGTGGCAGCATGGCGAAGATTCTTGCAGTGGACGATTCGGTTTCGATGCGCGGCATGGTGGCGTTCACCCTGCGCGGCGCGGGCCACGAGGTGGCCGAGGCCGAGAACGGGCAGCTGGCGCTGGACATGGCGCGCGGCAGCGCGTTCGATCTGGTGCTGGCCGACGTCAACATGCCGGTGATGGACGGCATCGCGATGGTGCGCGAGCTGCGTGCGATGGACGCCTACAAGGGCGTGCCGATCCTGATGCTGACCACCGAGTCGCACACCGAGAAGAAGATGGAAGGCAAGGCCGCCGGCGCCACCGGCTGGCTGGTCAAGCCGTTCGATCCGGAACAGCTGCTGGCCACCGTCAAGCGCGTGCTGGGCTGAGGAAACGCCGATGGCGACGGTCGACCTGACCCAGTTCCACAAGACCTTCTTCGAGGAAAGCCTGGAAGGGCTCGACGCGATGGAGGCGGCGTTGCTGGCGCTGGACTCGGGCTCGACCGACCACGAACTGGTGCACACCATCTTCCGCGCGGCGCATTCGATCAAGGGCGGCGCGGCGACCTTCGGCTTCGCCGACGTCGCTGCGTTCACCCACGTGGCCGAATCGCTGCTGGAAGAAGTGCGCAGCGAGCGCCGCGGCGTCGACGCCGAACTGATCGACCTGTTGCTGCGCTCGGTCGACTGCCTGCGCGCGATGCTGGCGCGCTCGAGCAGCGGCCAGCCGGCGGCCGATGCCGACAGCGAGGCGCTGCGCGGCGAACTGCTGCGTCTGGCCAGTGGCGAGGCGGTGGCTGCGCCCGCCGCGGCCGCGCCCGGGGTCGCATCGGCGACTGGCTGGGCCATCCGTTTCGTCGCGCTGCCGCACCTGCTGCAGACCGGCAACGACCCGCTGCGGCTGTTCCGCGAGCTGGAGCAACTGGGTCGGCTGGAAGTACGGCGCGCGTTCGTGCTCGACAGTGCGCCGGCGCGGCTGGCCGAGCTCGATCCCAGCCAGTGCCACCTCGGCTGGGAGCTGCGCCTGCACGGCGCGGTGGCGCGCGGCGACGTCGACGCCGTGTTCGACTGGCTCGACGGCGACTGTGAACTGGTCATCGAGTCGTTGCCCGGGGAGACGTCGGCGACCGCGGCGGATCCGGTGGCGATGGCCGCGCCGGCAACGGCACCCGTGCCCGCTGCTGCTCCGCCGCCGGCGTGCGAGACGGCCACCGTCTCCGCCGCCTCCGGCGAAGGCAGCTCGATCCGCGTGGACATCGACAAGGTCGACGCGCTGATCAACATGATGGGCGAACTGGTGATCACCCAGTCGATGCTCAGCGACATCGGCGAGAACTTCCGGCCCTCGCAACTGGAGCGTCTGCGCGAAGGCCTGCTGCAGCTCGAACGCACCACCCGCGAGCTGCAGGAGAGCGTGATGCGCATCCGCATGCTGCCGATCGGCTCGGTGTTCAACCGCTTCCCGCGGCTGGTCCGCGACCTGGAGCGCAAGCTGGGCAAGCAGGTCAGGCTGGAGCTGCACGGCGAGCACACCGAACTGGACAAGACGGTACTGGAGAAGATCGGCGATCCGCTGGTGCACCTGGTGCGCAACGCGATCGACCACGGCCTGGAGCTGCCGGCGCAGCGCAAGGCCGCCGGCAAGCCGGAGACCGGCACGCTCAGGCTCAACGCCTACCACGAAGGCGGCAACATCGTGGTGCAGATCAGCGACGACGGCGCCGGGCTCAACCGCGCCGCCATCATGGCCAAGGCGCAGCAGCGCGGGCTGCTCGGCGCCGGCGAGGAACCCAGCGACGCCGAGGTGGCCGAGCTGATCTTCCAGCCGGGCTTCTCCACCGCCGCGCAGGCCACCGACCTGTCCGGCCGCGGCGTCGGCATGGATGTCGTGCGGCGCAACGTGCGCGACCTCGGCGGCAGTGTCGGCGTGAAGAGCGAGGTGGGCAAGGGTAGCGTGTTCACCATCGCGCTGCCGCTGACCCTGGCGATCATCGACGGGCTGGTGACCGCGGTGGGTGAGGAGCGCTACATCGTGCCGCTGACCTCGATCGTGGAGTCGCTGCGACTCGGCGCCGAGGCGGTGCGGCGCATCGCCGGCGGCGGCGAGGTGTTCCATTTCCGCGGCGAGTACCTGCCGCTGATGCGGCTGCATCGTGCCTTCGGCTGCGCCGATGCGGTCACCGAGATCGAACGCGGCATCGTGGTGGTGATCGAGGACGCCGGCCGACGCGTGGGCTTGCTGGTGGACGACCTGCTGGGCCAGCAGCAGGCGGTGATCAAGTCGCTGGAGAAGCACTACCGGCGGGTGCAGGGCGTCTCCGGCGCCACCATCCTCAGCGACGGCTCGGTGGCGCTGATCGTCGACGTCGGCGGCGTGGTGCGGCTGGGACTGCGCGCCAAGGCTGCCTGAGCCATGCGGTGGCCGCGGCCGCCGTGCGAAGAAGGACGCGAACGGAGCGGGTGCTTCCGCTGGCGATGGGTTTCGGCGTCTTTGCGCGCCACCCCGCATGACCGTCGTGGCCGGCGGGTTTCTTTTCCGAGGTCGAGGTTTGCGACATGTTGTCCGTAATACGAGGGTTCTTCGATCGGCTCAGCCTCAATGCGCGGCTGGTCATGGTGGTGTCGGTGGTCGTGCTGGGGCTGTTCGGTCTGACCGTGATGAATGCGTTGCAGAGCCGAGCCAGTCAGATGGAAGGACTCGAACGCCTGCTACGCAGCGAGATCGAGTCGGCGGTGTCAGTGGCTGGCGGCTTCCACCAGCGAGCGACCAACGGTGAGTTCAGCGAGGCCGAGGCGCGGAAGCGGGCGCTGGCACAGATCCACGACATGCAGTGGGACAAGGGCGCGGGCTACGTGTTCGCGTTCGATGACGGCTACGTGCTGACCGAGCATCCGGTGATGCTGGACAAGCTGGGTACCAGCGTGCGCGACATGACCGACCAGAACGGCAAGCCGATATTCCAAGCCATGCACGACGTCGACATGAAGGACGGCCGCGGCGTGACCTACTACGACTGGCTCAAGCCAAGCACCGGCAAGGTGGTGGGCAAGCTCACCTACACCGAGCGCTACCAGCCGTGGGGCATGCACTTCGGAGCTGGCGCCTATTTCGACGACATCGACGCACAGTTCCGCCACACACTTATGGTGAACTTGGCCAGGGCCGGCCTGCTGGGCCTGCTGGTGATCGGACTGGTGTGGGTGTCTCTGCGCAGCATCCGCCGCAGCGTTGGCGGCGAGCCGGGTTTTGCGGTGGCCATGGCTACGCGCATCGCCAACGGCGAGCTCGGCCGGGACGACGGCGGCAAGACCTTCGCCGCGGGCAGCCTGCTGGCCGAACTGCAGCGTATGCGAGACAAGCTGACCGGCATCGTGGGCGAAGTGCAGCACGGTTCGCAGGCAGTGAGCAGCGCGGCGCAGCAAATCGCCAAGGGCAACGACGACCTGAGCCAGCGCACGCAGGAGCAGGCGTCGAGCCTGGAGGAAACCGCCGCCTCGATGGAGGAGATGACCTCCACCGTGAAACAGAACGCGGAGAACGCCGGCTACGCCAACCAGCTCGCCAGCGGTGCGCGCGAGCAGGCCGAGCGCGGCGGCGAAGTGGCGGCGCAGGCGGTGGCGGCGATGAGCGAGATCAACGCATCCAGCCGCAAGATCGCCGACATCGTGGGGCTGATCGACGAGATCGCGTTCCAGACCAATCTGCTGTCGCTGAACGCAGCGGTGGAGGCGGCGCGCGCGGGCGAACAGGGTCGCGGTTTCGCGGTGGTGGCCAGCGAGGTGCGCAGTCTCTCGCAGCGCAGCGCGGCGGCGGCGAAGGAGATCAAGGGCCTGATCAAGGAAAGCGTGGAACGGGTGCACGCCGGCAGCCTGCTGGTGGACCAGTCCGGTGCGGCACTGGCGGACATCGTGGACAGCGTGAAAAAAGTCACCGACATCGTGGCGGAGATCGCTGCGGCCAGCCAGGAACAGTCCGCCGGCATCGACCAGGTGAACCGCGCGGTGATGCAGATGGACGAGGTGACCCAGCAGAACGCAGCGCTTGTGGAAGAGGCCGCGGCGGCGGCGCGGGCGATGCAGGAGCAGGCCGACGAACTGCAGCGGCAAATGAAGTTCTTCCGGCTGGGGGACGACGAGCAGGCGGCCGCCGTCGCTCCGCCGGTGGCTTCCGCCGTGCGCGTGCTGCCGCTGCCGCCACGGCCAGCACGAAGCGATGAGCGTGCTGTCGCGGCAGCGGCGGCGGGCGGCTGGAGGGGGTTCTGAGCGAGTCCGTTTCCGCCGCACTCACCCGGACACAGCGACGCGCCGCCGTACTGTTGCTCAAGCCTTCCCCGGCAGGGCCGATACAGACATCGAGGCCCGGCGCCCAGGCGCCCATCACGAGGTAGACGATTCCATGTACGAAGACAACGCGGCCGCGGCGCCCACCGTCCAGCAGTTGACGTTCGACCTGGCGGGCGAGGAATACGGCGTGGACATCCTGTCGGTGCGCGAGATCCGCGGCTGGTCGCGGGTTACCCGCATTCCGCAAACCCCCGCCTACGTGCTCGGCGTGCTGAATCTGCGCGGCGCGATCGTGCCGGTGATGGACCTGCGCCTGCGCTTCGGGCTCGAGCGCGAAAGCTACGGCGACAGCACGGTGGTGATCATCGTGGCGGTCCGCGAGCGCCTGTTCGGCATCGTGGTGGACGCGGTGTCCGACGTGGTCGACATCGAGCCGGCGGCGATCAAGCCGGTGCCCGACATGGGCGTGATCGTCGACACCCGCTACCTGAAGGGCCTGGCCACCCATGCCGAACGTATGGTGATGCTGCTGGACGTGGAGAAGCTGATGCGTCCGGAAGACGTTGAAACCCTGGACGCCGCGCTGACGGACGTCCGGGATGTCGAAGTTGCTGCCTGATCCGATCCGGGAATCACGATGAACACCAAGAAATTCATGGCACGTTTCACCAGACTGCCGAACCTGTCCGTCAAGGCGCGCCTGATCGGCACGTTCGTGCTGCTCGGGCTGATGCTCGCGGCGGGTGCGGCGGTCGGCCTCGGCATGATGTCCTGGCAGAACGAAGGCATGCGGCGCAGCTACGAGGAGGCCATGGTGCCGGCGCAGCTGATGGGCAGCCTGCGCGCCAAGTCGCTGACCGACTTCATCGTGCTCGGCGAGGCGGCCGGGGCGATCGGCAAGCCCGACCAGGTGAAGCAGAAGGTCGCCGAGTCCGAGCGCCTGCAGAAGGAGATCGCCGAGGTCAACAAGCAGCTGTCGGCGGTGCCGATGAGCGCGGACATCGCGGCTAAGTACAAGGCCTACCGCGCCACCGACGCGGACTACGCCAGCAACCTCAAGGACATCTACGACGCGCTGGCGCAGAACGACGAGGGCACCAGCGACCTGCTGGAAATGCAGGTGCGCCCGGAACTGATGCTGCGCATGGACACCATCAACAAGCTCATGCAGGCGCAGAGCGACGAGGTCAAGCAGCTCTACCAGACCCAGCTCGGCCGCTACAAGCTGGTGCGGCTGCTGGTGCTTGCTGCGCTTATCGGCGGCTTGCTGTTCGCACTGCTGGTGTCGACCTTGCTGGTGCGCTCGATCAGCGGCACGCTGGCGCATCTGGTGAAAGTGGCGCATGCCATTTCCGAAGGCCAGCTGGGCCATGCGATCAAGACCGGGCGGCAGGACGAGCTGGGCCGGCTGCTCGACGCCTTCCGCACCATGGACGAACGCCTCGGCGCGATCGTGGGCGAGGTGCGCCACGGTTCCGATGCGGTCAGCAGCGCCGCGCAGCAGATCGCGCGCGGCAACGACGATCTCAGCCAGCGCACGCAGGAGCAGGCCTCCAGCCTGGAGGAAACCGCCTCGTCGATGGAGGAGATGACCTCCACCGTGAAGCAGAACGCGGAGAATGCCAGCCACGCCAACCAGCTGGCCCGCGGCGCGCGCGAGCAGGCCGAGCGCGGCGGCGAGGTGGCCGGCAAGGCGATTGCCGCGATGGGTGAGATCGACGCCTCCAGCCGCAAGATCGGCGACATCGTGGGGCTGATCCAGGAGATTGCCTTCCAGACCAACCTGCTGGCGCTGAATGCGGCGGTGGAAGCGGCGCGTGCCGGCGAGCAGGGCCGCGGCTTCGCGGTGGTGGCCAGCGAGGTGCGCAGCCTGGCGCAGCGCAGCGCGGGCGCAGCGAAGGAGATCAAGGGCCTGATCGCCGAGAGCGAGGAGAAGGTGAAGAGCGGCTCGGAGCTGGTCAACCAGTCCGGCAAGGCGCTGGCCGAGATCGTCGAGAGCGTGAAGAAGGTCACCGACATCGTGGCCGAGATCGCCGCGGCCAGCCAGGAGCAGTCGGCCGGCATCGACCAGGTCAACAACGCGGTGATGCAGATGGACGAGATGACCCAGCAGAACGCCGCGCTGGTCGAGGAGGCTTCGGCGGCGGCCCGCGCCATGCAGGAGCAGGCCGGCGAGCTGTCCCAGCAGGTCGGCTTCTTCCACCTGGCCGGCGATGGCACAGCGAAGGAAGCCGCGCCGCAGGACCGCGCGAAGGACGTGAGCCGGGCCACCGAGGCGGTGTTCGCCGCCGTGCGCAAGACGCCGCCGCGCATGGTGGCCGCCGCCGAGACGGCGGACGCCGGCGCCTGGAAGGAATTCTGAGCATGGGCGCCGTCGCCGGCATGATCGGAGGCGATCCGGCGCCAGCGGACGGCGGCGCGGTGCTGCTGGGCGATGCCGAGTTCCGCTTCCTGCGCGAGTTCGTCCACCAGTACTGCGGCATCTCGCTGGGCGAGCACAAGCGCCAGCTGGTGCAGGGGCGCCTGGCGCGGCGGCTGCGCGCCCTGGGCCTGCACCACTTCGGCGCCTATTGCGAGCTGTTGCGGCGCGACCCGCACAGTGAGCTGGACAACCTTGCCAGCGTGATCAGCACCAACGTCACCTCGTTCTTCCGCGAGCAGCACCATTACGACCTGCTGGTCGACGAACTGCTGCCGCAATGGCTGCAGCAGAAGCGTCGCAGCGGCGACCGCCTGCGGATCTGGTCTGCCGGCTGTTCCACCGGCGAGGAGCCGTACGCGCTGGCGATGGTGCTGGCCGAGGCGCTGGAGCGCCATGGCGCGGCGGGCTTGGATGCGAAGATCCTCGCCACCGACCTGTCGCCGCAGGCGCTGGAAACCGCGCGCAACGGCGTCTATCCGCTGGAGCGGCTGACCGGCGTCAGCGACCAGCGCAGGCATCGCTGGATGCTGCGTGGCGCCGGCGAGTACGAAGGTTTCGCCTGCGTGCATCCGCGCCTGCGCGAGCTGGTGACCGTGCAGCCGTTGAACCTGCTGCACGAGTGGCCGATGCGCGGCCCGTTCGACGCGATCTTCTGCCGCAACGTGGTGATCTACTTCGATCAGCCGACCAAGCAGCGGCTGTTCCACCGCTACGCCGCGCTGCTGCCGGCGGGCGGCCACCTGTTCCTCGGCCATTCCGAATCGCTGCACGGCATCAACGACGATTTCGAGCTGATCGGCCGCACTGTCTACCGGAAGCGCGGATGATGCCGGTGGCAGCGGTCGATCGCCGGGCGACGCCCACGTTGCCCGAGGCCATGCCCGGCTTCGAGCACCTGCGCCGGTTCTGGGACCCGGCCCAGGGTCGCATGGTAGTGAGGGTACTGCCGGGCGAGTTCTACGTGAGCGCCAGCGACGAGCTGGTCAGCACCGTGCTCGGTTCGTGCGTTTCGGCCTGCATCCACGACGCGGAACGCGGCGTCGGCGGCATGAATCACTTCATGCTGCCCGAGCCTACCGGCGAACGCGACAGCTGGTCGTCGGCCATCGGGCGCGCGGCGCGCTACGGCAGCGACGCGATGGAACAGCTGATCAACGCCATCCTGAAGGCGGGCGGCCAGCGCGCGAACCTGCGCGTGAAGGTGTTCGGCGGCGGCCGCGTGCTGGCCCAGTTGAGCGACGTGGGCCAGCGCAACATCGACTTCGTGCGCCGTTACCTCGAGGCCGAGCGGCTGCAGCTGGCGGCGGAAGACCTCGGCGACGTCTATCCGCGCCAGGTGCAGTTCTTCCCGCACAGCGGGCGCGCCCGCGTGCGCCAGCTGCGCCGCAGCGACGACGTGGCGCTGGTGGCCGGCGAGCGCGGCTACCTCAAGCGTTTGGCAAACGATCCGATAAAGGGTGAGGTCGAGCTGTTCTAGCGCTGTGGTTGCGGCGTGGCGCGGCGATCGATCGGGCCGCCGTCGGGTCGACGGGGCGTGTATGGCAAGGTGAGCAATGGATAGAGTGCGTGTTCTGGTAGTCGACGATTCCGCATTGGTGCGCAAGCTGATGTCGACCATGCTCGCCTGCGACCCGGGCATCGACGTCGTCGGCACGGCGGCGGACCCGCTGATCGCGCGCGAGAAGATCAAGCAGCTCAACCCCGACGTGCTGACCCTGGATGTCGAGATGCCGCGCATGGATGGCCTGACCTTCCTGGAAAACCTGATGCGGCTGCGGCCGATGCCGGTGGTGATGGTGTCGTCGCTGACCACCCAGGGCGCCGAGGTGACGCTGCGCGCGCTGGAACTCGGCGCGGTGGATTTCCTGGCCAAGCCGAGCAGCGACCTGGCCAACAGCTTCGGCGAGCACGCGCTGGAGATCTGCACCAAGGTCAAGCAGGCGGCGCAGGCCAGGCCGCGCGCGCGCACCACCGTGCGCAAGCTGGACGTGGCGCCGCGGCTGTCGGCCGACGCGGTGCTGCCGCGCGCCCAGACCGCGGGCACGCGCGGCGGCAGCCCGATCATCGCGATCGGCGCCTCCACTGGCGGCACCGAGGCGGTGCGCTTGGTGCTGGAGGCGATGCCGCCGGACGCGCCGCCGATCCTGGTGACCCAGCACATCCCCGCCGCTTTCAGCGGCCCGTTCGCCGCGCGCATGGACCGCTGCTCGGCGATGCGCGTGTGCGAGGCGCAGGACGGCCAGCCGATCCAGTCCGGCCATGCCTACATCGCACCCGGCAGCCACCACCTGCTGGTGATGTGGGACGGCGCGAAGTACGTGTGCCGCCTGCACGACGGGCCGCCGGTGAACCGGCACCGCCCCAGCGTCGACGTGTTGTTCCGCTCGCTGGCGGCCAGTGCCGGCGCCGCCACCATCGCCACGCTGCTCACCGGCATGGGCGACGACGGCGCGCGCGGCCTGCTGGAGTTGCGCCAGGCCGGCGCCGCCACGCTGGTGCAGGACGAGCCAAGTTCGGTGGTGTGGGGCATGCCCGGCGCCGCCTGGAAGTTGGATGCCGCCGCCGAGATGCAGCCGATCGACCACATGGCGGCACGCCTGCTGGCGCTGGCCCGCCGACCCCATACCGGCGCCAGCGGCGCCTGACCCGCGGATACTGGACCATGTCATTCACTCACGCCCCGTTGTTCCGAAGTCAGCCCGTGGGCTGGATCGCCAGCGTCGTCGCCCTGCTGCTGGCGCTGGCCTGGCACCCGGCCTGGCTGGCGCCGCTGCTGGTGGTTGCGCTGACCTTGGCTTGGGCCGTGCCGGCCCGACCCGCCGCGCCGCCGATTGCGCAGACTGTTGCCGGTGCGCGCGCCGAGCCGGTACGCGAGGCGCTGGACGACGTGCGCAGCGCGCTGGTCGACGAGCTCGGCCATGCCACCCGCGAGCTGCACCAGGGCCTGGACCTGCTGCGCGACGCGGTGTCCGAACTGGGCGGCGGCTTCGACGGCCTGTCCAGCAAGACCGCGCTGCAGCAGTCGCTGCTCAGGCAGATCATCGAGGTGCAGGATGGCGACGTGTCGGTGCAGGATTTCGCCGCGCGCACCGGCGACCTGCTGGAGCACTTCGTCGGCATGATCGTGCAGATGTCGCGCGAGAGCCTGCGCATTGTCTACCGCATCGACGGCATGGCGAAGGAGATGGATGCGGTGTTCGGCCTGCTGCGCAACGTCAACACCATCGCCGAGGAGACCAACCTGCTGGCGCTGAACGCCGCGATCGAGGCCGCGCGCGCCGGCGAATCCGGCCGCGGCTTCGCGGTGGTGGCCGGCGAGATCCGCAACCTGGCGAGCAACTCCAACCAGCTCAACGAGCAGATCGGCGGCCACGTCGAGCGCGCGCGCTCGGCGATGGAGCAGCTGCGCGGGCTGATCGGCGCGATGGCCTCGCAGGACCTCAACGTGGCCTTGTCGGCCAAGGGCGGCATCGACGCGATGACCGCCCACGTCACCGAGAGCGATGCGCGGACCAGCGCGGTGGCGGACCAGGCGGTGGAGATCAATCGCGGCCTCGGCAGCGACGTCTCCACCACCATCCGGTCGCTGCAGTTCGAGGACATCCTCAGCCAGCTGATCAGCCAGACCCGCACCCGGCTGACCGAGCTGCAGGAAGTCACCACCGAATGCACCCGCGACATCGAGGAGCTGGCCTGCGCTCCGCTGGAGGCCGACGCGCTGGAGGAACGCGCCCAGCGCGTACGCAGCCGGCTGGCGATCCAGCGCGAGAAGGCGCGCCTGCGCTCGCGCGGCCCGGCGCTGCAGAACACCATGGACGCCGGCGAAATCGAACTCTTCTGAGGATTGCCCCATGATCGTCCACCACGACAGCGAACTCGATTGTCTGACCCTGCAGCTGGGCGAGCGTTTCGACTTCAGCATCCACCGCGATTTCCACGACGCCTGCCTGGGCAGCGGCAAGCCGGCGCGCAGCTATGTGATCGACCTGGGCGAGGTCACCGGCATGGACAGCTCGGCGCTCGGCATGCTGCTGCTGTTGCGCGAGCACGCCGGCGCCGACCGCGCCGACATCCGCATCGTCAACGCCTCCGGCGAGCTGCGCGGCACTTTGCGCGTGGCCGGCTTCGACAAGCTGTTCGTGCTGCACTGACGTGCTTGCGAACTTTCCCAAGACCCTGAGGGCAACGTTTCAACTGTTCACGGAGTCGGGACCTCGCCATCTGCTGGTGACGAGAGCGATCCCGTTGAGGAGCGTGACGGCGAAGACCGCGTTGGTCCGACTTGGTGTGCCGATTCCTGATACAGCAAAACATCTACCGATTCCGACGCCTGAACGTTCGGGGCCTTGGCAAGGTGTTCTTCGGCAGGTTGCCGAAAGGAAGAAGGAGGCGCGTCCAAACGGAAGGGCACCTCACCGGATCGTGGCAGGAGCCGCGTTCGGCTGATGGCGAAGGGAGTCGACGCAAGGGGCCGCGAATGGCCGATTGGAAGCATGAAGCCAGCGATGCAACGGAGTGTGTCGCAGGCGTTTTCTTCGCCGATTTGTCCATGCATCGGACAAGGGCACCAGCAATCACAACATGGAGCACCTCATGGAGATCGTCCGCACCCTCTTCCTGTCCGCTGCACTGCTCGCCTTGGGCGGTTGCGCCGCCGGGTCTGTCGCCATCAGCAAGCGTCAGTTGGATGTCCAGAACAAGATGTCTGACACGGTTTTTCTGACGCCGACGGCGAACAAGACTGTATACGTCGATATCCGCAACACCTCGGACAAGCCCAACTTCAATTTTGGCCCGCAAGTCGCGACCGCTATCCAGAATCGCGGCTATCGCATCGTTACCAATCCGGACGATGCTCATTTCATGCTGCAGGCGAACGTGCTGCAAGTAGGCCAGGTCAGCCAGACGGCAGCGCAGGCGGCCTTCGGAAGTGGCTTTGGCACTCCGCTGGGCGGGGCCCTGACCGGCATGGCGGCGGCCGCGGTGATGAACAACAACATCACTGGTCGCGGTCTGGGTGCGGTCGGGCTGGCGGCGGGTGCTGCCGACTACATCGCTGGCAACATGGTCAAGGACGTGTACTACTCGGCCATCATCGACGTGCAGATTTCCGAGCGCACCAAGTCCACGGTGCACGTCAGCGGCACGCAGGATCTCGCGCAGGGCGCCTCGGGCGGTGAGCGGGTGACTTACGATGAGGAATCGAACTACAAGCGTTATCGCACGCGTGTGGTGTCCACCGCGAACAAGGTAAACCTCAAGTGGGAAGAGGCCGAACCGGTCATCGTGGGGGGCGTGACCCAGAGCATCAGCGGCGTGTTCTGAGCGTGTTGCGACACTCGATGACATGCAGGCGAGCAGGCAGGCTTTGCCTTGACTCAAAAGTGGATCGTCGAATTGGTGCGACTGACGGACAATGCCCTCGGATATGCCGAGGGCATTGCTGTTATGGGCCCTGTCGCTGGCCACGGTCGAGACCAGGCCCCCTCACCTCTGCTGCACCTGGAAGAACGGGTTCGGCAGCTCATGCCTGCGGGTCAAACGGTGTGTTCGAGGTGTCGGGCGCCGGCCTCGCCTTTCGGGCATTCGCGCCGGACACGAAAAAGGCCCCTCGCGGGGCCTTCCTGCGGCGCCACTTGCGGCCGTCGGGGCTTACCAGGTGCGCACGTCGACCACGCTGACGGTGTAGCTGTCCATGTCCGCCTGATAGCGGAACAGCCGGCCCAGGTCGAAGTGCACGGTTTCGCCGGGAGCGATGTTGGCGGTGCCGGCCGGCCAGCCCTGCTTGCTCTGCAGCACCTTGCCGCCGGCGTCCTTGACCTCGATGCGGATCTGCGCGGCCGAGGCCGCGGCGCAGTTGTTGACCAGATCGCCGCGCAGGCTGAGGCGCGATGCCGCGACGCCAGGCTTGAAATCCTTGATGGCGAAATCACCGGGCGCGCAGGCGGCCTGGGCAGCCAGCGGGGCGAGCAGCAACACGGCAGAAACAACGAGGGCCTTCATGGGGGAACTCCATCGGACAGTGGGGGAACCGCAACGCGGGGGACGGAACCACCCTCTATCGACGCCACCACGCAGAACTTGAGCGCCATGCCGCGATCCCGCCGCCGCGCCGCAAGGCCGGGCGGCGCCGTCGGCTAAAGAATCCCCGCCGCGTGCCGATCTTTTTCCATGCCCGCATCGAAGGCATGCATCGGGATGGTCCCAAACTCATGAAGACGCTCCTCCTCTCCGCGGTACTCCTGTTCGCCCCGCTGGCCGCCCAGGCCAACTGCAGCCCGAAGGACTTCACCATCAAGGACTTCAAGCCCGGGGTCAACAACACCGGAACGTCGACACGGATGAGCCTGCGCGGCGATCTGGTCAACAACTGCGCCGCGGCCTCGGCGGCGCAGATCCGCATCGACATCAAGGACGATGCCGGTTCCGTCATCCAGAGCAAGCAGGCCTGGCCGGCCGGCACCTCCAACATCGCTCCCGGCGACGCGGTGCACTTCGACCTGGGCCGGCTGTTCCGCTACCAGTCCGGCATGACCAGTTTCACCGTCAGCGTGGTCGACGTGCGCACCTGGTGAGCGGTCGCGGCCGGCGTGCTCAGCCGTTGGCGTGCTCGATGAACCACAGGCCAGCGAACAGCTTGGGATCGATCGAATAGCCTTCGGCGGCGCGCGCGAACAGCCAGGCGCCCGCTTCGCGGCGCGGCACCTCGTGCACGGTGATGTTCTCGGTGTCGTCGCCGCCGCCGGGGCCGACCTTTTCCAGTTCCCACGCACGCACGAAGGTGATCATCTCGGTGCTCATGCCCGAGGACGACGGGCCGCGATGGACGAACTCCACTCGTTGGCAGCGCCAGCCGGTTTCTTCCTCCAGCTCGCGCCGCGCGGCCAGCTGCGCGCTCTCATCGGCCTGACCGGCCAGATCGCCGACCAGGCCGGCCGGCATCTCGATGGTGTTCTGCAGGATCGAGACGCGGTACTGCTCGACGAACAGCACCTTGTCCGACGGCGTCACCGCCAGGATGATCACCGCGCCGCCGGGGTTGTTGCGTTCGGCATACTCCCAGCGACCGCGCTTGCGCAGGCTGAGCCAGCGGCCTTCGTACAGGGTTTCCGCCGGCGCGGCGGCGTCGGCGGGAATGTGGCTGCGGGAGTCGTTCATCGATGATCGCGTCCAGGTGAAGGCCGGCGCACATCTTGGACGTTCCGCATGACAGCGACAACCACCGGTAGCGCTACAACCACTTTGCGCGCTTGAGCCCCAGGTAGATGCCGCCGACCACGCAGCCCACCACCAGGATGATGCCGGGATAGGCCCAGGGCTGGGCGAGCTCGGGCATGTGGGTGAAGTTCATGCCGTACCAGCTGGTCAGCAGGGTCGGCGCGGCGAGCATGGCGGCCCAGCCGGCGAGCTTCTTCATCACCTCGTTCTGGCGCAGGCTGACCAGCGAGAGGTTGACGTTGATTGCGGCGGTGAGCATCTCGCGCATCGCGCCGATCGCCTCGTTGACGCGGAAGGCGTGGTCGTAGACGTCGCGGAAGTACGCCTGCAGCACTTCGGGGATCAGGTTCGGGTGTAGCCGGATCAGCTGGTTGACGATGTCCTGCAGCGGCGCCACCGCCAGGCGCAGCGTCATCAGGTCGCGCTGCATGTCGTACAGCCGGCGCACCGTGCTGCTCTTGTACGTCTCGCCGAAGATGTCGTGTTCGAGCTGCTGCACCTCCTCGCGGAAGTCGCGCACGATCGGCAGCAGGTTGTCGACGATGAAGTCGAGCACGGCGTACAACCCGTAGCTGGGGCCGTTCGCCAGCAGTTCCGGCGTTTGCTCGCAGCCGCGCCGCGCCGGTGCGTAGGATTGCGAGGCGCCGTGGCGCACGGTGACCAGGTAGCGCGGGCCGAAGAAGATGTGCGTTTCGCCGAACGCCAGTTCGCCGTTGATCAGCTGCGCGGTCTGCACCACCAGGAACAGCGAGTCGCCGTAGGTTTCCAGCTTGGTGCGCTGGTGCGCGGCGTGCGCGTCCTCGATCGCCAGGTCGTGCAGGCCGAATTCCCCCTGGATCTTTTCCAGCAGCGCCTCGTCCGGCTCGTACAGGCCGACCCAGACGAAGGTATCCGGTTCGGCCAGCACGTCGCTGATCGCGTCGAGGGTGATGTCGCCGATGCGGCTGCCGTCCTTGCGATAGGCGACGCAGTTGACCACCATGGGCTGGCTGCTGGTCGACGGTGCGTTCGGCGGCGTGATCGGATTCATGCCCGCATCATGCCCCGCGCCCGATGGCGGGGCAATTGGATTACCGGCGGTGGCGGCGCAGGCTCCACGCCAGCATCAGCCAGCACGGCAGGGCGAACAGCAGCCACGGCTGGTTCTGCTGCACGATGCCGGGCAGCAGGTGCAGCAGCACGGCGACCATGCAGGCGAGCAGTTGCAGCGCGATCACGCCGTCGATGAAACGCGAGGCGGCAAGGCCGCGGCGCGCGCGCCACAGCGTCGGCAGCAGCACGAACGCGAGCGGGTTGAACAGCATCAGGTTCGCGTTGGCCCACGCCGAGTGATGGGTGGTCAGCGTCCACAGCACCAGCAGCAGCAGGCCGACCGCACCGGCTGCGAGCAGGTACAGCGTGCCAAGCAGGGCGTAGCCGGTCGGCCAGCCGCGGCGGGCGAGCACGAACAGCCCGGCCAGCAGCAGGCCGGCCAGCGCCAGTGGCAGGCGCAGGTCGGGCGCGGCCGCGGGGGGCGCCTGCAGGCGGTTGGGTGAGACCAGCTGCTCGTCGCGCACCAGCAGGTGCAGGGCGCCGTGACCGTCGTCGACGCGCACCTCGCGCAACTGCGCCTGCAGCACCTCGGGCAGGAAGCTTTCCTGCCAGGCGTTCAACGGCTGGTCGGCATACGGTCCCAGGCCCAGGTCGAGCAGCAGCGCCAGCCAGGGTTGGGCGCTCATCAGGCGCACGGTCTGCTGACGGTAGGTCATGCCGCCGGCATGCGCCTTCAATGACGTTGCCAGCACGCCGCCCAGCGCCTTGTCCAGCGCGTCGCGCACGCGGGTGGTGCAGTTGTCGACGTAGTAGTCGTAGGCGTAGCCGGCATTTTCCGGGCGCAGGTTCCACAGCAGGTAGTCGCGCAGCGCGGCGGACTGCTCTGCCGTCAGCGCCAGCCGCTGGCGGGTGACCGAGCGGCCGGCGTCGACGTAGTAGCTCTCATCCTGCGTGCTGGGCCCCGCGTCCATCAGGTAATGCATGCGGCCACGGGCGAAATTCACGAAGAAGTTCTTCTCGCTGAAGTCGAACACGCCGTAGTTGAAGTTGAACGCCTCGCCGGAGACCGTGTCGCGCAGCTCGATCGCGTCGTGGCCGAAGCGTTCCCAGTAGGTTTCGCCGGGACCGTAGGTGATCAGCGATACCTCGAGATTGGCGCCGGGGGCGTTGGCGACGCCGGCATGGGCGGGCGATAGCGCAGCCAGCAGCAACAGCGCGAGCAGCAGGAGGTGGCGGCCAACCAGTTTCATGCGGCGCTACTGCTTGACCACGCGGAAGGCCTGCACGCGGCGGTCGTCGGCTTCGGTGACGTGGAACAGGTAGCTGCCGACGGCGACTTCCTCGCCGATCTCGGGCAGGTGGCCGAACTCGGCGGTGACCATGCCGCCGACGGTGTCGTATTCCTCGTCGGGGAAATCGGCGCCAGTCTGTTCGTTGAAGTCCTCGATCGGGGTCAGCGCGCTGACCAGCCAGTCACCGCCGGGCTGTTCATGCATCAGCTCGGGTTCTTCCTCGTCGTCGTGCTCGTCGTCGATCTCGCCGACGATCTGCTCCAGCACGTCCTCGATGGTGACCAGGCCGGCGACGCCGCCGTATTCGTTGACCACCAGCGCCATGTGGTTGCGGCTGAGCCGGAATTCCTCCAGCAACACGTTCAGGCGCATCGACTCGGGGATCAGCACGGCCGGGCGCAGGATCGAGCGGATGTCGAAGTGCTCGGTGGCGCCGAAGTACTTCAGCAGGTCCTTGGCCAGCAGGATGCCGAGGATCTCGTCCTTGTCCTCGCCGTGCACCGGGAAGCGCGAGTGGCCGGATTCGACCACGGCGGCGAGGATGTCGGGCAGTGGCGACTCGGCGGCCAGCATCACGATCTGCATGCGCGGCACCATCACGTCGTCCACGCTCAGTTCGGTGACCTTGATCGCACCCTCGACCATGGTGAGGGTGTTCACGGACAGCAGTCCGTTGGTCTGGGCGGAACGCAGTTCCTCGATCAGTTCGTCGCGGTTGCGCGGTTCGCCGGAAAACATGTGGCCCAGTCGATCCCACCAGGTTCGGTGGGCCGGGCCGCTGGTACTGCCAGGGTCGTCGCTCATTACTCGTTGGGAGTCTGCCCGAAACCGGGCGGAAGGCCGATTCTAGCGGAAAAACCGTGACGGTTCAGGGCACAAGCGTGGTGGCTTTGCGCCTCCCCCTGCGCGCAGGGGGAGGTTGGGAGCAGGGGCTCCGGGTGGCGGGGAAGATCAAAAGCGAGTCCCACCCCGAGCCTCCCCTGCGTTGCAGGGGAGGGAGCAAAGCGGTTCAGGCATAGGGGTCGCCGATGCCGAGGCTGGCCAGGACGCGGGTTTCCAGCGCTTCCATCGCTTCGGCTTCGGCCTCCTCGATGTGGTCGTAGCCGAGCAGGTGCAGCACGCCGTGGACGGTGAGATGGGCCCAATGGTCGCGCGGCGATTTACCCTGCTCGGTGGCCTCGCGCAGCACCACCGGGGCGCAGATCGCCAGGTCGCCGATCAGTGGCAGCTTCACGCCGGGCGGCAGCTCGGCGGGGAACGACAGCACGTTGGTGGCGTAGTCCTTGCCGCGGTAATCGCGGTTGAGCGCGCGGCCTTCGTCAGTGTCGACGATGCGGATCGCCAGCTCGGTGCCCTTGCGCCGCTTCGCCCCGCGCAGCGCCGCCTCGACCCAACGGCGGAAGCTGGCCGGCGCGGGCAGGCCGGCGCGCGGCACGGCGTAGCCCACGTGGACACGCAAGGGAATAGGGAGTCGGGAATGGGGAATCGGAAGAGCGGCGCGGGGCATGGCTGGTATCCGTGGCAGCGATACGGTTCAGAGAGCCGGATTCGATTGTTCCCGATTCCCTATTCCTGATTCTCCATTCCCTGCCTCCTCGAACGCCTCGTAGGCGCGCACGATCTTCGCCACCAGCGGATGGCGCACCACGTCGCGCGAGGTGAAGAAGGTGAAGCTGATGCCGTCCACGCCGCGCAAGACTTCGACCGCCTGGCGCAGGCCCGAACGGGTACTGCGCGGCAGGTCGACCTGGGTGACGTCGCCGGTGATTACCGCCACCGTGCCGAACCCGATGCGCGTCAGGAACATCTTCATCTGCTCGACCGTGGTGTTCTGCGCCTCGTCGAGGATCACGTAGGAATCGTTCAAAGTGCGTCCGCGCATGTAGGCCAGCGGCGCGATCTCGATCACGTTGCGCTCGATCAGCTTGGCGACCTTCTCGAAGCCGAGCATCTCGTACAGCGCGTCGTACAGCGGGCGCAGGTAGGGGTCGACTTTTTGCGACAGGTCGCCGGGCAGGAAGCCCAGCTTCTCGCCGGCCTCGACCGCCGGTCGCACCAGGATCAGCCGTTGCACCCGGTTCGCCTCCAGTGCCTCGACCGCGCTGGCCACCGCCAGGTAGGTCTTGCCGGTGCCGGCCGGACCCACGCCGAAGTTGATGTCGTGGCTGGCGATCGCGTGCAGGTAGCGCGCCTGGTTCGGGCCGCGGCCCTTGATCACCCCGCGCTTGACCTTGATCGCCACTTCCTGGGCGTCTTCGGCGGCGGCCTCGGTGATCGCGTCGATGCCGGATTCGGCCAGCTGCAGGTTGATCCGCGCGCCGGTCAGCACCTCGTTCCCGGTGGCGGCGTACAGCGCGCGCAACACTTTCTCGGTGGCCTTGGCGGGCGCCTCCTCGCCGATCACCTGGAAGATGCTGCCGCGGTGGTTGATCTCCACGCCCAGGCGCAGCTCCACCTGGCGCAGGTGCTCGTCGAACGCCCCGCACAGGTTGGCGAGGCGGGCGTTGTCTTCGGGGTCGAGGGTGAAATCGCGCTGGTTGAGGCCGTTGGTCATGGATACGTGTCGAATGCGTGTTCCTGTGGGCGTCATTCCCGCGACAGCGGGAATCCATTTCGTCGAAGCATCAAGCTCAAGCCGGACTCCCGCTTTCGGGGGGCGGCGGTGGCACGCGAGGGGCGGGCTCAAGCGGTCGCGACGTCGGCCGTTTGCACCCGCCCGCGCAGCGAATTGCTCATCGCGTCGGTGATCACCACATCGACGAACTGGCCGATCAGGCGCGGGTGGCCGGCGAAGTTCACGTAGCGCATGTTCTCGGTGCGGCCGCTGAGTTCGTTGGGGTTGCGCGTGCTGGGCTTTTCCACCAGCACGCGCTGCACGGAGCCGACCATCGCCTCGTTGATCTTCTTCGCGTTCGCGTTGATCGCGGCCTGCAGGCGCGCGAGGCGCTCATGCTTGACCGCCATCGGTGTGTCGTCGGCGAGCTTGGCCGCCGGCGTGCCGGGGCGCGAGGAGAAGATGAAGGTGAAGCTCTGGTCGAAGCCGATGTCGTCGACCAGCTTCATGGTCTTCTCGAAATCCTCGTCGCTCTCGCCGGGGAAGCCGACGATGATGTCGGTGGACACGCAGATGTCCGGCCGCACCGCGCGCAGCTTGCGGATCTTCTGCTTGAATTCCAGCGCGGTGTAGCCACGCTTCATCGCCGAAAGGATGCGGTCGGAGCCGGCCTGCACCGGCAGGTGCAGGTAGTTCGCCAGCTGCGGCACGTTGGCATAGGCCTCGATCAGCGAATCGGAGAACTCCAGCGGATGCGAGGTGGTGAAGCGGATGCGGCCGATGCCGTCGATCTGCGCGATCGCGTGGATCAGCACGGCGAGGTCGGCGATGCCGCCGTCGAAGGTGGGACCCCGGTACGCGTTGACGTTCTGGCCGAGCAGGTTCACCTCGCGCACGCCCTGCGCGGCGAGCTTGGCCACTTCCACCAGCACGTCGTCGAATGGACGGCTGATCTCCTCGCCGCGGGTGTAGGGCACCACGCAATAGCTGCAGTACTTCGAGCAGCCTTCCATGATCGAGACGAAGGCGGTGGGGCCTTCCGCGCGCGGTTCGGGCAGGCAGTCGAACTTCTCGATCTCGGGGAAGCTGATGTCCACCTGCGGCTTGCCGCTGGCGCGCTGCGCCTCGATCAGCTGCGGCAGGCGATGCAGGGTCTGCGGGCCGAATACCAGGTCGACGTAGGGCGCGCGCTTGACGATCGCCTCGCCTTCCTGCGATGCCACGCAGCCGCCGACGCCGATCAGCACCGGCTTGCCGTCCTTCTTGTGCTGCTTCCAGCGGCCGAGCTGGCTGAACACTTTCTCCTGCGCCTTCTCGCGGATCGAGCAGGTGTTGATCAGGATCACGTCCGCCTCGGACTCGTCCTGGGTCAGCTCCAGCCCGTGCGAGGCCTTGAGCACATCGGCCATCTTGGCCGAGTCGTACTCGTTCATCTGGCAGCCGTGGGTCTTGATGAAAAGTTTGCCACTCATGGGCGTGGGGTACCGTGATTCGTGAGGCCGGACGCGCCATCCGGTGAACCGCGCAGTCTACCCCCCTGCCGGCGCCGCCGCCAGCAATTCGGCATGGCGGATCAATCACTTGCGGAGCAGGCGCGGTGGCGTGGCCGGTACCTGCAGGCACCGGAACGCTGCGTGGCGCACGGAATCGCCGGTCCGCACTTGGCGCGGGCGTCCGCCGGCGGCACACTGCGCCCATGTTCGGCGTCGCAAGCCAAGGGGGAAGCGCCGATCGGCCTGCCGGGGGCTTCCCAACACGTTCGATCCTTTGCGGGATCGCGTTCGGCTGTGCCTTGCTGTGGTGGCCGGCGGCGCGGGCTGGTGTCCTCTACCAGTGCACCGGCGCCAGTGGCGAGGCGGTATTCAGCAGCAGCAAGGCCGGCTACCGCAGTTGCAAGGCGATCAGCAGTTACGCCGCGCCCGCGCCCGCGCCACGCCGCCGGGCGCTGCCGCGGGCGACGGTGGACAAGGTGGCCGGCTCGGCCGCAACCACGGCGCGCCGCCTGGCGGCGGACGGTGCCGAGGTGACCTCGCTGACTGGCGTGCGCGGCACGGTCGAGACCAGCGCGCACCGCATCGGCGAGGCCCCGGTGAAGCAGGCCTCGCCGGCCGCGGTGCAGGGCTCGGCGGTGAGCAGTGCGAGGCTTCCGGCCGCCGCCGGCAAATCCGGCCGGCGGGACTATCGCGAAGCGCCAACGGCCACGCCGGCGGCGGACAATCCGGCAGACCGGGTCCTGCGCGGTGCGGTGTACCGCATCGTGCGCGCGGACGGCAGCGTGGAGTACACCAACTTGGCGCCGGCCGGCGGCAAGGGGCGTGCGGTGACCATGCTGTTCACCTACATCGCTACCTGTGCCGCCTGCAACCTGCATTCGACGATCCGCTGGGGCAGCGTGTCGCTCAACCTCACCGCGTATGCCGACACCATCCGTGCCGCCAGCATCGAGTACGGCGTCGACGAGGCATTCCTGCGCGCGGTCATCCACGCCGAGAGCGCGTTCAACCCGCGCGCGCTGTCGCTCAAGGGCGCGCAGGGGCTGATGCAGCTGATGCCGGGCACGGCCAGCGACATGGGCGTGCTGGACGCGTTCGACTCCGACCAGAACATCCGCGGCGGCGCGCGCTACCTGAGCCTGCTGTTGCGCGACTTCGACGGCAACGAGCGACTGGCCGCGGCCGCCTACAACGCCGGCCCCGGCGCGGTGCAGCGCTACAAGGGCGTGCCGCCGTACGCCGAGACCCAGGTCTACGTGGAGCGGGTGGGCACCTTGCGCCGGCGCTACGGCACAGCGATCCACCCACCGCTGGCGTCGCGCGGGCCGGGCTGAAGATCAGCTGTCCGGCATGCTGCCGACGCTCATGGCTGGGCGCTGGACCGGCGTAACTTCGAGGTGGAACGGGCTGCCGTTGCGCAGGCCGGAGATCGTCACCGTGCTGCCCGGCTTGAGCGCCGCCTCGCGCCGGCGCAGGTCGGTCGGGTCGAGGATGTCGTCGGTACCGATGCGCAGCAGGATGTCGCGCGGGCGGATGCCGGCCAGCGCGGCCGGGCTGCCGGGATAGACCATGGTGACCAGCGCGCCGCGCGCCGCCCCAGGCAGCCCGCCGTTGGCGGCCACCGGCACGAACGCGTAGTCGGCGCCAAGCCAGCCGCGCACCACATGGCCGGTGGCGATGATCTGGTCCAGCACCTTCTTGGCCGTGGTGACCGGGATCGCGAAGCCGATGCCTTCGGCACCGGCGGCCTTGCCGATCAGCAGGGTGTTGATGCCGACCAGTTCGCCCTCGGCGTTGACCAGCGCGCCGCCGGAGTTGCCCAGGTTGATGGCTGCGTCGGTCTGGATGAAATCCTCGGCGCTGGAGCTGTTCAACTGGCGGCCGATCGCGCTGACGATGCCCATGGTGACGGTCTGGTTGAGGCCGAGCGGGTTGCCGATCGCCAGCACCACGTCGCCTGGCCGCAGCGGCTGCCCGGCGATGTGGATCACCGGCAGGTTGCTGGCGTCGATCTTCAGCACCGCCAGGTCGGATTCCTCGTCGGCACCGACCAGGCTGGCCTTGGCGATGCGGCCGTCGTACAGCAGCACCTGGATGTCGGCCGCGTGCGCGATCACGTGGTTGTTGGTCAACACGTAGCCCTGGCCCTGCGCGCTGACGATCACGCCGGAGCCGAGCGTCTGCTCGCGATGCTGGAAGGTGGTGGGCTGGCCGCCGAACAATTGCTGCAGTACCGGGTTGTCGTACATCCGCACGGCCTGCTCGGTGACGATCCGGTTGGCGTAGATGTTGACCACCGAGGGCGCCGCGGCCGCCACCGCGTCGGCGTAGGAGACCGGGCCGTGGCCCGGTTGGGCCGGCGTGGCCGGGGCGGCGGACGGCGTCGTCGGCCTCAGGCCGAAACGTTCGCGCAGGTGCTCACCGCTGCCGGGCCAGAACAGGCCGACCACGAAGGCCATGGCCAGTCCGAGGATGGCGAAGCGCGCGATGAAGAGGAGCGTGCCGGCGGCATGTTTCATGTCGAAAGAAAAAGGTCCCGGCAATCGTGGCGAGTGTTGCGGCGGCTGGACTTCGCCGCGACGCGGTTTATTGTACGGGGCGGGGGCTGACGCTACACTAACGCGATTTTTGCGGGGTCCCAAACCCCACCTGGCATGGCATTGCAAGTACCGGAGAGCCTGATGGCGAACGAAGTCGTCGATCATGGCCGCCGTCGTTTTCTGACAGCAACCACCTCGGTGGTTGGTGGCATCGGAATCGTCGCGGCGGCTGTGCCCTTCATCAAGTCGTGGGAACCCAGCGCGCGCGCCAAGGCCGCTGGTGCTCCGGTCACCCAGTCGCTGGCCAAGATCGAGGCGGGGCAGATGCTCACCGTGTCGTGGCGCAGCCTGCCGGTGTTCGTGCTCAACCGCACCAAGGCGCAGCTCGCCACGCTGCCGATGGTCGACTCTCGTCTGGTGGACCCCAAGTCCGACGGCGGCTCCGCCGACCAGCAGCCGAAGTACGCGCAGAACGAAGCGCGCTCGATCAAGCCGGAATGGCTGGTGGTCATCGGCATCTGCACGCACCTGGGCTGCGTGCCCGACTTCGTGCCGGAGATCAAGCCCGAGCCGTTCGACCCGGACTGGAAGGGCGGTTTCTACTGCCCCTGCCACAAGTCGCGCTATGACCTGGCCGGCCGCGTCTACGCCGGCGTGCCGGCGCCGAAGAACCTGCCGGTGCCGCCGTACCATTTCATCGACGACAGCACCATCCAGATTGGCGTGGATCCGAAGGAGGCTGGCTAATGGCCAACGTATTCACGAGCATCGGCGATTGGGTCACCGAACGGGCACCCGGCATGATGCCGATGTACCGCAAGCACATGACCGAGTACTACGCGCCGAAGAACTTCAACCTCTGGTACTACTTCGGTTCGCTGGCGCTGTTGGTGCTGGTCAACCAGATCGTCACCGGCATCTTCCTCACCATGAACTACAACCCGAGCGCGGCGGGAGCCTTCGCCTCGGTCGAGTACATCATGCGTGACGTGGAGTGGGGCTGGCTGATCCGCTACATGCACTCCACCGGCGCCTCGCTGTTCTTCGTGGTGGTGTTCCTGCACATGTTCCGCGGCATCATGTACGGCTCGTACAAGAAGCCGCGCGAGCTGGTGTGGCTGCTCGGCATGCTGATCTTCCTGGTGCTGATGGCCGAAGCGTTCATGGGCTACGTGCTGCCGTGGGGCAACATGTCGTTCTGGGGCGCCAAGGTGATCATCTCGCTGTTCGGCACCATCCCCTACATCGGCGACGCGCTGGTGGAGTGGATCATGGGCGACTTCCTGCCGGCCGACGCCACGCTCAACCGCTTCTTCGCGCTGCACGTGGTCGCGCTGCCGCTCGTGCTGCTGCTGCTGGTGGTGCTGCATCTGGCCGCGCTGCACGAGGTGGGTTCGAACAACCCCGACGGCGTGGAGATCAAGAAGGGTCCCAAGGGCAACCGCTGGGACGCAACGAAGCCGACTGACGGCATCCCGTTCCACCCGTACTACACGGTGAAGGACCTGGTTGGCGTGGGCTTCTTCCTGCTGATCGCCGCCTTCATCATCTTCTTCGCGCCGACCTTGGGCGGCTGGTTTCTGGAGCACGACAACTTCATCCCGGCCAACAATCTGGCGACGCCGTTGCACATCAAGCCGGTGTGGTACTTCACCCCGTTCTACGCGATCGTGCGCATGATCCCGTCCTTCCTCGGCTCGGCTGTGTGGGGCGTGATCGCGATGTTCGGTGCGATCGCGGTGTTGTTCCTGCTGCCGTGGCTCGATCGTGGCAAGGTGAAGTCGGTCCGCTACCGCGGCACCGGTTTCAAGGTGGCGCTGGGGCTATTCGTGGTGTCGTACATCATGCTGGGCGCGGTCGGCGCGGGCGTTACCGCCGAAGTGATCCCGGCGTGGTTCGGCGATGTCGACGTGACGTTCTGGGAGAATCTGTTCGGCCGCGTGATGACGCTGATCTACTTCGGGTTCTTCGCATTCCTTTGGGCCTACACATACTACGGCTGGGAAAAGACCAAGCCGGTTCCGGAACGGGTGACGACGCATGACTAAGCGGCAGCTGCTAATGAAGCGGTACATCTTCCCGGTGGCGTTGGCGTTCGGTCTGGTCGTCGGCGGCGCGCCGGCGCAGGCAGCGGAAGGCGGCGGCCTGCCCCATGCCGGCACCAACGTGCAGGACCAGGCCTCGCTGCAGCGCGGCGCCAAGCTGTTCTTCAACTACTGCGTCGGCTGCCACTCGCTGAAGTACATGCGTTACGAGCGGATCGCCAGCGACCTGGGGCTGACCGAGCAGGACGTGATGCAGAACCTCAACTTCACCGGCGCCAAGTTCGGTGAGACCGTGGTCTCGCACATGCCGGAGGCCGACGCCACCAAGTGGTTCGGCAAGGCTCCGCCGGACCTCTCGCTGGAAGTGCGCGCCAAGGGCGCCGACTGGGTCTACGCCTACCTCAACTCGTTCTACCTGGACCCGAACCGCCCGGTGGGCTGGAACAACACGGTGTTCCCGAACGCGTCGATGCCGTTCCCGTTGTGGGAGTTGCAGGGCCTGCAGACCGCAGTGATGACCGAGGCCAAGCCGGGCGAGGACGCCAGGGTCGAGAAACTGGTGCTGTCGCAGCCGGGCAAGCTGACCCCGGCGCAGTTCCAGCAGGCCAGCCGTGACCTGACCACCTTCCTGGAATACGCTTCCGAGCCGGCTGCCCTGCAGCGCCATCATTACGGCGTCTGGGTGCTGCTGTTCCTGGCGTTCCTCACCTTCCTGCTCGCCATGCTGAAGAAGGAATACTGGAAGGACGTCCACTGAGCAGCCTGGATGGCATTATCCGACTGCGGCGGCCACGAGCCGCCGCAGTCGTCTCACCGATGGGGAATTGCGCATGGTTCCAAGCGCCCGCTCACGCAGCGTATTGACGCTCTACACCACCGCCGACGACGTGCAGTGTCATCGTGCCCGGCTGGTGCTGGCCGCCAAAGGGGTCAGCTACGAGCGGGTACTGGTGGATCCGGCCCGGCCACCGGAGGACCTGGTCGCCCTGAATCCGTATGCCAGCACGCCGACCCTGGTCGACCGCGACCTGACCCTGTTCGACACCTCGGTGGTCTGCGAATACCTCGACGAGCGCTATCCGCACCCGCCGCTGATGCCGATCGACCCGCAGTCGCGCGCGCGCCTGCGGGTGGCCGCGGTGCGCATCGAAAAGGACTGGCTGACCGAGGTGGAGATCATCCGCACCGGCGGGCGGCCCGCCGACGCGGCGCGCAAGCGGCTGCGCGAGCACCTGCTGGCTTCGGTGCCGCTGTTCAAGGCCGCGAAATTCTTCCTCAATCCGGAGATGAGCCTGGCCGACTGCCTGGTGGCACCGGTGATCTGGCGGCTGCCGTGGCTGGGCGTGGAACTGGGGCGCGAGGGCAAGCCGGTGGTCGATTACGGCGAGCGTTTGTTCCACAGTCAGGGTTTTGCGCGCAGCATGACCGATCAGGAAAAGGCGATGCGGCAAATCCATGAGCAAGAATGAAGCGGCGCCGATGAGCTCCAACCGCCCGTACCTGCTGCGGGCGATCTACGACTGGATCAGCGACAACAACCTGACCCCATACGTGCTGGTCGACGCCAGTGTCGCCGGCGTGCGGGTGCCGCCGCAGGTGGTCAAGAACGGCCAGGTGGTGCTCAACCTGGCCATGCGCGCGGTGGCGAACCTCGACCTCGGCAACGAGTGGATCAGCTTCCAGGCGCGCTTTTCCGGGGTCAGCCAGGCGATCCAGATCCCGGTGCAGGCAGTGCTGGCGCTGTATGCGCAGGAGAACGGCCAGGGCATGATGTTTCCGGCCGAGGAAGAGGGCAGCGACACGCCGCCACCCGCTCCCGAACCTGACGATCCCACGCCGGCGCCGGGTGCTGCCGATGCCGGTGGCGACAAGCCGAAGCGCAGCACGCCGCACCTGCGCGTGGTCAAGTAGCAACGGGCTGCCGCGCTCAACGTGCGCGGCGGGGCTCCACTCGTACTCAGTTCAGCCGGTTGCGCGGGCGCAGCGGCACCACATTGCCGGACGCGGCCGTAGTGTTCCGCGCCGCGGCTTCCTCCTGCGGCAGCAATTCGATGGTGGGCAGACTCAGGCTGCTGAGTGCGTTGCCGATCATCCACAGCCGGCCCGGTTCGCGGTCGTGGCCGTCGATACTCACCTCGAAACCGTAGCAGCGCTCGACCCTGCGCAAGCCGTTGACCCGGCGCAGCCGCATGGCGCGCAGGCCGACCGTCTCGTCGAGCAGCTGCAGGCCGTGTTGCTGGCATTGCTGGCGCGCTTCGCGCACGGCGCGTTCGCGCGCGGTGCTGAGTTTCAGCCACAGCCCCACCACAGCGGCAAGCGCCAGCAGCAGCAACAGATTGGAAAGATCGCTCATCCCCGCAGTGTGTGGGCGCGGGCGAATGGGCGCAAGCTCGGCTCAGAGCTTGTGAAGAAAACCACATCCTGTGGTTTTCTTCTGTAGCGAGTCCGGTACACGCCCGGACTCGCTAACATGAACTCGCTCACATGAAACAGCCACTGGCGTGACTGTTTCATGTCCGGCCGTCGGGCAACTGCTCCCGCGTTGCCTCAACTCGGGCATCGGGCATCTGCTCCTGCGTTGCCTCAACTCGGGCATCGGGCAACTGCTCCTGCGTTGCCTCAACTCGGGCATCCATGCCCTCGCCATGCCCTCGCCATGCCC
>NZ_AJXW01000099.1 GCF_000264375.1 Rhodanobacter thiooxydans LCS2
GGGTGTTGACGGTCAAGAAAAGCGATGTAGAATGGGCGGCTCACCCGGAACGAAAGGTTCCGGAGCGATCACCGAACGGGTGGTTGGCGAGAAGATCTTTGACAGTGTGCGCAGGTGAATTGTGTGGACGTCTTGTGCTGATGGGTTGCGACCTGTCCAAGCAATGCAAGCGTCCCACCAAGTAAAAAGTCAGTAATGAGTTTTGACTGGTTGGGAAGAACGCTTCAGAAAGATAGATGGCCAAGTCTGCAAGGACGAGGTTGTCGACAACTTAAGTGAAGAGTTTGATCCTGGCTCAGATTGAACGCTGGCGGCATGCCTAACACATGCAAGTCGAACGGCAGCACAGTCGTAGCAATACGATGGGTGGCGAGTGGCGGACGGGTGAGTAATGCATCGGGATCTACCCTGACGTGGGGGATAACCTCGGGAAACCGGGACTAATACCGCATACGTCCTACGGGAGAAAGCGGGGGACCTTCGGGCCTCGCGCGGCAGGACGAACCGATGTGCGATTAGCTAGTTGGCGGGGTAATGGCCCACCAAGGCGACGATCGCTAGCTGGTCTGAGAGGATGATCAGCCACACTGGGACTGAGACACGGCCCAGACTCCTACGGGAGGCAGCAGTGGGGAATATTGGACAATGGGCGCAAGCCTGATCCAGCAATGCCGCGTGTGTGAAGAAGGCCTTCGGGTTGTAAAGCACTTTTATCAGGAGCGAAATACCACGGGTTAATACCCTATGGGGCTGACGGTACCTGAGGAATAAGCACCGGCTAACTTCGTGCCAGCAGCCGCGGTAATACGAAGGGTGCAAGCGTTAATCGGAATTACTGGGCGTAAAGGGTGCGTAGGCGGTTGTTTAAGTCTGCCGTGAAATCCCCGGGCTCAACCTGGGAATGGCGGTGGATACTGGGCAGCTAGAGTGTGTCAGAGGATGGTGGAATTCCCGGTGTAGCGGTGAAATGCGTAGAGATCGGGAGGAACATCAGTGGCGAAGGCGGCCATCTGGGACAACACTGACGCTGAAGCACGAAAGCGTGGGGAGCAAACAGGATTAGATACCCTGGTAGTCCACGCCCTAAACGATGCGAACTGGATGTTGGTCTCAACTCGGAGATCAGTGTCGAAGCTAACGCGTTAAGTTCGCCGCCTGGGGAGTACGGTCGCAAGACTGAAACTCAAAGGAATTGACGGGGGCCCGCACAAGCGGTGGAGTATGTGGTTTAATTCGATGCAACGCGAAGAACCTTACCTGGCCTTGACATGTCCGGAATCCTGCAGAGATGTGGGAGTGCCTTCGGGAATCGGAACACAGGTGCTGCATGGCTGTCGTCAGCTCGTGTCGTGAGATGTTGGGTTAAGTCCCGCAACGAGCGCAACCCTTGTCCTTAGTTGCCAGCACGTAATGGTGGGAACTCTAAGGAGACTGCCGGTGACAAACCGGAGGAAGGTGGGGATGACGTCAAGTCATCATGGCCCTTACGGCCAGGGCTACACACGTACTACAATGGTCGGTACAGAGGGTTGCCATACCGCGAGGTGGAGCCAATCCCAGAAAGCCGATCCCAGTCCGGATTGGAGTCTGCAACTCGACTCCATGAAGTCGGAATCGCTAGTAATCGCGGATCAGCTATGCCGCGGTGAATACGTTCCCGGGCCTTGTACACACCGCCCGTCACACCATGGGAGTGGGTTGCTCCAGAAGGCGTTAGTCTAACCGCAAGGGGGACGACGCCCACGGAGTGGTCCATGACTGGGGTGAAGTCGTAACAAGGTAGCCGTATCGGAAGGTGCGGCTGGATCACCTCCTTTCAAGAAACGACGGCGTGATTCTTCACGCAAGACGTCCACACAAGACACCTGTACTTCACGCGAAGGGTTTGCTTAACGCAACGTCCCTGTGGCGAAGAGCAAACATCAAGGCCGGCCCTCCGTGGCCGGACTCTTCACAACAGCCGCTTCGAACGAGGCCTACGGCCCCGTCGAGCGGGACCAGGTAGCTTGGCTCGCGGGTTCTGGGGTTCACCTTTCATGGGTCTGTAGCTCAGGTGGTTAGAGCGCACCCCTGATAAGGGTGAGGCCGGTGGTTCGAGTCCACCCAGACCCACCATGACCTCACGCGGATCCATCCGCGAAGGGCAGATCAAGACCGCCCTTCCCTGGGCGGACTCCTCAAGGGGCCATAGCTCAGCTGGGAGAGCACCTGCTTTGCAAGCAGGGGGTCGTCGGTTCGATCCCGACTGGCTCCACCACTCAAGCGATGCGTGAAGTATCAGCACACACAAGATTTGAAGTCATCCGGCATTGAGGCCGGTGTGACGTTCTTTGAAAACAAGTAAACGAGTGACAAGCGTCTTGGTTCGAACCGAACCGAGGCAAGTGTTAAGGCACGAAACGAAGTAACTTGGCTGCACCTGAGGAGGGTGCATGCCCCGAGGCGACTTGGGGTTATATGGTCAAGCGACTAAGCGTATACGGTGGATGCCTTGGCAGTCAGAGGCGATGAAGGACGTGGCAGCCTGCGAAAAGTGTCGGGGAGCTGGCAACAAGCTTTGATCCGGCAATGTCCGAATGGGGAAACCCACTCCGCAAGGAGTACTGCATGGTGAATACATAGTCATGCAGGGCGAACCCGGGGAACTGAAATATCTAAGTACCCGGAGGAAAAGAAATCAACCGAGATTCCCTCAGTAGCGACGAGCGAACGGGGACTAGCCCAAAAGCGCACAGTGTTTTAGTTGAACAGCCTGGAAAGGCTGGCCATAGACGGTGATAGCCCGGTAAGCGAAAGGGCACCGTGCGTGAAATTGAGTAAGGCGGGGCACGTGAAACCTTGTCTGAACATGGGGGGACCATCCTCCAAGGCTAAATACTCCTGACTGACCGATAGCGAACTAGTACCGTGAGGGAAAGGCGAAAAGAACCCCGGAGAGGGGAGTGAAATAGACCCTGAAACCGTATACGTACAAGCAGTGGAAGCCCGCAAGGGTGACTGCGTACCTTTTGTATAATGGGTCAGCGACTTACTGTCAGTGGCAAGCTTAACCGTATAGGGGAGGCGAAGAGAAATCGAGTCTGAATAGGGCGCATAGTCTCTGGCAGTAGACCCGAAACCGAGTGATCTATCCTTGGCCAGGTTGAAGGTGCGGTAACACGCACTGGAGGACCGAACCCACATCTGTTGCAATAGATGGGGATGAGCTGAGGATAGGAGTGAAAGGCTAAACAAACTCGGAGATAGCTGGTTCTCCTCGAAAGCTATTTAGGTAGCGCCTCGGACGAATCTTCCTGGGGGTAGAGCACTGTTATGGCTAGGGGGTCATCGCGACTTACCAAACCATGGCAAACTCCGAATACCAGGACAGACTATCCGGGAGACACACGGCGGGTGCTAACGTCCGTCGTGAAAAGGGAAACAACCCAGACCCGCAGCTAAGGTCCCAAAGTCATAGCTAAGTGGAAAACGATGTGGAAAGGCATAGACAGCCAGGAGGTTGGCTTAGAAGCAGCCATCCTTTAAAGAAAGCGTAATAGCTCACTGGTCGAGTCGGTCTGCGCGGAAGATTTAACGGGGCTAAGCTATGCACCGAAGCTCGGGGTGTGCACATTTATGTGTACGCGGTAGAGGAGCGTTCCGTAAGCCTGTGAAGGTGGATTGTAAAGTCTGCTGGAGGTATCGGAAGTGCGAATGCTGACATGAGTAACGATAATGGGGGTGAAAAGCCCCCACGCCGAAAGCCCAAGGTTTCCTCGCGCAACGTTCATCGGCGCAGGGTGAGTCGGCCCCTAAGGCGAGGCAGAAATGCGTAGTCGATGGGAAGCTGGTTAATATTCCAGCACTTTTCTCAAGTGCGATGTGGGGACGGAGAAAGTTAGGTCTACCGGGCGTTGGTTGTCCCGGGGAAAGGCGGTAGGCATGGATCTTTGGCAAATCCGGGATCCTTTATGCCGAGCACCGAGACGAGCCCTTTTGGGCGAAGTGACCGATACTACGCTTCCAGGAAAAGCCACTAAGCTTCAGCTTGAGAAAAACCGTACCGTAAACCGACACTGGTAGGCAGGGTGAGAATCCCAAGGCGCTTGAGAGAACTCGGGTGAAGGAACTAGGCAAAATGGCACCGTAACTTCGGGAGAAGGTGCGCCCATTGACGTGGTCACGTGCGTGACTGAGCGTCGATGGGTCGCAGTAACCTGGCCGCTGCGACTGTTTATCAAAAACACAGCACTCTGCAAACACGAAAGTGGACGTATAGGGTGTGACGCCTGCCCGGTGCTGGAAGGTTAATTGATGGGGTCAGCCGCAAGGCGAAGCTCTTGATCGAAGCCCCAGTAAACGGCGGCCGTAACTATAACGGTCCTAAGGTAGCGAAATTCCTTGTCGGGTAAGTTCCGACCTGCACGAATGGCGTAACGACAGCGGCGCTGTCTCCACCCGAGACTCAGTGAAATTGAATTCGCTGTGAAGATGCAGCGTTCCCGCGGCAAGACGGAAAGACCCCGTGAACCTTTACTATAGCTTTACACTGAACGTTGAGTTCTTCTGTGTAGGATAGGTGGGAGGCTTTGAAGTGCAGACGCCAGTTTGCATGGAGCCATCCTTGAAATACCACCCTGAAGTGCTTGACGTTCTAACCTCGGCCCGTTATCCGGGTCAGGGACCGTGTATGGTGGGTAGTTTGACTGGGGCGGTCTCCTCCCAAAGAGTAACGGAGGAGCACGAAGGTACGCTCAGCGCGGTCGGACATCGCGCACTGTGTGCAAAGGCATAAGCGTGCTTGACTGCGAGATCGACGGATCAAGCAGGTACGAAAGTAGGTCTTAGTGATCCGGTGGTTCTGTATGGAAGGGCCATCGCTCAACGGATAAAAGGTACTCCGGGGATAACAGGCTGATACCGCCCAAGAGTTCATATCGACGGCGGTGTTTGGCACCTCGATGTCGGCTCATCACATCCTGGGGCTGTAGCCGGTCCCAAGGGTATGGCTGTTCGCCATTTAAAGTGGTACGCGAGCTGGGTTCAGAACGTCGTGAGACAGTTCGGTCCCTATCTGTCGTGGGCGTTGGAGATTTGAGGGGGGCTGCTCCTAGTACGAGAGGACCGGAGTGGACGTTCCGCTGGTGTTCGGGTTGTCTCGCCAGAGGCATTGCCCGGTAGCTATGAACGGAAGTGATAACCGCTGAAAGCATCTAAGCGGGAAGCACGCCCCAAGATGAGATCTCCCGAGAGCTTGACTCTCCTTAAGGCACCATCAAGACCAGGTGGTTGATAGGTCAGATGTGGAAGCGCAGCAATGCGTTCAGCTAACTGATACTAATGAGCCGTGCGGCTTGACCATATAACCCCAAGTGGCTTCACGTGCAGGTCCCTCTGCGAAAGCCCGGCCATCCTTGGCCGGACTCGTCAAAAGAGCGGCCCGCTTGACGAACTTCTCGGTAAACCGATTCACCTCGACGCTTGTCACTCGTTTACACCTTATTGACGCGAAGTCCTTTTCGCGAAGAGCAGAACCCGCCATCCATGGCGGACTCTTCAGAAAAAGGCTTTGTCTCCAGACTGAAGCGGGCGCATCTTGCGCTGCTTCAACCCCTTCCCTGGCGGCCATAGCGGCGTGGTCCCACCTGATCCCATCCCGAACTCAGCAGTGAAACGCGCATGCGCCGATGGTAGTGTGGCTTTGCCATGCAAGAGTAGGTCACCGCCAGGGGCTTTATCCTGAACACCCTCACCGGCAACGG
>NZ_AJXW01000100.1 GCF_000264375.1 Rhodanobacter thiooxydans LCS2
GTCGGTGTAGACCAGCTTCCAGCCGCTGCCTTCGATGCCGTCCAGCAGCGGCGGCGTGCGTGCATCGACGCGTGCGTGCAGGAAGCCGGCCCAGTCGTACGGCGCCACGCCGTTCAAGGTCGATACTACGTCGTCGAAAGTGTAGGTCCTGGTGACGAAGCTGCCGTCGTCGACGCCGAAGAATACGCGCGCGAAGTCGTCCAGCGACTTGCGGTCATGGGTCAGCGTGCGCAGCCTGGCGTCCACCGCCAGCCACAGCATCTGCCCGCCGCTGTAGTACTCCTCGCTCATCTGCCAGCTGCGGTACGGCAGGCCGGAGCGGCGCGCGGCGGTCGGGTCATTGGTGGTGTCCTCCAGCGTGCGCCAGCCGAAGCCGGGGCGGTTGCGCTCGTAGTTGGCCGCGACCATGGCCAGCGCATCGCGGAACTGCTCGGGCGTCCACAGGCCGGCGCGCGCGGTCAGCACGAAGCCCCAGTACTGCGTCTGCCCCTCGTACACCCACAACAGCGAATCGCCCATCGGCACGTTGAAGTTGGGCGTCCACAGGTCGACCGGGCGGCGGAACTTGCCGTTCCACGAATGCGTGTACTCGTGCGCCAGCAGGTCGCGGCCGGGGGCGGCGTCGCTCCAGGCGGTGAAGTAGTCGGCGCCCAGACCGTTCTCGCTGGACTGGTGATGCTCGAGGCCGTTGCCGTCCAGCTCGTCCGACAGCGAGAACAGGAAGTCGTAGTGGTCGTAATGGTGCGAGCCGAACAGCTTCGTCGCCTGCGTCACCAGCGCACGGTGCGCCTGCAACTGCGGCGGCGTGATCTCGAGATACTTCGGCGCATCGGCGACGATGTCCATGTGCACCGGCATCTTGCCGCCGGGGTTGAGGTCGACGCGCTTGAAGTAGCGGCCCGCGTAGATCGGCGAATCGACCAGCGTATTGAACGTCACCGGCTTGAAGCGGGTGGTGTCGCCCGCGTGCGAGGCCGGTTCCAGCGCGCTGCCGAACTGCCAGCCTTGCGGCAGCGTCACGCTGGGTGCGAAGGTGATGCCGCGCGTGTAGTAACCGGCCGGGTACAGCGCCATCTTGTTCCACTCCAGCGCCAGCATGCGGTCGGTCATCTCGATCGAGCCGTCGCTGCCCGTGCGGCCGGACAGGTACTGGAACTCCGCGTCGATGCTGGCGACGCCCGCCGGCACGTCGAGATGGAACGCGTACACGTCGTACTCGTCGCGCGTCCACGCCAGCGGCTTGCCGCCGGCGCTGAGCGCGAGACCGGCCAGCATGGCGATCGGGCCGGTCGGCGAGTGGTCGCCGGGAATCCACTGCGGATACAGCAGGGTCAAGGCGCCAGGCTGCACCGGAATCGTCTCGTGCACGCGAAAGATGCCCTGCGAGGTGTCGCCGGCATCGACGTGGATGGCGATCGCGCCAGGGTACGGCACGTCCTGCGGCGGCGGCACGCTGGCGCCCGGAACTTGCTGCGCTCCCAAGGGGCCCACCGCGAGCGCAAACGATGCGGCCATGACCACGCGCGCCACCCGGCGGGACACGGCAGCCGGCAACCCGGCGGAAAAGGCAACGGACATGACGGCTCCAGCGGGCGGGAGAGGGAATCGCGCAAACTTAGCACTGCTCGACCACGAGGTGAGCGTCTGCCCCGGCGCCACGTTGCCGATCCAGCCGCCGCGGGTTCGCCGCATGGCGCTGCGCAACCTGCCCGGCGCCGAGCCGATCGCCGGGGAGACGCTGGCGCTACCGCCCGCCGCGCCCTTGAAGCAGAATCGGGCCATGCGCGAGCGGCTGGCGGCGCTGGACCAGGAAGGTCCTGCGTCGCACGACACGCTGTGGCAATCCGTGGCGTTCGCAGAACGAATACCCGGGGAATCGGGAAAAGGGGGAAAACATGCCGGATACGATCGAACTGCTGGAAACCATCGGCCAGAACGCGGCTCTGCGCCACGCATCCGCCCATGAACTTGCGCCGATGCTCGAACAAGCGAAGGCATCCGAAGCCCTCAGATCTGCCATTGCCGCCGGCGACAGTTCGCTACTGTCCAGAGAGTTCGGGCACAAGGCGAACAAGGCCCCGCAGATCTCCAATGCGCCGGGGCACGAGGAAGACGAACCGGTCCACGATGACAATGGCGACGGCGACGACGAGCCGCGTCATCCGCTCGAACCCGACCGCCACAAGCCGCGCAAACAATAGCCTCACGCGCCATGCCCATCGGCCGGCAGGGAAAAGGAATGGGAGCGGTCCTGGCCGCCCTGCTTCTGTGCGTCCTGGCGCAGGCAGGTCACGCTGCCTACCCTCCCCGGATCACCGATGCAGGCGCTTTCCTCGACCAGACCGAGGAGCTGCGCATCAAGGACCACCGGCAGTTCACCCAGCGACTGGCGCAGATCCATCGCGAGTCGCCGGTGCTGACGACGGCGGAGCAATGGCACCTGCGCTATCTCGACGCGTTCGAGTCTTCGCTGGAGGGCAACTACGCCGCTGCGGAGCAGCCGCTTCGCGACGTGATTGACCATGCGGGCGATCCCACGCTTGCCACCAAAGCGCTGGCGCTGCTCATGAACAATCTGGCGGTCGGCCGTCGCTACGAAGACGCCTTCAAACTGGCTCACCAGCTCACGATCGAGCTGCCAAGGATCCGGGACAAAACAACCCGTCTCCAGGTCCTCAGCTACCTGTCCCAGACGTTGAACCTGGCCGGGCAGACGGATCTGGCGATCAAGTACGCCCACATGATGGAGGACATCGCTCCTTCGAAGACGACCTCGTGCTACTCGGGTACCAAGCTGGTGGCCGCGCTCTACAACGCCAGGCGGCTCACCTCCGCGAGCCCGGAACTGCAGCAGGTCATCGAGACGTGCGAAGCGGCCGGACAGCCCATCATGGCGACAACCATGCAGCTCATCCTCGGTACGCTCCACCTGGAAGAACACCAGCCAGCCAAGGCATTGGCACTGCTCGACCGGATAGCGCCCGACATCCGGATCAACCATTACTACCCGCACACGCTGTCTGCACAGGTGCAACGAGCTCAGGCGTACGCACAGCTGGGTAAAGATGATGACGCCCGAAAGGCGGCGCTCGCCGCCTTGGCAATGGCGGGCCCGAACGACGTCAACGACTATCTCAAGGATGCGTATGAAGTGCTCTACCAGGTTGCGAAGCGGCACGGCAACACAGCCGCCGCGCTGGCCTACTACGAACGCTATGTCGCCCAGGACAAGGGCTCGCTCGATGATGCCACCGCACAGGCACTGGCCTATCAAACGGTCCAGCAGCAGGTGCTGACCCGCAAAGTGGAAACCGAAGAGCTCGGCAGACAGAACAGTGTCCTCAAGCTGCAGCAGGCGCTGGACGCCAAGGCCGCGGAGACCAGCCGGCTCTACATCGCATTGCTGATCGCCCTGCTGTCGGCCATCGCGTTCTGGCTGATCCGCACCATGCGCTCGCAGAAGCGCTTCAAGCACATGGCGATCCGCGACGGGCTCACTGGCATCCTGAACCACCAGCACTTCATCAGCGAGGCCGATCGTGTGTTGCGCCTGCTGGAGAAGAAGCTCGGTCATGCCTGCCTGATATCCATCGACCTGGACCATTTCAAGCAGGTCAACGACACCCATGGCCACGCCATGGGCGATGCCGTGCTGAAGCGGGCCGTGGCCATCTGCCAGCAGCACCTGCGGCCCACCGACCTGTTCGGCCGGCTGGGCGGCGAGGAATTCGGCATCCTGCTACGCGAGTGCTCACGCGAGCAGGGCCTGGAGATCGCCGAGCGCATCCGGGTCGCCATCGGCACGCCGCCGACCGGGCAGGACGGACACCGCATAGCGATTTCCGCCAGCGTCGGCCTGGCCTGCACCGATACCTCACGCGGTCGCCCGGCGGCAACGGAAACCGGGTCACCAGCACCATGGCCTGCCCATCCATCGAGACCATCTGCGCCGGCTTGCTGACCACGGAATTGGCCGTCCATCCGGAACTGATCTGAATCTGCACGTCCTGCAGCGGATGATCGCTGCGGTTGTCGAGCTTCCAGCCGTCGATTTTCTGCAGCAGCGCATCCAGGTTCGGATCATCCCAGTCGACCTGGCCGACCGAAACGCTCGAGCGTGATTTGTCGTGGCCCATGTGCTGATCTCCGCAGGGTCTGCGAATGGACATGCTGGTGTGTTCCCGCGCCAACATAGCAGAACCGCCGCCTGGCGACGGCGCGGGGATGGCAGCCATGTCCATCATCCCTCCCCGCCGGCGGCGGCAGAGCATTGCCCACGGCTTCCGGCGTATAAGCTTGCTGATCCATCAGCCGAAGGAGGCCCCATGAATACCCTGCTGAAATTCGCCGCGCTCGTCCTGGTGGGGAGCGCCGCCCTCGCCGCCCCGGCGCTGGGCGCCCTGAAGGAAGGCGCCAGGGCGCCCGACTTTTCCGCGCCGGCCTATCTCGCCGGCCAGCCGTTCACGTTCAAGCTTGCCGATGCGCTGAAGAAGGGTCCGGTGGTGCTCTACTTCTTCCCCGCCGCGCACACCCCGGGCTGCAACCTGGAAGCGCACCTGTTCTCCGAGGCCATCGAGCAGTTCAAGGCGCAGCATGCCACGGTGATCGGCGTCACCGCCGGCAACACCTCGGAGCTGGCGGCGTTCTCGCAGGAGACCGAGCATTGCGGCGGCAAGTTCGCGGTTGCCGCGGACGAGGGCGCGAAGATCGCCAGGAGCTACGACGCGCTGCTGCCGATGCGGCCCGGCTGGTCGGACCGTACCTCCTACGTGATCGCCCCGTCCGGGCAGATCGTGCATGTCTATTCGAACCTGAATCCCAAGCAGCATGTGCGCGAGACGCTGGACGCCGTGAAGGCGCTCGGCAACTAGCGCACTGCGAAGGCGGCAGCGATTCGGCCGGCTCGCCTTGGGGCGAGCCGGCCGGTTTCAGGTGGATGAAAAACGACCCTGCCCCTCTTCAACGCGCCAGCTCCGCGCATGCCCGCCGCAGGAGCTGGTTACCTCAGATCAGGCGCCTGGCGTGGCTGATGCGCGACCAGCCATCCGTGGCCCGCACCAGCCAGGGGGTTTATTCGACACCCTGCCAGGAACGCCGCAGGTTCACGGTACGATCGCCGAGATGCGGGTGGCCCAGTTGCCCAGCGCGCCGCGCGTACCGCCGCACTGGAACAGCGGGGCGGTCAGGTACTCGCTCAGGGTGCAGGTCTGCGCGATGTATTCCGAGGCGGTCCAGATCGTGTTGCCATCCGCCGCCGCCGCGCCGTAATCGCCCCAGCGCGGGCGGTTGCCGGCCAGGTAGGGGATCCCGGTAAAGCCGTCCCACGGGCCCGCTCCCGCCGCGGCGACATGCACCTCGCCGGCGCCGAGCTTCGCGTCCAGCCCTGCATAGCCGGCGCTTGGATGGTCGTTCGGGCCGACCACGGTGAACGCGATGACGCCGCGCCCGCTCTGCGTGACGGCCGCCGCACCGTAGGTCAGGTTCGCGTCGGGCAGGGCCAGCGTGCCGTTGGCGGAGAGACCACCGGAGGCCGGATTGATGACGAAGTAGTTGATGCCCGAGCCGTGGCTGCCGTCGGCCAGCAGCACGTCGGTGTCCAGCGTGCCCCAGAGCTTGCCGTTGGCGTAGCTCACCTGCTGCATGCGCGAGTCGTTCACCGCCATCGGGCGCGGTGCGGGATAGACGATGTTGGGGTAACCCAGGTAGTTCGGCGCGCAACCTTTCAGCGCAAAGCAGTCACGCAGCGGCGTATCGCCCGGCTTCTGTTGCGCCAGGCTGCTCGGCACGGCATAGGTCTGCACGGTCAGCGGCGACACGTTCAGCGCCAGCGCCGCCGGCGCACTGTCGATGGCCTGCGTGTTCGACACCGACCACAGCCAGAGCGTGTTGGAGACGCCCGAGTCGTAGAACACCGCGTCCGAGCTCAGCAGGTACTCGGTGCCGCCGCGCGTGTCGACATACTGCCCGCCGGAGGAAATGGCCGGCCAGACCGTGAACGCCGGTGCTGGAACACTGGGGTCGCCACCGTTGAACAACACCACGTTCGGCGAAGCGGCACCGCCGGCCAGCGCCTGCTTGGAGATGGCGTAGATCTGTGCGCCGTAGAAGCCGTCGCCGAACAGCGCGAACTCGTTGGTGGTCAGGAAGATCGCGTTGGCGTCGGCACCGATATGCGGATAATCGCCCAGGCAGAAGCCGCCCGCGCAGCCGTGGTCCGGCGTTCCTTGGGTGCCGTTGTTCTGCACCGGCAGCCGGTAGATGGTCCAGGCGCCGGTGGGGTCGGCACCCTGGCTGACCGCGATGTCCAGATGGTTGGTGCCCGCCAGCGGCGAGGTGGTGCCGACGCGGTCGAGCGTGAGCACGACCTGGAACCAGCGCTGCGTGCCAGCGTCGTAATAGCAGGACGGGTCGGTGATGCTCGGTCCATACGTCCTGGTCGCGCGGTTGATCGCCGCCGGATAGCCGTAGAACGTGTTGAGATCGACGGGACCGACGAGTTTGTTGCCGGCCTTGTCGTAGATCGATAGCACGTCGTTGACGCTTTCCATGACGAAGCCGTTGCCGGCGCACAGGCCCTGGTCGGGCGGCTCCACCGAGAACTGGTTGCCGCCGTTGGCGTAACGCTGGTCATGGAAATCGAGGCCGTCGAAACCGCCCAGCAGCTGCGGGTTAGCCTTCGCGCGGCGGGCCGTTCCCATCCGGTTGCTGCCGGCGTGGCCGCGGGCGATGCTGCGGTTCACCACCGGCTGTGGCCCGAGGTCGCTGCCGCCACCCGAATCGGCCTCGCCGGCGGTCATCGCCGGATCCAGTTCCAGGTTCGTCAGCGCCTGCCCGCCGGTGGGCGTGGTCACGGGCGTGGTAGTGCCCGCCTTGTGCAGTTGGAGGGTGGTTGGGGTCACAGCCAGCGCGCTCGTGGCAAACGCCACGGCCGCCACTGCGAGGAGCAGTCGAGTCTTCATCGTGTCGGTCTCCGTTCGTCGTTGGGACCGCGCCCCCTGGAACGCCGGTGCCGCTCATGCCGGCACGGCGTCCACCGCTAGTACGCATACTTGACATACGCGCCCAGCCTACGCTAAGCGCGCCCGTGTGAAGTCGCCGTCGCCATCCCCCGGTGGAACCGGCCGGTCCGCGCCGGCATGCCGGCGCCGGAGCCGCCGATCCCCGGGGCGGGTCCCGCGGGCTCCGCTTTCCGGCAGTGGCTGGCGCGCTGGTGCTCGCGCCTGACGGCGTGAGCGACGAAGGCCGCGAATCGCTACCGCCCTGCGAGGCGTGCCAGCCCGGCGTGGCTCCGGGGTACGGGTTGGCGTGGCGGCGCGGGCGCCGCCGAGGCGTTCTCCAGGCGCAAGCCCTGCCGCGGGCGCTTCCTGCCCCGGGCTTCCGTCAACGCCCGCCGCGGCGTCTGCCTTTCATCCGTGCCGGCACCAGTGCCCGCAGCGACTGGCCGACCGCGGCACGCAGCCGTGGCTGGTGCATGACCACGCCGCCGAGCAGGCCGACCACGCAGCCCAGCGTGGTATCCAGGAAGCGCGACTGGATCAGCGCCGCGTGCGAGGCCTGCGGGTCGAGCCTGGCGGCCTCGGCCAGCAGGATCGTCAGCGGCGTGATGAACACCGTTGCCAAGCCGTAATGGCGCACGATCAGCCACTCCACCGTGAACGACAACAGCATCAGGATCGGCGCCACCGTCCAGGGACCCAGCGGCAACGACAGCAGGCCCCACGCCACCAGCATGCCGACTGCGGTACCGACGACGCGTTGCAGGTTGCGATTCCACACCGCGCGCAGCGTCGTACCCTGGATCACCGCCATGCAGCTCACCGGCACCCAGTACGGCCGCTCCATCTGCAAGACCACCGCGAGCAGCAGCGAGAGGCCGACCAGCGCGCCGATCAGCACCGAGTCGAGCACCACGTAGTCGAAGGTGGGTTGTGGCAGCGGCTCCACCGGCGTCGGCGCCTGCAGGCGCAGCACGATCAGGCTGTAGCCAAAGGCGATGACGGTCGCCAGCAGCCCGCCGAGAAACACCAGGCCGACCCTCAGCGGCAGCTCCAGAAACGGCACCGGGGAATACGCGCCGATGGCCGCGACCATCACGAAGAACAGGCTGGCCGGCGGCCCCACGCGGTAGTAGCGGCAGGCCATCGTGACCAGCACCGCGATCACCGTCAGCAGCGGCACCGTCGCCACCGCCACGGCGTGGCTCATGATGCCGAGCGCGTAGCACGCCGAGATGGCGAACGCGCAGGCCATCAGCCTGGCCATGCGGTGGTGCATCGGCGTGTCGGGCAGGTACAGGAACGCCAGCCCGCCCAGCGACGAGACCAGTCCGTAATCGAGCCGACCGAAGTACACGCCCACCAGCACCGGCAAGCCGGTGGCCAGCCCGGCCGCCACCGGCATCTGCCAGCGCCGGCGCGAAGGATGGAACGTGGACAGGTGCTGCCACTCGGTGCGCAGCCAGCGCCCCAACGCCGTGCCGTCGGGCGTCTGGCTCATGGCCCGGCGAACGCCGCGAGCACGCCGGCCACGTTGTCGCCGATCCCGGCGACGGCGTAGCCACCTTCCTGCACCAGCACCGACGGCAGGCCCAGCGCGGCGATGCGCGCGCCCAGCCGCGGGAAATCCGCCGTCCCCAACTTGAACTGGCTGATCGGATCACCCTCGAAAATGTCCACGCCCAGCGAAACGACCAGCGCCTGCGCGGCGTAATCGGCCACCAGTCCAAGCGCACGATCGAGCGTTTCCGCATAGCGCGCCCAGTCGGTGCCGCGCGGCAGCGGGAAGTTGTGGTTGTAACCCTCGCCTGCCCCGGTGCCGCGCTCGTCCGCGTAGCCGAGGTAGAACGGGTATTCGGTATCCGGATCGCCGTGGATCGAGACAAACAGCACGTCGTCGCGATCCCGGAAGATGTCCTGGGTGCCGTTGCCGTGGTGGTAGTCCACGTCGAGTACTGCGACCCGGGCCAGGCCGGCATCGCGCAGGCGCTGCGCCGCCAGCGCCGCGTTGTTGAGGAAACAGTAACCGCCGAACATTGCGCGCCCGGCATGGTGGCCGGGCGGCCGGCACAGGGCATAGGCGCTGCGCTCGCCCGCGGCGACCAGGTCCGCGGCGGTCAGCGCGCAGCACGCCGACGCCCGTGCCGCCCGCCAGGTGCCTTCCACGATCGGGCTGCCGGCATCGAAGGCGTAGTAACCCAGGCGCGCATGCAGGCCCGCGGGTACGCGGTCGCGACGCATGCCGCGCGCCGGGAACGCCCCCGGCAGCATGAAGCCGCCGCGGCCTTCCGCTTGCCATTCGGCGTACGCCCCGCGCAGGAACGCCAGGTAGTCCGCATCGTGCACGCGGGCGAGCACGGCATCGTCGTACTCGCGCGGCGCTTCCACCGCCCAGCCGGCGCGCGCGATCGCCGCCAGGATGTGGTCGACCCGCGCCGGCATCTCGAAGCACGGCACCAGCTCGCCGCGGTGCAGTTCCATGCCGCCGTCATGCAGGGCGTGCAGCGGTGAGTGGATCGTCCTCATCGAAGCCTCATGGCGAAAGAAAGCGTGGCTGCATCGTTCCACTGGAGAGAGCGATCAAAGCGGGTGGAGCCGCTTTCCGCGCTTGCCTGTGCGCGGTCAAACTGTGCAGCGCACGCAGGCCACCCCGGGGACGCCCTGCTCGCGTCCACCCGGCCCGCAGCGCCGTTGCCGCCACGCCAAGGCTTGCCGCCACCTTCCACCATCGGACCACCCACCCTCAGGTATTGTCCCTGACATCTTCTCCGTTCGCCCGGATCAAGTTCGGGGCAGGCTCTGAGCGTAGGCCGAAGGCCGAAGTCGAAGGACACGCTCTTAAGCCCGTTCGTCCTGAGCGTAGGCCGAAGGCCGAAGTCGAAGGACACGCCGGCGATGGGGGCGGCCCTCACCTG
>NZ_AJXW01000101.1 GCF_000264375.1 Rhodanobacter thiooxydans LCS2
GCCCGCTGCGCGGGCTACGCTTAGCGCGAACGGGGCTTGAGTAAGTGCCATTTGTCCCTGACACCTTCTACGTTTACACCTTCTCCGTTTCAGCGCTTCATATCTCCCAGGCGGCCAGTCGGCGCTGGCCGGCCTCCGTCATCGTGAGTTGGCGCGACTTGCCACCCAGTACCCAGCGTTTGCTCAGCATCGCCTGCAGCAGCAATCGGCCGAAGTCGCCGGAGAAATGAAATTCCCGCTCGGACCAGTCAAGACAGGGCGTCGACTTGACGGGCAGCATGTCGCGGGGAATGCCGAGTTCGCCGAGAAAGTCCGTCGCCGCCGGGGTGATGGCAAATTGCGCATCGGTGTGCGTGGTCCAGCCCCTGCTGGTGATCGCCCGGTAGATCCGCACGCCCAGTGCCCCGGCGATGTGATCGAAACATGTCCGGGCTTCGCGCAGCCGCGGGGGACAGCTCGACACGATCTGCCGCGGCAGGGGCGCATGTTGCAGCGACAGGATGGATTCGAGCGTCCGGGCGACATCCGGCCCGGCCAGTCTGAAATAGCGGTAGCGGCCCTGACGCACCAAGGCAAGCAGACCCGCTTTCAGCATCTTGTCGAGATGGAAACTTGCGGTCGGCGGCGTGATGTCGGCGGCACGCGCCAGTTCGTTCGCCGTATAGGCCTTGCCGTCGAGCAGGGCCAGGAGCATCGCCGCGCGCGAAGCATCACCCAGCAATGCGGCAGTCGCGGAAAAAGCGGCCGATTCTTCCATACTTCGATACCCATCGAACCTGTGCGCCATGGGGCGTGGTTAGAGTTCCGCTCCGGCAATGATGGAGCGCGATACATGATGTCACTACTCGCACTTGGGATGGCGTCGGCCCTGTCCACGGCGACACCGGGGATGCAAACCATCCGCCTGCCCGTCGGACCGGGTTCCGCAGACTACGTCGCCCTGCATTGCCTCGCACCCGGATCGACCGTGGCCCGATCCGCGCCCGCGCAAGGCGTGTTGTTCATCCATGGCGCCAGCTTCCCCATCATGCTGGCGTTCGGATTCGAGTTCGCCCCGGGCGATTCGTGGATGTCCTACATGGCTGATCGCGGCTACCTCGCATGCGGCCTGGATTTCCTCGGGTTTGGCGAGTCCAGCCGTCCGCCCGCCATGAATGCGGTGCCGCACGGCGCGCCACCGGTGGATCGCGCTCCTGAGGCGGCGCGGCAGATCGCACTCGCGGTCGACTACATGCGCCGCCAGAGAGGCACCGCTCGATTGCATCTTGTCGCGCATTCGTGGGGCACCATTCCCGCGGCGGCGTACGTGGCCGGATCGCCGTCGATGGTGGCTTCGCTGACGCTGTTCGGACCGGTGGTGCCGAAGCCGGAGGAGCATCCCGACAAAGTGGACTTCGCATGGTGGAACCTGTCCGCGCAAGCACGCTACGAGCAGCTCGAATTCACCGACGTGTTGCCCCCGACCATGCACCTGCTCGAACCCGCGGTGCGTGCCCGATGGGCCGGCCAGTTCGACGCTTCCGCGCCGCCGTCGTCAAAGGCGCCGAACGGAGAGCTGCGCATTCCGGCCGGCCCCCTGGCCGATATCGTGGCCGCCGAGGCGGGGAGCTATCCCTATGCGCAGGACAAGGTCACCTGCCCGATTTTCGTGGTGTCGGGGGATTACGACACCGTGGTCGATCGCGCGGGTGCGGCCGCATTTCTGGCCCGATTCGTCGCCAGCCCGCTGAAATGGCTCGTGCAGATCGACCATGGCACGCATGTCATGCATCTGGAGAAGAACCGGCATTCGCTGTACTCGAGCGTCCAGGCCTTCGTCACGGCGGTGGAAGACCGAACCCCATGAAGCCGGGCCGCCCGATCCCGACCAGGGCCTCGATTTTGCGGCACCTGGGGGCAAGGCATGGAGGAATGCGGATGATAGCTGTGATATTCGAGGTGCCACCGCACGATCACCGGAAGGCCGCCTACCTGCAGGCCGCCGAACGACTGCACCCGCGGTTGGACCAGGTCGATGGCTTCATCTCGATCGAACGATTCGAGAGCCTCGCGTCACCAGGAAAATTCTGTCGTTGTCTTTTTGGCGCGACGAGGAATCAGCCTGCGCCGGTGTGGAAGGCCGAGGCGCACGAGCATCGAGCCGGAGGTCGTTCAACTTCCTCCGGCCCGGCTTCGCGTCTTTCGTCTCACTTGCCGTTGGTGGCGTATCGCTTGCTCCACCCTGTACTCAGCTGCCCCGCACGAGACAGCGCGTCAATGCAGGGAGATGAGTTGATTGTGCGGCCGTCCACGCATCCCTCTCGTTGAGCGCGGGTTCGATCCAGATAGCTGGCGTACTCTACTTCCGTGAGCCGATGATCACCCGCCACGTCGTACTGATCGAAATGCGCCCGCAAGTCGTGCAGTTGTTCCGGAATCTCCGAGCGCACGAGTACGCCATCGTGGTTTGTGTCCATGCTGCTGAACGTGGGTGGAGCCATCGTGGAATTCGGGATTGCAACATGGTCCTGTGCCGATGCCGCCATGGATGCAGCAAGGCCAAGGGCAGCCATCGCGGCCAGCAAGGTTCTGGAGATTGAGACTTTCATCGATTGCCTCCGTGTATATCGAGAGATCAACTACGGAAACCACGCTTCCGCATGGCTCAGAGCTCACTTCACGAACTTGCGCCCACACCGAGACTGACGCGGAACTCGAGAGTACAGACTGATTCGGCCATCAGCGAGCCAGGCTTGATCGCTGCGACAAAAACAGGGGTCAGAGTAAGCAGGCCCGGGTTTGCCGTGCGCTCAGCCGTTCGCCCTGCGGCCCTTGGGAACGGTAAGGACGATCGAGACGATCGCCGCCACCACCATCAGCACGTTGAAACCCAGCGCCACGAAGGCGGCTTCGCGCACCGCCAGGTTGTCCTGGCGGCCGGCGAAGGTGATCACGCCCTCCAGCCAGCGCACGCTGTTGCTGTCGCCCGCCAGCGCGGTGAACACGGCGGCCGAGATCGCCACGCCGAAGGCGGCGCCCAGCGACGAGGCCATCTTGTAGATGCCCGAACCCGAACCGCCCTGCGCCGCCGGCAAGTTGGACAGCGCCGCGTCGGTGGACGGTGTGGCGTAGAACGCCAGGCCCAGGCCGAATAGCGAGTAGCCGATCACCGCCAGCACCTTGTACTGCCCGAGCAGCAATTGCGTGGGCATCAGCAGCGCGATCGCCACGCCGGTGATCAGGCAGCCCCAGATCATCGGCTTGCGCGGACCGAAGCGCTGCAGCAGCTTCTCGCCCACGCGGATGAAGGCGATGATCGCGATCGCGTAGCCCAGCGTCAGCATGCCCGCCTGCTGCGCGTTCATGCCGCCACCCAGCTGCACCAGCTGCAGCGAGACGATCAGCGTGCCAGCGGTGGCGTTGATCAGGAAATTGGAAATCGTGGCGCCGGTATAGGTCGGGTTGCCGAACAACCGGAAATCGAAGAACGCGTTGGCCGATCGCCGCTCGATCAGCACGAACAGCACGCCGAAGACCAGCGTCGCAGCAATCAGCCCGAGCACCGTCGGGCTGCTCCAGCCCAGTGTGTTGCCCTGGGTCACCAGCACCTGCAGCGCCAGCATCGCCACCATGAATGCCAGCACCCCGGGCAGGTCGAACTTGTAGTCGCCGTGGGTCTCGGCCTTGTTCTCGGGCGTGCCGCGCATCAGCCACAGACCGAGCACGTTGACCACGATCGCCAGCCAGAAGATCGAGCGCCAGCCCAGGTTCTGCGACATCAAGCCGCCGACCAGCGAACACAGCCCGCCGCCGCCCCAGGAGCCGATCGACCACAGCGACACCGCACGCTGGCGCCCGGCCCCGTCCCAGTACGCCTTCACCAGCGCCAGGCTGGCCGGCATTACGCAGGCCGCCGACAATCCTTGCAGCGCGCGTCCCGCCAGCAGCACCGGCGCGGCCAGCGCCCCGGTAGGCGTGACCGCCACCAGCAGCGAGCCGGCGATGCTCAGGTAGAAACCGATGCGGGTGATCCGCAACCGCCCGACCCGGTCGGCCAGCCCGCCCATGACCACGATGAAGATGCCCGAGAACAGCGAGGTCAGCGCCACCGCGATGTTCATGGTGGCCGCATTGATGCCCAGGTCACGCTGCATGTCCGGCGCGATATTGAGCGTGGTCTGGGCGAACAGCCAGAACGAAACCACGCCCATGATGATGCCGAACAGCAGGCGGTCGTTGCCCTGGAAGTGGGTGGACGGCTGGCCGGGTGCGGGCGTGGCGACGGTGTTCATGTGAACTCCTTGGGCAGCGGCCTGCGGACGGAGCCGACGGTAGTACAGGCCGGGGCCGAATGCATCACCCGCCGTCTTACTGGTGAAACGGCGATCTCCCTTCCGGAGGCGCGCCGCCTGCACGGCACTTTCCTGCGCAATCCGGCCTCGCTGCCGCCCTCTTCATCACGGCCCCAGCATCCGCGGCACCAGCGCGTGCCACCCCGGCGTGTCCCACAGCAGGTGGACCACAATGGCGATGGGCAGGAACAGGCCCAGCCAGACCAGATAGACGCGGGGCACCGCCTGCTGTCTGACCACGTCCCACAGGAACAGCGGCAAAGCCAAAAGGTGTCAGGGACAAGGTGGATGCGGAAGGTGTGGACGGTCGGCCCCTCAGCCGCCGCACGGCGAAGCGGGCAATGCGCGGAGAGCCGAAGCACCGCACGCGAAATGTCCAAGCAGCCGGCCGTCGTATGGCAATGGGTCGCTGCACCGCTGACGGCGGCGCGGTACTGAAAGCAGCGGGACGGCGACAAGGGACCTGGTCGACGGGTCTGCTTTCCGCAGCATGGAAGTGAGCCCGACTCCGTTCTTCCGATGCTGCATCCCTTCTCCCCCCGGGAGAAGGCGGCGCAGCACCGGATGAGGGTGCGGGGCTGGCCGGACTTCTCGCTGCGGCCGGACCCTCACCCCCAACCCTCTCCCGCAGGGAGAGGGAGCAACGCGGTCAGTCCTTCGCCAGCGGCTTGCGCGGCAGTTTTTCCTCGCGCTGCGCGGCCTGCCAGGCGAAGAAGGCTACGACGGCGGCAGCCTGCTTCAGGTCGTCGGCGTCGGCGTGGTCCAGCGTGTCCATGTTGCTGTGGTGTACGCGGGTGGAGTAGTCCAGCCGGTCCTGGATGAACTGGAAGCCCGGCAGGCCCACGGCGTCGAAGGAGACGTGGTCAGTGCTGCCGGTGTTGCGGCTGGTGACGGTGGTGGCGCCCACGTCGTGGAACGGCTCCAGCCACGCCTTGAAGATCGGCATCGCCGCGGCGTTCTCCTGGGCATAGATGCCGCGGAAGCGGCCCGAGCCGTTGTCCATATTGAAGTAGGCCGAGAAGCGCTCGTAGCCGGGCTTCTTCTGCAGCGCGCCGGTGGGCTCGCGCAGCGACGACGGCAACGCCTTCTGCGCGGGGTCGGCGGGGTCCGGATACGCCGCGAAGTGCTTCGCCACATAGGCGCGCGAGCCGATCAGGCCCTGCTCCTCGCCGCTCCAAAGCCCCACGCGGATGGTGCGCTTCGGCTTCGCACCCACGGCTTTCAGGATGCGCATGGCCTCCATCATCACCGCCACGCCCGCGCCATTGTCGGACGCGCCGGTACCGGCGTGCCAGGAATCCAAGTGCGCGCCCAGCATCACCACCTCGCCCGCCTTGCTGCCGCTGCCGGGAATCTCGGCGAGGGTGTTGTGGCCGGGCTGGTTGGCCTCGTCAGTGAAGCGCGCCTTGACGTCCGCCCGTAGCTTCACCGTCTGCTTGCGCTCCAGCGCGCGCACCAGCGGGTTGTAGTGCTCGGCCATCATCGCCAGCTCGGGCACGCCCGCGGATTCGCCGGCGCGGCGCGAACCGCCGCCGCCCACGCGGATGATGCCGTTGTCCCGGCCGCTGATGCCGATCGTGGCCAGCACACCCTCGGCGACGAAGAATTCGTTGACCGCGCGCGCCAGTTCCTGCCGCTCGGTGTAGCGCTTGATCAGCTCGGCGCGATCGCGGTTGGCGCCCTTGGGCAGGGTGAAAGTCTGCAGCTCGGCCAGGCTGGCCTCGCCGTGGCGCTGCGAATCGGCCTCGATGCCGGGCTTGTACGCCCGCGCGTCGTCCAGCAGCAGGATTCTGCCGGCCAGCTTGCCCTTGTACTGGTCCAGATCCTTGCGGCTCTTGATCGTCACCCGCATCGCCTCGCCCTCGACCGGGCCCTTGGTGCCCGGCGTCCACGCCTTCGGCAGCGCATACAGCGGCATGGCGCGGGGCGCCAGCAGGTCCACGCTGGCCTCGCTGAATTCCCAGCCGCGGCCAAAATCGTCGAAGGCCTCGTCGTGCACGTTGGCCAGACCCCAGTCGTTGAACTTCCCGCGCGTCCACGCGTTGGCCTTGGCCATCTGCGGCGAGTTGGTGAGGCGCGGGCCGATGTCCTCGGTGAGATGGCCGAGGATGTCCATCACCTGCGAACGGTGGAAGGCCTCCTGGCGGATACGGTTGGCCATCTCCAGGTCCACCGGCTCCTGGGCCAGCACCATGCTGCTGAAGCCCAGGCACAACACCCACATGCAACGGTTGATCACGATTTTCCCCTGAGGTGATTCGACGCAAGAATTTTCGAATCTAGCGCCGCACCTGCCCGGACTCATGGGTCGTTAGTCATGCTGCGGACGCCCGCCCGTCATCGGCACCGCAGAGGCGTCACCAGTTCCGCAAGCAAACCCGGGCTCGGATCAAGGCGAACCGATAAGCGGAGCCGGCATCCGCTTCCGGCTTACTTCGATTCCATCTGCTCCCCACGGCGAGGCCGCTCCCTCGACGCATCGACTCGAGCAGCGCACGCCGCGCGATCGCGATGGGCCTTCGCCCGTTCGCCATCTATGTCGAGTCGCTTGGCAACCCAATCCGCATGATCCAGACCAACCCGGTCAACAACGTGTTCGAAGGCACCGCCAGGCGCAGCTGGTAAACCGTGCCGAGGCAGCACCCGGACCGGAGGACCGGGCGACGAACCCCCGAGGGGTCATTCGCCGCTGCCGGACTTCCGCGACCGCCGCCGCATGCGCCACCAGCGCAGCAGGCCGTAGGACAGGCGCACCTTCTCCTGCCCCACCGGCAGGTCGGCGCGGGCGAAGATCCACGAGGACTTGCTGAAGGCGATCTGCTGCTCGGGGTAGACGCTGCGGTGGCCGATGATGAGGTAGGCCGCCACGCAGGCGCCGGCCACGTACAACGTGGCATCCGCGCCGTACAGCTCCACACCCATCAGGATCGCCGCGATCGGCGCGTTGGAGGCGGCGGCCACCACCGCTGCCAGCCCCACCGCCGCGCCCAGCGCAGGCGTCAGGCCGAACAGGTGTGCGAAGGCGCCGCCCGCCACTGCGCCGAGCACGAACTGCGGCGTAACGATGCCGCCGTAGAAGCCCGAGCCCAGCGTGATCGCCACCAGCAGCGCCTTCCACACGAATCCGAGCCAGGGCATGGCCTCGCCGTGCAGCGCGCGCTCCATCAGCGGCAGGCTGAGGCCGAGGTAATCCGTCGGCACCAGCAGGATCAGCAGCGCCAGCACCACGCCGCCCAGCATCGGCACCAGCGGCGGCCACAGCGCCCAGCGTTGCTTCAGCCCACCGAACAGCTTCCTCGCCTGCCCCAGCAGCTCCACGAACAGCCATGCCACGCCGCCGCACAGCACGCCGATCAGCACCGTCTTCAGGAACAGCAGCTCGGTGAACTGGCCACTGAAGTCGATCACGTAGTGTGGATAAGGCACGCCGAGCCAGCGCGACACCTCGAACGCGGTGACGCCACCCACGATGGCGGGAAACAGGAAATCGTGGCGGATGCGCCCGATCGCCAGCATTTCCACGCCGTAGATCGCGCCAGCGATCGGCGTGCCGAACACGCTGGAAAAACCCGCGCTGACCCCGCAGGCCAGCAGGCGCTTGCGCATCTCCGGGTTGAGGTGCAGCACGCGCCCCACCACCGCCGCCAGGCTGGCGCCGATGTGCGAGCACGGTCCTTCCTTGCCCGCCGAGCCGCCGCAGGCCAGCGTGACCAGCGCGCACACCGGCTTGATCCACATGGTGCGGAACGGCAGCTTGCCGTGCTGCTCGTTCACCGCAACGATCACGTTGTCGCTGAACGCGCTGCGCCGCAGCCGGTAGCCGTAGTGCAGCAGCAGGCCGTTGACGAGGCCGCCCAGCGGCAGCGCCAGCGCCAGCACCCACCACGGCGCCGCATAGGCGTGGCCCTCGGTGGCGAACAGCGCGCGCAGGAACAGCGTGCAACCCGCGCCGACCAACGCCCCGGTGAAGATCGCCAGTACCAGCCACTGCAGCACGGTCGCCAGCATCACCAGCGGTTCGGTCAGACGGAAACGTCGCATCGGCGTGGCTGGGCTGGGCTCTGGGGTGGGCGGGGCGAAAAGCCTTACGAGTATAGCAATCGGTCCGGTGGCGGCTTCGAAGTACGAAGCGGAAGCGGAGGCCCGCCATTGCGCCGGCCGGCGCGAGTCCGCGACGTACCGTTCCGGAAGCAAGCCCGACCCGTCGAGGCTAGTGCTCGCCCGATCGCCGCTTCGCCAGCGCGCGCTCGATGGCCTGCTGCGCAAGCGGCGCCATGATCGCGTAACCCGCGGGCGTCGGGTGCACGCCGTCGCCGGCAAGGTCGGGATCCATGCCGCCCTGCGCGTTCGCCAGCGCGCCGTAGTAGTCGAGGTAGGTGGCGCCGCTCGACGCCGCATAGGCCTTGAGCCATGCGTTGAGCGCGCGGACCTTGCCGGCGGGCTGCAGTCCCGGATGCCAGGGATAGTCGCTGACCGGCAGCACGGAGGCGAGGATGACCCGGATATGGTTGGCCTGCGCCAGTTCCGTCATGGAGCGCAGGTTGTCCTCGATCATCGGCAAGCTGGCGAGACCGGTGTTGCCCGCAAGGTCGTTGGTGCCGGCGAGCAGCACCACCGCCGCGGGACGAAGCGCGATCACGTCCTGCCGGAAACGCAGCAGCATCTGCGCCGTCGTCTGCCCCGAGATGCCGCGGTTGACGTACGGCTTGCCGGGGAAAAAGTGCGTGCCCTCGGCGCGCCCCCACGCGTCGGTGATGGAGTCGCCGAAAAACACCACGCGCGCCGTGCCGGGCCTCGGCGCCGGCAACTGCGCATTGTCATCGCGGTAGCGGCCCAGCTGCGGCCAGTCCAGCAATTGCTGCTGCATCGCCGCGACCTGCTCGGCCGTGAGCGAGGCCGGCGGCATGGTGTAGAGCGGGTTGATCGCGACAGGTGGCGCGGAGGTGGCAGCGGCGGCCTGGCCGCTGGCCTGCAGCGGGACAGCAGCGTTGGCGAGCAGCACCAGAGCGGCGAGCGGGAGCGACGGGAAGGCCATGCGGGAATCTCCAGAGAAGCCGGGCTCAGAGTGCTCCGACCCGATTCTCAACGCCACCACAGCAGTGCGGTAACGCGCCGATATGCCGCCGGACGGCGACAAACTCTTTCCCGTCCGGTTACCCTGCTTCGGTCGCACCTGCTCCACCAGCCGTGCGGCACGTGCCATCCCCGGGCCCTCCGCATGTTGAGCAGCATCCGCACCACCGCACCGCTGTTGTCGAGCACCGTGTTCCTGTTGATGGGAGTCGGCCTGCTGCATACGCATATCGCGTTGCAGGGCGAGGCGCTGGGCTTCTCCGTCGCGATGATCGGAATCCTGACCTCGGCCTACTACACCGGCTTCCTGGTCGGTACCTACACGGTGCCGAAGCTCACGCACCGCTTCGGCCACATCCGCACCTTCGCCTTCTGTACGTCGCTGGTGGCGGTGACCGCGCTGCTGCAGGCACTGACCCCGGCGTACGGCGCCTGGCTGGTGCTGCGGGTGCTGCAGGGGCTGTTGCTGGTCGGTCTGTACGCGATCATCGAGAGCTGGCTGAACACCGCCGCCGAGCCGAGGCACCGCAGCACGGTGTTCGCGGTCTACATGATGCTGAACCTGGGTGCCAGCGCAGCGGCACAGCAGTTCCTGCGCATCCGCGGCGAGGGCTTCGTGTTGTTCTGCGTGGTGGCGATCCTGTTCTGCCTCGCCAGCCTGCCGGTGGTCGTGACCCCGCAGCCGCAGCCGTCCCTGCGCGCCGCGCCGCGGGTCCAGGTGGGCCACATGTTCCGGCTGGTGCCTACCGCGCTGGTCAGCGCATTGATCTCGGGCATGGCACTGGGCGCATTCTGGGGCCTGCTGCCGCTGTACGCGGCCGCCCGCGGCCTGGGCACCGCCGAAGTCGGCACCTACATGAGCGTGGCCATCGCCGGCGGCGTGACGCTGCAATTGCCGCTGGGGCGCCTGTCCGACCGCATCGACCGGCGGCTCGCGCTGGCGCTGATCAGCGCCAGCGCGGCGCTGGTGGCGCTGGTCAACCTGGCATTGCCGACGGCCGGACCGACGGTCGCCATGCTGCTGGTGTTCGCCTTCGCCGGCATGAGCTTCGCGCTGTACCCGATCGCGGTGGCACACCTGGTCGACTACCTGCGCCGCGACGATCTGCTCTCGGGGTCGAGCACGGTGCTGCTGGTCAACGGCATCGGTTCAGCGGTGGGGCCGCTGCTGGCGGGCGCACTGATGAGCCTGACGCAGCCGGCGTTCCTGTTCGGCTGGTTCGCGATCCTCGACGGCCTGCTGGCCGGCTATGCGCTGTACCGCTTCATGCGCCGCAAACGCGAAGTGACCCCGGACGACAACTTCGTGCCGCGGGTGCACACCACGCCGGGCGCGATGGACGTGCACCCCGATGCGCCGGAGCGGGCGGGCAAGGCAAGCTGAGCCGCTGCGCTGCCATTGGCCACTGACCGCAGCGGCAGATTCAATCGAACAACCGGCGCTCGCGCCCTTCGTGATCGAGCAGCCAGCGCTTGCGGGCCAGCCCGCCCGCGTAACCGGTCAGCGAACCGTTGCTGCCCAGCGCGCGATGGCACGGCACGAACAGCGAAATCGGATTGCGCCCCACCGCCGCGCCCACCGGATGGAACGCTTCGGGCCGTCCGATCGCCCGCGCCAGCGCCGCATACGTCGTCGTCTGCCCGCATGGCACTTCGCACAGCGCACGCCACACCTGCTGCTGGAACGCGGTGCCTTCCGGCGCCAGCGGCATGTCCAGGCGCGTCAACTCGCCCGCGAAGTACGCATCCAGCTGCCGCTGCGCCTCATGCAGCAAGGCCGTCGCGGCCTCGCGCCAGCCGGCTTCCGGCGAGATCTTCGGAAAGTACTTCTGCCCCTCGAACCAACCGCCCTTCAGCGTCCCGTCGCGCTCGGCGACGAGGAAAACCCCAAGCGGCGTGTCGATGGGAAGGTAGGCGAGGTCGTCGGACATGGTGGAGGTGGCGGGGGATGGCTTGACGCGCGGGCCATGCGAGCCACGGTACTCCTTCACGGTTCTCCTTGAAGGCAACGGGGTCAGGCATGGAACGCGCAGAGGCAGAGCGCACTTTCCTGAAAGCCGGCCTTGGCCCTCCGTTTTCCTGACGTCTGCCTGCTTCCTTGAGAAAGCGCACCTCGGCCCTGATGCTGTCGACTTGCGACTTCCTATCCGGCGTAAAGCCATGCTCGACAAGATCAGAAACTGGCGCGCGCGACGCACCATCGCCCGGCGCCCGATTGCCGAACCGCTCTGGCGAAACGCATTGCAGCGCTGTACCGCGGCGCGCCGGCTGGGCGCTTCCGACCAGGCCACGCTGCGCGTGCTGGCAACGCTGTTCCTCGAAGCCAAGTCGCTGGAGCCGACCCGGGACCTGCAGCTGGAGGACGCCGACCGCGTCCTGATCGCAGCGCATGCCTGCGTTCCCATCGTGAAACTGGGCATCGATTGGTACGACGGCTGGCACAGCATCATCGTGTACCCGGACGCGTTCATCCCACGTCGACTGCAGACCGATGCCGCAGGCGTGGTGCACCAGACCAGCAGCATGATGGCCGGCGAAGCGTGGGGACGCGGGCCGGTAATCCTCTCCTGGGCGGATGTACTGAACAGCGGGAAACGACCGGGGCACAACGTGGTCATCCACGAAATGGCCCACAAGCTCGACATGCTCAACGGCGACGCCAACGGCTTCCCGCCGTTGCATCGGCGCATGGACCGTCGCGTGTGGTCGCGGGTTTTCTCCAGCGCGTGGGATCGCCTCAAGGAGGAACAACGCCTCGGAGCCGAATTGCCGATCGACCCGTATGCCCTGGAAAGCCCGGCGGAGTTCTTTGCGGTGGCCAGCGAGCAATTCTTCGAGACACCGGCCAACCTGCGCGAGCACCTGCCGGACGTCTACCGGCAGCTGGAGCAGTTTTACCGGCAGCACCCATTGTGAATACCGCACACCGATCCGCTTGATCCGCCAAGCGCCATGGAAGCAGGAGCGCCACGGCGCACGCATCCAGAACGAGGTTCCGAGGTTTCCCACGAATTGATGTCGCCCCCGTTTATTCCGCAATTGCGGGCCGGGGGTGTTGCGGCTGCTCGATGGGTTCGCGCAATCGCGTACCCGCCATCCTGCACGAGCGCCTCACGACCCAGCCGCGCACGCAACAGAGGAACGACCGCATCATGCATGCACTGTTCCTGCAATCGGCGCGCCACGGGTTGACCGATCGAGGGTGCTCCTGGACCCGCGGAGACCCCCGGAACCCGACCCCGCCTTCTGATCTACATCAGTGCGGCCCATATGGACCGACGGTATAAAGATACGGTTTTTGGAAAACCCGAAAACGATGCAGTCATCATTCGGGCCGCATCACATTTCATCTTGTCCATACGGCGCAACAACTCGCCATCAAGTCAGTGCGTCTGCGCAAAGGCGCATTCAATATGAATCCGGGCTTTCGCGAAATGGCTGCACCGCGCGATCCCGGCTTATCCATAAAAATCCTGAAGCATGGGATTCCCGCAATGCCCATGCGTTCGCAGGACGCTGCCGCAAGGAAATCGACGCCATGCCGCAACAAACCATCGGGCTGCTGGTCATGGCGTACGGTACGCCGACCAGTCCCGACGCCATCGAATCCTTCTATACCCATATCCGCCACGGGCAAAAACCCTCCGACGCGCTGCTGCAGGATCTCAAGGACCGCTATCGGGCCATCGGCGGCATTTCGCCGCTGGCCCGCATCACAACGGCGCAGGCCGACGCGCTGACAGCAGCCCTGAACGCCCGCGGCGACGGGCCTTCGTTCAAGCCATACATTGGCCTGAAACATGCGCAGCCGTTCATCGAGGATGCCGTCGCCGCGATGCATCGGGATGGCATCACGCAGGCCCTCGCCCTGGCGCTGACGCCGTACGACGGCAACGCCAGCGTGCAGGACTACGGCGCGCGTGCGCAAGCGGCCGCGACGCGGTTGGGCGGCCCCGAGATAATGCCCGTGTCCGGCTGGTACCGGCAGCAAAAATTCGTCCGCTACTGGGCCGGACAAATCGCCGCGGCTTTCGCCACCATTCCCGTAGATGACATCCGCACGACGGCCGTCATTTTCTCCGCGCACAGTCTGCCGAAAAGCATGCCAAGCGCGATTGGGCATTACCGGCGCCAGCTGGAAGAAAGCGCGCAATCCATCGCGCAGGCGGCGCAGCTTGGGCATTATGTAACGGCATGGCAGAGCGCCGGCAAAACCGCGGATGCCTGGCTCGGCCCGGATATCCGGGAATTGACCCGTGACCTGTATCGCCGTGGCGGTTATCGCACCTTTGTTTATTGCCCGACCGGATTCGTTGCCGATCACCTCGAGGTGCTCTACGACCTGGATATCGAATGCCGGGCCGTGGTGAATGAGCTGGGAGGGCGCTATATCCGCCCTGCCATGCCGAACGCCGCCCCCTTGTTCATCGACGGCCTGGCCGATGCGGCGATGGACGCGCTGGCGCAGGCGCTGGCTGTGCCAGCATGAGCGCGGAACCGCTGCACGCCGTCATCGTCGGCGGCGGCATGACCGGGCTCGCCGCCGCCTTCCGTCTGCAGCAGTGGCTAGCCGACAAGGGCGTGGTACCCCGGCTAGCGCTGCTGGAGTCGGAACCCCGGCTCGGCGGCAAGATCCGCACCTCCACCCGCGACGGCTTCCTGATCGAACACGGCCCGGATTCCTTCGTGGCGAGCAAGCCGTGCGCGTACCAGCTGGTACGCGATCTCGGCCTGGAAGACGACCTGGTCCGCAACCACACGGGCCAGGCCTTCATCGCGCGAGGCGATCGCCTGTACCCGATCCCCGCCGGCACGATGATGGGCATTCCGGTCAGGCTGAGGCCGCTCCTCAAGTCCCCGCTGCTCTCTCCGGCGGGCAAGCTGCGCGTTGTGTGGGATCTGTTCTCGCACGGCAAGGACATCGACGGCGACCAGCCGGCCGGTGACTTTTTCCGCAAGCGGCTGGGCAACCAGATCGTGGACCGCCTGATCGAACCGTTGCTGTCGGGGATCTACGCCGGCGACGTCAACCAGTACAGCCTGCAGGCTCTGTTCCCGCAGATCCATCAGCTGAGCCGGAACCAGCGCAGCCTGATCCGTGCGATGGGCAGCCTCTACGGCCACGCGAAACCGGCCCCCGCCGGCAAAAGCCGCGGCCAATTCCTCACCTTCAAGACGGGCCTGCAAGCCCTGACCGCGCGGCTCGAAGAGCGGCTGACGGCGTGCGCGATCCTCAAGGGCCGCTCCGCCAGAGCCATTCGCCAACAGGGTGGGCACTACCGCCTGGAGCTGGATGACGGGCGCTCGCTGGACGCGCACGCGATCGTGCTGGCCGTGCCGGACGCCGCCGCGGCCGGGCTGCTGCCTGCGGCCAGGAACGCCATTCCGCCGCTACTGCCGACCCTGTCGACGTCGGTCGCCAATGTCGTGATGGCCTTTCCGCATGGGATCACGGGGACGTCGCTGGACGGCACCGGCTTCGTCGTGCCGCGCGGCTCGGGCCATGCGATCACCGCATGCACCTGGGCGCATCTCAAATGGCCGCACGTGGCCCCTAGCGGGGCGGCGCTGCTGCGCTGCTATATCGGTGGCGCCCACGACGCGCAGCTGGTCGACGCCCCCGACGCCACCATCGTCGACGCCGTGCTGACCGATCTGAGGCGGATCACGGCGCTGCGCGAAACCCCCGCCTTCTGCCAGGTGACCCGCTGGAAGCATGCGATGCCGCAGTACGCGGTAGGCCATCTCGACCGTCTGGAGCAAACCCGCAAGGCCATGGCCGCGGCGTTCCCGGGCGTGTTCCTGGCCGGGGCTTCCTACGGCGGCGTAGGCCTGCCGGACTGCATTCGTCAGGGCGAACAGGCCGCACACGACCTGGCCGATCACCTGGAGCAAAGAAACCTGCTGGAATCACGAGAGGCACTGAATGTTGATTGAAAACCTTGGCCGGGCCCGCAAAGCGCTGCTGGACAGCCTCGACGGCCTGACGGAAGACCAGTTGTACGCGACGCCAGCTGCCGGCGGGCCCTCCATCGGCCAGCTCGCCCATCACCTACAGGCGAGCGAGCGGGCGACCGCCGCGCTGGTGCTCGATGCGCTGCAGTCGCGCAGCGAACGCGTCGAGGAAAAGGACCCGTCGTTTCTCGCCGCCTGCCTGCAGCAAGGCTGCAGCCACGACCACGCGGTCAGCGGGCGCTTCTCCGGTGCGGAGCTGATCCGCCTGCTGGAAGAGTCGCGCTTCAGGGACCTGCAGTCGGTATTCAACGAGACCCACGAACGCGTCCTGGCCGAAAGGTCGACGGAGCGCCCGCTATTCGGCCGGGTCAGCCTGAAAAACCTGCTCGACACCATCTGGATCCACGACGAACTTCACGGCAAGCAGATTGCGGCGATCAAGCAATCGCTTGGCGCCACCGCCTAACTCACGGAAAACCACCACCATGCAAACTCAGTTCACCGCGCAGCTGGCGATCAAGTTCACCTCGAAATGGCAGGAAGCGGGCAAGGACGAAAGGGCCGCCGCCATCCGGGAAGTGGTCGACATCTTCGGCAAACACGAAGGCCGGGTCGGCTTGCGCGGAACCTACGTCGTGCAGGGCTTCCAGGCCCACACGGACATCCTCTTCTGGATGTTTGCCGATCGCTTCAACGACATCCAGGATCTGCAGCTGGAGATCCGACGCTCGTCCTTCGGTCGATACATCGCCACGCCCCACGCGTTCACGGGCATCACCAAGCCGTTCGAGTTTTCCGAACACCCGACATCCTTCGCGATCGGCATGCGGCCACGCGAATACCTGTGCTTTTATCCCTTCATCCGCAAGCCGGAGTACTACCTGCTGCCGAAGTGGGAGCGCAAGGCGCTCATCGGCGACCACGGCGACATCGGACACGAGTTCACTCCCGACATCCTCACCAATGGCGTGTATGGCTTCGGACTGGGCGACTACGAATGGCTGCTGACCTTCGAGACCAACGACCTGAGCCGGCTGGTCGACTGCGTGCGCAAGCTGCGCGAATCCAAGTCACGGCTGTATATGCAGGATGAGCATCCCTTCATCGTGGGACGCTATTTCGCGCTGGCGGATGCCTTGTCGCAGTACGCCTGACAGCCAAGGCGCCAGGGCCAATGCGGCGATTGCGGCGGCCCGCCGAGACCGGGTGGCGGCCAGCGCCGATGACGGGGCCATGGGTGCCTGATCGAGGTGCCCGAAAAAGCCAAGGGCGGCTCCTCTGACCCCGGCCTTCCGACGACGCTCACGCTGACCACTGAACCTGCCCCCTTGCGTGCAGCATCAGGCCTGCGCACAGACCGCCAAGTTGCGATTCAAACGGGGGTAAGTGATCCTGACCTCGTTTTTCGTCGCCCTTTTTTTGGGCCAAGGCACCAAGGCTGCGTAATCCGTTCGCACTCTGCTACCCGCCAGGCCAATCACACGCCATCAGAAAGTGCACTCTGACCCGGGTTTTGCATAGGCTTCAAGGGCGCACGTCCGCCTGCAATCGTCCCGCATGGCGTCTGGAAGGGGCTCCGACTCCATCGTTTTCAACGCCCAGTGCGCGGCAAACCAGGGTGATCCCCGACCTCTGACACGGCATCCTGCAGGCGCGCTGCGTCCGCCACGGCGTGTCCGTGCGTGGTGTTGTCTAGCAAACACCAGGACGGCGCACGCGCGCGGCCTTCGCGCACCAGCGCGTGCGCCAGGCGCTCCAGCGCGTCATCGTCGTAACGGCTGTAGTACATCCGTGGCGCTCCATGACAACGCCAGTAACTCCAGCGCGCTTCGCGCGCGCCGTCGGCCGGAAGCGCGGCTGCCGGCATGAGCGCGGGATCAGCGGCAGCGCGTGCGATGGCGTAGCGCGTCCATATGCGATCGGCCTCAGGCCCGAACCAGCTCGCATGACGTGGCTCGCACGCGATCCGCGCCGCACAGCGGCGCCGGAGCATCGCGAAGAATCGATCGGCAAGCCGCACATCGAAAGCCAGGCTCGGTGGCAGCTGCACCAGCACGCCCCCGAACTTCGCCCCCAGGCCCGCGATACCATCGAAGAATGCGGTCAGCGCATCGCCGGTGCCGTACAGCCGCGCCTCGTGGGTGATCCACTTCGGCAGCTTCGCCGAAAATCGAAACTGCGCCGGCACACTCGCCGCCCAGCGCTCGAACGTCCGCAACTGATGCGGGCGGTAGAACGTCGAGTTGATCTCAACCACATCGAAGCGCGTTGCGTAGCGCGCAAGGTGGCTGTCGCCTTCGCCAAACAGGTGGGCGTGTTGCGATGGAATCGCCCAGCCCGCGCAGCCGATGCGCACCGGCGCTGCAGCGCGAGGGCTCACAGGATCCGACATGCGGTTGGCCATGGTGTCGATGGACGAGCTCGCAGTGTATTCCGGATGCACCACGCCGATCATTTCACGTCGATCCTGCCTCTGCAGTTCGCCGCCTGCTCGGGAGGCCAGCACCCACGATCCGCGGGCGGATCCTACATCGCATGAAAAGTCTACTCGGACCCTGTTTTTCTTGTGCGAGAATTTCGGCTCCAATCCATTGGGCGATGCATCGAATGAAAACCATCGGGCTGATCGGGGGGGGGGCGGATTCAACTTTGAAGTGGGCAAGCTGCTGC
>NZ_AJXW01000102.1 GCF_000264375.1 Rhodanobacter thiooxydans LCS2
TTCCAGCAGCGCCTCGAACTCGCTGTCGTCGATGCTGCTGCTGGCAGCGACCACCGGCGGCGCCGGCGCAGCCGCCGCCACCGGCCGGGCTTGCGGCAGCAGCGCGGCCAGCAACGCCGGCGGCGGCGTCTGCAGCGGCGCAGCGGCGCCCACGGCCACCATCATGCCGTTGAGCAGGTCCAGCGCCTGCAGCAATGCGTCCATCTGCACGGCGCCCAGCACCAGCTTGCCGTTGCGCGCCTCGTTGAGCAGGTCCTCGGCGTGGTGGCACAGCAGCACCATCGGCTCGAGCGCGAGAAAGCCGGCGCCGCCCTTGACGGTGTGGAAGGCGCGGAACACGGCATTCAGCAGCTCGCCGTCGCCCGGTGCCGCTTCCAGCCCGACCAGTTGCTCGTCCAGCCGCTGCAGCAGTTCGCCCGCCTCGACCAGAAAGTCCTGGCGCAGCTCGTTGTCCAGTTCCGCATCCATGGCCGGTGCGCTCAGAAGCCGAATTCGCTCAGCAAGCGGTCGGCATCCTCCTGGCTGGACACCTTGGCCGCCTTGGCCGGCGCCTCGCTGCCGGCCAAGGCACCGGTCAGCCGCACCAGTTCCAGCAGCGAGGATTCGACCGTGCCGATGAAGCTGGCGACCTTCTTGATGCGTTGCCCGGTGAGGTCCTGCCACGACTGCGCCAGCACCATATCGGCGAGGCCGTCGCGGCAGCTGCCGGCGAACGTCACCGCCTCGCGCGCCAGCACGGCGGCGGCGTCGTTGCCGTTGGTCCATTCCAGCACCTGGCCGGCGTTGCGTGTCAGCGATTCGGCCTGCGGGCGCATGCGCTCGGCGAAATCGAGGCTGCGGTGGGCGGCCTGCGCGCTCATCTCCAGCGCGTCCTGCAGGTGCTGGCGCGCGTCGGTGATGGCCGGCACGCCGTCCTGGGCCAGTTCGCCGCCGAGCCGGCGCACCGCGTCGTGCAGGTCGCGGGCCAGCTGGCCGAGCGCGCGGAACAGGCGCTGTTCGCGCTGGCGCACCATCACGTCCAGCGCCTGCTCGAACGCCGGGCCGTCGGGACTGTTCAGCAGGTCGCGCAGTTCCGGCGGCAGCATCTCGTCGATGGCTAGGGGTGACGTGACGTTCATGCGCTGACTCCGCTGGCGGCGATCCGTTCGAAGATCTTGGTGAGCTTTTCCTTGAGCGTGACCGCGGTAAACGGCTTGACGATGTAGCCGTTCACGCCGGCCTGCGCGGCGGCGATGATCTGGTCACGGTTGTTCTCCGCGGTGACCATCAGCACCGGCAGGCATTTCAGTGCGTCCTCCCCGCGGATCGCGCGCAGCAGGTCGATGCCGGTCATGTTCGGCATGTTCCAGTCGGTCACCACCAGGTCGAACGGCTGGCTGCGCAGCAAGGCCAGCGCGCTCTCGCCGTCGTCGGCCTCCTGGATCAGCGGATTGCTGAAGCCAAGCTCGACCAGCAGGTTGCGGACGATCCGACGCATGGTGGAAAAGTCGTCCACCACCAGGATTTTCATGTTCTTGTCCAAACGCTTTCTCCACGTGCGGTACAGGCCGAGGTCCGGCCGCGGGGATTCATGGGGTTCTAAGAGCCTGTTTATGACCTCCAAGTGCTCCGCGTTGCCATCGAGTGGCCGCCATGCGGCAGCGCGCGGCTCGGCCTGACAGCCAGTCAGGCGCTGCGCCACGCACTACCACCTGGCGGCCACTCGATGACAACGCGGAGTACTTGGAGGTCATAAACAGGCTCTCAGCTTCGCCACCCGGTGAGCCTGGCGCGCAGCCGGATCACCGCCTGTCCGTGGATCTGGCAGACGCGCGACTCGCTCACGCCGAGCACGGCGCCGATCTCCTTGAGGTTCAATTCCTGTTCGTAATACAGCGACATCACCAGCTGCTCGCGCTCGGGCAGACCGCCAATCGCCTCGGCCAGCGCCTCGCGCATACCGTCGCGCTCGACGTTGTCGGCTGGCCCGAGGCTGCCTTCGTCGACCACGTCGAGCACCGTGCTTTCCTCGCCGTCGTCCGACGCGGTGAGGCTGAGCAGGCGCACGCAGGCCGCGTCGGCCAGCACCTGGTGGTACTCCTCCGCGCTGATGCCGAGCCGGCGGATCACCTCGGCGTCATCCGCCTCGGCGCCGGTCTCGGTTTCGATCTGGCGGATCGTCTCGGCCACCTCGCGGGTCTTGCGATGCACCGAACGCGGGGTCCAGTCGGTGCGGCGCAATTCGTCCAGCATGGCGCCACGGATGCGGATGCCCGCATACGTCTCGAAGCTGGCCCCCTTGTCGTGGGCAAAATGGCGCGCCGCCTCCAGCAAACCGATCATTCCCGCCTGGATCAGGTCGCCCACGTCGACGCTGGCCGGCAACCGCCCCATCAGGTGATAGGCGATCCTCCGCACCAGCGGCGCGTGCCGACGCACCAGTTCGTCGGCACTCTCGCGGGAGAGTTGCAGATATTCCGAAGCCACGCTCATCTCGGCATCCCACCTACCGGTGTTGTCCGGCCAGCAAAAAAAGCAATCCGGTCGAGACCCGCGCGGTCGGGCTCCACCCACTTATCGGCCGCGGTGGCCAATCGCTTGAATGCCAGCGCGGAATGGCTGGACGGCCACAGGTCGACCACCGCGCACTGGCGGCGGATGGCCTGGCGCAGGCGCTCGTCGTGCGGCACCCAGCCGCCGAACTCGATCACCACGTCGAGGAAGCGGTCGCTGACGCGCGCCAGCTTCTGATGCAGCGCCCGCGCGTCGCCCTCGTTGCGCACCATGTTGGCGACCATGCGGATGCGCCGCACGCCGAAGTCGCGGCTGAGCACCTTGGTCAGGCCGTAGGCGTCGGTCAGCGACGCCGGCTCGTCGCACACCACCACGATCACTTCGGCCGCGGCGGCGGCGAACATCGTCACGTTGTCCGACAGGCCGGCGGCGGTATCCACCAGCAGGTATTCCGGCGGCTGCGCCAGTTCGTCGAAGGCGCGGATGATCGCCGCATGCTCGCCGCTGGAGAGCTGCGCCAGCCGGCGCGCACCGGAGCCGGCCGGCACCACGCGCAGGCCGCGCGGCGCGCTCAGCATCAGCTCGTCCAGCGTGCACTCGCCGTCGAGCAGGTGGCCGATGTGGCGCGACGGCGCGAGACCGAGCATCACGTCGACGTTGGCCAGGCCCATGTCGGCATCCAGCAGCACCACGTCGCGCCCGGCCACCGCCAGCGCCACGCCCAGGTTCACCGCCACCGTGCTCTTGCCCACGCCGCCCTTGCCACCGGCCACCGCGATCGTGCGGCAGTGCCGGCGCACGGCAGGCGCCGCAGCCAGCAGGCTGCTGGCCTGATGGGCCGACGGCAGGTCCGCCGCAGGCGGGTCGGTCATGGCCGACAGCATCCGCTGCAGCCCGGAAGCCTGGTCCATCGCCAATACTCCGCTCATGCGCCGGCCACCGCGAAGCCGAAGCGTTCGGCCATCAGGCCGTCGTCGGGCCCCGGCAGCCTCATCGACTGCGCGGCGCGGCACACCAGCACGCGCGCATCCGCCGCGGCGATGTCCTCGGGCACACGCTGGCCATCGGTGGTGTACTCCAGCGGCAGCCGGTGACGGATCAGCACCGACAGCGCGCCGCCCAGCGCCGGCGCCTCGTCCAGCTTGGTCAGGATGCAGGCCTGCGGCTTCAGCGGCAGGTAGGCGCGCACCGCCTCGTCCAGCGCCTGCGACTGCCCGTTCGCCGCCAGCACCAGGCAGGTGCGCAGGCCGCCGGCGTCGGCGAGGATTTCCAGTTGCTGGTTGAGCCGCGGGTCGCTGCCGGCGACGCCGGCGGTATCGATCAGCACGGTATGGCTGCCGCGCAGCATCTCCAGCACCTTGCGCAGGCTCGCCGCGTCGTAGGCCGGGTAGACCCGCGCGCCGAGCAGCCGGCCGTAATGTTCCAGCTGTGCGGCGGCGCCAATGCGGTAGTGGTCGGTGCTGATCAGCGCCACCCGGTCGGCGCCATGGCGCATCACCGCGCGGGCCGCCAGCTTGGCGATGGTGGTGGTCTTGCCCACGCCGGTCGGCCCCACCAGCGCGACCACGCCGTTGTCGTCGCCGGACAGCTCGCGGCCGCTCACCGTCAGGCTGCGGCTGAGCATGCCCAGCGGCAGATAGCGCGCCTGCTCGGCATTGATCTGTTCGGGCAGTTCGGCCACCAGCATGCGCGCCACGTCGGGTTCGATGCCCAGCCGGGTCATCTCGCGCAGGATCCGCGCGCGCAGTGGCTGGCGCCGCTCCATGTCGTTCCAGGCCAGGCTGGACAGCTGCAGCTCCAGCATCTCGCGCAGGCTGCCGAGTTCGCTGCGCATCTGCGCGGTGTCCTGTGCCGCCTGTTCCATCAGCGGTCGCATCGCCGGCAGCTCGTTGGCCGGCGGCGCAGTCGGCGGCATGGCGGCCTTGCGCTGACGCGGCGTTACAGGCGCGGCCACCTCGACTGGCGCGGCACGCGGACCGGCTGCCGCCGCCTCCGCGTCGGCCGGTGCCGCCGCGATCGGCGCGCCATGCCGCACAGCCTCGCGCACCAGCGATTCGTCGTAGTCGATCGCGGCGACCAGCTCGATGCCTTCGTCCAGTCGGCGGGTAGACAGTATCACCGCCTCCGGCCCCTGCTCCTCGCGCACTTCGCGCATCGCCTGGCGCATGTCCGGCGCCACGAAACGTTTGATCTTCATAGCTCGCTCCGCGAGGGGGAATAGGGAGTGGGGAATAGGGAACAGGAAGAGCAGTTCACCGCGAGGTTGCAGAGCTTTTGCATAGGCTTTTCCGATTCCCTATTCCCTACTCCCGATTCCCTGCTCTTCATCGCCCCAGGGCCTGTACCAGCCGCACCCGGCGGTTGTCGGGCACTTCGTTGTAAGCGAGTACGTGCAGGTTTTGTGCCACGTGGCGGGTGAAGCGCGCGAGCCATGGCCGCAGCAGCGGCGCGACCAGCAGCACCGCCGGTTCGCCGCTCAACTCCTGCCGCCGCGCGGCGTCGGCCACGCTTTGTTGCAGGCGATCGGCCAGGCCCGGTTCCACTGCGGCGCCGGCCACGCCACCGCCGCCGGAGAGCGAGCCCAGCAGGATCTGTTCGAGCTCCGGCGCCAGCGTGATCACCGGCACTTCGGTGCCCAGGCCGGTGATCTCCTGCACGATCTGCCGGCCCAGCGCCACGCGCACGGCGGCGGTCAGAACGCCGGGATCCTGACTCTGCCCGGCGTGCTCCGCCAAGGATTCGACGATGCTGCGCATGTTGCGGATCGGCACGCGTTCGGCCAGCAGGTTCTGCAGCACCTTGACCACCACGCCCAGCGTCAGGCGCTTCGGTACCAGGTCCTCGACCAGCTTCGGCGCGTTGGCGGCGAGCCGGTCCAGCAGCTGCTGCACGTCCTGGTGGCTGAGCAGTTCGTGCGCGTGGCCCTGCAGGATGTGCGACAGGTGGGTGGCGATCACCGTGGCCGGATCGACCACGGTGTAGCCGTAGCTTTGCGCCAGCTCGCGCTGGCCGCTTTCGATCCACACCGCTTCCAGGCCGAACGCCGGATCCTGCGTGGCGATACCCTGCAGGGTGCCGTGCACCTGGCCGGGATTGATCGCCATCAGCCGCTCGTTGTGCACCTCGGCCTCGCCCATCGGCACGCCCATCAGGGTGATGCGATAGGTATTGGGACCGAGGTCGAGGTTGTCGCGGATGTGCACTGCCGGCACCAGGAAGCCCAGCTCCTGCGACAGCTTGCGGCGCACCGATTTGATTCGCCCCATCAGCTCGCCGCCCTGGTGCACGTCGACCAGCGGAATCAGCCGGTAGCCCACTTCCAGGCCCAGCGGATCGACGCTGGCCACGTCTTCCCAGCCCAGCTCGACGCGCTCTGGCGCCACCGAGGGGGCCGGCTTCTCGGCGATCGACTCGGCCAGCCTGGCGCGCGTTTCGCGCTCGCGCTTCAAGAGCAGCCACGCCACGCCGCCGCAGCTGGCGCCGAGCAGCAGGAACGCCACGTTCGGCATGCCGGGGATCAGCCCCATCACGGTCAGCACCGCCGCCGCCACGCCGAGCGCGCGCGGCTGGCCGAACACCTGGCCGATCATCTGCCTGCCCATGTCCTGCGACTTGGACACGCGGGTGACGATGATCGCCGTCGCCACCGACAGCATCAGCGCCGGCACCTGCGCGACCAGGCCGTCGCCGATGGTCAGCAAGGTGTAGGTCTTGGCCGCCTCGCCGGCCGACAGGCCGTGCTGCATCACGCCGACGAAGAAGCCGCCGACGATGTTGATGATGAGGATCAGGATGCCGGCGGTGGCGTCGCCGCGCACGAACTTCGAGGCGCCGTCCATCGAGCCGTAGAAGTCGGCCTCCTCGCGTACTTCCTGGCGCCGCTCGCGCGCCTGCTCCTGGGTCAGCAGGCCGGCGTTCAAGTCGGCGTCGATCGCCATCTGCTTGCCGGGCATCGCGTCCAGGGTGAAGCGCGCGGTCACTTCCGACACGCGGGTGGCGCCCTTGGTGACCACCACGAAGTTGATGATGGTGATGATCGCGAACACCACCAGGCCCACCGCGAAGTTGCCGCCGATGACGAACTCGCCGAACGCCTCGATCACCTTGCCGGCGGCGCCGGGGCCGTCGTGGCCGTGCAGCAGCACCACGCGGGTGGAGGCGATGTTCAACGCCAGCCGCAGCAGGGTCGCCATCAACACCACGGTGGGGAACGCGGCGAACTCCAGCGGCCGCATCACGTAGACCACCGCCAGCAGGATCACCAGCGACAACGCGATGTTGAAGCTGAACAGCATGTCGAGCAGGAACGGCGGCAGCGGCAACATCAGCATCGCCAGCATCACCAGCATCATCACCGGTGCGCCAATGCCCCGTCGCGCGAAGTGCTTGAAGTTGCCCAGTACGTTGGCACCCGTCATGGATTTGACTCATGGTTATTCGCGGTAAGGCCCCATCAGGTCGGGATCGACCTCGGGGGTTGGCGCTGCCGGTGGTGTCTCGCCCTGCGCCGCGGCTTGCTTCAGCTGGTAGACGTAGGCCAGGACCTGGGCCACCGCCACATACAGCGCGGCGGGGATTTCCCGACCCAGTTCAGTCGTTGCATACAAGGCGCGTGCCAACGGCGGCGCCTCGACCAGCGGGATGCGATGCGAGCCCGCCACCAGGCGGATCTGCTGCGCCAGCACGTCGACGCCCTTGGCGATCACCCGCGGCGCACCCATGCGCCCGTCGTCGTAGCGCAAGGCCACCGCGAAGTGGGTCGGGTTGACCACCACCACGTCGGCCTTGGGCAGGTCCTCCATCATGCGGCGGCGCGCCTGCGCCTGCTGCACCTGGCGGATGCGCCCCTTCATTTCGGGGTTGCCCTCGCTTTCCTTCATCTCGTCCTTGATTTCCTGCCGCGTCATGCGCAGGTTCTTCGCGTGGTCGAACTTCTGGTAGAGCGCATCGATGCCGCCGATCAGCGCCAGCATCGAGCCGAACCACAGCGCGGCGCGGCCGAGCAGGCTGATCGACTGCGCGATGCCGGCCATCACCGGGCCGCGGCCGGTGGCCTGCAGCTCGCCCTGCCAATGCCACAGCAGCAGCGCCAGTACCGCGCCGATGAACAGCAGCTTCAGCAGCGCCTTGCCCAGCTCGACCAGGCCGCGCATGGCGAAAATCTTGCCCAACCCCTTGATCGGGTCGAGCCGCTCGAATTTCGGCTGCAGCGCCTGCGCGCTGAAGTTCAGTCCGCCCAGCAGCAGCGGCGCGGCCAGCGTGGCCAACATCGTGGCCAGCGCCACCGGCCAGAACAGCCCCAGCGCCTCGTACACCACCGCATGCAGCGTGCGGCCCGGCAGGTCATCGGTGAACAGCGCGTCGCGCGAGTAGTGCATACCCAGCGAGAAAATTCGCCTGGCATGCACGAACGCCTGCTCGCCGCCGCTCATCAGCGCCGCCACGCCGGCCAGCACCACCATGGCGCCGGACAGGTCGCGCGAGCGCGGGACCTCGCCCTTCTCGCGCGATTCGCGAAGTTTCTTCTCGGTTGGTTGTTCGGTTTTTTCCTGGTCGCTGTCGTCCGACATCGCGTCAGCTCCCGAACAGGTTGCGCATCAGTGACCACGCATCGTCTTGCAGCGCCTCGAACGCACCCGGCAGGCTGCGCAGCGACAGCCACAAGGCGATGAAACCCAGCGACACGGTGATCGGAAAACCCACCGCAAACAGGTTCATCGACGGCGCCGCGCGACTGATCGCGGCAAAGCCGATGTTCACCACCAGCAACGAAGTCATCGCCGGCAGGGCGACGCGCACGGCGCCGGAAAACAGCTCCGCCGCGAAACCGGCCACCGCGCGCAGGCCATCGGCGTCGATCGCCGGCACGCCCGGCGGCAGGCTGTGGAAGCTATCGGCGAGCAGCGCGATCAGACGCAGGTGGCCGTCCATCGCGAGAAACAGCAACGTCACCAGCAGCAGGTAGAACTGGCTCAACACGTTCGAACTGCCGCCGGCCTGCGGATTGACCACCTCGGCGAAGCCCAGGCTCATGCTCTGCCCCACCAGCTCGCCGCCGAACGACACCGCCTCGAACACCAGCTTCAGCACGAAGCCCACCGCCGCGCCGATCACCACCTGCCCCGCCATGGTCGCCACGCCGTCGCCGCTGAGCGGATCGATCGTCGCCGGCGCCAGCGGCGCCAGCACCAGCGACAGCACCACCACCACGCCGACGCGGATCCGCGCTGACACCACCGTCGCACTGAACACCGGCGCCACCAGGCACAGCCCGCTGACCCGACCGACCACCCAGAACAGGCTGCCCAGCCACGCCGGCAACTGCGCCAGGTCCAGCGCCGTCATCTGACCGCGCCCGGCAGGCTCTCGATCAGCTGCGTGGTGTAATGCACCAGCAGACGCAGCATCCACGGCCCGGCGATCAGCGCCACCAGCGCCATCGCGATCAGCTTGGGAATGAAGCTGAGCGTCATCTCGTTGATCTGCGTGGCCGCCTGGATCACGCCGATCAGCAGACCCACTGCCAGCGCGGTAAGCAGCAGCGGCGCGGCCACCAGCATCGCCACGTACAGCGCGTGCTGACCGATTTCCATGATGGATTCGGGGGTCATGCGAAGGCTCCGGTGGCGTGCTTCGCCGCAGTGGCGGCGGGGAGCTGCCGCGCCCGCAACTGTAGGAGCGCATTGGTCCACGCGGGACTTCCTTCGGTCGTACGCGATGCTCTTGCTGCCGCCGCATTCAGAATCAAGAGCGGTCGATCGCCTTCGGCGACCGAGTCACTTTCTCTTTGCGTGGCCAAAGAGAAAGTAACCCAAGAGAAAGGCCACCCCGCTTGGCGCTTGCCGGGCTCCTGCCCGGCAAGTCCGTGAGCCGGGGCCGGGCTTTTCGACAGCACATCCATGTACTGTCGAAAAGGAACCGACATCCTGTCGGTTCCCGCTGCGCGGCCTGTCGACCCCGGCTCACCGCCGCGCAAGGGACCCCGGGGAGAGCAGCGGGCCATCCTGGCCCGCACTCGGTGATGAAGCGGAAAGCAACAGCCACAGCAAAGCGACGCCTTGCCGTGGCTTCTCCTCTGCTTTTGATCCGGCTCTTCTGAGGAGTGCGCGCAGGATGCGCGCTGCTCTACCCGGGGTCCCCTCTGCAGCGGCGGGCGGGCGAAGGAAAAGCCCGAAGGGTGGTTCGCATGGATGCGAACCAGTTTGGCGTCAGGGCAGGATGCCCTGTCGACAAACCCCGTAGCCCGACCGCGAACTTTCCGGGCAGGATGCCCGGAAAGCGCGTAAGCGGGGTGCTCTTTCTCTTTGGTTACTTTCTCTTTGAGCACGCAAAGAGAAAGTGACTCGGCTGCCGCAGGCAGACGAAAGCTCTTGCTCTGAGAGCTCTTTACTCTGAACACAGAGACAAACAAGAGTATAGCCTGCGAGCGGGCTCCTATGGAGGCTCCGGCCAAGCGATGCGCGGTCACGTGTAGAAGCTCCCCGCCAGCGTCCCCAGCAGCAGCGTCCACCCATCCACCAGCACGAACAGCATGATCTTGAACGGCAGCGAGATGATCATCGGCGAGACCATCATCATGCCCATCGACATCAGCACGCTGGCCACCACCAGGTCGATGATCAGGAACGGGATGAACAGCAGGAAGCCCATCTGGAACGCGGTCTTAAGCTCCGAGGTGAGGAACGCGGGCATCGCCACCTTGAATGGCACATCCGCCTTGCTCGCATAGGGCTTCTCGCCGGCCAGCCGGGTGAACAGCGTCAGGTCCGCCTCGCGGGTCTGATCGAGCATGAACTGCTTGAACGGTGCAGAGGCTGCCGGCAGCGCCAGCTCGGCGGCGAGCTGGCCGTCCATGTACGGTTTCACGCCGTCGGCGTAGGCGCGGTTGAGCACCGGCGACATCACGAACAGGGTGAGGAACAGCGCCAGTCCCAGCAGCACCTGGTTCGGCGGAGTGGACTGCGTGCCCAGCGCCTGGCGCAGGAAACCGAGCACGATGATGATGCGGGTGAACGAGGTCATCATCAGCGCGATCGCCGGCAGCAGGGTCAGCGCGGTCATCAGCGCCAGCACCTGCAGCGACAGCGTCCAGTTCTGCCCGCCGCCGGGCACGTTCTGCACGTTCACCAGCGGAATGCCTGGCGGCGCCGCCAGCGCCGTCAGCGGCAACAGCAGCAGCGACACGGCAACGATCCAGCGCCAGATCCTCATGCGCCGCGCTTCCAGCGCGCCAGCAGTTCGCCGAACGCAGGCAGTGGCGCCGCGGCAGGTTCGGCCACCGCGGGTTCAACCGGTATGCCCTCGTAGACGTGCAGCGTGCGCATGCCGCCGGGACCCACGCCGACCAGCAGGCGCTTGCCGTCGGCATCGAGCAGCAGCACGCGGTCGCGCGCGCCCACCGCCATCGCCTCCACGCAGCGGATGCGCCGCCCGCCCGGCCGGCTGCGCGCCTGCAGCCGACGGCTCAGCCAGCCCGCCACGAAGATCATCGCCACCACCGCGGCCAGGCTGAGCAACACACGGAACAGCTCGCCGCCCACATTGACGTCGGCGGCGGGCAGCGCCGCCGGCGCCAGCGCCGCGACAACCCTATTCCCTATTCCCCATTCCCTATTCACGGCTCTGTCACCGCAACTTGCGCACGCGCTCGGCCGGGCTGATCACGTCGGTCAGGCGGATGCCGAACTTCTCGTTGATCACCACCACCTCGCCGTGCGCGACCAGGGTGCCGTTGACGAACACGTCCAGCGGCTCGCCGGCAGCGCGGTCCAGTTCCACCACCGAGCCCTGGTTCAACTGCAGCAGGTTGCGGATGCTGATGCGGGTGCGCCCGACTTCCATCGCCAGAGTCACCGGCACATCCAGGATCATGTCGAGGTTGACGTCGCCGCTGCCGGCGGCGACGCCGTGCAGCGAATCGAACTCGACGCGCTCACCGGCGGTGGCGGACACAGTTTCAGCGGACTGGTTCATGCGGGGTCTTCTCTTTGAAGTTTTCGCCGGCCGCGCGCTTCTCGCGCCGCCCGGCCTGGGCATGGAAACGCACGGCGTTGCGGCCGCCGGACTGGCCGTAGTGACCGCGGAACACCGGCACGTCCTCGGCGTAGACGGTGGCCAGCTCGGGCAGCTGCACCGGAATCACGTCGCCCGGGCGCAGCTGCAGGAACTCGCCGAGGCTGAGGCGCACGTCGAGCAGCAGCGAACTCAGGTCCACTTCCGCGTCGAACACTTCTTCCTGCAGCATCTCCGCCCAGCGGTCGTCCCGGTCGGCGCGGTCGCTCTGCACACCGGCGTCGAGCAGGGTGCGGATCGGTTCGACCATCGCGTACGGCAGGGTCAGGTGGATCTCGCCGCCGCCGCCGTCGAGCTCGACGTGGAAGCGCGACACCACCACCGTCTCGGTCGGGCTGACGATGTTGGCGAACTGCGGGTTGATCTCGGAGTTCTGGTATTCGAACTGTAGTTCCAGCACCGGCGCCCATGCTTCGGTCATCGCGCCGAACAGCTCCTCCAGCATGATCTGGATCACCCGGTTCTCGGTGGCGGTGAAGTCGCGGCCCTCGATGCGGGCGTGGAAGCGCCCGTCGCCGCCGAAGAAGTTGTCGATCACGGTGAACACCAGGCGCGGCTCGAACACCACCAGCGCGGTGCCGCGCAGCGGCTTGATGCGCACCAGGTTGAGGTTGCTCGGCACCGCCAGGCTGTGCACGTACTCGGCGAACTTGACCATCTTCACGCCCAGCACCGAGACCTCGCAGGTCTTGCGCAGCACGTTGAACACGCCCAGCCGGAAGAACCGTGCGAAGCGCTCGTTGACCATCTCCAACGTGGGCAACCGCCCGCGCACGATGCGGTCCTGCTGGGTGAAGTCGTACGTGACCACCGCGCCGCTGGGCGGCGGTTCGTCGCCGCCGGTGGCCACCGCGCCGCCGCTGACGCCATCCAGCAGCGCGTCGATCTCGTCCTGGGAAAGCAGATCGCTCATGCCTGCGGCCCTTCCGTCACTGCATCACGAAACTGGTGAAGTACAGCGCGTCGATGCCGGGGCGGCCGAGCCGCGCCCTGACGATCTTGCGCACGGCGACCAGCGCATCGGCCTGCAGCTTCTGGCGCCCGGCGGTATCGCTGATGATGGCGAAGTCCTGGTTGCTGAACAGCGCCACCAGCGCATCGCGGATCACCGGGTCGGCGGCCCTGGCCACCTCGATCGCGGCGGGGTCGTGCGACATCAGGGTGACGCCGACCTGCAGGTAGCGCAGCGATTCGGCGTCGCGGAAATTCACCACGAAGGCCGGGTCCAGCGGCAGGTAGAGTTCAGCCTGGGCAACCTTCGGCGTCGACTTGCCGGCCTTGCCCGGCACGGACTGGCGCGACTGCCACACATAGCCGCCGATGCCCAGCGCCAGCAGCAGCACCACCGACACTGCGATCACCAGCGGCTTGCGGCTCTTGCGCTCGGGCGGGGTCTCCACTACCTCGCCAGCTTGTTCCTCGTCGACCATGGAAACCTCGATCCGCAGATGATTGAAAGACGCGCGCACTGCGCGTGCCCAGCATCAAAAGCAAGCCGCGTGCCATCGACGGAAAACCTTGTGCCAGCTTGCTTCGCGGCGAACGAAGCAGCGTGTGCGGCGCTTTCTTGACGGGCGCCGGCGGGTCGTCGCGACGCGATCTCGGCGCGGTGTTCCCGGCCAGTTCTGTGCGCGTGCGACAGCAGAAGCCGCCGTGCAAACGGCGGCCACGCCGGCAGGACGAGGTATGGAAGAACTCAGGCGAACGCGTCGAGCAGGCCGATCCTGGCCAGGGTCACCGGCGCTGCGCCATGAACGTCGGCGATCTCCTCCAGCGCGCCGCCGCCACCGCCCGCGTGCCCGCGGCGATCGCCGCGATCGTGCTGACCGACTTCGGCGTGGCCAAGCGAGAGGCCATGCCGCGCCAGCATCTGGTCCAGCAGCGGCAGGCTCTGCTGCACCGCTGGCACCGCTGCCGCGTGTTGCGCGCTGAACACCACGTCGACGCGACCGTGGCTCACGCTGACGCTGACATCGAGCGAACCCAGTTCCTCCGGATGCAGGCGGATCCGCGCCTGCTTGACGTTCTGCCCGCTCAGCCAGGCCACCTGCTGGCCCAGGTCCTGCGCGAACAATGGGCTGGTCGGCGGCGTGGGCAGTTGCAGCTGATGCGCCACAGACGGCGCGGCGGCCGCGGGCGGTGGCGGCAGTACGGCGGCGGCGGGCGCCTGCGCTGCCTGCTTGTCGAGCGCGTCCGCGGCCGATGGTGCCGCCTGCGCCGGCGCCAGCATGCTGGCCGCCAGCGGCACGACGTTGACGGGCGCAGCGGCCGGGCTGGCCGTCGCCGCGAGGTGCAACGTGACGG
>NZ_AJXW01000103.1 GCF_000264375.1 Rhodanobacter thiooxydans LCS2
TTCAAAGTTGAATCCGCCTCCGAAGTCATCGCATCGCCCGCTTACCTGCGCGTTTCTGATATTGCGAGGAACCGCCGCACTGGAACGCCGGGAGTCATTTGTGTGTCTGCCGCGACGTGGTGGGCATGGGTCAAGGCGGGAAAGGCGCCGCAACCTATCCGACTGAGTGCTGGCGTTACCGTCTGGCGCGCTGCCGACGTGCTGGCCTTCGCCGAATCACTGGCCGGAGATGCAGCATGAGCCGGCCCCAGACACAACGAAGGCTGCCGGGCGAGGGCAGCCTTCGAGATCGCACACACAACACATCTGCCCAGCATCGTAGCACCGATACCAGCGCCGCGGCGCAGCGCCTGCGTTTGCTTGCCCATCTTCGGCATGAGGCGATCGACACCATCACGGCCCGGCGCGATCTGAACATCATGATGCCGGCCGCTCGCGTGAAGGAGTTGCGCGAGGGTGGCCACAACATCCAGACGATGCGGGTCGACCGCTACGACGATCAGGGGCGCAAGCATTCCCGCGTTGCGGTCTATTCGCTGATCGGGGTGACGTCATGAGCGCCGCCGAACTGATCGGACGCCTGGAAGGCGTCATCAAGACCGGAAAGGGCTGGCGCGCGTTGCCCTTCGCACGGCGGCAAGTCCGCTTCACTGGCGATCGCCGAGGCCGAGAACAGCGCGCTATTGGTGCATTGCTTCGCCGGCTGTCAGGTGCATGACGTGCTCGCCGCGGTGGGGCTCCAAGTGGGCGACCTGTTCGCACGGAAAGACCTGAGAAGCATGTCCCCAGCGGAGCGCAGTCAGCTCCGACAGGCGGCCATGTTGCCCCGCTGGCGTGCTGCCCTGGACGTGCTGGTGACCGAGGCCAGCGTGGTGCTGATCGGTGCGAACCAGCTGGGTGACGGCCAGCCCTTGGAGGATGCCGACCTGACCCGGCTCCGCGTCGCGGCCTTGCGCATCTTCGACGCTCAGGAGGTGCTGCATGCCCGCTGAAACCTACAGCGCCAGCATCGACGATCTGGCCGCGCGCGAGGAAGCGGCCTTTCCTGATCCCGACCCGATCGAGCTGGCGCTGGGGAGGCTCGCCACCGACCCCGGCGCGATCTTTGAAGCGGACGTGTTGACCGCACTGGTGGAGGTCCGCCGGACCGATCCGGCGCGTTACCAGCGTGTGCGCGCCGCGGCGAAGGCAGCGAAGGCCAGCGTGGGCGAACTGGACAAACTCACCGCACCGAAAGACGACGGCGGCAGTGTCGAGGTGGTCGCCGAGGTGGAGCCGTGGCCGGAGCCGGTCGACGGCAGGCAGTTGCTTGCTGACTTGTGCGCCATCATCGGGGAACACGTCATTGCCGACCCGCCGACCATCCGCGCCGCGGCCTTGTGGGTGGTGCACACCTACTGCATGGACGTGCTCACGGTGTCGCCACTGGCGCACATATCCGCCCCGGAGATGCGTTGCGGCAAGACGGTGCTACTCACGGCGATGATGCGGCTGGTCTTCCGGCCCTTGTCGATTTCCAGCATCACGCCATCGGCCATTTTCCGTAGCGTGGAACTGTGGTCGCCCACGCTGGGAATCGACGAGGCGGATGCCTTCCTGAAGGACAATGAGGAAGCGCGCGGCCTGATCAATTCCGGCCTGTACCGCGAAGGCGCTTTCGTCATCCGGTGCGTGGGCGACGATCACACCCCGACGAAGTTCAGCACCTGGGCGCCGAAGATCCTTTGCGGCATCGGCAAGCTGGCCGGCACGATCGAGGATCGTTCGATCCCGTTGCGCATGCGTCGCAAGGTAGCCGGCGAGACGGCGGCCAACATCCGGCGATCTGATCCACAACCGTGGCTTGATCTGCAGGCACGCCTCGCCCGCTGGACGCGCGATCACCAGCACCGCATTGCATCGGCCCAGCCCGCACCCGCGCATGGCCTGGGCGACCGCGCGCAAGACTGCTGGGAGCCGTTGCTGGCGATTGCCGACCTTGCGGCCGGGGAGTGGCCGGGGCTCGCTCGTGCTGCGGCGCTGGCGCTTCACGGTGTCGAGGAAGAAACCCCGAGCATCGGCGTTGAACTGCTGCGAGACATCGAGGCCGCGTTCAAGGAACGACACACCAGCCGGCTCGCCAGTGTGGAGCTGCTGAGCATCCTGACCCAGGACGAGGAAGCACCCTGGGCGACGTGGAATCGGGGAAACCCATTGCGGCCTCGCCAGCTCGCCGCGCGGCTATCGGAGTTCGGTATCAAGCCGAAACCACTGCGCCCGCCGAACGGTGGAAAGCCATTCAAGGGTTATGACGTCGCCGACTTCACCGATGCCTTCGCCCGCTACGTTTCTGCCGAAGAGGGCGTTTTATCGGTTACACCGTCACAACCGCATAGCAGCGCGGTTTGCGGCGTATCGGCAACCGTTACAGCCGTCCAAGTGTCACCGAAAGGGGATACGCCGGAACCCGCATGGGACAAGGCTTGTCACCGTGTCACCGATAAAAACCCCCTGCCGGAGGAAAGAAGCAAGGCCGGCGAGCAAACCGGGAGCGTGACGATATGACCACCATCGAAGTCTTGCTCATCGTGTGGGCTGCCGGAGTCGTTCTCGAACGCCGCGGGGATCAGATCGTCGTGCGAGGTATCAAGCCCGATACACCGCCCGAACTGCTGGACCTGCTTCGACAGCGCAAAGCCGACCTGTTGGCTGTGCTAACGGATAACGCAACCAACGCCAGGGGTGCATGACATGCATACCCAAACCGCCACAGGCAATGGATGGAGTGAACATGCCGAAGCCCAATAAAAAAACGGCGGAAATTGGCAAGGGACGGGCCGGGCCTGGGCGGTCGGTGGGTTCCGACGAATAAGCGCCCATCCCGCCCACATCGCGCACGCGCGCGAGGCGCCCCGGTCATCGGCTCGCGCCTGATCGCACGTCGCCTGAGCTGACTATCGCCGGATGAAGCTTGACTCACGGAGCGGGTGGCCAGCACGCCCGAGCGCGTCCGCCGGTGCTGTAGGGGCATCCTATGCGACTCGTAAGAACGTTGTGCTGAAGCCGCGAGGGGGCAACGGAGCGTCTGCACGGCCGGGCAGCTACCTGGGCGCACTGCCGTTGGTAGCGACGTGGTGCCGTTCAAGTGCAAAAAGGCCAAGAAGTTGCCTTCAGCAGTCGAAATCACCCAATACCCATGGCAACAAAAACCCCGCCGGAGCGGGGTTCCTGAGGCTTCGGTTGGAGCGCGGTCAAGCTGTGTGGCGCAGGTCGCCCACGAGCGGCGTACTGGCCTGCTGTTCCGACTCTCGCTTCTTGGCGTCTTCGAGCCGCTCATTGAGGATTGTCTTGATTTCTCCGACAGCCCAGCGGTCGAGCAGGTCTCGGATCATCGGCTGGTAGCCGATGCCACGATACTTCGCGATCTCTTTCAACACGCGCAGTAGATCAGCCGGCATCCTGATCGAGATGAGCTGCATATTCAGGCCAGTCGCCTTTTCGACGGCGGCAGCTTCCTCCTCGGAGACACGCTGAGCGTGCTTGGTGTCCAGGCCCAGTTCGCCCGATTCCCAGTTTTCCGCAGTGCCCTTGATCTTGTGTGTCACGTTCATTCCTCCTCAGGCCAGCATGCGGGAAGTCCAGCTTGCTGGCGATATAGTTCAAGATGCTTGGGGCTAGAAGGTTCGAAGGCAGTCTTGATCTCCACGTTGCCGTCACGTCGAACGAAGCAGATCTTGAGCATCCGATTGTGATTAGTTGGCGCCATGAACCAGAGCGTAGGGGGATCGGTCTGGTGGTCTTCATTAGGGTCCAGCACGTAGACGCCCTCGCCATTGGCGAAGCACTCCACCACCTCTTTCTCGGTGACCTCATGCTTCTCATGTAGCTTTTGGGTCACAGCGCGCGAGAACAGAATCATCGTGCCCCCTTATGGTCAGGGTAGTGTATATACGTCTCAAGCCCCAAGCAACAACGGCTCAGCCAGGAGACATATACATGAACAGTGGTTGGGTGGACTCAATTTCTAGTGCTCGGTCCAGTCGGCAAGCCCAAGTGGACCGCTGCCGGTTTCACGGACACCGAGTTCAGGTGTGATGGTGAAACCGGAGGTGGTTCATGGCGACACGACGAACATTCAGTAGCGAGTTCAGGCGCGGTGCCGTGCGGCTGGCCAGGGAGCGTGGTGTAACGATTGCCCAAGCGGCACGCGATCTGGATCTGCACGAGAACGTGCTGTGCAAGTGCGTCCGGCATCGGCAGTCACCGCGACGCGCTGGGGGCATATTTGGGGGCATCTTGCCGCCCGCAGTTTCTGAAACCGTTGTGGCGCAAGGCTTCCCGGTGATTGTTCGATAGACGGACGACCAATTTCCAGAGCGTCCGGACGGGCGCTCTTTTTTTGTTCGTGCGTTGGCCGACATGGCTTCGGATGCTCGTGTCGCCGTCCACGACCAGCAGGTGTTTGCCATTGATCTCGGTAGGCCGGTTGCCGTCGAGCCCGGGCAAATCCGTGTGTGCGTGGCGCAGGCGCGGCTTGGCGGCCACGCCTGCAAAGCTCACTTCAGGCCTTCGGTGAACCAGTAGGTACGCTTGCGCTTGCCGGTATTGGGCGGTGTGACCTTCTGGGCGCCCAACGCCGAGCTGTTGTTGCCGCCGCCAGTGCCGGTCTGGTTGCCGCCGCCGATGAGTACAGGAGTGTAGACGCCGCTGCCGGGATTGACTTCGACCAGGCCGAATACCGGCGAGGGCGGCAGGCCGCCGCCGTCGAAGACGATGTAGCCGTTGCTGTTCTGGCCCTCGCCGGTCAGGAAGTTGATCGCGTAGCCGCGTGCGATACCCAGGTTCGGGTAGCACATGCCTGGGTTCAGTTTGGGATCGGCCGGGGTGTTGGTGCCGAAGTAGGTGTAGCCAGCCACCGTCAGCGGTGCGTTCACCGCCTTCTCGCCCGAGTGGGTCAGGGTGACATAGAACCCCGACGTGGCGCTGGTGGAGGAGTAAGGCGTGGTCGTTCCGGCGGCGGCGCCGGTTTCATCGGTGAGCATGGATTGGGTGATCGTGGTCCAGCCGGTGGTCACGCTGGTGCCGGTGTTGGTGTCCTTCAGCATGTAGAAGCGGTTGACCACGCAGGAGGATGCGTTCGACGCCAGAGGATGCTCGCGATCGCCGCTGGCTGCGACCACGGCGTCGAAGCTGGTGGTCGGCGTGACATCGGGCGGGTAGAAGAACTTGCGCGCGCCAGTGGGGTTGGTGGCGCAACTGGCGCCAGTACCGGTGCCGGTGGTGCGGAGACTGGCGAGCTTGGTCACCTGCCAATTTGCGGGAGAGTTGTCGTCGACGTCGACGCGCCAGATATTGCCGCCGAGGTCGCCGGTGTAGAGGCGATCGGTGTAGCCGTCGCCGTCGCGGTCGAGCAGGGTGATGTCGGACGGGATCGCGTAGGTCATGTCGGAGACCGTGGCCGTGCAGCCGGAGGCACAGGCGGTCCACACAGGGCTGCCATTGAAGGCGTCCAGCACCACGATCGCGCGGCCCATGGTGTCGGCGGTGGCCACTGGGTCCGTATCCTCGGCGGGATCGTAGCCGCCGCCCATGACCAGCACGGGAATGGGATTGCCGCTGAGGTCGGTGTGGCCCTTGACCAGGGCCAGCTTGGGTTGCGACCAGGTCTGGCCGAGTTCGGGGATGTCGGCGTTGGTCTTGCTCCACAGGAACACCGGCGGCTGGAGCGGGTTGCTCACGTCGAACGCATAGATCAGCCGGCCGCCGCGGCGCGCCGTGACGTAGATGTAGGTTTTCGGACTGCCGGTGACGCGCAGATCCTGGTAGACCGTGGTGGTGCCGTCGAAGAAGTAGGGCTTGCCGCTGCCGCTGGTGGAGCCCAGCGTCAGCAGCGGGCTGTTGTTGTACAGGCGCTGGAACCTGTCGAAGAAATCAGGGGCGATGAACGACCACAGTTCGCCACCGGGGCGTACCAGTCGCCCGCTGGCCATCGAGATGACGCCGGGAGAAGTGGCATTCTTGTTGCCGTTGACGGCACGGAAGAGGCCGTCGTTGGAGCCGTAGAACGCCACGATGCCGATGGAACCGCCATAGTTGACCACCGCTGGCCGCGAATGCAGCACGTCGCCGTGGATGGAGGGGCGTACGGTGACCGGAGTGCCGGGCCCTGCCGGGCTTTCGGCGCCAGGGGTGGTGTTGTTGTTGTCGGTGCCGCGGATCCAGTTGATCAGGTTGGTGGTGGTGGGCGTGGTGGTCGAGCTGGTGCCGAACAGGCTGCTGCCGGCCAACGTGGTGTCATCGAAGGTGGGCAGCGTGCCGGAGCTGGGGCAGCCGCCGACGCTGGTGCAGGTGTAGATCACCCGCTTCGACTGGTCGGTGAGGTAGTCCGCGCGGATCATTTCGGCCACGCCGCCCTTGTCGACCACCTCGCCGTCGGGGGCATCGAAGGCACCACCGGAACCGGTCGGACGGTTGACCCAGAAGCCGCTGGCCGGCCAGTTGGCGACGATGCTGCTGCTGTAGCCGCTGGCGGTGACAGTGAACGGGCCGTCGCCCGGGGTGCCGGTCTGATGGTCCGCGGTCCAGTAGCTGAGTGCGGTGGGCGAAATGAAGCCGGTGCCCGCGTTGCTGATCGCCGGGTTGCCCAGCGAGTCATCCAGCACCACGTTGTTGCTGGAGTCATAGCCGATCTGGTACTGCTTGAGGTTGCCCGCCCAGCGTGGCGCGGCGGTGGCATCCGGGCGGAACATGCCCACGTAGACCTGGTTGAGCGAGGTACCCTGGGCGTTCACGCTGACCGGCAGGCTCACCGAGGCGAACACGCTGTTGGTCGCCTGCACTTCGGTGAGGATCGTGATCAATGCCTTGACCAGACCGCTTACATCGCCTGCCGCGACGTAGAAGTACTTGCCGCCGCCGTTGGCGGCCATGCTCTTGACCAGGTTGATATGGTCTTTGCAACTTTGCTGCTTGGCCTCGCAGCCATCCGAAACGGCGATGGTGTAGGTGATGATGTTCTGCGCGTTGTGCGCTACCGAGGCGGGGATGCCGGACAGGTCGGCTTGGTACATGAACTTCGCCCACTCGTCGCCCCAGTTCTGCTGGTACTGGTTTGCGGGGTACAGCGGAATCATCGGCGGCGACATGGGGTTTGTGCTGGCGGGAACGCCCATGGCCGTGGCCAGGGTCGACTGTGGCAGCGTGACGCTGTTGGCGGTCTTGGGCGCGTTGCTGTTGCTCACATTGGCCAGGTAGATGATGAAGTTCTTCTGGCAGGTGTCGTTGATCGGGTTGGAGTACCTGGTTCCGGACAGGCCGGTGGTACCGGTGAAGAAGGCCCAGGCCTCCTCCATCGACTCGTCAAGTTTGTTCGAGTTGGCGCTGACGGCCGCGGTGCCGGGGCCGGTTCCACCGCCCGGCGTGCCCGCGATCGCACTCTGGAAGGTGGCGGCACCGGTGGTGTCCAGCAGCGGTAGGGGACCGGGCACCTTTTGCGAGGGGTCCGGGTAGAAGAACAATCCGCCATTGCCGCCAGTGACCCCGTTGAACATCATCAGGCCCATCTTGACCTGGCCGTTCAGCGAGCTGGTCGGTGCCCCGAGGGAGCCGATCATGTTGTAGAGCGCGCACGCCTCGAAGTCATGCGTCTTGGGATTGGAGGCGATCCAGGAGGGGCAGTTGCTGCCAGGGAGTATCGTGGTGGCCGAATTGCCGTTCGACGCGTTGTCCATGATCAGCAGGACGTTCGGCTGCCCGCCATTGATCGGGTTGCCGGTGTACAGGTCGATGTCCTCGCCGCTGGCGATACCGGGCAGCGCCAGGGCCGCGGCGATCAGGGCGAAGATGCGCAGCCGGCGATTCAGGGCAGTGCGTGCGTGTGACATGGCGGCTACTCCGCGGGGACGACAAGGTTATTAGGGGCAGGGTGTGCCGATCGGCACCTGCACGGAGGCGCCCTGGTGCATGGTGACCGCGACGGCGGTGTTGCTTGGGTCGGTGACGGTGGACTGGATGTCCCAGTCTGTCGCCGAGCACATCGATGGCGCTGCTGGAGGAGGAGACACCGAGGAGGACGGACCGGGCAGGATCAGGTTGCCGTTGGAACTGTTGGGCACCTTGCATACATCGCCCACCGGCAGGCTTGCGTTCGGGATCACCTTGCTGTCGAGGCAGACTGGAGGGGCGACCTGGGCGGTGAAATCCGGGGTGCCGTCGCCGTTGACGTCGACCTGCACCGGGGTGATGGTGGTGATCGGCACGCGGATGAACGGCTGACTCATCACCTGCTCAATGCCCTGCTGGGCCACGGTGCCGGCTTCCAGCCGGTATTGCTGGTTGGCGGCGACCTTGGTGTTGATCATGCTCGAGCTGACCATGGAGATGGCGAAGAGCATGAAGATGACCAGGAAGATCAGCGTCATCACCAGCGTAAAACCGCGCTGCGAGGTGTGGGACGGTGAGGTCTTCATCACTGGTTTTCCCTCTGGCCGCCGGTATTCCAGATGCGGGCGGCGGTCGCATAGACGTGCCGCTTGTAGTGATCGCCGTACGGGCCGTTCACCGCGGTGCGGCCCAGGTCGTAGGTGCGGGTGTCGGTCCAGCTGGCGGTGTTGTCCAGGTTGCGCGAAAGCAGGTTGACGCGTACGGCGGTGACGTTGGCCCAGTTGGCGGTGGCCGACGCGGTCCACGGGTAGGCGGCAGCCGTCACCGCCGTGGCGCAGGCCGCCGGCACGGCGGTGGTGTCGGACGGGTTGCCGACGTAGCAGTCGGGCGAGCCGTTGTTGTCGAGGTCCACGCCATAGCTGTAGTGCACGTCCTCGATGCCGGTGACCAGTGACGAGACATTGATCGCTCCGTTCACGAACTCGGCCATCTTCAGCGTCGGTGTGGTGTCGGCGCCGGCGCCGCTGCACACGTCGCAGGTCGCCACGTAGTAGCTGCGCTCGACGTACTTGCGCAGCTCGGCGGTGGTGCTGGTGCTGCAGGTGCCGCCGGCAACGGCTGCCTTGTTGTGCAGGGTGAAGGCGCTGGCGGTGTCGCTGTAGACCATCGACACGGTGTCGGTTTCGCAACCGGAACGCTGCAGGTAGTATTCCGTGCCGCTCGGCGTGGCGGTGACGCTGCCGGATGCGTAGCTGACGGTCAGGACTTCCGCACCCGTCCGCATGTTCGGCAGCGCGGTCGCCAGGCAGGGGAGAACGGTGGTGGCCAGCGACGGCCCATAAACCGGGAGCGGGAAAGTGAGTGTCGGAGAGGTGCTGAAACCCATCGAGGCCGGCGCCGCGGCGCAGGGATCGGGCAGCACGTAGCTGGAGGTGGTGAGCGGTTGGCCGGCGCGCCCATAGAAGCCGGCCATCTCGATGTCGCGAGTGATGGACTGCAGGGCGAAGCGGCCGTTCTCGACCTGTTCGGACGTCTTGTTGAACTCTGCCCGCGCCTTGCTGGTGGAGACGTACAGCGAACTGAGCCCGGCCAGCAGCGCCAGGCCGATGGCGACGGCGATCATCAGCTCGATCAGGGACATGCCCGCCTGGCGGCGGGCATGCGACATGGGCTGGCTGTGGGCGCGAGGAGTCATCATGTCGTCGTGAGGTTGGCGATCTGGACCTGGATGCTGATCACGCGCCGCACCGGGCTGGTGTTGCCGAGCGAGGCCTTCCCGCACGACAGCTTCGGCGCGGCGGTGGGCATCAGGCCCTGCCAGGCGACGCTGACGCGATAGACCGGGTAGTTGGGGTCGAACGAGGCGACCTGGTCGATGCAGCCCACGGCGCCGATCATGGCGCCGACCTTGGAGGCGCCGGAAACTTCGCTGGAGCCAAGCAGCGCGTTCTTCCACGCGGCGAGATCGGCGTTGGCGGTAGCGATCTGGACGGCCGAACCCGTGGCGCAGTCCGGCAGCGGAGCGGTGGTCGTGCTGAGGCCGGTGGCGCCGTTCGAGTAGCACGAGGCCACCTGCCGGTTGGCGTTGATGCGCGAGGCCATGTCCTGCACCAAGGTCAGCGCCTGCACCCGCTGGTAGGACTCCATCTCGCTGCGCGTGGATTTCGCCATCAGGGTGACGGTGCCGAGCAGGGCGATGGCTGCGATGACCAGCGACACCAGCGCTTCGATCAACATCATGCCGGTCTGGTTTTTCATGGGCAGCTGACCTTGGTGGACTCGGTGCGGCCGGTGGCGCCCACGGTGACGCTGAGGCAGAGCGGCTGCGAGCCGGTCTTGTTGACCGGCGCGATGGCGAACGTGGCCCCGGTGCTGGTCATCCGGCCGTTGCCGTCGAAGCTGAAGCTCCCGCTGGACGGCGTGATGGCGATGTTGCCGAGGGAGCCCTGCTTGCGGATCACGTTGGTGCCCTGGCTGATCACCCAGCCCAGGCTCCAGTCGGCGGCGCTGGTGGCCTTTACGTCGACCGTGGTATTGCGCTTGATCGCCTCGCTGCGCGCCAGCGCCACCGTGGAGACCAGGTCCATCGAGGCGTTCTTGACGCTTTGCGATTGCAGGAACGGCCGCATCGAGGGAATGGCGATCATCAGCAGCACGGCGAAGATGGCCAGGGTGACCAGCATCTCGACCAGTGTGAAGCCGTGGCTACGCGATGTGCGCATGGTCACTTCCAGCAGTTCGTGGCGCCGGTACTGGCCTTCTTGCTGCCGTCACCGTTGAGGGTGAGCGTGGCGCAGGCGGTATCGCGGACCTGGGTGCCGATCGGCTTGGCGGTGACGGTGTAGCCCGGCGGGGTGCCGCCGGAGGCGGAGGCGGCGGTGGCCACCGTCGCGATTTGATAGTTGGGATCCACCGTGTTTGGCACCGTGTAGCCGAGCGTGCTCAGGTTGCCGGCGAACTGCCGGGCGTCGACCAGGTAGCGCTCCTGGGCGCTGGCGATTTCCTGCATCACGCTCTCGGCCGCCGAGCGGTTGGAGCGCAGGGTGTACTGGAAGTAGCTGGGCACGGCGATGGCGGCGAGGATGGCGATGACCGCCACCGTGATCATCAGCTCGATCAGGGTGAAACCCCGCGCGCGCGATACGCCCTGCGCCTGGCGCAGATAACTGCGCCGCGGTGCCGCAAGTCGTCGGCCGGTGTGGATGGCAACTGGCATATTTCCCCCAAGCGTCGCCAGTATTGTTTCAGTTGGTCGACAAGCACATCCGTGTACTGGGTCACGACCTGGCGCCATGCCTGAATGGGAATATGAAGTACTGCCAAATCAAAGTTAATTTGCCCGACGCCGTGCACCCGGCGGTGCGGCAGGGCCGGCGCATGAACTTTCGGCCGACCTGGCAACGGCGGTCTCCAGGCCCTCTGCCGAGCCAATGTGGAGCAGGTATTTGTGGGCGGCCGGGGCGGCCGTGCGCCAGGCCCGGTCGCGGTTCAGTCGCGGTGCCGGGACGGCTGCCGATACCGCCGGGTGAGGCGTTCGACCAGCAGCGGCAGCAGGGCGAGCACGGCGATCGCGCCCAGTGGCAGCAGCACTTCGCGGCGCATGAACAGGCCGATGCCGAGAGGGCCGCCATGGCTGGTGGCGATGGCGTCGCCGAGACCGGCGCCGATCGAGGTTTCGAAGATCAGCGAGACGGTGCCGCCGAGCCAACTGGCGCCGAGGAACAGCCACAACGGACAGCGCAGCCAGGCCAGGCTGATGGTGACCAGGCCGAACGGCGCCACCGGCACGAAGCGCAGGAACAGGGTATAGCTCACCGGGTGGCGCTCGAAGCCGTGGTGCAGTTTCGCCACCATCGCCGGCGGGCGGCGGCTGCCGGCACCGAACGCGTAGCGGCTGGCCAGGTACAACACCAGCGAGCCCAGGGTCAGGCCGATCGACGAGCATACGGTGGCGTCGACCACGCCAAAGGCGAAGCCGCCGGCCAGGATCACCACGATGGTGCCGGGGATACCGGTGGCCACGGTCAGCGTCAGCAACCCGATGAAGGCCAGCCGGGCAAGCCAGGGGTGGCTGGCGATCTGCGCGTGCAGTTCGGCCTGGCGCGCCACCAGTCGGTGCGGGCTCAGCTGGTCCAGCGAACCGGAGGCGAACAGCACGATGCCGGCCAGCACCAGCAG
>NZ_AJXW01000104.1 GCF_000264375.1 Rhodanobacter thiooxydans LCS2
AGGATGTCGCGACAACCGAGCACTGCGCGCCGCAGCCGGTTAACTTTAGCGTTAGGCGTACGAATGAACATCGAGGCAAGCCGTGCATTTGAAGCCGACTGTCCAGAACCAAGTGAAGTTCGCGCTCCCGGGAGAAGCTGGGGCCGAGCACTCCAGCGCACTCTCAGTTCAGCTGCTTCGGAAGCTCAGTTAGAGCTATGGAAGGACTGTGGCTGGGTTATCTACTTCGAGGACTGCGGCCTACCGGTGCAAATTATGTTTGCAAGATATTTTCCTAACCGTCCGTGGGCGCTCTATGTGTGCGTAGACGACTCCAGGCCTTTCCTGCAACGTCTAGTTAGTCGTACGCCCCGTTCGAACGTTCAAGGACGGATTCAACTTTGAAG
>NZ_AJXW01000105.1 GCF_000264375.1 Rhodanobacter thiooxydans LCS2
GGAAAGACCCTGCGTAAGATATCGGAGCACCCGGATTGACGACGCTGCGCGACCACGCATACTCAGCAAAGCGCCTGTGGCGGCCGGATAACGGTGTTCATCCGACCGCCACAGGCGCTTTGCTGTTTTCAGACGCACAGCATCGTCGCTGCGGTCCGCTATCGGAAAGGGCGAGGCTCGACCAACCGATCGGGAATCCGCCACTCTCGCTCCCGAACAGCGCGTTCAACCGGACTGCGGGTATAGGATGTCGCGACAACCGAG
>NZ_AJXW01000106.1 GCF_000264375.1 Rhodanobacter thiooxydans LCS2
GCTGCGCTCACCCCAACCTACTAGGCTGCTCGATCCGATGGCGCTGACGAAAGGCGGCATCCACAGCGAATGATGCAGGACGCGCAGGCCTGCTCCAGCCATCGGTTGCAGGTCGGCTTGCGCCTTGAAGGCATGCGTCATTCGGACAGGCGTATCGGGATCAGTGTGCGTTCGTCACCGTCAAACGTCGTCGTGCGCACGTGGATTTGCTTGCCTGCCATGTCCCATTTGAAGGTTTGAACGCCTCCACCGCCGTTGCCGTCGGAGAGCAGCCTGACGATGCCGCGCGTCTGGTTGTCCGTAAGCAACAGTTGGGCGGAACCATCGGCATCGACACGCAGCCCGAGTCGATCACGGACGGATTGGGACCCGACTCCAGCAGGGGCATCCAGAGCCATCGTGGCACTGCCATCGGCGAACGTGCTCATGCCGCCGCGTTCGTGGCCGGTGTCGTCGAACATCCAGATGCCTGCCGAACGGGCGCGTCTGTCGGCATTGGGGGCATCTTGTCCGATTTCGATTCGCTTGGTCCCGTTGGCATCGAGGACGACGATGCGATGTGTCCGCAATTCGTTGGTGTCGAGGGATCGGTAGCGCTGCAGGGCGGCGGTTGCGGCAAGCATGACCACGGCAACCGACAGCGCGCCGGTGACGATTTGCAGCTTGCGGAGCGAGCGCCCAAGTTGGGCGATATCGGCAGGGGTCGGCATTTGCTGGTGACCTTCGTTCCATTCCGAGGCGGTGGTGTGACCTGAATCAGGGGTGCGGACGAATCAGCGCATGGAGATCGGTGCCAGTCATTGCGATCCGTTGGCTGGATGTATCCAGCAGTAGGAGGGTAGATCATCGGTTTGGGAGTGCTTGCGGGTTCGCGAACCGGTACCGCGCAATGTTCTGGCTCAGAAAGCAGAGGCGTTGCGTGGCCACCGCCATGCGTACCAGACAACCAGCAGTTGCATGGCGATCTCCACCACGGCCAGGACCTGGTAGAACAGCCACCCACCGGGCATAAAGAAAATCACGATGATGGTGTAGGCAAGCCCCAGCAGGATATTGAGCGGCCGATTGACCGCGGGCCTCAGCGCCAGCGAGAGGAACACCATCAGCGCCGGAAAGGTGACCAGCGCCGCTGTGCCGAGCAGCACGCCCTGGGTGGTCGGCCCGAGCGAACCCATCTGCCCATTGAACATGTCCTTCAGAGTGCCCGGTACGAACAGGCCGAAATAGTCGCCGTAGATGTAGCAGAACATCACCGACGTCCACAGCGCGGCCAGTTTCAGTTGCACGGGTGCGCGCCAGTGTTCGAGTGGCTGGTTGGCGGTCGTGTTCAAGGCAAACTCCCTGTATGCAGTGAAAGAGGCGCTTACGTGCCCGTTGGCGTGACGGATGGAGCCTTGGTTCGCCGGAAGCTGCGGCGCGCACCCAGCACCAGCAGCCACAGCATGAACAGCACTTCCACGAACTGCAGCGGACCGAGCAGGCTGGAAAGCGTGTCTTGCCAGTCCGGTCGCAGTGCCCAGGCGAAGCTCTGGATCACATAGGCCAGGCCGTTGAGGATCAGGGCGTAGCCGAACAGGCGCGGCAGGAAGCCCGAGCGCAGCACCAGCAGCGCCAGCGGGAACAGCCACAGTCCCCACAGCAGTTCGGCGGCGCCGACAGCCTGCCCGTGCAGACGCAGGAACAGCATGGCGAGCGCCGCGCGTTGCGCCGGATCGAATGCGGTGAGTGCGTCCCCTCCGTGGATCAGCAGCAGGGCGGCGGCATCGTTGATCAGGTTGAAGAAATACAGCGCCGGCACCAGCGCGCCGCCAAGCAACAGCATGGCGAGGCCGTGCCGCCGATCCACGTCGCCGAGCAGGCGGTACAGCGCCAGCACCACGAAGGCCATCAGCACACCACAGGCGAGGTCGGCGGCCAGACCGAACCGGAACAGCGTCTCGTGCGCGGCGATGTTCGCGACAGTCGCAGCCGTGTTACCGCTCACGAACAAGGCGCCTGGCACGTAGATCAGGCGATATGGTGCGATCAGCACTATCAGCAGGTAGAGCAGGCCAGCCTGGCGTGCGGTTCGATCCTGAATACTCATGCGTGCTCCATGTGACGGCGGCCTTGTGGTGGGACGGGGCGGGGTGGCTCAGTCGGAGAACACCGCGAAGCCCTTCTTGCCGTTCTTGTCCTTGCCGCAGTCGTCGACGTCCTGCTGCGTCAGCGTGGCGTAGGGCTGGAACGCGGGCAGGGCAGTGGCCAGCTTCTGCTGCGAGGTCAGCAGGTCGGGCATGCGCTTGCACAGTTGCATGGCGGCGGCCTGGAGCTGGTCGGTCTGCGGCTTGATGCTGGCCTCGATCGCCTTGTCGCTCTTGCCGGTGAACGCGCCCCAGAGCGCCTGCTTCGCCGCGGTGATGCCGATGTCCGCGCTGTTGGCGCCGATGTCCATGCCAGCCTCGGCGATGCCGATGATCTGCTGGCGGTAGTCCGCCAGCAGGGCGTGCTGCTGCGGCGTGGCGTCGACCTTCCTGCCCGCGATCAGCAGGTCGCCCTGCGGGGTGATCGCGGCCTTGGGGCGGTCGCCGTGGCTGTTGTGCTCGCCCTTGCCGAGGTGGACGTGGGTGACGTCGATGTCCTGGGTGACCAGTTCCTTCTTGGCCTGCTCGATGCTCTTGCGCACCTCGGCGGCGATCAGCGAGGAGGAGGTTTGCTCGCGGACATCCTTTGTCGCCTGCGTCACGTCGCTGGCGGCGCCCGGTGGGGCAGTACCCTGGTCGGACTGGCTGCAGGCGGCCAGCGAGAGCAGCACCGAGGCGAGGACGCCGAGCGTGATCAGGTTGGTTTTCATCGAAATTCTCCCCGTGGGATGCATGCGGATGTCAGCTGTCGTCGCGCCAGCGGCGGAACCAGATGGCGCCGGCGAGCATGGCGACGGCGGCGGCCACACCGACCCAGAGATTCACCGAGCCCAGCGCCGCGTAGGAATGCGTGAGGCCCACGCTGGACAGCAGCTCGGCTGGGTTGCTGCCGCCGACGTGCGGGACTTCGCTGAACCAGCCGCCGGGGAACACGCCGAGCAGGATGCGCACCACCACGTCGCGCCAGTACCAGCTGTTCTGCAGGGTGAGCGTGCCGAGCAGGTTGAACCAGCCCATCACGATGCCCACCGCCACCGGCAGCGCCACCGCCCACAGGAACGGCTTGCTGCGCGCCCAGGCCGAGCACAGCATCAGCCAGCCGACCGACGGCAGCGCCCACAGCAGGTACAGCGGAATCGAGCCGATCAGGTTGCCGATCACCTGCAGCGGGTGCGACAGGGTCAGCAGGTGCCATACGCCGACGCCGTGGAAGGACAGCGCCAGGGCGAACATCAGCAGCATCACGATGCCGGTCAGGGTGCCGACCACCACCACGATCAGCGGAGCGACGATGGTAGCGGTGACCACCTTCGACAGCACGGTGGCGGTGTCGGAGATCGGCAGCGATTTCCAGAACAGCAGGCTGCGGTCGCGGCGATCGTCGTACAGCGTGCCGAGGCAGTAGAAGAACACCACGAAGCCCATCACCAAGCCGATGATCATCGTGGGCGAGTACATCACCATGTCCAGTCCGGCCCCCACGGCGTCCATGGATTGCTTGTCCAGGTTGCTGGAAAGCAGCCGCATGTTGTTGCCGGCGCCGCCGAAGGAAACGTTGAAGCCGGCATTCCTGCCCATCACCTCGCCGGTGATGATGCCCATCAGGTTCAGCAACAGGAAGACGCCGCCGGTGATGATCGGGGTCCAGACGAAGCCGCCACGGTGCTCCCACAGCTCGCGCTTGATCAGCCAGTACATATCGTTCAGAACCGGGGTTTTCATGCGTAGGTCCCTTTCATGGTGGCGACGAACAGGTCGCTGACGGAGGGGCGGCGGGTTTCGCCCAGCGCCTGCAGCTGCGCGCGGTCGGCGCCGTCGAACAGGAAGATGCTCTTGCCGAACACCTGCCGCTCGTCCAGCGGCTTCAGCGCGCGGGCGGCGGCGGCCCGGTCGGCGCCCACCATCACCTCGATGAAGCGCTCGCCCACAGCATCCATATCGGCGTCCAGCACGATCCTGCCGTCGCGGATGAACATCAGGTCGGTCAGGATGTGCTCGACTTCCTCCACCTGGTGGGTGGTGACGATGATGGTCTTGTTCTCGTCGAAGTAGTCCTCCAGCAGGTTCTGGTAAAACTGCTTGCGGTAGAGGATGTCCAGGCCCAGGGTGGGCTCGTCCAGGATCAGCAGCCTGGCGTCGATCGCCATCACCAGCGCCAGGTGCAGCTGCACGATCATGCCCTTGGACATCTGCCGCACGCGCTGCTCGGGCTGCAGCTTGGTGCGCGCCAGGAACGCCTCGCACTTGGCGCGGTCGAAGCGCGGGTGCACGTTGGCGACGAAGTCCACCGCCTGGCGCACCTTGATCCAGCGCGGCAGCACGGCCACGTCGGCGATGAAGCACACCTCTCCCATCAGCTTGTCGCGCTGCTTGCGCGGGTCGTAGCCCAGCACGCTCAGTTCGCCGGTGAAATCGGTGAGGCCCAGGATCGCCTTCAGCGCGGTGGTCTTGCCGGCGCCGTTGGGGCCGATCAGGCCCACGATGCGGCCGGGTTCGATCTGGAAGCTGGCGTTGTCCAGCGCCAGCGCGGACTTGTATCGCTTGGTCAGGCCGCTGGCCGTGATCACCGCGCTCATGATTTCTCCTCCTTGTCGGTGCCGGCTTCGCGCAGCAGCGTCTTCAGATCCAGCCCCAGTCGCTGCAGCCGGGCAAACAGGACCGGCCACTCCTCACGCAGGAACCGCTCGCGTTCCGATTTCAGCAGTGCCTCGCGTGCGCCTTCGATGACGAACATGCCCAGCCCCCTCCGTTTTTCCACCAGTTGTTCGTCGACCAGTTCCTGGTACGCCTTCGACACGGTCAGCGGATTGATCTGAAAATCCGCGGCCACCTGGCGTACCGACGGCAGCGGGTCGCCCTCGTTCAAGGCGCCGTCCAGGATCATCGCCACCACGCGTTGCTGCAGCTGGCGATAGATCGGGACGCTGTCGTTCCAGGTCATGGTCATGTGTTATTCCTTGGCGATGCGGCCAAACTTGTTGCCAAAAGAATAGTAGGGCATGGCCAATTGCGACCCGAGCAGGCTGAGCTGCTCCGTGCCGCTGGCTCCGTGCAGGTGGCTGATGGCCGGGATGGTGGCGATACCGGCGGTGCCGGCATCGTTCAGCAAGGCGGCGGCGCGCAGCTCGGCGGCGTTGGGGCGCACCTGCACAGGCATCAGGTTGATGACATGGATGGCGTCGGTCCTGCTGGCCGGGGCTGCCTGGGGTGCGACGTTGTAGTTGACGGCGCTCAGGCTGGCGAAGGTGAACAGGACGGCGGCGGCGCTGGCGATCAGATTCTGCGCTTTCATGACGGGCCTCCTTAGTGACCTCGTTGAGTAGTGTTGTAGTGAACAATAACACTATGTTTCGATCTGTCAATAGGCGCGTGGCCATTTCGCAACATGACTGATGGCCTAGGCGTCGAAACCGCGCTGCGGCGCGGTTCGGCAGCATCGAAAACGCGGTGGTGGCCATCCCGGCGTGGTTCAATGGGCAGTCTTCAGCCTCGATGGAGCGGCCCGATGGATCTCGAATTGACCGGACGCGTGGTGGTGGTCACCGGTGCCAGCAAGGGTATCGGGCTGGCTTGTGCGGTTGCATTTGCCCGCGAGGGGGCGACGGTGGTCGGCATCTCGCGCGACCCGGCCAACCTGCGGGCGGCGCAACGCCAGCTTGCCGCCGCCGAACTGGCGCTGGCGGTGCAGGTGGCGGACCTGAAGGACAGCGTGGCCGCGGGGCTGGTGATCGAGCGCATCGAGCACGACCACGGCCCGATCGACGTGCTGGTGAACTGCGCCGGCGCCGCGCGCCGCGCCCCGCCGGCCGAGCTGGACGCGGCCACGGTGCTGGCGGCGATGCAGGCGAAGTACCTCAGCTACATGCACGCGATCGACCCGGTGATCCGCCGCATGGGCGCACGCGGGCACGGCAGCATCGTCAACGTGATCGGGCAGGGCGGGCGCCAGGCCAACCCGCAGCACATCGCCGGCGGTTCGGCCAACGCCGCGCTGATGCTGGCCACGGTGGGCTACGCGAACGCCTACGCCGGCAAGGGCGTGCGGGTCAACGCGATCAACCCCGGCATCACCCGCACCGGCCGCATGGAGGAGGGACTGGACGCCGAGGTGCGCGCCACCGGCCTGCCGCGCGAGGAACTGCTGGCGCGGCAGCTGGCCGGCATCCCGCTGGGGCGTCTGGCCGAACCGGCGGAAATCGCCGACGTGGCGCTGTTCCTGGCCTCGGCGCGAGCCAGCTACGTCACCGGCGCGATCATCCCGATGGACGGCGGCAGGGCCTCGACGATCTGAGCCACGCCGCAAAGAAGAAGGCCGGCGTGGGCGCCGGCCTTTTCCATCCCGCGTCCTGCCGCATCAATCCCTGGCGGCGTAGACCTGCTTGCCGCCGACCCAGGTCTGCAGCACCCTGGTGTTCCATATCTTGCTGGCCGGATCCTTGATGATGTCGTGGTCGACCAGGATGAAGTCGGCCCATTTGCCCGGTTCCAGCGTACCCAGTGTGTGTTCCGCGTGCTCGGCGTAGGCCGCGTCGAGGGTGAACGCGCGCAGCGCCTGCGCCAGCGTCATGTCCTGCTGCGGGTACCAGCCGCCGGGCGGCTGGCCGTCGTGGTCTTCGCGGGTCACCGCCGAATACAGGCCGTAGAACGGGTTGGGTGATTCCACCGGGAAGTCCGAGCCGCCGGCGATCACCGTGCCCTGCTTGAGGAAACGCTGCCACGCGTAGGCGCCGGCGATCCGCTGGTGGCCGATGCGATCCTCGGCCATGTTCATGTCGGAGGTGGCGTGGGTGGGCTGCATCGAGGCGATCAGCTTGAGCGGCACGAAGCGGGGAATGTCCTGCAGCGACAGGATCTGCGCGTGCTCGACCCGGTTGCGCAGCGCGATCGCCTGCGGATGGGTCTTGTAGGCGGCGACGAAGCTGTCCAGCACCTCGCGGTTGGCACCGTCGCCGATGGCGTGGATGGCCACCTGATAGCCCTTGGCGAAGGCCTTGTCGATCTTCGCGGTCATCGCCGCGGGCGGCATGAACAACAGGCCGCGGTTGTGCGGGTCGTCGCTGTAGGGCTTGAGCATCGCCGCGCCGCGGCTGCCCAGCGCGCCGTCGGCAAACAGCTTCACCGCGCGCACGGTGAGGAAGTCGCCGCCATAGCCGATCAGCGGGCCGTCCTGGCTGATGGTGTCGAACGCCGCGCCGGTGTCGCGGATCATCGCGTAGATGCGCGCGGTCAGCTTGTGCGCGTCGGCGTAGTCGCGGTAGAGCCGGTACGTGTCCAGGTCGATGCCGGCGTCGCCGACGCCGGTGAGGCCCACGCTGGCCATCCCGGCCAGCGCGGCGTCGAGTGCGGCGGCCCGTTCCTGCGCGGTGGGCGCCGGCACCTTGTCGTTGACCAGGTCGGCGGCGCCGTCGACGAACACACCGGCCGGGTTGCCGCTGGCGTCGCGCTCGATGCGGCCGCCGGACGGGTCTTTGGTGGCCGCGTTGACGCCGGCCAGTTTGATGGCGGCGGAGTTGGCCCAGGAGGCGTGGCCGTCGATGCGGCTCAGCCAGACCGGGCGGTCGGACACCACGGCGTCCAGTTCCTCGGCAGTGGGAAAGCGGCCGAGCTTCCAGATTTCCTGGTTCCAGCCGCCACCGAGTATCCACTTCGCGTCGGGATGCTCCGCGGCATACGCCTTCACCTTGGCCAGCGCTTCTTGCAGCGACTGCGTGCCGGTGAGGTCGACGCTGTTGCGCGCGTAGCCGAGCTCCAGCACATGGCCGTGGGCATCGATCAGCCCGGGCAGCAAGGTGTGGCCGTGGCCGTCGATCACCTTGGCATCACCGGCGCGGCCCGCCAGCTCGGCATGGCTGCCGGTGGCGACCACCTTGCCCTGGTCGACCAGCAGCGCATGGAAGTGCTGCAGCTTGCCGTGGCTGTCCAGCGTGTAGCCGTTGACGTTGTCGACCAGCAGGTCGGCGGCCTGCACGGCCGGCGCCAATGCCAGCAGGGCGAGCATGGACAGGCATAGCGAGCGTTTCATGCGCGGATTCCGGTGGGTGGGTGAACCCGCAGTGTGTCGGCATGCGCGCGGTTTTTCCACCGTGGCGGTCACCGGTCTGCTCGTCGCCGATCGCGATGTCTTCAACCCGCACGAAGTCGCGGCGGCGGCCATATCCTTGCTGTAGATCCTGCCGCGGCTGGAAGCGACGATCACCTATCCGCCGCCGGTTAGACCTTTGGGATCGTTCGCGATGTAGCGGAAGGTCTTGCCGGCGATCAGCTGGAACAATATCGCGATAAGATGCCGTTATCGAGATTACCGTTCTTGAATGGAAACGACGATGACGGTATTGAGCGGTGCCCTGCAGGACCTCAACGACCTGTACTTCTTCGCCGCGGTGGTCGAGCACGGCGGCTTTTCCGCGGCCGGTCGCGCGCTGGGCGTGCCGAAGTCGCGCCTGAGCAAACGCGTGGCTCAACTTGAGGAACGCCTCGGCGTGCGCCTGCTGCAGCGGACCACCCGGCGCTTCGTGGTGACCGAAGTCGGTGAGCGCTTCTATGCCCATTGTCGCGCCGTGCTGGAAGAAGCGCAGGCGGCGCAGGATGCGGTGGACGAACTGCGCGCCGAACCGCGTGGCGTGGTGCGCCTGAGCTGCCCCGTGTCGCTGGCGCAGACCGTGCTGGCGCATGTGCTGCCGGATTTCCTCGCGCAGTACCCGAAGATGCAGGTGCGGCTGCTGTCCGGCAATCGCCGGGTCGACGTGATCGGCGAGGGTTATGACCTGGCGATCCGCGTGCGCACCAAGCTGGATACCGACGCGAACCTGGTGATTCGCACGTTCGGCCTGTCGCGCACCAAGCTGGTGGCCAGCCCGGCGCTGCTGAAGGCGCTGGGGCGCCCGGTTCAGCCGGACGACCTGGCCCGGCTGCCGGCGCTGTCGATGAGCGAGCACGAGGGTGCCCAGCTGTGGGAACTGATCGGCGCGAACGGCGAGCAGACCAGCGTGGAAGTGCAGGCGCGGCTGATCACCGGCGATTTCGCGGTGCTGCTGGAAGCGGCCCGTCGCGGCATGGGTGTGGCGCTGCTGCCGGAGTTCGTCTGTGCGCCGGCGATCGCCGCGGGTGAACTGGAAGTGGTGCTGCCGGAGTGGAGCGTGCCCGAGGGCACCATGCACTTCGTCTATCCCAGCCGCCGCGGCATGCTGCCGGGCGTACGCGCGCTGGTGGATTTCCTGGCCGAGCGGCTGCCGGCCACCACCTTGGTGAAGCATGAGCAGTGCAAGCACGGCGCAAGGGACGAACTTCCCGCAGCGTGATGCGCAGGGCGGACCCGATGCAGTACCCTGTCGGGCTAACGGACATTTATACGGCCAAACGATGATTGCGACCAAGCTTCCCAAAGTCGGCACCACCATCTTCAGCGTGATGAGCCAGCTGGCGCTGCAACACAAGGCAGTCAACCTGGGCCAGGGCTTTCCCGACTTCGAGCCGCCGCAGGGGCTGCGCGATGCGCTGACGCGCGCCATGAACGAAGGCCGCAACCAGTACGCGCCGATGCACGGCACGGCAGCCCTGCGTGAGCAGATCGTGCTGAAGACCGAGCGTCTGTACGGGCGCCATCTCGATGTCGATACCGACATCACGCTCACCTCCGGCGCCACCGAGGCGATCTTCGCGGCGATTGCCGCGACGGTGCGCACGGGCGAGGAGGTGATCGTGTTCGACCCGGCCTATGACTGCTATGAGCCGGCGATCGAACTGCAGGGCGCGCGCGCGGTGCACATTCCGCTGACCGTGCCGGCGTTCGCGATCGACTGGCAGCGCGTGCGCGACGCGGTGACGCCGAAGACCCGCATGATCATGATCAACACGCCGCACAACCCGTCCGGCGCGGTGCTGTCGGCGGATGATCTGGAAGAGCTGGCAGCGATCGTGCGCGATACCGGCATCGTGGTGCTGGCCGACGAGGTCTACGAGCACATCGTCTACGACGGCGCCCAGCATGAAAGCGTGCTGCGCCATCCGGAGCTGGCCGAGCGCAGCATCGTGGTCTCCTCGTTCGGCAAGACCTACCACTGCACCGGCTGGAAAGTCGGCTACGCGGTGGCGCCGGCCGCGTTGTCGGCCGAGTTTCGCAAGGTGCACCAGTACCTCACGTTCTGCACCTTCCACCCGGCGCAGGTGGCGTTTGCCGAGTTCATGGCCAGCGATCCGCAGCACTACCTGGAACTGCCGGCGTTCTACCAGGCCAAGCGCGACCGCTTCCGCGCGTTGCTGGCGTCGTCGCGCTTCAAGCTGCTCGACGTGCCGGGCGGCTATTTCCAGCTGGTCGACTATTCGGCGATCCGTGACGAGGACGATCTTGCCTTCAGCAAGTGGCTGGTCGAGCACGGCGGCGTCGCGGCGATTCCGCTGACGCCGTTCTATGAGCGCGCACCGGGCACGCGATTGCTGCGGCTGTGCTTCGCCAAGAGCGACGCCACGATGGAGGCGGCCGCCGAGCGGCTGTGCCGGCTGTGAGCAGCGATGGCGTGAGCCTCGAACCGCTGCGCGTATCGCTGGTGCAGGGCGCCACCCGCTGGCACGACGCGCCGGCGAACCGCGACTACTACGGTACGCTGGTGCACCAGGTCAGGGGCAGCGACCTGGTCGTGCTGCCCGAGACGTTCCTGTCCGGCTTCAGCAACGACACCCACGCCAGCGCCGATACCATGGACGGCGAGGGTGTGGCGTGGCTGCGCGCCCTGGCGGCCGAGGTGGGCGCCGTGGTCTGCGGCAGCCTGGCGATCCGCGAGGACGGCGTGGTCTACAACCGTCTGCTGTGGATGCGGCCGGACGGCAGCTTCGCACAGTACGACAAGCGCCACCTGTTCCGCATGTCCGGCGAGCACACCCGCTACGGCGCCGGCAGCGAGCGCCTGGTGGTGGAGCTGAAGGGCTGGCGCGTCCTGCCGCAGGTCTGCTACGACCTGCGCTTCCCGGTGTGGCTGCGCAACCGCCGGCTGGCCTCCGCCGGCGGCGGCATGGATTACGACCTCGCCATCTTCGTGGCGAACTGGCCGGCACCACGCCGCCAGCCGTGGCGTACGCTGCTGCGCGCACGCGCGATCGAGAACCTGTGTTACGTGGCCGGCGTGAACCGGGTCGGCGTGGACGGCAACGAACTGCCTTACGCTGGTGACAGCGCGATGATCGATCCGGTCGGCGAGCCGCTGGTGGAACTGGGCGCGCAGGAGCAGGTGGTGACGGTCACGCTTGATCCCGCACCACTGCTGGCGCACCGCGAGCGCTTCCCGGCGTGGATGGACGCCGACACGTTCTCGCTCGATCCGGGATGAACCTCCGGTCGATACATTTTGGTCGATCCATTTGGAGCCCGCTGGCGGGCGATGCTCTTGTCGGGATTCGCGAAAGCAAGAGCATCGCCACGCAAGTGGGCTCCCACGATCGTTCGGTTCAGAACAGAACGCCGCCTTGAGGGCGGCGTTCTGTGAAGGGACTCAGAGTATCGCCAGCACCGCTTCCGGCGGGCGCCCGATGACGGCCTTGCCGTTGGCGACCACGATCGGGCGTTCAATCAGCTTCGGGTGCGCCACCATCGCGACGATCAGGGCATCGTCATCGAGCGCGGAATCGTCCAGCCCCAGCACGCGGTACTCCTCCTCGCCGGTGCGCAGCAGTTCGCGCGCGGTCATCCCCAGTTGCCGCAGCAGCATGGCCAGTTCGGCGGCGCTCGGCGGCGTGTCGAGGTAGTCGACCACCTCGATCTCCCCGCCGTGCTGCTCCAGCAACGCCAGCGTGGCGCGCGACTTGGAGCAGCGGCTGTTGTGATAGATGCGCAGCATCGCCCGGCCGGCTCAGCGGTTGCCCGAACGGTTGCCGCCGCGACCCGGCGGCCGACCGCCACCGTGCCGACCGCCTTGCGGGCGATTGCCGCCATGGCCTTGCGGGCGTGCCGGATTGCCGGGCGCGCGGTTGCCCTGGCCTTGAGCTTGTCCGTGCGGGCGCGAACCGCGGTTGCCCGGGGCACGATTGCCGCCAAGGCCCGGGCCATGCGATTCGTTGCCGAAACTGCCGTAGGGGCTGCCCGCCGCGCGGCCCTGGTTGCCGCCGGCCTGGCGGCGGTTGCCGGCGGCACCACCGGGGTTGCCGCGCGAAGCACCGGCACGGGGGCCGCCGTCGCGGCTCTCGCCGGCAAACCAGCTGCGCACCGATGGCAACTCCTGGCCCGGCGCCACGCGCCGGCTCTTCTTGCCGCCGTGCTTGCCTCCCGCCGCACCACGTTCAGGGCGCGCCAGGTTGCCGTTGACTTCCTTGCCGTCGCGCCGCGGCGGTTTGCGGCCGCGTACGGGTTCCTCGCGGATGCGGTCGTACGCGCGCAGCTCGCGCGCCTCGTCCTGGCCGCCGGTCCAGGCGGTGCCGGCGCCACGCTCGGGGCGGTATTCGGTGACGTTGCGGCTGGTGCGGCGCTGGTGCAGCACCGGGCTCAGGGTCAGTACCGGTTGCGCGGGGCCGAGGCCGCTGGTCTGGCGTAGCTGCTTGACGCCCTCGGCGTCGAGCGCCTCGGATTCGCCACGGCGCAGGTGGCGCGGCAGCTCGATGCCGCCGTAGCGGATGCGCTTGAGCCGGCTGACCAGGAAACCCTGCGAGTCCCACAGGCGCCGCACTTCGCGGTTGCGGCCCTCGCGGATCACCACGCGGAACCAGCTGTGGCTGCCGCCGCGACTGATCACGGCGATCTCGTCGAAGCGGGCCGGGCCGTCGTCCAGTTCCACGCCGGCCTTGAGTTTTTCGATGACCTCGTCGGGCACTTCGCCGTGCACGCGGCACAGGTATTCGCGCTCGAGGCCGCTCTTGGGATGCATCAGCGCGTTGGCCAGTTCGCCGTCGGTGGTCAGCAGCAGCAGGCCGGTGGTGTTGATGTCGAGGCGGCCCACGGCGACCCAGCGCGCGCCCTTCAGGCGCGGCAGCTGTTCGAACACGGTGGGGCGGCCTTCGGGGTCGTCGCGGGTGGTCAGCTCGCCTTCGGGCTTGTGATAGATCAGCACCTCGGTGTCGTCGCGGCTGTCGGTGGCCACCACGAACTGCTTGCTGTCCATGATCACGCGGTCACCGGCTTTCACGCTCATGCCGATGCTGGCGGGCGCGCCATTCAGCTCGACTTCGCCGGACTGGATGCGCTGTTCGAGCATGCGGCGCGAGCCGAGACCGGCGTTGGCCAGCACCTTGTGCAGGCGTTCTTCCAGGGCGGGGGCGTCGCTGTCGGCGCGCGGTTCGCGCTTCAGGGACAAAACGGATTTTTGCGGCGCATTCATGCGCGGTACTCCTCGGGATCTTGCTCGGCGGCGTCGGGTTCGGCGTCCGCAGCGGGGGGCGCTGCCTCGTCGGCAGTGGTTGTCGGAGGCTCGGCGGGCAGGCTCGGGTCGGAGCCGGCATCGCCGGATTCGGAGGCGACCGACGTTTCGGCGGCGGTCGCGTTGGCGTGGTCGTCGGCTGCCGCATCGACGGCATCCTGCTCGTGCAGGAGTTCCTCGTCCGGGTCGATCGGCAGGTCGCGCACGATGCGGGCGGGCAGGGGCTCGGGCTCGAAGCGCAGCTGCGGGTCTTCCAGGTCGCGGATTTCCGACAGCGGTGGCAGCTGGTCCAGTGATTTCAGGTTGAAGTAGTCGAGGAACGCGCGCGTGGTGCCGAACAGCGCCGGTTTGCCGGGCACGTCGCGGTAGCCGACCACGCGGATCCATTCGCGCTCCTCCATCGTCTTGATGATGTTCGAGGACACCACCACGCCGCGGATCTGCTCGATCTCCGGGCGGGTGATCGGCTGGCGGTAGGCGATCAGCGCCAGCGTTTCCAGCAGCGCGCGTGAGTAGCGGCTGGGCCGCTCGGTCCACATGCGCGAGATCCACGGGTGCACGTCCTGGCGCACCTGGTAGCGGAAGCCGGAGGCCACTTCCTTCAGCTCGATGCCGCGACCGGCGCAGTCTTCGGCCAGTGCCTCGAGCGCCCTGGCGACCTGTTCGCGGCTGACTTCGTCGGCCTCGTTGAACAGCTCGCCCAGCTGCTGCACGGTCATCGGCTGGGTGGAGGCCAGCAGGGCGGCCTCGACGATGGGTTTGAGTTGCTCGATCTGCATGACCTTGGGTTCGGATGCCGGTTTGATCGGTACTGCTCAGTGGATGTCGTTCATTCGCCGGACGATTCGACCAGTGCCGATTCGCCCGCCTGGTCGTCGCCCGCCAGCGTGTCAGCGGGCTCCTCGGCGTGGCTCGCCCTGGCCTTCACGTAGATCGGCGCCAGCGGCTCTTCCTGGACGATCTCGATCAGCATTTCCTTGGCCAGCTCCAGCATGGCCAGGAAGGTCACCACGATGCCCAGCCGCCCTTCGCTGACATCGAACAGGCTCTCGAAGCGGCGGAAGCTGGCGTCATCCAGCCGGCTCAGCAACTCGCCCATGCGCTGGCGCACGCTGAGCGTCTCGCGCTTGATCGCGTGGTGCCCGAACAACTCGGCCCGGTGCATCACGTCCTTCAGGGCCAGCAGCAGCTCGGTCAGCTCCAGCGGCGGCGGCAACCTGATCACGTTGCGTTCGCCCACGTCGGTGTGCACCACCGCGGTGTCGCGCTCCAGCCGGGGCATCGCCTCGATGTCCTCGGCGGCGCGCTTGTACCGTTCGTACTCCTGCAAGCGCCGTACCAGTTCGGCACGGGGGTCCTCTTCCAGCCCTTCCTCGGCCGGCGGTCGCGGCAGCAGCAGCCGCGACTTGATCTCGGCCAGGATCGCGGCCATCAACAGGTACTCGGCGGCCAGCTCCAGCCGCATCACGTCCCGCATCAGCTCGATGTAGGCCATGTACTGCCGGGTGATCTCGGCAACCGGGATGTCCAGGATGTCGAGGTTCTGCCGGCGGATCAGGTACAGCAGCAGGTCCAGCGGCCCCTCGAACGCCTCCAGGATGACCTCGAGCGCATCCGGCGGAATGTACAGGTCCTGCGGCATCTGCAGCAGCGGCTGGCCGTGCACGATGGCCAGCGGCATTTCCTGCTGTTGCGGTACCGGCGCAAATGCGTCCTGCGGTGCGACGACCTGGCTCTGTGGCTCGACGGGCTCAGTGCTCATCAATGCGTGTCATGGGCCGTCTTCAGCGGCTGTGCAGTGCGTTCAACATGATCGGATCCATTCCCATGCCGACACGGCATCGGATGTCCGTACTCGGAACACAGCGGTGAGGCGGTATTCCCGGGGTACTGCGTTCTTCACACTTGTTCGGTCGAGGCGCGGCGGACGCCATCGTCACGACGGGCATGACGAAGCCACTCGATGGCGGTTCGGTCAGGCAGGTCGTCAGCGACCATCGCGCGTCGACTGCGGGTTGTCAGCCACGGCAGGGACGTCAAGCCAGGGAGGGCGGGAAACAACGCCACCGGCTGTTCACTGGTCGGTTCGAGAGCAATCGAATGGATGCCAAGGGGCGCCGGAAGTGCTCGGCAAACAATTCCATGGAGCCACGCGTGGGGCAAGAGTAGCGGTTAGCCGGCGCCAAGTCCAGCGCAGGCTGCCAGTGGCCGTGGCCGCCCGCAAGGCACTGGTGGCGGGTGTTTGCCGGTTTCGCACCAACGCCATCGACAGGCACAATAGGCGGACTGCGCCAGAGGGAACCGATGCACCGTGAGTGCGGCAGGGGCCGCATGTGACCTAATGCGTCGAATTGGGTCAGGCTCGCGTCAGCATTGTATTCGGCGACGCCGGGCAGTCAGTGGCATGCGTCGCGATGGCGGTGCTGCCACGATGCAGGTCCCGGGTCCGGGTGGCCCGGGTGGGCGAGACGCATGCAGGTCCGGGCCGACGTTCGGCGAGGCGTGGCATATGGGATGGCATGGTGATTGCTTTGGCAACAGCAGACCATTCTGACCGGCCATGGCGCAGTGGTATCGCCGGCGAATGATACGGCAGCAAGATTTCAGGACGATGTTGGACGCAGTGCCCTCATCGGGGCGCAAGTGCAAACAGGTGGTGGAACTGATGGCGATCGACAAGAACGGGCAGGATGGCGGCGCACCGGAGCAGCTGCGTCCGGCGCGCATGCAGATCGAGACGACAGTGCTGATGAGCAGCAATGGTGAGTCGCGCCCGACCGAGCTGGTCGATATTTCGGCGACCGGTGCGCTGTTGCGTCGCCCGCTGGGCTGGTCGGGTCACGTCGGGCAGAGCTGGGTACTCGACATGATCTTTGGCAACAACCTGCACATCCACCTCGAAGCCGTGGTGGCGCGTATCTCCGACCATCACATCGGTTTTTCCTACAGCCGCATCCCCGAGGACAAGCAGGTGCCGTTGTGGAACCTGCTGGGCGGTTACGCCGATATCCTGGAGTACTGGAAGGACGGCTGAGCGAACGCGGCCAGCCCATGAAAAACGCCCGCATGTGCGGGCGTTTTCGGTTGCAGGTGCCGCGCGGAACTCAGGCCGGGACTTTCTTCTCGTCGCGCAGTTCGCGGCGCAGGATCTTGCCCACGTTGCTCTTGGGCAGACTGTCGCGGAACTCGATCAGTTTGGGCCGCTTGTAGCCGGTGAGGTTCTCGCGGGAGAACTGCTTGAGCGCCTCCTCGGTGAGGTTCGGGTCCTTGCGCACCACGAACAGCTTCACCACCTCGCCGGAATGCTCGTCCGGCACGCCGACCGCAGCCACCTCGAGCACGCCGGGATGCTGCATGACGGTGTCCTCGACCTCGTTCGGGTACACGTTGAAGCCGGACACCAGGATCATGTCCTTCTTGCGGTCGACGATATAGAAGTAGCCATTCGCGTCCATCTTCGCGATGTCGCCGGTGTGCAGCCAGCCATTGGCATCGAGCACCTTGGCGGTCTCGTCCGGACGATTCCAGTAGCCCTTCATGACCTGCGGGCCCTGCACCATCAGTTCGCCGACTTCGCCAACGGACAGCGGCTTGCCGTCCTCCGACCAGATCGCCACATTGGTGGACGGCACCGGCAGGCCGATCGAGCCGTTGTATTCCTTGAGGTCGAGCGGGTTGATGCAGACCGCCGGCGAGGTTTCGGTCAACCCGTACGCCTCGGCCAGGGTGCAGCCGGTGACCTTCTTCCAGCGTTCGGCCACGGCGCGCTGCACCGCCATGCCGCCGCCCAGGGTCAGGTGCAGTTTCGAGAAGTCCAGTTCGGAGAAACCGGGCGTGTTGAGCAGGCCGTTGAACAGCGTGTTGACGCCGGTCAGCGCGGTGAAGCCGGACTTGTGCAGTTCCTTGACGAAGCCGGGCATGTCGCGCGGGTTGGTGATCAGCCAGTTGAGTCCGCCCAGCCGCATGAACACCAGGCCGTTCGCGGTCAGCGAGAAGATGTGGTACAGCGGCAGCGCGGTGATGATCACCTCTTCGCCGGGCGTGACCAGGTCGGTGCCGATCCAGGCAGCGGCCTGCAGCATGTTCGCCACCATGTTGCCGTGGGTCAGCATGGCGCCCTTGGCCACGCCGGTGGTGCCGCCGGTGTATTGCAGGAACGCGATATCGTTGTGGGTCAGCGTCACCGGCTGCAGCGGATGCGCAGCGCCGCGCGCCAGCGCGTCGCGAAAGCGCACGGCATGCGGCAGGTGGAACGCCGGCACCATCTTCTTCACGTACTTCAGCACGAAGTTGATCAGCGCGCCCTTGGGAAAGCCGAGCAGGTCGCCGATGCCGGTGGTGATGATGTGCTGCACGTGGGTCTCGGCCACCACGTGCTGCAAGGTGGCGGCGAAATTGTCCAGCACCACAATCGCCTTGGTGCCGGAATCCTCAAGCTGGTGCTTGAGCTCGCGCGCGGTATACATCGGGTTGGTGTTGACCACCACCAGGCCGGCACGCAACGTGCCGAACAACGCGATCGGATACTGCAGCACGTTCGGCATCATGATCGCGACACGATCGCCCTTGCCGAGCTTGAGCACGCCGGTGAGGTAGCCGGCGAACTGGCGGCTCATCTCGTCGATCTGGCCGTAGCTGAGCTGGCGGCCGAAGCTGGCGAACGCCGGGCGGTCGCGGAAGCGGGTGAACGATTCTTCCAGGACCGCCGATACTGAAGCATATTGGCTGACGTCGATCTGTTCAGGCACGCCGGCTGGATAGTTCTCCAGCCACGGACGTTCGTTGCTCATGCTTTGGGTTCCCTGGTTTGTCGATGACGATGGAGCGAATGATGGAATCGAACGGCGTCAGCCTCCATCATCGCCCATGCGCCAGTTGATTGGAGCATACGCCCGCGTACAGCGGCAAGCCGCACTGCAACGAGTTGCGTCGATGATGGCACCGGGGAAAACCGTCTTTTTGCCGATCGTTCTGCTGCTGCTCGCGCTGGCGTTGCCGGCCTGTGGACGCACGCCGGACGAGGCGCAGGTGCGCGCCGCCATCGCGTCGATCGCGCAGGCGGCCGAAGCGGGTTCGGCCAGCGACGTGGGCGCTCTGCTGAGCGATGACTTCGACGGCAATGGGGGGCAACTGGACCGGCGCGGATTGACCAGCATGATCAGGCTGCCGGCGCTGCGCGGCGAACACATCGGGGTGACCATGGGGCCGGTGTCGGTCGAACCCCGTGGCGAACGGATGGTGGCGAGCTTCACCGTCACGCTGACCAGCGGCGGCAAGCTGCTGCCCGACCAGTTGGGGGTCTATCAAGTCGAGTCCGCGTGGCGCAAGGAAGGCGGCTCGTGGCGTTGCTACACAGCGAGCTGGGAGCATTCATTGTAGAGGGCCGCCCGCGGGCGATGCTTTGAAAGCCGGGATTCGGGATTCGGGATTCGGGATTCGGGATTCGCAAAAGCAAGAGCCCGCCTGCGAGCGGGTTCCTGCGATTTCTTCGCGTGCAAGGAAACCGCCCCGGAGACCAGGGCGATTCCCGTTCGACACAAGGCTCGCGCTGGAGCTCAGGCGGCCTTTTTGCCCGCCAACTGGCGCAACACGTACTGCAGGATGCCACCGTGGCGGAAGAACTCGCGCTCCTTCGGCGTCAGCAGCATCACGTTCACGGCGAACTGCTTCTTGCTGCCGTCGGCGGCGGTGGTGGTGACCGTGGCTTCCTTCGCGTTGCCGTCGTCCAGGCCGGTGATGTCGAAGGTTTCCTTGCCGGTCAGCCCCAGCGTCTGCGCGTTCTGGCCGTCCTTGAAGGTGCACGGCAGCACGCCCATGCCGACCAGGTTGGAGCGGTGGATACGCTCGAAGCTCTCGGCGATCACCGCCTTCACGCCGAGCAGCAGGGTGCCCTTGGCCGCCCAGTCGCGCGAGGAGCCGGTGCCGTATTCCTTGCCGGCCAGCACCACCAGCGGCGTCTTCTCCGCCTTGTACTTCATCGCGGCGTCGTAGATCGCCAGCTGCTCGCCCGATGGCACGTGCAGGGTGTAGCCGCCTTCGACGTTGTCGAGCATCAGGTTCTTGATGCGGATGTTGGCGAAGGTGCCGCGCACCATCACGTCGTCGTTGCCGCGGCGCGAGCCGTAGGAGTTGAAGTCCTTCGGCTGCACGCCTTTCCCGATCAGGAAGCGGCCCGCCGGGCTGTCCTTCTTGATCGCGCCGGCCGGCGAGATGTGGTCGGTGGTGATCGAGTCGCCGAACACGCCCAGCGCGCGGGCGCCGTGGATGTCCTCGACCTTGCCCAGCGCCATGGTCATGCCGTCGAAGTAGGGCGGGTTCTTGATGTAGGTGGAATCGTCCCAGCGGTACACCGCGCCGTCCGGCGAGGCGATCGCGTTCCAGCGGCTGTCGCCCTTGAACACGTCGGCGTAGTTCTTGGCAAACATCTCCGGGTTGATCGCGCCGGCGATCGCGTCGGAGATTTCCTGGTTGCTCGGCCAGATGTCCTTGAGGTACACCGGCGTGCCGTCGCTGCCGGTGCCGATCGCGTCCTTGGTAAGGTCGATGTTCAGCGTGCCGGCCAGCGCATAGGCGGCCACCAGCGGCGGCGAGGCCAGGTAGTTCAGCTTGACCTCGGCGTGGACGCGGCCCTCGAAGTTGCGGTTGCCGGAGAGCACCGCCGAGACCGCCAGGTCGCCGTCGGCGATGCCCTTGCTGATTTCCACCGGCAGCGGGCCGGAGTTGCCGATACAGGTGGTGCAGCCGTAGCCCACCAGGTAGAAGTTGATTTTCTCCAGTTCCTGCAGCAGGCCGGTCTTCTCCAGGTAGTCGGTGACCACCTTCGAGCCGGGTGCGAGCGAGGTCTTCACCCACGGCTTGGCCTTCAGGCCCCGCGCCGCCGCCTTCTTCGCCAGGATGCCGGCGCCCAGCATCACCGCCGGGTTGGAGGTGTTGGTGCAGGAGGTGATCGCGGCGATCACCACCGCGCCGTCGCCGAGGCGGAAGCTCTCACCGTTCTTCTCCACCAGCACGCCGGCTTCGTTGATGGCGTTGGCGGGATTGCCGATCGCACCGGAGCCGCCTTCGTTGACATAGCGCTGGACGTCGCCGTTGCCCCTCTTGCGGTTGGCGGTGAGCGGGCCGACCACCTCGCGGAAGTTTCGCTGCGCATCGGCCAGCAGCACGCGATCCTGCGGACGCTTCGGGCCGGCCATCGACGGCTTCACGTCGGCCAGGTCGAGCTCCAGCACGGTGGAGAAATCCGGAACCGGGGTGCTCTCGTCATGCCACAGGCCCTGTACCTTGGCATAGGCCTCGACCAGCGCGATCTGTTCCGCACTGCGGCCGGACAGGCGCAGGTAGTTCAGCGCCTCCTGGTCGATTGGGAAGATGCCGCAGGTGGCGCCGTACTCGGGTGCCATGTTGCCGATGGTGGCGCGGTCGGCCAGCGCCAGGTGCTTCAGGCCCGGGCCGAAGAACTCCACGAACTTGCCCACCACGCCCAGCTTGCGCAGCATCTGGGTGACGGTGAGCACCAGGTCGGTGGCGGTGACGCCTTCGCCCAGCTTGCCGGAGAGTTTGACGCCGACCACCTGCGGAATCAGCATGGACGAGGGCTGGCCCAGCATCGCCGCCTCGGCCTCGATGCCGCCCACGCCCCAGCCCAGCACGCCCAGGCCGTTGATCATGGTGGTGTGCGAGTCGGTGCCGAACACGGTGTCCGGATACGCCCACAGCTGGCCATCGATTTCACTGCCCATGACCACACGGGCCAGATGTTCCAGGTTCACCTGGTGCACGATGCCGGTGCGCGGCGGCACCACCTTGAAGCTGTTGAATGCCTTCTGGCCCCAGCGCAGGAAGCTGTAGCGTTCCTGGTTGCGCTGGAACTCGATCTCGACGTTCTGTTCCAGTGCGTCCTCGGAGCCGAACACGTCCACCTGCACCGAGTGGTCGATGACCAGCTCGACCGGCGTCAGCGGGTTGATCTGGGTGGCGTCGCCGCCGAGTTTCACCACGGCGTCGCGCATCGCGGCCAGGTCCACTACGCAGGGCACGCCGGTGAAGTCCTGCAGGATCACGCGCGCCGGCATGAAGGCGATCTCGGTGGAAGGCTCGGCCTTGGCGTCCCATGTCGCGACGGCCTCGACTTCCTTCGCGCTGACGTCGACGCCGTCCTCGTGGCGCAGCAGGTTTTCCAGCAGGATCTTCATCGAGTACGGCAGCCGCTTCAGGTCGAAGCGCTGACCCAGCTTGGTCAGGCTGGCGAAGGCGTACTTCTTGCCGTTGACCTCGAGGGTATCGCGTACAGAAAAGGTGTCTTTCATGGGGACGTGCTCCTGGCTGGATCCTGCGGCTGGGATGACTCGACGACGGTGCCGGAATGGCGTGGGGTTCGCCGTTCCGGCAAAAACGCGATTATCGCGCAAACCCCGGAGGGCCGCGACTCGGCGGCGTTCGGCGAAGGCTGCAATGCGGCCATGCCAAGTGCCGGCAGGCCGCATCGACGGGGTACACTGCGCGCAGTTTTGTGGCGACTTCGCCGCACAGGATGGATCCGATGCCCGGCACACGCAAACGCCTTTGATGACATGCAGCATGCGATGATTTCGATGGGCCTGGCCGCGGTCTCGTTGCGCGACCTCGCGCTGGTGCAGGCGGTGCATCGCCACGGCAGTTTCAACAGTGCCGCGCGGGCGATGCACATCAGCCCGTCCGGGCTGTCGCACCAGGTGCAGAAGGTGGAGCAGGCGCTGGGTGCGCCGCTGTTCGAGCGTGGTGGCCGGAAGATCGTGCCTACTGCCGGCGGCCAGCGCTTGCTGCAGCAGATCGATGCGCTGCTGGCCGCCGCCGAGCACCTGCAGCAGGTTGCCCGCGCCGGCGAGGTCGCGTTCGGCGGCGAGCTGCGCCTGGGCGTGCCGGCCTCGCTGGGGCCGTACCTGCTGCCGCACCTGATCGCGCCGTTTCCGCAGCATTTCCCCGGCGCACGGCTGGGCATCTCCGAAGGCAAGCCGCGCGGGCTGCTGCGCCGCCTGGGCGAGGGCGAACTCGACGCGGTGCTGGCGCCGCCGGCCGCGGCGACCAGCGGGATCGCTTCGCGCCCGCTGTTCTTCGAGCCATGGGAACTGATGCTGCGTGCCGACCATCCGCTGGCCGGCCACGACAGCATCGCGCTGGCCCAGCTCGACCCGGCCGAGGCCACGCTGATGGCCGAAAGCCACGCCGACGGCCTCGACGGCGATGGCAGCGAGCACGGCCACGTGCAGGACGTCAGCCTGGAAAGCCTGGCCGCCCTGGTCAGCCTGCGCGGTGGCTACGCGCTGGTGCCGGCGCTGGCGCACGAGCGGCTGGCCTCGATGCCGAACATCGCGCTGGCGAAACTCAAGGGGCAGGCGAGCGGCCGCGATATCGCGCTGTACTGGCGCGACGCCTCGCCCTGGCACGATGACCTGCAGGCCTTTGCCGAACTGCTGCGCAAGCTTGCCAGGCAGCGACCCGGCCTGCGGGTCAGAGGCGTGAAGGGCTAACCCTACTCTTTGTCGCCTTTGATGACCAACGTATAAGGAGCCCGCTGATGGGCGATGCTCTTCGACAATGGAGGAAAATCGCCGTCTGCGAGCTGACCGGTTCCTGCGGGAGGGCCGAACGCAGACGAATGAAAACCGAAGTACTGGCCTTCCCATGAGATGAGGGCCGACGTCGCGCCTCGATGCGGTTCGGCGAGCGCATGGAAATGTGCCGTCAAAAATGAAGCAGGTAGTGATAGATTGATTGAACAGGACAGTGGCGACTGGACTTCGCACGTGTCGATCTTCTGCCAGTGAACGGCATTTAGCACGGAAGACAATAGGGGGCGTTGGTGACAGGGGCGATGTCCGGTTTGGTATGGGACGGCATTCATGCCGGGAGCCGATTTACAACCCGTGGTTCGGTGCTGGAAGCCCGCTCTGGCCGGGCCGCGCCGGTAGTGTCGACACGCATCACAACATGGAAGGAAAGGGTGGCACGGCACGATGACACATCCTGTCAGGCCGCCGCCGCAGACTCGATCCCGCATATGATCAAAGTGGGATGGGAATGAGCAAGTCCGATCATGAAAAGCTGGCCTCCCGGCTGGCCAGCGTCCTACTGAAGCTCAACCAAGGCGAGTCCTTCAGTCCCCAGGATCTGGCGGACGAGTTCCGCGTGGACGAACGCACGATCTATCGTGACCTCAACCGCCTCAAGGGCATTGCCGAGCGCTCGCTGGACGGCAAGTACCGGCTGGTTCCCGAGTATCAGGGCAAGCTACACCCGAAGGATCTGGAAACCTTCGCCAAACTCGTGGGCGTGGAGGACTTGTTCCCGCAAAACAGCTCCCGCTTCCTCATGGCCTTGCTGGACACCCTCAGCCAGAGCAGCTTCCTCGTCAGGGGCCACCGCTACGAGAAATTGAAGCCGCACGATGCGCAGTTCCAGCAACTCGACAAGGCTATCCGAGGCCGCAAGCGCTGCACGCTGACCTACGCGGACAAGCGACGCTCGCTGGAACCCTATCGCCTCGTCAACAACAAGGGTATCTGGTACCTGGCCGCCACGGATGATGGGCGACTCAAGTCCTTCTCGCTGAGCCGCATCAGCCAGTTGATGGTGGGCAGCGACGGCTTTGAGCCGCGTGTCGATATCCAGCGGCAGATCGAGGAAGAGGACGACGTCTGGTTCGGCGAGGAAAAGACGGAAGTCCTGCTGAGCGTCGCCCCGCAGGTCGCCTATTACTTCAAGCGGCGCAAGCTGTTGCCGTTACAGGTCATCGACAAGGAACTGGAGAACGGTGGGTTGATCGTCAGCAGTCGTGTCAGTAACGAGAACCAGATTCTGTCGCTGGTGCGGTATTGGATTCCGCATGTGCGGATTCTGGAACCGGGGTGGTTGCGAGAATCTTTGGAGGCTGGTGTGAAGCTGTATCTCGGGTGATGCGCCGCAACGCTATGGGATCTGCCTCTGGTTGAGGTGCGCGGAACCAACAGAGTTGGAAAGAACTTACGGGAGAAGATGCAATGGAATTTGTCGTGCCACGAAATCGGTCTTTGATCGATCTGTTTTCACAGGCAACATCCTTAGACTTGGAGGTGCTGGCCGATCTCATCACCGACAGCGGCAAAGGGCGTATCGCGCTGGACAGTGGTGTCAAGGCGATCATCTTGAAGCGTCGGGAAAAAGGGGATTTGCAATCAATCCCTGATGTTCTGGAAGCGGAGATACGGGCATTTGGCGGTAACAGTCTGGTTAATCTGGGGAGGCCGGAAGGTCGGGGCTACAAAGAGCTTGTGATCGATGTTGAGAAGAAGCTCGGCGGAAAACCTGCGCAGGATGACGACATCTTCGCCCTTGAAGATATCGTCATTACGAGGGCCATCGACAAGTACGCGCCGGAGGGCGCGAAGGCCCTAGCTGTCGGAGGCGTTGCCCTGTCTGACTTGCTTGGGCAGATCATCCAAGGATTGATGATCGCATCGGGTACCGTTGCGGGTGTGGTAGCGGCCGCAGGAACCATGGGCTTAGTCGACGTCATTGGCAGCCGTGCAGCCACGATGAATTTCCCGCCACTGGCGCTCGGTGCCACGGGATTGGCTGTTTTCCAAGCGGTCGGTCCGGCGTTCCGCATCACCATTCCTGCGGTGCTTCAGGTCGCCAAGATTCGCCGCACCCGATTTGATGCTGATTTTTCTACTTACACCGAGGGTCTACGCGCATGCCTGTGACTGTTGACGCGCTCTGGCGTGCCCTGCCCGATCTGCCTGATGTCATGGCCCGAATCGGAAATGGCGAATACACCCTGCATGGCGGTGTAGTCCGTCATGCCGCCGGAACCGGTAAGGGAGGGCAGATTGCGGGTCACCTCATGTACCCCGGTGATGCGCTCCAGGCGCAGGAGAGCATCCAGAGGCTACAGTCGGTGGTTCAGGATGGCCTTGGCTCTCTGCAAGGAGGGGTGAGTCAGCTCCAGCAAAGCATGAATGTGCTTCAGGGTTTGCAGGTCGCCAACTTGGCGCTGTCAGGCTTGAATCTCGCGGTTTCCGCTGCGGGGTTTGTGATTGTCTGTAGAAAGCTGGACAAGGTCAGTGCGCAGATTCAGGAGCAGTCGAAAGGTATCGCGCAGACATTGCGACTGGTGGGGGAAGCGCATGATCGTAGCCTCCTCGGTGACGAGGCGCGATTCCGATCCCTATTGCTCTCGGCAAAGCAGTTCTGCGAACAGGGCGACGTCGAGCACCTGAAATCCCTTGTGCCCACATTCCATCATGAGTACCAGTTCACCAAGCTCGTTCTGGAAAAGTATGCGTCTTCGGCGGCGAGCAGCATGAGTCGTTTCGGTGAGATCGCGCTCTTGCAAGATCGCCTCATGAACATCGGGCTCATGCTTTCACACGTCCAGATGAGATCCGGTGCCCCAAAATACGGTCAGGAGTGCCTAATTGGGCTTGCTGACGATATTTCCACACTCAACAAGTGTCGCATCGAAGCCCTCTCCGGCGATCGTGATGTCGCATCCCAAATGACCGTTGGCCACCTCGCCGAAGTAACGTCCTTCTTGGAGCGTGGGAAGAGGGTTGTCCCAGCTCTTACCTACGAATCTGACCTGATTGGGTTGGAGATCGCGCACCCAGGTGTACTGGATCAAGCCTCTGAATCCAAGGAAATTCTGATGTTCGCGGCGTAGGGATTCAACAGCGGCGGCGAGTTCAACGGAGTAGAACCCAGTCGCCAAAGAAAATCAGAAATAGAGGTTGGCTGTGGATGTGAAATTTTGACGCGCGGGCTGACCCAAAGATGACTTTGTCGGCGTTGCCCCGGAAGCAGCGGTAATGGTTGACAATATCGGGTTACATTCGCATAAAACCAAGTCGTGCGGCCAAGGCTTCGATCTTGGTTGCCATGCGATGGGTTACCGGGCCTTCGCCACACTTCGGGCAGCTTGGCGGAATATGCACTACATCGCTTGATGGGATGATCGTGTTTTTCCATCCGCAATGAGCACAGAAAAAAGTCATGGGTGATGCGCGAAACGGCATGATCAGTTCTCCGAACGATGCATGTTCACCGAATTTCTTCTCGGTGTCGTGGATGTCTTTCGACGTGCGTTGCCGACTGTAATCAAATTACGGGATAGGCGATGTAGCCAAAGTCGTCTTCGCCACCGCGCATCATCAGGTCGATCACGTTGGGCAATAACACGCCAAGGATGGCAGCTCCGTCCTTCACCTGCGCCCGATTGGTGACGCCACCCCATGTGGCACCTCCATGGATCAACTGGTTGCGCAGCACGTAGAGCCGATCCAGCAGGATGGAGAGCAGGGTGGCGGTGTCCTTCTCTATCAGGGCTCGCAGCGCGAGTTTGCGGCTGGTGGTGAAGGAGGTTTCCCATGCGCCATCGGACTCGTGGTTGCGCATGGCCCGCCAGAACGGCTCAAACACGAAACGGTTGTCGATCAGCGTGCGGATCGGCCCGCTGAATTGGCGGAACAGCGCGTCGTGCAGGCGCTGTTCGCCATCCAGTCGCAGCAGCCGGTCGATGAACTGGCGTACCTGGTCGCGCTCCTTCTGCTCGAACCCGAACTCGCTGGCGTAAGCCGCGTTGAAGGCGATCCAGAGAAAGATGTAGCGGGCGTCTACGTCTTCCTTTTCCTGTTCCGCGCGCGCCAGCCAGCTGATGGCGCGGTGGATGCGCACTCGCAGGGCCTCTGGCTGGCCATCACGCACCTGGTGGTGTTGTTCCTTGAGAGCCTTTGCATCCATAGCGTTTACCCTCGTCTTCCGCTTCGACTTGCCGATAGCTACGCACCAATGCGTGACCGCTTGATCGTATCGAAGTGCGGCATCACTGGATAGGCGAGTATTGCCAGGTGCGTGGTTTCGTCTGCAATTCGATTCTGCCGACACAAGGGCGGTGTGCACATGCGGAAGTATTCACCACGCCCACAGTGCAACTGTGCTGAGGCGACTGTCGGCATCACGCGTGCCTGCGCCTGACCAGAGTTATCAATTGGGCAGCACATCATGGGGATCCATCGCTTTTTTGGGTGCATGGGGATCGGTGGGGGCGCAAGCTGCGCTCCATTGCCACGATGATTCGTGGCCGCTCCCTGGCGATTTGGGCCGAGGAAATATGGCAAGGACGAAAGAGGCTGAGGATCTCCATTTCAATCTTCCTTATGCTGAAGCATGAAAGTGCCTGGAGAGTGATATGGGCGTCCAAGGCTCTGGGACAGGTTGCTGGACGAGACGACGCCATGCACCACCATAGCGCCGATGGCCATGAGCATCGCGGGTACCTCTGTGTAGAGTAGGGGCGCCGGCATGATGTCGGTCACCGCACCGGGTGCGTCAAGTCATCCTAGCTGCGAGCACTGACAGGGGCTGTCACACAGAAGCGACTTGTCACCGCCCTGACACCACCTGTCGAACCGCTTCCCTAGCATGCCTCCAAGCCGATCCGCCGGGTCGGTGGGAAGTCTGCACGACACGCCGGATGCGCCATTGGATCAAGGCTGCTGAAGGCTCAAATCAGAGGAGTGGAGTCATGTTCAAGATCATCGGTGCCGCCGTCGTCTACGGCTTTGCCTTGTTCGGCCTTGCGACGTATCTGGAGGCCAGGTCAGATGAGCAGGAGGCTGCGGCTGCCAACACGGACGATTCCGGGCCGCTGCACGCCGTTCGTTCCTGATAGACGTCCGAATCGTTGGACAGGCAATTTCGCGGTTGCCTGCTTTTGCCAGTCACAGAGGGTGGCGTTCTTGCGAAAGGGGTGACGCGTCCCTTCGACTTCGACCCTTTGGTCCTACGCTCAGAGTCCGCCCGGACTTGATCCGGGGGGCTTTGGTGGGCGTAGGTGTTGTCGTTGGTCACTCTATGAGCATAACCAAAGGCCGCCTTCCGGCGGCCTTTGGCGTGGGTACACTGAACGGCTCGCTCAGCCGCGCGAGGCGCGCTTGCGATCGTTCTCGGTGAGGTGCTTCTTGCGCAAGCGGATTTCCTTCGGGGTGACCTCGACCAGCTCGTCGTCGTCGATGAAGTCCAGCGCCTGCTCCAGCGTGAACTTGATCGCCGGGGTCAGCTGGATCGCGTCGTCCTTGCCCGAGGCGCGCATGTTGGTCAGCGGCTTGGGCTTGATCACGTTCACCGTGAGGTCGTTGTCCTTGGCGTGGATGCCGACCAGCTGGCCTTCATACACGTTGTCGCCCTCGGCCGCGAACAGCTTGCCGCGATCCTGCAGCGGCCCCAGCGAGTAGGCCGGGGTGGTGCCGCCGGCGTTGGCGATCATCACGCCGTTGAGGCGCTTGGCGATCTGGCCTTCTTCCTTCGGACCGTAATGGTCGAACACGTGGAACAGCAGGCCCGAGCCCTGGGTGAGGGTCTTGAACTGGTTCTGGAAGCCGATCAGGCCACGCGCCGGGATCATGTACTCCAGGCGCACGCGGCCCTTGCCGTCGGGCTCCATGTTCTTGAGCTGGCCCTTGCGCATGCCGAGGCGTTCCATCACCGGACCCTGGTGGGTCTCCTCGACGTCGACCACCAACTGCTCGATCGGCTCCATCTTCTGGCCGTCGATTTCCTTGATGATCACTTCCGGGCGCGATACGGCGAGCTCGTAGCCTTCGCGGCGCATGTTCTCGATCAGCACCGACAGATGCAGCTCGCCGCGGCCGGAGACCAGGAACTTGTCGGCGTCCGAACCCTGCTCGACCTTCAGCGCCACGTTGTGCACCTGCTCGCGCTCCAGGCGGTCCTTGAGCTGGCGGCTGGTGAGGAACTTGCCGCCGCTGAGGTCCTTGTTGCCGGCGAACGGCGAATTGTTCACCTGGAAAGTCATGCTGATGGTCGGCTCGTCGACGGTCAGCGCGGGCAGCGCTTCCGGCGTGTCCAGCGCGCAGATCGTGTCGGAGATGGTCAGGTCGGCGATGCCCGAGATGGCGACGATGTCGCCGGCCTCGGCGGTTTCCTGCTCGATGCGCTCCAGGCCCATGAAGCCCAGCACCTGCAGCACCTTGCCCTGGCGCTTCTTGCCGTGGCGGTCGATCACCGCCACCGGCATGTTCTTCTTCAGCGTGCCGCGCTGGATGCGGCCGATACCGATGACGCCGACGAAGTTGTTGTAGTCCAGCTGGCTGATGCGCATCTGGAACGGGCCGTCCGGATCGACGTCGGGCTTGCTGACGTGCTGCATGATCGCTTCGTACAGCGGGGTCATGTCACCTTCGCGCACGTCGTCGCTGAGGCTGGCGTAGCCATTCAGCGCCGAGGCGTAGACGATCGGGAAATCCATCTGCTCGGGCGTGGCGCCGAGGCGGTCGAACAGGTCCCAGACCTGCTCGACGACCCACTCCGGGCGCGCGCCGGGGCGGTCGACCTTGTTGATCACCACGATCGGCTTGAAGCCCATCGCGAACGCTTTCTGCGTCACGAAGCGGGTCTGCGGCATCGGGCCGTCCATCGCGTCGACCAGGATCAGCACCGAGTCCACCATCGACAGCACGCGCTCCACTTCGCCGCCGAAGTCGGCGTGGCCGGGGGTGTCGACGATGTTGATGCGGTTGCCGTTCCAGGTGATCGCGGTGTTCTTGGCCAGGATGGTGATGCCGCGTTCCTTTTCCTGGTCGTTCGAGTCCATCACGCGCTCGGCCAGCACGGTGCGCTCGTTGAGCGTGCCGGACTGCTTGAGCAGGCAATCGACGAGGGTGGTCTTGCCGTGGTCGACGTGGGCGACGATGGCGATATTGCGCAGTTTTTCGATGGACATGGGATCGGCTCGGGCGGCTCGGAGGCCGTCACGCAGGTTTTTGAAGGGCGAATTGACCGATTATACGGACTTGTGTGACAACTTGCCCGTCATTTCTTCGATCCGTTCATCCGGCCTGCAGCCCGCAATCCGCCGGCGCACTACACCACCCCGAGGAAATAATACGCCCCGATCACCACCAGCACCGCCAGGGTCTTGATCACGGTGATCGCGAAGATGTCCCGATAGGACTGCCGATGGGTCAGCCCGGTCACCGCCAGCAAGGTGATCACGGCGCCGTTGTGCGGCAGCGTGTCCATGCCGCCGGAGGCCATCGCAGCGACCCGGTGCAGCACTTCCATCGGAATGCCGGCAGCGTTCGCGTTGGCGATGAAGGTTTCGGCCATCGCACCCAGCGCGATGCTCATGCCGCCGGACGCCGAGCCGGTGATGCCGGCCAGTGCGGTGACGGTAACCGCTTCATTGATCAGCGGGTTCGGGATCGTGTGCAGCGCATCGGCCACCAGCTTGAAGCCAGGCAGGGCGGCGATCACCGCGCCGAAGCCGTATTCGGAAGCCGTATTCATCGATGCCAGCAGCGCGCCGCCCACTGCCGCCTGGCTGCCCGCGGCGAGATGTTTGGTCACCGCACGCCAGGCAAACGCCAGCACGCACAGAATGCCGACCAGCAGCGCGCCCTCGACCGCCCAGATCGCGGCCACCTTCGACACTTCCTGCACCACCGGCTTGGCACTGCCCACCACGCTGGGCAGGAACGACTGCGTCTCGCCATAAACCCGCGGGATCAGGTCGGTGAACAGCTTGTTGCACACGCCCACCAGCACCAGCGGCAGCAGCGCGACCAGCGGATGGGCCAGCTTGCCGCCCTCGAACGCGGCCGGCTCGTTGACCAGGTTGTCGCCGTAGCCTTCGCCGGCCGCGGCGGCCTTGCGCCGGCGCCAGTCCAGGTAAGTCAGGCCGACGGCCAGGATGAACACCGTGCCGATCGTGCCCAGCCATGGCGCGGCCCAGGTGTTGGTGCCGAAGAACGAGGTGGGAATGATGTTCTGGATCTGCGGCGTGCCCGGTAGCGAATCCATGGTGAAGGTGAACGCGCCCAGCGCGATGGTGCCCGGGATCAGCCGCTTGGGGATGTCCGACTGGCGAAACAGCTCCGCCGCGAACGGGTACACCGCGAACACCACCACGAACAGCGACACACCGCCATAGGTCAGCAGCGCGCAGACCAGCACGATGGAGAGAATCGCCCGGCTGCGCCCGACCAGGCCGATGGTGGCGGCCACGATGGCCTTGGAAAAGCCGGACAGCTCGATCAGCTTGCCGAACACGGCGCCCAGCATGAATACCGGAAAGTACAGCTTGAGGAAGCCGACCATCCTGTCCATGAACAGGCCGGTGAACATCGGCGCGACCAGCGACGGCTCGGTCAGCAGCACCGCGCCGAGCGCGGCGATCGGGGCGAACAGGATGACGCTGTAGCCGCGATAGGCCGCGAACATCAGAAAGCACAGTGCGGCCAGCACGATCAGAAAAGCCATCCACGAACCTCCCGCCACGACGTGGCGCCGAGTATCCCGGACGCTCCCTGCCGGCGGCACTGTACGAAGGTACAAGTGCCGCCAGCGCAAGGCGCCGCCTACTCTCCCTCATCCGCATTCGCGCGAGCGATGCCATTACAACAGGGGGACGTCATGAAACGCACGCATCTGAGTTCGGCGATCGGTCTGGTGCTGGGGTTTGCGTTCGGCGCGCCATTGCACGCCCAACAGGTCCCTGTCGATGACAATATGACCCAGCAGGCTGCGACATCTCCAGGCCAGGCCAGGAAGAGCGAAGCTACCAAGCTGGAAGCCGTCAAGGTCACCGCGCGCCGCCGCGACGAGTGGTTGCAGGATGTACCGGTCGCCATTTCGGCCTTCAGCCAACAGCAGCTGTCGGATCTGCATGCGGACGATATTTCCGGTATCCAGCATGCGGTGCCGAATCTGTATCTCGACAAGGGAGATGGCGCGAACGCCGTCGTCTACATCCGCGGCGTCGGTCAGAACGACTCGCTGGCCTTCGCCGATCCGGGTGTGGGCATCTATGTCGATGACGTGTTCATCGCGCGCTCGCAGGCTGCCTTCCTGGAGCTGTTCGATGTCGACCGGATCGAAGTACTGCGCGGTCCGCAAGGCACGTTGTACGGGCGCAATACCATCGGTGGTGCCATCAAGTTTGTTTCGTCGCCACCACCGCGCACGCCCAAGGGCTACTTGGAGGTGGGGGCCGGAAACTACGATCAGCGTGTGCTCAAGGCCAGCTTCGGTGGCCCGTTGGTCAAGGACACGCTGAATGGCAAGGTAGCCATCGCTTATTCCGAGCGTGACGGCTATGCCAGGAACACGGTGGACGGCAAAAGCGATGGTGACCAGAACACGCTGTCCGGGCGCGCGGCACTTGACTGGAAGCCGAGCGATCGCCTGCAGGTGCTGTTCAGCATGGATGGCAAGCGCGACCGGCCTCATACCTCGCGCAGTCCGGTACGGGAAACGTCGATCACCGGTGCCACGTCGTCAGGCCAGCTGGTGACCTACCCGAAGGCTACCGATCCGTATGTGGTTGAGGTCAACGCGAACGGGCTGTCGGATCTTACCGCCTATGGCGCATCGGTGACGGCGCGCTATCAGGCGTCGGATGCGGTGATGATCGAATCGATCACGGCGTATCGCGACATGGACTTCAAACTGAATCTGGACACCGACGGTTCGCCGTTGCCGATCCTGGACATTTTGCTCAAGGAAAAGGAAAACCAGTTCAGCCAGGAGCTCCGCGCCAATTACGACGCGGGTGGCCCGCTCACCGGTACTGCGGGTGTGTATTACTTCCACGACGACGACACCTCCTTCTCCGGTGTGGATGACGGGTCGGCCACCATCTTCGGCTTCCCGGTCACCATGTTCGGCTTTCCCAGCTCGAGTCTGGCCGACACGAAGCAGGTCACCAAGTCGTACGCCGCATTCGCTGACGCGTCCTACAACATCAACGATAAGCTCGCCCTCAGCGCGGGTTTGCGATACACCTACGAAGAAAAGACTTCGGGGCGGGAATTCGAGAATTTCTTCGATCCGGTCGTTTCGGTGATCAGGAAGACGCCGCCGTTTCTTGCCGGTGCAGGAGTGGTCGGGACGCCAATCCATGGCAAGGCTGACTTCGATGCGTTGACGCCAAAATTCTCGTTGTCCTACAAACCGAACAGCGAGGTGTTGCTGTATGCCTCGGCGGCGCGTGGCTTCAAGAGCGGCGGCTTCGATGGCCGGGGCACGACCGATTTCAGCTTCCAGCCGTTCAAGCCGGAGTTCGTGTGGACTTACGAGGCCGGCGCCAAGACCGGCTGGATGGACGGTGCGTTGGTCTTCAATGCAGCCTATTTCTACAGCGATTACACGGATATGCAGGTGACCAGCTTTGGTGCGGATCCGGTCAGCGGCGTCTTCGTCAGCCTGTTCTCCAACGCTGCGGCTGCCACCATCCAGGGCCTGGAGTTCGAACTGGCTGCACAGCCGAACCCGAACCTGTCGATCAACGCGACGCTGGGCCTGCTCGATGCCAATTATGACAAGTTCAGCACCTTGGTCGGCGGGGTGGTGACCGATGTCAGCAAACGCGACCTCGTCAACAGCCCCAGGCTCAACGCAAGCGTTGGCGTCACCTGGACACAACCCGTCGCCGATGGTCTGGATGTCGTGTTGCATGGTGACGCCAACCATCGCAGCTCGTTGGCTACCGAAATCACCGATTCCCCGGTTCTGCGTCAGCGCGCCTATACCTTGCTGAATGCATTCGTCGGGTTGCGTTCGGCCAAAGACAAGTGGGAGGTACGTGCCGGGGTGCAAAATATCGGTAACGAAAAAGTGCACGTCCAGGGCTTTAACCTGGCGGAATTTCCCGGCGTGCAATTAGCTTTCTACACCGCGCCGCGCACCTACGACCTTCGCGTAATTTACCATTATTGAGGGGAAGCTGGAGTTAGGCGACCTGACTTCACTTGAAGGTTATTGCGCTTCCGCAATTCAATAAAATCCCGTAAGAATCACAGGAGCATCTCATGCGCAAGCTACGAGTCACCCGATTCTTTCGTCCGGTATCTTTTGGCATCAAGAGAGCAGTGATCGTCGGAGCCGGGATATTCATCATCGCGTTCGGAAGTTCGGCAGTCGCTGGCTCCACGACGCTTGAGGCCAGTTACAGCACCAATATCCAGAATGGCTGGGAACGTGTCGAACGTTGGCGCGATACCGAGCCCGCATTTACTCAGGAGTCTTTCCCCACTGACGGACGGGGTGATCAGTCGGGTCAACGTGTGACGTTCTTCGGCAGCAGCAAGCCGAATTCATCACGATTCCTCATGTATTACGCACCTGGCTGGAGCAGCAATACCAAACCGGTGCCGATATTGCTCGTGCACGGAGCGAATCAGGATGCCGACCGGCGGATTCAACTTTGAAG
>NZ_AJXW01000107.1 GCF_000264375.1 Rhodanobacter thiooxydans LCS2
CTGTTCCACGGCAAGGCGTGAAATCCTCGTAGGGCGGGCAATGCCCGCCGGTTCTTGCTTTCCGGCAACATGAAAAGCGGCGGACAATGTCCGCCCTACGAAGCGGGCACCCGTAAAAGTGATCAGAACGACCAGCTGAAATTCGCCGTAGTCATCTGCGCCTGCTGACGCTGGCCCATGTAGCGGTCGTAGCCGAGCTGCAAGCTGGCATGCGGGTTCATCTGCCAGTCCAGCGTGGCGCCGAGCACGCCGCCGTAGCGTGACAGGCCGATGCCACCGAGCGGGGAGTACTGGTCGATGCCGCTGAAGCTGGCATCGAACACCTCGCCGCGCAGCCCGAACGATTGCTGCCACAACATCCGCCCCTGCAGGCTGAGGCTGCCACCGCGTGCCAGCATCCACTCCCTGGTGGCGCGCAAGCCCGCGCCCGCCTGCCAGCGTGCGGTGTTCTGCCCGCCGGCTTTCAGGCCGAAGCCGTAGCCGCCCTGCTCGCTGAAGCCGTCGCGACTGATCCGTGCGTACTGCAGGCTCAGGTACGGGGTGATCCGCGCACGGCCCAGGGCGAAGCGATAACCGCTCTCGCCATAGGCCACACCGTAACGGCCCCGGCCATCGCTGCTCACACCGGCGAACTGATCGCCAAGCTGAAGCTGCCGACGCGTGTTCTCGCGGTAACTGCCCATGCCGAAGCGGCCCATCGTGTACCACGAACCACGGATCGTGCCGCCATACACCATGGCCTCCAGCGCATGGCTGCGACCCTGGTCGGCGCCTTCGGCGAGCCGACCCAGGCCCTGGCTCTGGCTCAAGGCATAGCCGACGAAACCATTGCCGCCGACGCGACGATCCGCGCCGATCAGGGTGCCACCGAGGTCATAGCCGACGTTGCCATAACCGTTGCGCGACATGTCGCCGTGATAGCCGAGATTCTGCACCCAGCTGCCAGCGGTCGACGCATCCAGCAGGCTGTCGAAACGATCGGACAAGGCGCGTGTGCCGGCGTCGATCGCTTCGAACGTCATCGCTGCGCTGGCCGCGTACAACTGGCCGGAGAGACTGTCCAGCGACTTCTGCATGACCTCGGTGGAAACGGCGCGTTGCAGGCTTGCGGCGCCGGCGACAAAGCCCGCACCGGCTGGCGTGCCGCCGGCGGCGCCCTGCAACTGGCCGTTGATCAGTTCGAATGCCTGCTGCGTGCGTTGTGCGGCGCTGAAGCTGGCGGCGGTGTATGGCAGACCCTGGATCTGGCTCAGGTTCACCTGCTGCACGTCGAGCCAGGCGCTGCTGGCGTCGTAACCCAGCGTCGCGGTCAGCGCCACGCTGGGCGCCGTGCTCAGGGCCGAAAAAGTGCCCGTCAAGCCGCCATAAGCGGACAGCACCGTCGTGTGCGAGTTGACGGTGTAGTTGGCATTGGCGCCGTACACATAGAGGTCGCCGCCGGACAAGGTGGCCGTACCGTTCACGGACAGCTGCGAGCCCAGCGATACCGCCAGCCGACCGTTGCCTTGCTGCAGGTAGTTGCCGCTTACATTGACGTTGCCCTGGCTGACCACCAGCGTGCCCGCGTTGGTCACGTTGTTGAATACCTGGAAACCGACGGGATTCTGCGGCGTATCGGCGGACATCAGCGTGCCCTGCGCGCCAATCTCGACAGGGCTTCGCAACGTGAACACGGCAAGCGCACCGCCCTGCACCTGGGTGAGCCCGGTATAGGTGTCGCCAGCGTAGAGATTGAGTCTGCCCGACCCCTGCTTGATCAACCCGCCGGCACCGGAGATCGGGTTGCCCCAGGTCGAGGTGCCGCTGAAGTTCGCCGTGACATCGCCCCAGTCGAACCTGGCTGGCCCGTTGACCGCCTTGAACGCATCCAGCATGCCGTAGCCGAAGGTGGTGTCGGGGCCGGGCGCGCCGAGATCGCGCGCGGTGCCGAGCAGGGTCTGCCGCACCAGGTCGTTGCTGAAGTACGGGAAGGCCTGCCATACCAGCGCGGCCACGCCGGAAACCTCCGGCGCCGCAAACGAGGTGCCGCTGACCACCCAGTAGGTCGGGCTGGTACCGGCGACGGCGGCTTTGTCGCTGACGATCACGTCGCCCGGTGCGGCGAGGCAATAGTTCATCGCCCTGCCGCAGGCGTTCGAGTAACTCGCCAGCTGGGTCGGATGATTGCTGTCGACCGCCACCGCGACCAGCCAGCCCGGCGCCAGTTGCGGCGCCAGGCTGGGCAGGCTGGCGATGTCGCTGGGGTTGCTGCGCGATTCGTTGCCGGCCGCGAACACCACCAGTCCGCCGTGCTGCAGCACGAACGGTTCATAGGCCTGGGCGAAGGCCTGGTTGATCGAGGCGTTGGTGGTGTCCCAGTAGATGCCACCCCAGGAGTTGTTCATCACCTGCACGCCGGCATTGATCAGGGCCGGGTTCAGGGTCTGCGCGAAGAAGGCCGCATCGGCGGCGGTGACCGCGTTGCCCTGGCCGGAGCCATCGTCCTTCGGCGTGACATCGCTGATGATGCGTGCCGAAACCAAGCTGGCACCGGGTGCGATGCCGCCGGGAAACTTGTCGAACGCCCGGCCGGCGGCAATCTGCGAGACCCAGGTGCCATGGCCGACCACGTCATCGATCGCGGTGTTGTTGGTGGCCGGATCGACGTAGATCAGTTCCTGCCTGACCCGCCCGATCAGCGCCGGGTGGTTGCGCATGATGCCGCTGTCGACCACGCCGATAGTCACGCCGGCACCGGTGTAGCCCAGGCTGTGCGCAGCATCGGCGTTGGTGAGCGTCAGCTGGGCGTCCAGCGGCGGCTGGTTGGTCGAGGTGCTCGGCGGTGGTGGCGGCGAACTCGGTATCGACGGCGGTGGTGGCGACGGCTTGACGTTGCCGCCTCCGCCGCAGGCACTCAGTCCCAGCGCCATGGCCACCAGCCAGGCCATTTCGCGGCGACGCCAACCCGAGTCGAGCATTTTCATTCCTCCCCTGACCACACCTTCCGATCCCGCGCAGCGACGGCGTGATGGATACGTCGCCGCTTGCCCCACGCGCATCTTGGCACAACGAAAATCCAATGAAACCGATGCAAATCCAGGCGCCGCAAGGACTTGCGGTTGTTTGCCGAGTTTTGCAGCAGGCTGCGATAATTAGCCAGTTGTCTGTCAGGCGTTCGCGCCCCTCAAGTCTTGCAAGCGGAGTTCTCCATGTCGGATGTCAACGTCGTCATCGTCGGTGCCAAGCGCACCGCCATCGGCTCCTTCCTCGGCCAGTTCACCGGCGTGCCCACCCCGAGGCTCGGTGCCACCGCGATTCGCGCGGCGCTGGAGCAATCGGGCGTGGCTCCCGCCGACGTCAGCGAGGTGATCATGGGCTGCGTGTTGCCCGCCAACCTGGGCCAGGCGCCGGCGCGCCAGGCCTCGCTCGGCGCCGGCCTGCCGACCAGCACCGGCTGCACCACGATCAACAAGGTATGCGGCTCGGGCATGAAGGCGATCATGCTGGGCCATGATCTGATCAGGGCCGGCTCGGCGGCCGTCGTGGTCGCCGGCGGCATGGAGTCGATGACCAACGCCCCGCACATGGTGCAGGCACGCACCGGTATCCGCTACGGCGACGGCCAGCTGGTCGACCACATGGCCTGGGACGGCCTGACCAACCCGTACGACGGCAAGGCGATGGGCGTGTTCGGCGAACTGTGCGCCGACAAGTACCACTTCACCCGCGAGCAGCAGGATGCGTTCGCCATCGAGTCGGTCAACCGGGCCAAGGCGGCGCAGCAGAATGGCGGCTTCGCCGGCGAAATCGTGCCGGTGACGGTGAGCGGCCGCAAGGGCGACGTGGTGGTCGATACCGACGAGCAGCCCGGCCGTTCCGACGTGGCCAAGATTCCCTCGCTGAAGCCCGCCTTCCGCAAGGAGAACGGCACGATCACCGCCGCCAGCTCGTCCAGCATCTCCGACGGCGCCGCCGCCGTGGTGCTGCTGTCGGCCGACGATGCGAACAAGCGCGGCCTGAAACCGCTGGCGCGCATCGTGGCGCACGCCACCCACTCGCAGGAACCGGAGTGGTTCACCACCGCGCCGGTCAGTGCGATCCAGAAGGTAATGGACAAGGCCGGCTGGAAGGTTGGCGATGTCGACCTGTTCGAGATCAACGAGGCGTTCGCCGTGGTCGCGATGGCCCCGATGAAGGAACTCGGCATCCCGCACGAAAAGCTCAACGTCAACGGCGGCGCCTGCGCGCTGGGCCATCCGATTGGTGCCAGCGGCGCGCGCCTGGTGGTTACCCTGCTGAACGCGCTGAAGACGCGTGGCCTCAAGCGCGGCGTCGCCTCATTGTGCATCGGCGGCGGCGAGGCGACGGCGATCGCGGTGGAATGCATTGGCTGATACGCACCGCGTCGCCATGACCGACTCATGATATGCAGATGACGGCCGGATAAATCGGTTTTTAATACGTACTGAAGCTCCACACATAAAGATGTGGCGCAGTCACCGCGAAAGCGCTATTAATACACGGCCAAACGGCATTCCACGGCAAAGGAGATCCACCATGAAGTTTACGCGTACCCTACTCGCCGCCGCGCTCGTCGCGCTGTTGGCGGCATGCAGCAACGGCGCGCAGGATTCCGCGCAAGACGCCCAGAAGTCGGCTGACACCGCCCAGCAAGCTGCCGATACCGCGCAGCAGGCTGCCGCGGCCGCCCCGACCCCGGCGACCGAGCAGGCTGCAGACCAGGCCAAGACCGCCGCCGAGGCAGCGGGCCAGGCCGCCGACCAGGCTGCCCAGGCGGCCACGGCTGCTTCCGCCGCTCCGGCTGCGACTTCCACCAGCGCTGCCAGCCAGGCCAAGGACGCCGCAACCAACGCCGCCGACGCCGCCAACAAGGCTGCCGACGCTGCCAAGGACGCTGCCAGCAACGCCAAGGACGCTGCCAAGGACGCCACCAAGGGTCACTGACCTTTGCCTGGTTGCCCGAAAAAACGGCCGCCTTGCGCGGCCGTTTTTTTTGCCGACTACCTGTCGCTGCAGCCGCCCATTTTGGCTGCCGGCCGGCGACCGTTATCATCCGTGGTTTGGCCTTGATGGCAGCCCAATCGTGAGTCCGCATCCATGAGCGTCATTGCTTCGCAGGTTGATCCGCGTTCTGCCGAGTTCCAGGCCAGCAGCAGCCAGCTGCGTGCCGTGGTGGAGGACCTGCAGCGCGAGCTGGCACGCAGCGCGGAAGGCGGCGGCACGAAGGCTCGCCAGAAGCACGTCGCCCGCGGCAAGCTGCTGCCGCGCGAGCGTATCCGTGCGCTGCTCGACCCGGGCTCGCCATTCCTTGAGCTCTCGCCGCTGGCCGCGCACGGCATGTACGACGACGCCGCGCCGGCCGCCGGGCTGATCACCGGCATCGGCCGGGTCAACGGCATCGAGGTGGTGGTGGTCGCCAACGACGCCACGGTCAAGGGCGGCACCTATTTTCCGGTCACCGTGAAAAAGCATCTGCGCGCGCAGGAAGTGGCGCTGGAAAACAACCTGCCCTGCGTCTACCTGGTCGACTCCGGCGGCGCGTTCCTGCCGCTGCAGGACGAGGTGTTCCCGGACAAGGAACATTTCGGGCGGATCTTCTACAACCAGGCTCGGATGTCCGCGCTCAACATCCCCCAGATCGCCGTGGTGATGGGCAGCTGCACCGCCGGCGGCGCCTACGTGCCGGCGATGAGCGACGAAACGATCATCGTGCGCGAGCAGGGCACCATCTTCCTCGGCGGGCCGCCACTGGTGAAGGCCGCCACCGGCGAGGTGGTGGACGCCGAGACGCTTGGCGGTGCAGACGTCCATACGTCTGTCTCCGGCGTGGCCGACCACTACGCCGAGAACGACGCGCACGCGCTGTCGATCGCACGCGACATCGTCGGTCACCTGAACCGCAGGAAGGGCATGCCGCTGGCGCTGCGCGCACCGGTCGAGCCGAAATATCCGGCCGAGGAACTTTACGGCGTGATCCCGCAGGACACCCGCCGCCCGTTCGACATCCGCGAGGTGATCGCGCGCGTCGTCGATGGCTCCGAGTTCCACGAGTTCAAGGCGCGCTACGGCAAGACCCTGGTGTGCGGCTTCGCGCACATCCACGGCTACCCGGTGGGCATCGTCGCCAACAACGGCATCCTGTTCGCCGAAAGCGCACTGAAGGGCGCGCACTTCATCGAGCTATGCAACCAGCGCAACGTGCCACTGGTGTTCCTGCAGAACATCACCGGCTTCATGGTCGGCAGAAAGTACGAACAGGCGGGCATCGCCAAGGACGGCGCCAAGATGGTCACCGCGGTGGCCTGCTCGCATGTGCCGAAGTTCACTGTGGTGATCGGCGGCAGCTTCGGCGCCGGCAACTATGCCATGTGCGGCCGCGCCTACGGCGCCCGTTTCCTGTGGATGTGGCCGAACGCGCGCATCTCGGTGATGGGCGGCGAGCAGGCCGCCAGCGTGCTGGCCACGGTGAAGCGCGACGGCATCGAGGCTGCCGGCAAATCCTGGAGCGCGGAGGACGAGGAAGCTTTCAAGGCGCCGATCCGCGAGCAGTACGAGCGCCAGGGCCATCCCTACTACGCCAGCGCGCGGCTATGGGACGACGGCATCATTGACCCGATCGACACCCGCCGTGTGCTCGGCCTGGCGATCTCCGCCTCGCTCAACGCGCCGATCGAACCGCAGCGCTACGGCGTGTTCCGCATGTAAGCGTTCGTTCCGTACGCAACGATTCCGCGGGCATACCGAGCGATGATTCGCGGTGGCCGCGCCGGCAGATACACGGCGCGGAATGAGCCTCGCGCGGCCGTCTCGTCAGGCGACCGGGTGCGTGACCACCCTACCATCCACGGTCGGGGTTGAAGGTTGGCGCCTGGCGAATCGCGCGCCCATCCACAGCAGGAACAGGGTCAGGCCGTAGAAGACCAGCTGCATGCCGGCCGGCTGCGCGTCGTAACCGATCAGGATGTGGGCGGTCTGGCCCGGTACCGAGCCATTGCCCAGCAGCCACGAGCTGTCCCACAGCTGATTGCCCCAGGCCGGCAACAGGTCGGCCTGGATCAGGTAGCGTGCGGCCGTCGAGGCCAGCCCCGCCGCCAGCAACACCAGCATGCCGTTGGTGACGCCGAAGAAATGCCGCATCGGGATGCGCAGCAGGCCCGCGTACAGCGCGAACCCCAGCGCCGCACCAGCCGCCGTGCCGATCGCCAGGCCGGTCCACAAGTGACCGGCGCCGCCGGCGCGCATGCCGTACAGGAACAACACCACCTCGGAGCCCTCGCGCAGCACCGCCAGCGCCACCACGGCCAGCAGCAGCCCCAGCGAACTGGCGCCGCTGTGCACCGCACTGCCCAGCTCGCGCATCTGCCGGCTCAGTTCGCGGCCATGGCTGGACATCCACAGCACGTGCCAGCCGATCATCAACACCGCGGCCAGCAGCACGATGGCATTGAACAGTTCCTGCCCGGCACCGCTGAATGCCGAGGCCAGCAGGTCGGCCGACAGCGCCACCAGTACGGCACCGAACACCCCCAGCGCGATCCCGCCGCCGATGAACCAGCCGCGCCGCATCACGCCACGGGTGGCAGCCGCCACCACGCTGACGATCAGCGCCGCCTCCAGCACTTCGCGAAACACCAGCAAGGCTACGGCTCCCATGGCGCTACTCCACCACCAACGTGCCCTGCGCGGTGGGCTGGTGGAAGTCGCCATAGAAGCGATAGTGCCCGCGCTTGAGCGGGCCGATGAACAAGCTGGTGCGGCTGTTCGGCATCACGATCTTCTCCGCGGGAAAGTCGTCGCTTTCGAACTCCTCCGGCGAGGCGTCCTGGTTGACCAGATCCAGCTTGACCCGAGTATCCGCCGGAATGCGCAGCTCGCTCGGCTGGTAGCGGTGGTCCTTCAGGGTCAGCGTGTAGCTGGGAACATCCGCCGCGCTGGCCAGCAGCGGCAGCGACATGGCGAACACGAACGGCAACAGGCGTTGCATGCAAAGCTCCCGTATCCAGGATGACTGATTGATAGTCATTATCATTCAGTGACGCATGGTACTCCATCGCCCGGCATGACGCCAAGTGGGCGGTCAACCAAGCCCCGCCATGGCGAGACAGGCAAAAACCGCTCCGACTGGATCTGGCGGCATGGCGGCGTGCCGCCGGCGGCGGCGGACTCAGCCTTCCGGCGCCTCGCCGCGCAGGCGCACGTCGTTCGGCAGCATGTCGGTGCGTTCCACGCTGGCTTCGCGCTGCGACTCGAAGAAGCGCTGTACCTGCTGGCACACCGCCATGGTGCCCTCGCGCGCGATCGCCGAAACCAGGAACCACGGCTGGGTCCAGCCCAGCTCGGCGACGATCTTCTCCGCCACGGTCTGGCGCTCATCCGCCGGCAGCACGTCGGCCTTGTTCAGCACCAGCCAGCGCGGGCGCTCCAGCAGTTCCGGATTGAACTTCTGCAGCTCCTGCTCGATCGCGCGCACCTGTCCGGCCACGTCGGAACCGTCGATCGGCGCGATGTCGACGATGTGCAGCAGCAGACTGGTGCGCGCCACGTGGCGCAGGAACTGGATGCCCAGCCCGGCGCCTTCGGCGGCACCCTCGATCAGGCCGGGGATGTCGGCGATCACGAAGCTCTGGTCGGTGCCCAGGCTGACCACGCCCAGGTTCGGATGCAGCGTGGTGAACGGGTAGTCCGCCACCCGCGGCGTCGCCGCCGATACCGCGCGGATGAAGGTGGACTTGCCGGCGTTGGGAAAGCCGAGCAGGCCAACGTCGGCCAGCAGGCGCAACTCCAGCTTCAGCTCGCGCACGTCGCCCGGCGTGCCCGGTGTGGCCTTGCGCGGCGCCCGGTTCACCGAGCTCTTGAAGTGGATGTTGCCCAAGCCGCCCTTGCCGCCCTGCGCCACCAGCATGCGCTGGCCGTGGGCGGTGAGGTCGCCGATCACCTCGTCGGTGTCGACGTTGGTGACCATCGTCCCCACCGGCACGCGGATCGTGGTGTCTTCGCCGCCCTTGCCGTACATCTGGCTGCCCATGCCGTTCTCGCCGCGGTGTGCCTTGAAGCTGCGCTGGTGGCGAAAGTCGATCAGGGTGTTCAGGCCTTCATCGGCGACCAGCCACACCGAGCCGCCGCTGCCGCCGTCGCCGCCGTCGGGGCCGCCGAAGGGAATGAACTTCTCGCGGCGGAAGCTGATGCAGCCATTGCCGCCGTCACCGGCCTGGACTCGGATTTGCGCTTCGTCGACGAATTTCATTGGAGAGCCGGGATTTGGGATTCGAGATACGGGATTCGGAAGAGCGGCTTGTCGCCGGTATGGTACGAGAAGCGGGGTGTTTCGGCTTTTACGAATCCCGAATCCCCAATCCCGAATCCCGGGCAAAAAACAAAAGCCCCGCCGAAGCGGGGCCTTCGCTGCCGCATCGCGGAAGGCTTATGCCTGCACGACGCTGACGAAACGGCGGTTCTTGGCGCCGCTGACCTTGAATTCGACCTTGCCGTCGACCAGCGCGAACAGCGTGTGGTCACGGCCGAGGCCCACGCCGGTACCCGGGTGGAACTGGGTGCCGCGCTGGCGCACGATGATGTTGCCGGCCTCAATGGCCTGGCCACCGTAGATCTTCACGCCGAGGTACTTCGGGTTCGAATCGCGACCATTGCGGGTGGAACCACCTGCCTTCTTGTGTGCCATGACTTTCTACTCCGGCTGAATCAGGCGTTGATGCCCGTGATCTCGATTTCGGTGAAATGCTGACGATGGCCCTGCTGACGCTTGTAGTGCTTGCGGCGGCGGAACTTGATGATGCGGATCTTGTCGGCGCGGCCGTGCTTGCGCACGGTGGCGCTGACGGTGGCGCCCGCAACGACCGGCACACCGACGGTGACCGACTCGCCGGAACCGACCAGCAGTACCTGGTCGAAGCTCACGGTGGCACCTTCATCGGCGGTCAACAGCTCCACGCGCAGCACGTCGCCCTGCTGCACACGGTACTGCTTGCCACCGGTCTTGATGACTGCATAACTCATGGAAATGCCCTTCTGTCGTTATTCTCTTGGGTGTTTCGCCCCGAACTGGCCGGAACGAACGCGGAAGTATAACGAGGCCACGGGCTGCTGGTCAATTCCTGACCAGTCGGCTAGGGCCGGGCCGGCGCCGCGGACTTTGCCGGAGCCGGAGCCGGAGCCGGCGCCGCCGCAGGCCTGGACTTGGGCTTGGCTGCCGGCTTGTGATGGTGCACGGGCTTGTGCCGGACGTGCTTCTTCACCGACCGGGTCGCCGGCTTGGTCTCGCTCTCGGCAGCCTCCGGCGCGGCCGGACAGCGCCCCAGCGCGTCGAGGCTGCCCTTCTTCTGCAACTCCTGCAGCATCGTGCGGGTGCGCTCCTGCCCCCATTGCTGGCCCACCTGGGTCGCCTCGGCCATGGCCGCCGGCATTTCGGTCAGCACCTTCTGGCCCAGCGGCGAGCGGTAGAACTTGAGCAATCCTTCGATTTCCTCGCCGCTGAAATGGCGCTGGAACACCGGGACCATGCGCTGCGCCACGGCGGTGGCGCCGTCGCCGTCGACGAACCCCTGCCAGTACTCCGTGGGCACGCAGGGAAGTTCCTGCCGCATCTGCGCGGCCATCTGCGTGTTCATCTGGCCGAGGGTCTGCTCCACCCGCATCACCTTGAACAGATCGCGCACCTGCTGCTCGCTGGGCGCCACCGCGGCGGCGGCCCCGCAGAAGACGAGCAGCCACGACAGGACGCCGAGCCGGATCCGGCTGTGCATGGGCGATGATCTCCGACGAAGCGACCACGCGGCCGCGAAACCGTGCATTAGGCCATACGTCGCGCCCGATCGGAACTTTCCGGCTGAAGCGGCAATAACTGACCTGCCCAGGTTGGTATAGTGCGCGTTCCCCCCCATATCCGGCGTCCATGGACACCATTCGCATCCGCGGCGCACGCACGCACAACCTCAAGAACATCGACCTCGACCTACCCCGCGACCAGTTGATCGTCATCACCGGCCTGTCCGGTTCCGGCAAATCCTCGCTGGCCTTCGACACCATCTACGCCGAGGGCCAGCGCCGCTACGTGGAATCACTGTCGTCCTACGCACGGCAGTTCCTGTCGATGATGGAGAAGCCCGACGTCGACCACATCGAAGGCCTGTCGCCGGCGATCTCGATCGAGCAGAAATCCACCTCGCACAACCCGCGCTCCACCGTCGGCACCATCACCGAGGTGTACGACTACCTGCGCCTGCTGTACGCCCGCGTCGGCACGCCGCGCTGCCCCGACCACGGCACGCCGCTGGAGGCGCAGACGGTGAGTCAGATGGTCGACGCCACCCTGGCACTGGATCCGGAGCAGCGCTACATGCTGCTGGCGCCAGTGATCCGCGAGCGCAAGGGCGAGCACGTGCAGGTGTTCGAGCAGCTGCGTGCGCAGGGCTTCGTGCGCACCCGCGTCGACGGCGCGGTGTACGACCTGGATGCGGTACCGCCGCTGGGGCTGCGCATCAAGCACACGATCGAGGTGGTGGTGGATCGCTTCCGCCCGCGCGAGGACATCAAGCAGCGCCTGGCCGAATCGTTCGAGACCGCGCTGCGCCTGGGCGACGGACTGGTGATCCTGGCCAACATGGACGTGCCAGGCGCGCCCGAACAGATGCTGTCCTCGCGCTACTCCTGCCCGGTCTGCGACTACTCGCTGCCGGAGCTGGAGCCGCGGCTGTTCTCGTTCAATTCGCCGATCGGCGCCTGCCCGGCCTGCGACGGCCTGGGCGTGACCCAAGTGTTCGATGCGACGCGCGTGGTCGGCCATGCGGAGCTGTCGCTGGCCAGCGGCGCGGTGCGCGGCTGGGACCGGCGCAACGCGCACTACTTCCAGCTGATCCTGTCGCTGGCCGCGCACTACGGCTTCGACGTGGACACGCCCTGGAACAAGCTCCCTGCAGACGTCCAGAAGGCCATCCTGTACGGCAGCGGCAAGGACCGGATCGCGTTCCGCTACATCACCGAGCGCGGCGGCAAGGTCACCCGCGAGCATGCGTTCGAGGGCATCCTGCCGAACCTGGAGCGGCGCTACAAGGAAACCGAGTCCGCCGCCGTGCGTGAGGAACTGGCCAAGTACATCAGCGACCAGCCCTGTCCCGAGTGTGCCGGCCAGCGACTGAACCGCTCGGCCCGCAACGTGTTCGTCGCCGACCACGCGCTGCCCGCGCTCACCCACCGCTCGATCGACGACGCACTGGCGTTCTTCGAGGAACTGAAGCTCACCGGCTGGCGCGGCGAGATCGCGGTGAAGATCGTCAAGGAGATCCGCGAGCGGCTGACCTTCCTCAACGACGTCGGCCTGAACTACCTCACCCTGGATCGCCAGGCCGACTCGCTCTCCGGCGGGGAGGCGCAGCGCATCCGGCTTGCCTCGCAGATCGGCGCCGGCCTGGTCGGTGTGATGTACGTGCTGGACGAGCCGTCGATCGGTCTGCACCAGCGCGACAACGAGCGCCTGCTCGGCACACTGACCCGCCTGCGCGACCTCGGCAACACGGTGATCGTGGTCGAGCACGACGAGGACGCGATCCGCATGGCCGACCACGTGCTCGACATCGGCCCCGGCGCCGGCGTGCACGGCGGCGAGGTCGTGGCGCAGGGCACGGTGCAGGACATGCTCGACTCGCCGCGCTCGGTTACCGGCCAGTTCCTCTCCGGCGTGCGCGCGATCGAGGTGCCGAAGGAACGTCGCCAGCCGATCGACGACGACTCGTGGCTGCGGCTGAAAGGCGCCAGCGGCAACAACCTGAAGAACGTCGACCTGGCGATTCCCGCCGGACTGTTCACCTGCGTCACCGGCGTCTCCGGCTCGGGCAAGTCGACCCTGGTCAACGACACCCTGTTCCGCCTCGCCGCGGTCGAGCTGAACGGTGCCAGCGCGCAACCGGCGCCGTTCAAGTCGGTCACCGGGCTGGAGCTGTTCGACAAGGTGGTCGACATCGACCAGTCGCCGATCGGCCGCACGCCGCGTTCCAACCCCGCGACCTATACCGGGCTGTTCACCCCGCTGCGCGAGATGTTCGCGCAGGTGCCCGAAGCGCGTTCGCGCGGCTACACGCCGGGCCGCTTCAGCTTCAACGTGCGCGGCGGCCGCTGCGAGGCGTGCGAGGGCGACGGCATGCTCAAGGTGGAGATGCACTTCCTGCCCGACGTCTACGTGCCCTGCGACGTCTGCCACGGCAAGCGCTACAACCGCGAGACGCTGGAGGTCCTGTACAAGGGCCACACCATTGCCGACGTGCTCGACATGACGGTGGAGGACGCGCTGAAGCTGTTCGAGAACGTGCCGACCATCGCGCGCAAGCTCGACACGCTGCGCGCCGTGGGCCTCGACTACATCAAGCTCGGCCAGAGCGCGACCACGCTGTCCGGCGGCGAGGCGCAGCGCGTGAAGCTGTCGAAGGAGCTGTCCAAGCGCGACACCGGCAACACGCTGTACATCCTCGACGAGCCCACCACCGGACTGCACTTCCACGACATCGAGCAGTTGCTCGACGTGCTGCACCAGCTGGTCGACCAGGGCAACACGGTGGTGGTGATCGAGCACAACCTGGACGTGATCAAGACCGCCGACTGGGTCGTCGACCTCGGCCCCGAGGGCGGTGCCGGCGGTGGCCGCATCCTGGTCGCCGGTACGCCGGAGACCGTGGCCGCCACTGCCGAATCGCACACCGGCCATTTCCTCGCGCCGCACCTGAGGCCAGCCAAGCCGAAGAAGCCGGGCGCCGTCACGCGGATCAAGGCAGCCACCAAGCACATTGCCTCAGCCGACAAGTACAAGCCGATGCGCGGCAGGAAGAAATCGTCATGAGCCCCACCAGGACCGCCACCACCGCCGGCGCGGGCGCGGGCGAACCGAATGCCGAGGCCAGCCAGCCGTTGTACGTAGCCTCGCTCGGCGTGCGCTGGCGCGACCTCGACGCGTTCAACCACGTCAACAACTCCAGCTACCTCACCTACCTGGAAGAGGCGCGGCTGCAGTGGCTGAGCCACGTGCCCGGGCCATGGTTCGACGAGCACGCGATGCCGGTGATGGCCGCCAGCCAGGTCAACTACCGCCGCCCGATCGCCTGGCCCGCGCAATTGCAGGTGCAGCTGTTCTGCGAGCGCATGGGCAACAGCTCGATGACGATCGCGCACCGGGTGATCGATGCCGAACGCCCCGACCAGCTGTACTGCGACGGCCACGTGGTGATGGTGTGGATGGACCCGGCCAGCGGCAAGCCGGTGCCCTTGCCCGAGGCGATCCGCAGCGCCGCCACCTAGCCGACCCATGCGCACCACAACCGCGAATTCGTGAAGACGTTCGGCATGATCCCCCGCCGCTTTCCGCGCGGGTTGGGCCGCAGCGTAGCTCAGGCCGTCCCCGGATCGAGCTCGAGCGCCATGTACAGCGTGCCCGGCACCGGGTTGTCGTAATACGGCGCCACCGGGCGAAAACCCAGCGCGACGTAGAGCTGCCGGGCGGCCTGCATCGAGGCCAGCGTGTCCAGCAGCACGCGCACGTAGCCAGCCCGGGCCGCCGAGGCGATCACCGCCTCGGCCAGTCGCCGCCCCAGCGCCTGCCTGCGTGCCGCGGGCCGAACATAGAGGCGCTTGATCTCGCACACACCCGGCTGCGACCAGGGTCGCAATGCCACGCAACCCTGGGCTGCTCCCGCGCCGTCGCGCGCGAGCAGGATCACGCCCCGCGGCGGCACGTACTTGCCGGGCAGTTGCGCCAGTTCCGCGCCCACGTCCTGGAAGGAAAGGTCGATGCCGAGGCTGTCGATGTATTCGGCGAACAGCTCGCGCACGACCCCGATGTCGTCCGGCAGCCGGACGGGCGCGATATGGATCGTCGATGATGCAGACATGGCCGGGGCGTCCACAAGGAATCCGCACACCACGATAATGAATCCGCGCCACCGACGCTTGGACAATCCTGACCAACGGCACTGGAACCGGTGCGAATATAGGCACTCCCCGGCACGCGGCGACGCAGTCGGCGCACGGCAGGCACGTACGGTCGCTATGATGACGATCCGGTCCCCCGATGGAATGCGCCTCGTGACGACAGCACATCGCTCCGCACTTGCCCTCACCTGCATCATTGCCCTGGGCGGTGCATGGCCGACGTATGCAGCGGACACCACCACACTCACCCTGTATCGCAGCGACAGCCCCGCGCTGTACGCCAGCCATGGTGGCGGCGATGTCGACGACGGCTACGCGGTGGTGCGCGAGCAGCGTTCGCTGAGCCTCGCCGCCGGTACCCACGACGTGGTGATCGGCGACCTGCCGAATGCACTCGACGCCGAGGCGCTGGCGCTGGGTTTCCCCGACGGCAACGCGAAGGTGATCTCGCAGCGCCTGCTGCTGGCGCAGGGTGCGGACGCGGCGCTGAGCGGACTGATCGGCCATGCCGTGGACGTACTCGGCGCAGGCGGCTTGCCGCTGGCCAGCGGCACCCTGCTGCGCGCGGGCAACGGTCTACTGATCCGCAGCGCCAACGGCACCACGCTGGTGCGCAACTACGCCGCGGTGCACAGCGCCGAAGGCGGCTTTCCGATCGGCTCCAGCCTCAGCCTGCGGGTGGACGCCGCGCGCGCCGGCCAGGCCCGCGCCGTGCTCAGCTACCCCACCTCCGGCCTCGGCTGGCGCGCCGCGTACGTCGCCACGCTCAAGCCCGGCGCGACCTGCCGCATGCAGTTCGAGTCGCGCGCCAGCATCGCCAACCGCAGCGGCCGCGACTGGCACGACGCGCAGCTCACCCTGATCGCCGGCGAACCGAACATGGCCAAGACCTCGGGGCCGCAGCCGATGATGGCGATGGCACGTGGCCTCAACGCCAAGGCCGAAGCCCTGCCGCAGCAGGACAGCCTCGGCGACTACCGCAGCTACGCCCTGCCCGGTGCGGTCGAGCTGCCTGACGGCAGCGTCAGCCAGGTGCCGCTGTACGCCGACCGCACGCTGGACTGCGAGCGCACCGCGCTGTACGAGAACGGCAACAGCTACCAGCCGCCGCAGCCGATCCTCAATCGCGACTTCAATCCCGGCGGCGGCAGCGCCATCGTCAGTACGCTGAAGCTGAAGGCATTCGACAGCCTGCCGGCCGGCTACCTGCGCGTGCTCACCGCTGACCGCCACGGCACGCCGCAGTTCATCGGCGAAGGCCGTATCGAGGACACCCCGAAGGGTAGCGACGCCACCATCACCCTGGGCACCGCGTTCGACCTGCGCGCCACGCGCGAGCGAACCGCCTTCCACGTCGACAAGGCCGGCCGCACGCTGGACGAGGCGTTCCGCATCGCCCTCACCAATGCCGGCGACAGCGTGCGCACGGTGACCGTGCGCGAGCATCCCGGCCGCTGGCGCCAGTGGACCCTGGTCTCCTCCAGCAGCAAACCGAGCGCGCAGACTCCGGACACGCTGGAGTTTCGTATCGACGTGCCGGCCAGCGGCAAGGCGGTGCTGGATTACGCGGTGCGCTACCAGTGGACCGCCGACGAACAACCGCAATAACCGACCGGAGTTCCCATGCTCAACCTGACCAACCACGACCACGGCATCCGTGAGATCCAGCTCGCCCGCCCGCCGGTCAACGCGCTGAATCTGGAGCTGCTGCGCGCGCTGCACGCCGCCCTCGACGAAGCCGTGCGGGACGGCGTGCGCGGTATCGTGCTGTCCGGCGCGCCAGGGCTGTTCTCCGCCGGCGTCGACGTGCCGGCGCTGATCCAGCGTGACCGCGCCGGCGTGCGCGAGTACTGGCGCGAGTTCTTCGCGCTGTGCGGCAGCCTGGCGCGCGCGCCGTTGCCGCTGGTGGCCGCGGTCACCGGCCACAGCCCGGCCGGCGGCGCGGTGCTGGCGCTGTTCTGCGACTACCGGGTGATGGCCGAAGGCCCGTACCGGATCGGCCTCAACGAAGTGCAGGTCGGCTTGATCGTGCCCGCGGCGATCCAGCTGGCGCTGCGCCGCGTGGTCGGCACCTATCGCGCCGAGCGCCTGCTGGTGGCCGGCGCGATGATCGAGTCGGCCGAAGCGCTGGCCTGCGGCTTCGTCGACGAACTCACCGGCGTCGACCAGGTCACCACCCGCGCAATCCGCTGGCTCGGCGACCTGCTGGCGCTGCCCTCGCACGCGATGCTGACCACCCGCGCACTGGCCCGCGCCGATCTCGCCGCCGCCTACGCCGACCCGGACGCGCTGCCGCTGGACGACTTCGTCGAGGCGTTCTTCCATCCCGAAACGCAGGCCACGCTGCACGCGCTGGTGGCGCGACTGAAGAGCAAGGGCTGAGTCCGCTCAGGGTTCCCAGATCATGTGCACGTCCGCCCGCGCGTAGTGCGACCCCGCGCGCGGCGCGGGGTGGTGGCGGAAGCCGACGCTTTCGTACAGCGCCAGTGCCGGTCCGAGCAGGCTGCTGGATTCCAGGAACAGTTCGCGCGCGTCGAGCGTGCGGTAAAGATCCAGTGCCGCCCCCATCAGCAGCCGGCCGACGCCGCGGCCGCGCGCTTCGGGCGACACCGCCATCTTGGTGAGCTCGTAGACGCCGTCGCCCTCGTGCTTCAACGCGACGGTGCCGAGTGCGCCCCCTTCCCCGTCGATGGCGAACAGGATGCGACCGCCATTCGCAAGGATGTACTGCTCGGGATTCCCGAGCACTTCGCAGTCGTAGTCCTCAACCACGAACCAATGCTCCAGCCACTCGATGTTGAGCGTGGCGAACGCCGCGCGCCAGCGTGGCTCGAAAGCCTGGATGCGCACGCCCCGCTGTTGCCCGGATGCCGCCATGCGTGTATCCCGCGAGTCAGAGTTCCAAGGCGTTCACTCGTCGCCCGTCGCCACCGGCCGCGACGGGTCACTGACCCAGCCGCTCCACGACGGCGCGTACAGGCGCGAGTCGGCGAGGCCGGCGTGTTCCATCGCGAGCAGGTTGTAGCAGGCGGTGACGCCGGAACCGCACATGTGCACCACCCGATCGGGCGGCGTGTCGCCCAGCACCGCGGCGAATTCCTCGCGCAGCTGCGCCGCCGACTTGAAGTGGCCGTCGACAAGCAGGTTGTCGAGGTAGGGCCGATTGCGCGCGCCCGGCACGTGGCCGGCGGCGCGGTCCAGCGGTTCGACTTCGCCGCGGTAGCGCGCGGCGGCGCGGGCGTCGAGCAGCAGCGGCGCCGGCGCGGCGTGCAGCGCCGCGTGGTCGACGATCACCTGCCGTGCGTCATAAGCGAGCATCACCTGCGTCGGCGTGCGCACGGGCACGGCGGCTTCCACCGGCTGTCCGGCGGCCTGCCACGCGGCGTAGCCGCCATCGAGCACCGCCACCGCGCGCACGCCGGCCAGCCGCAGCAGCCACCACAGCCGCGCCGCCGCCAGCGCGCCCGGGCCGGCGTCGTAGCAGACCACCTGCTGCCGCGGCGTCCAGCCCCAGCGGCCGAGCACGGCGCTGAACGCCTCCGCCGCCGGCAACGGATGGCGCCCCAGCCCCTCGGGCACGCGCGTCATGTCGGACAGGTCGCGCTCCAGGTCGGCGTACACGGCGCCGGGAATGTGCCCGGCCAGGTAGGCGCGTTCGCCCTGCGTGCGGTCGGCCAGGTCGACGCGGCAATCGACGACCAGCACCTCGTTTGCCGGCAACGCGGCCAGCGTGGTGACGTCGATCAGGGTGGTCTTCAGTGTCATGTCCGTCCCATCCTCTCGAGCAGGTTGTACAGCATCGCGGCCGTGGCGCCCCAGATGCGGTGACCGCCGTGGACGAATTCCACCATCGGCCGCGAGTGGCCGCGGAATTCCATCGTATAGCGGCGCAGGTTCGCCGGTTCCAGCAGGAACGCCAGCGGCACCTCGAACACTTCGGCCACCTCGTCCGGGGCCGGATACAGCCGGGCTTCGGCGGCGATCCGCGCCACCACCGGCGTGATGCAGAAACCGCTGATCGTCTCGAAGCGGTCGAGGTAGCCCAGCGGCGTTACCAGCGCGGGTTCGAGGCCGATCTCCTCCTTGCTCTCGCGCAGCGCGGTGGCCAGCGCGTTGCCGTCGCCGGGATCGCTGCGCCCGCCGGGAAACGCCACCTGGCCGGCGTGCGCCTGCAGGTGGTCGGTACGCACGGTGAGCACCAGCCGCGGCTGCACGCCTTCGCGAAAACCCATCAGCACCGCGGCGGGCAGGCGCAGGCTGCTGCCGAGCAGCTCGGACATGTCGGCATGGTTCCAGCCCGGCCCGGTCGGCGGCGCAGACAAGGGCCGCAGGGCGGCCTCCAGTTCGTCGATCACGGCGACGGTCGCAACGGCAGCACGTCGCGCATCAGCCGCAGCCGCTCGGCGTCGCTCATGCCACGCCAGTGCCCGATTTCCTCGCCAGTACGACGACAGCCGACGCAGTAGCCGTGCGCATCCAGGCGGCAGATGCCGATGCAGGGCGTCAAGGGAGGGGTGGCGGCAGAATCGGCGGCGTTCGGCATGCTCCGCCATGCTACCACCGAGGCCGCTTACGGCTGACTGGAATCAGGCTTGATCGCGAGCAGTTCGATCTCGAACACCAAGGCCTCGTTCGGACCGATCCGCGGCAACGCGCCGGTTTCGCCGTACGCCAGCTGCGGCGGTATCACCACCTTCCAGCGGTCGCCCACGTGCATGCGCGGGATCACGTCCTGCCAGCCGCGGATCACCTTGTCGACGCTGAAGCTGACTGGCGCGCCATGCGCCCAGGTGCTGTCGAATTCGGTGCCGTCCACCAGCATGCCGCGGTAGTTCACGGTGACCTCGCTGGTGACCGTGGGGCTGGCCTTGCCGCTGCCCTTGCTCAGCACCGCGTACTGGATGCCCGACGGCAGTTGCACCACACCGGACTGGCGCCGGTTCTGCGCCATGTATTGCGCGCTCTTGCGCGCATTGGCCGCGGCGATGCGCTTGAACTCGGCCAGCGCGTCGGCGTGCATCTGCTGGCTCAGCTGCTGCAGCTGCTGGTGCATGTCCTGCATCGACACGCTGGGATGGCGCTTTGCGTAGGCGTCCTCGATCGCCCGCACCAGCACCGGGATCTCCACGTCCGGCTTGCCATCGGCGAACTGGCTGCCGATCTGGTAGCCGATCGCATACGACAGCTTCGCCTTGTCCGGTTTCGGTGCCGGCGCGGCGCTCTGCGCGTGCGCCACGCTGCCCAGCAAAAGCAGCATGCCGAGCAGCCCGCAACGCAGATGTGTCATGCCTTTCTCCATCGGGCCTTTCCCTATCGCGACAGCCGATCCTGCCGGGTCATCCTAAGCGGTTCGCGTGATTCGTGCAGTGCTGGCGTTCGTGGCTTGAGAAACCCCGCGTGGGCAAAGGTTCCCGCTGCTACCATCGCAGACCTGCACCTGTCAGGAGCCGCTCATGGCCTATCGTAATCTGGAGATCAGCAACCGCGGCGCGGTGCGCACGATCGTCGTCAACCGTCCGGACAAGCTCAACGCATTGAACCGCGACACCGTCAACGAGCTGAGCCTGGTGTTCGGGCAAGCCGCGCAGGACGACGCCGTGCGCGCGGTGGTGCTGGCCGGCGCGGGCGAGAAGGCCTTCGTGGCCGGCGCCGACATCGCCGAGATGAGCGGCTACACGCCGGCGCAGGCGCAAGGCTTCTCGCGTGCCGGCCAGCGCCTGATGGCGTCGATCGAGCGGCTCGGCAAACCGGTGATCGCGCGTATCCAGGGCTTCGCGCTGGGCGGCGGCATGGAGCTGGCGATGGCGTGCCACCTGCGCGTGGCCAGCGAGAAGGCGAAACTCGGCCAGCCGGAGATCAATCTCGGCCTGATCCCCGGCTTCGGCGGCACCCAGCGCCTGCTGCGCCTGGCCGGTCGCGGCGCTGCGCTGGAGCTGTGCCTGACCGGCGAGCCGATCGGCGCGCAGCGTGCGTACGAGCTGGGCATCATCAATCGCGTGGTGGCGCCCGAGGCGCTGGACGAAACCGTGAACACGCTGGCCGACCAGCTCGCCGCCGCCGCGCCGCTGGCCGCCGCCGGCATCCTCGACGCGGTACTGCAAGGTGGCGAGAGCGCCATCGACCAGGGCCTGGAATTCGAGACACAGGGTTTCGCGCTGGTGTTCTCCACCGCGGACATGCGCGAAGGCACCGGCGCGTTTCTGGAGAAGCGCAAGGCGGTGTTCAAGGGCGCCTGACCGCTACCGGCAACCGGGAGCGGTGCCCGCCGCCGACGGTCAGTGCGCGCCGGCGTACTTCTTCTCGCCGGCGGTCACGCGCAGGTCCAGCCGGTTTTCCGGCGGCGCCAGCGGACAGGTGGCGAATGGCGTGAACGCGCACGGCGGGTTGTAGGCCTTGTTGAAGTCCAGCACGACCTTGCCGTCCTGCGGCGGGTCGATGTACAGGAAGCGCGCGGCACCATAGGTTTCCTTGCCGCTCGTGCGATCGGCAAACACGATGAAGTACTGCGTGGCGCCCGCTTCCTCGATCACCGGCAGGATCTCGAAATGCTTGCCGTCGCGGCTGAACTCAAGCTTGCCCGGCACCGGGTACCTGTCGATGGTGCCGATGGCCGTGCCCATCTCCAGCGTCTCGCCGGGAGGCACCGGCGCCCAGGTCGCCTCGATCCGCCACGACGGGTCGATCGCAAACGCGTCGATACCGGCGAAATGCTTGCGCGACGGTGCTTCCGTATCTTTCACCCGCAGCCCCTTGCGGCCGTCGCGGTCGATCACGTAGAAGCTCGCGCTGCCGAATGCCACCCGCGTCGGTGCGGCGTCGTCGGCAACGTGCGCGTCGTCCACCAGCGGCGCTTCGGCAACGGCCTTGCCATCGATCGTGGCGCCGCTGTGCTTGTCCAGCACGATGCGCATGCTGCCATCGCGCTCCAGCGTGACCACGCCCAGACGTGCGGGCCCGGCGCTCAGCACGATATCGTTGTCGGCAGCGCTGCCGACGCGGTTCGTACCGTCCTTCAGCCATTCCAGCCCGATCAGGCTCAGCCAGCCGTCCGGCGCAGTCAGCCGTTCGACGCGACCGGCCTGCCACTGCTCGATGCTGTACCTGTAACTGTCGATGTCGGTGGCTTGCACAGTGGCGACTCCCAGGATGGCGGCGGCAACAAACAGGCTGGTACGTATCATCAAGATCTCCGGCGAAACTTTTGAAGGTGTGTCAACGACCGCGCATGAACAACTTGTCGAGCTCGGCCAGGCCCAGCTGGACCCAGGTCGGACGTCCATGATTGCATTGTCCGGAGCGTTCGGTCGCCTCCATCTCGCGCAACAGTGCATTCATCTCCGGAAGCGTCAGGCGGCGTCCCGCGCGTACCGAACCGTGGCAGGCCATGGTGGAGAGCAACTCGTTCTCCAGTTCCTGCAAACGGCGCGAGCTGCCGTGCTGGGCCAGTTCGGATAGCACGTCGCGGCTGAGCTGGGCGACGTCAGCCCCTTCCAGCAGCGCGGGGATGCGTCGCACCACGATCGTCGCCGGGCCGCTGCGCGAGAGTTCAAGGCCCCACTCGGCCAGCGCCTCGGCATGCTCCTCGGCGGCCGCCGCCTCTTTCGCGCTGACCGCGATCGACAGCGGCACCAGCAGCAGCTGCGAGCGCAGGTTGCTGCAGGCGCGGCCGGACTTCAGCTTCTCGTAGGTGATCCGCTCGTGCGCCGCATGCATGTCGACCAGCACCAGGCCCTGCGCATTCTCGGCCAGCACGTAGATGCTTTTCAGCTGCGCGATGGCGTAGCCCAGCGGCGGCGACTCGGCGTCGTCAGCAGCCGGCATCGGCAGGGCGGCCGTCGCGCGCGGCGACTCGCCCAGCAGCGCGGCATAGTCGGCCAGAGGCGCATCGCGCACGCCCAGCGCCAGTCGGCTCTGCCCGGCGCGCCCAAGCCACGCCGACGACGCGGCGACAGCCGACACGGCGGGCGTCGTCGAGGCGCCGGCGGTGGCCAGGCGCAGATGGCCGTCCTCCGCCTGCGCGGACGACGCCACCTGCCCCGCGCGCGTCTGCGCCAGCACCTCGTGCAGGGTGCGGAACAGGAAATCGTGCACCAGCCGCTGCTCGCGGAAGCGCACCTCGTGCTTGGCCGGGTGCACGTTCACGTCGACCCCCACCGGATCGAGTTCCAGGTACAGCACGAAGGCGGCGTAGCGGCCGTGGAACAGCACGTCGGCGTACGCCTGGCGCACCGCGTGGGCGACGATGCGGTCGCGCACCAGCCGGCCGTTGACGTAGAAATACTGCGCGTCGGCCTGCGCCCGCGACGCGGTGGGCAGGCCGACCCAGCCGGACAGGTGCAGGCCCGCCGCGGCGTGGTCGATGCGCAGGCTCTGCGCGGGGAAATCCTCACCCAGCACCTCGGCCACCCGCTGCAACTGCGCCTGCTCGTCGCGCGCCGCCTTCCAGATGCGCACCGGCTTGCCGTTGTGGCTGAGCCGGAATTCCACCGTGCTGCGCGCCAGCGCCAGCGATTTCAGCAGGTCGTCGATGTGGGCGAACTCGGTGCGCTCGGCGCGCATGAACTTCTTGCGCGCCGGCACGTTGTAGAACAGGTCGCGCACCTCGACGCTGGTGCCCTGCGGATGCTGCGCCGGTCGCGCCGCCTGCAGCCTGCCGCCATCCACCTCGATGCGGAACGCGGCGTCCTGGCCGCGCGCACGCGAGGTCAGCGCAAAGCGCGCCACCGACGACACCGAAGCCAGTGCCTCGCCGCGGAAGCCCATGCTGGCGACGTGTTCCAGGTCGTCGAAACTGCCGATCTTGCTGGTCGCGTGCGAGGCGACCGCCAGCGGTAGTTCGTCGGCATGGATGCCGTCGCCATCGTCGCGCACGCGGATCAGCCGCGCGCCGCCGGCCTCGATCTCCACCTCGATGCGCGCGGCGCCGGCGTCGAGGCTGTTCTCGACCAGTTCCTTGACCACCGAGGACGGGCGCTCGATGACTTCGCCGGCGGCGATCTGGTTGATGAGTTCAGGTGGTAGCGGGCGGATGACGGTCATCCGCGAACTTTAGCAGCGAACGTCCGCCAAGCCGCCGGCGGTGGCGGGGTCAGCCGGCGGGAATGGTCAGCGTGGTGCCGGCGCGGACCGTGTTGCTGTTGATCTGGTTCGCGTTCTTCAGCGCGCCGACGCTCACGCCATACTGTTTGGCGATACTGCTCAAGCTCTCGCCGCGGCCGACCTTGTGCACGTCACGCGCCGACGCCTGCGCGCGAGGCGCGGACCGATCGGCCGACGCCACCGCCTCGCCGTCGCTGGGCCCGGCATCGGACGCCAGTTGCACGCCATTGCGACGCACTGCCTGGGCCGCGAACCAGGTGCCGGGCGGCGGCGTGGATTCGAAATAATTCCGCACGCCGCCCATCACCGCTTCGGCCAGCCGCTTCTGGTGCGACGGGTCACGCAGCTTGCGCTCCTCGGCCGGATTGCTGATGAACGCGGTCTCGACCAGGATCGACGGCACGTCGGGCGAGCGCAGCACCACGAAGTTCGCGCGCTCGACATAGCCGCGATGGGTCGGTCCGAGCTGGGACAACGCCTTCAGTACGTTGCCGGCGACCACGTCGCTGGCCTGCATCGCCCAGCCCTGCTGCATGTCCAGCAGCACCTTGGCCAGGCTGTCGTCCTTGTCGTCCAGCGTGGTGCCACCGATCAGGTCGGCGCGGTTCTCGCGGTCGGCCAGCCAGCGCGCCGCCTCGCTGGTCTTGCCGCGCGGCGACAGCACCCACACCGACGAACCCATGGCGTCGTCGCGGGTGAAGGCATCGGCATGGATCGACACGAACAGGTCCGCATTGTGCTCGCGGGCGATCCGGTAACGTTGCGCAAGCGGGATGAAGAAGTCGCTGCTGCGGGTCAGTACCGCCTTCATGCCGGGCTGGCGATTGATCTGCGCCGCCAGTTCGCGCGCCACCGCCAGGGTGACGTTCTTCTCCAGCGTGCCGCCGGGGCCGTGCGAACCGGGGTCCCTGCCGCCGTGGCCGGCGTCGATCGCCACCACCACCTGGCGCTGGCCGTTGAGCAGCGCCGCCGCGTGCTCGGCCGCGACCCGGCGGCTGTGCGTGGGGTTGCTGTACTGCGCTGGTGCAGGCACTGCAGCGACCTTCGCCGGGACAGCCTTGGGCGTGGCCGCGGGCGCGCTGGCCACGCCGGCATCGGCGCCTTCGCTGGCGGGATACAGATCCAGCACCAGGCGGTAGTTCGAACCGCTGGCTGGCTTCAGTTCGAAGGTTTTCAGCCGACTGGCCGGAGCAACCCTGGCGGTCAGCTGCAGGTTGTCGCCGATACGGGCATGGCTCATGCCCCGGTACAGACCCTGCGCGGCCGGATCGGAGAAGTCGTGAGCCAATCGGCTTCCACTCAGGTCGACCACGACCTGGCCGTCCTTCTGGCTGATCGTGTAACGCAGCGGGCCGGTAGCATCGAGCACCACGCGGGTGTATTCGGGGCCGGCCCAGACCCGCGCAGCCTTCAGATCCGCCGCCCGGGCCGCGCACAGCGGCGCGGTCGCCAGGATCGCGGCGGCGACAAATCCACCCAGCTTGTTCAGGTTGGCCCGCATGGGCCGCATTGAAACGCAGCCACGCGCCGAATGCAAGAAGGTTTTCCCTTGAATATCCATGACCTGCAGACCTTTCATCAGGTCGTATCAAGTTATGGACTACAAACCGCGCCAGCCGGACAGCTACCTGCCAGAACCGCCAAGTCAACGATTCCCAAGGAAAATCAGCACTTGGCCAAGCGCGCCAGCCACCGCTGACCGCGGGCGGTGAGCGCACGCAGCGACGCGCGGCGGCCCTGGCCGGCGTAACCCAGGCGCACGTCGAGGTCGGCCGCCGGCAAGGCGCCAGTGCCACGCTCGGGCCACTCCACCAGCACCAGCGCACTCGGCTCGGCCAGCGCATCGAGGCCCAGCCATTCCAGCTCGCCGGGGCCGGCGATCCGGTACAGGTCCAGGTGCCAGGCCGCGCGATCCCGCGCGGCATAGCCCTCGATCAGGCTGTAGGTTGGACTCTTGACCCGCTCACCCACGCCCAGCGCGGTGAGCAAGGCGCGCGCGAAGCTGGTCTTGCCGGCGCCCAGCGGGCCGTGCAGGTACACCACCATGCCCTCGTCCAGCACGCCGGCCAGACGTGCAGCCAGCGCCGCGGTGGCCGCCTCGTCAGGCAACACCCAGGCCAGGTCGGTATCGGTTGGCTCAATCATGCTCACGCTCATAACCCGTCATGCCGTTGCCGAGTGCCCGCAGATGAGCCAGCAGGTCGCTGGCCAGCAAGCCGCGCTCGCCCTGCTGCGCGGCGCGATCGCCGGCCCGCGCATGCAGGCCCGTGCCGAGGCAGGCGGCCTGCCATGCGCTGCAACCCTGCGCCAGCAGGGCCGCCACGATGCCGGTGAGCAGGTCGCCCATGCCACCCGAGGCCATGCCCGGGTTGCCCCACGGACAGACGTCCAGACGTCCATCTGGACCGGCGATCAGGCTGCCGGCACCCTTCAGCACGACGACCGCGTCGTGGCGCCGCGCCAGTTCGCGCGCGGCGGCGAAACGGTCCTGCTCCACGCTGGCGGTGGCCACCCCGAGCAGTCGAGCCGCTTCACCGGGATGCGGCGTCAGCACCGTCGGTGCGCCGAAGCGGCGCGGCTCGCGCGCCAGCAGGTTAAGCCCGTCAGCATCGAGCACCAGCGGTTTGCCCGCATCCAGCGCGGTGAGCCATAGCGCATGGCCCCAGGCCGTCTGCCCCAGGCCCGGCCCCAGCGCCAGCACGCTGGCCCGTTCGAGCAGCGGCTCCAGCGCCTGCGGCCCGTCGACGCCGTGCGCCATCAGCTCCGGCCGCGCGGCATTCAGTGCCGACACGTGCCCGGCCCGGGTGGCCACGCTGACCAGGCCGGCGCCGCCACGCAACGCGGACTCGCCGGCCAGGCGCACCGCGCCGGCCATGCCGTGCTCGCCGCCGATCACCAGCACGTGGCCGTAGTTGCCTTTGTTCGCGTAGCGGGCACGCGGCGGCAACGCCTCGGCGACCAGCAGCTGCGCATCGGGCAGCGCGTCGGCGCACACGCTGTCCGGCACGCCCAGGGTGGCCAGCTCGAGCGCACCGACCTGGTCGGCCGCGCGCCCGGTATGCAACCCGCGCTTGCCGGCGATGAAGGTCACCGTGACATCCGCGCGAATCGCCGCGCCGGGGCAGTTGCCGGTATCCGCATCGAGTCCGCTGGGCACATCCAGCGCCAGCACCGGGTGGCCGCTGTCGTTGATCGCCTCGATCAAGCGGGCCGCGGTCGGCTCCGGCGTACGGTTGAGGCCGATGCCGTACAGCGCATCGACGTGCAGCCCGGCATCGGGCAACTCATCGTGCGCCTCCCACAACCGCACTCGCCCGCCGCCCGCCTCCCACGCCGCGCGCGCCGCCGCCGCGTCGCCGTGCGAAGCGGCCGTCAACGCCACCAGCTCGACCTGCAGCCCGGCTTCGCTCGCCAGCACACCGAGCAGGAAACCGTCGCCACCGTTGTTGCCGGGGCCGCAGTGGATGCAGATGTGTTGCAGCTGCGGCCAATGCCGACGCAGACTGTTCAGCGCGGCGCTGGCCGCACGACGCATCAGCTCGGGACCGGAAATGCCCAGCGCCGGCAGCGCCGCGCGCTCCATCACGCGCAACTGCTCGACGGTATGGAGATTGCGGCTGTACGGGTGGACGGGCATGCGCGGATTATAGGCATGCAGCGCATCTACAATGACCGGATGTCCAGCACCGAGACCCACGCCACTCCCGATTACGCCACGCTCGCCCGCGACATCAAGCGCTGGGCGATCGAGCTGGGATTCGCCGACGCCGCCATCAGCGGTACCGACCTCGGCGAAGACGAGCAGCATCTGCAGCGCTGGCTCGATGGCGGCCATCACGGCGAGATGGAATACATGGCCCGGCATGGCAGCAAGCGCACCCGCCCGGCCGAACTGGAGCCGGGCACACAGCGCGTGATCTCGGTGCGCATCGATTACATTCCGCCCGGCACCGCAAACGCGTGGGACGTGCTGGGCGATGCCGAGGCCGGCTACGTGTCGCGCTACGCGCTGGGGCGCGACTACCACAAGCTGATGCGCGGCCGCCTGCAGAAGCTGGCCGAGCGCATCCACGGTGTGGTCGGCGATTTCGGCTATCGCGCCTACGTCGATTCCGCGCCGGTGCTGGAAAAGGCGTTGGCGCGCAACGCGGGGCTGGGTTGGATCGGCAAGCACACCGTGCTGATCAACCGCCATGCCGGCTCATACTTCTTCCTCGGCGAGCTGTACACCGACCTGCCGCTGCCGCTGGACGAGCCGGCCAGCGCGCACTGCGGCACGTGCACGCGCTGCATCGAGGTGTGCCCGACCCAGGCGATCCTCGGGCCGTACCGACTCGACGCCAAGCGCTGCATTTCCTATCTCACGATCGAACTGAAAGGCAGCATTCCCGAAGAGCTGCGCACGCCAATGGGCAACCGCATCTTCGGTTGCGACGACTGCCAGCTGGTCTGCCCGTGGAACAAGTTCGCGCAGGTCGCCACCGAGCCGGACTTCGCGCCGCGGCACAGCCTGGACGGCGCGAAGCTGGTCGAGCTGTTCGCGTGGAGCGAGGACGAGTTCCTCAAGCGCACCGAAGGCATGGCCATCCGCCGCACCGGCTACGAAGGCTGGCTGCGCAACATCGCGGTGGCGCTGGGCAATGCGCCGAAGTCGGCTGCGGCGATCGAGGCGCTCGAAAGCCGCGCCGATCACCCGTCGGCGATCGTGCGCGAACACGTGGCGTGGGCGCTGGCGAAGCAGCGCCATTGAAACTCAGGCCGCAGCCATCTGCTTCGGAATGGAGTGGTTGGTATGGCTGATGCGGTTGCCCGGACCCGGTGCGATATAGACGCAGGTGGGCTGGTACTGCTCCAGCTCCGCCTCGCTCAGCTGGGCGAACGCGGCGATGATGACGATGTCGCCGGCCTGCGCGCTGCGCGCGGCGCTGCCGTTGACCGAGATGATGCCGGAACCTTCCTCGGCACGCAGCGCATAGGTGACGAAGCGCTGGCCGCTGTTGACGTTCCAGGCATGGATCTGCTCGTACTCGCGGATGCCCGCGGCATCCAGCAGCAGACCGTCGATCGCGATCGAGCCCTCGTAGTGCAACTCGGCGTGGGTCACCGTGGCGCGGTGGATCTTGGCCTTGAGCATGTTCAGGTGCATGGCATTACTTTCCGGCAGGGACAGCCTGCAAAGTCGGCGATTATCGAACCGATGACGCTGCGCTGCAACATCAAACGGCACGAGCCTGATATGCGGCCGGCTCAGTCGAAGCGCAAGTTGTCGATCAACCGGGTGTTGCCCAGGCGGGCCGCGACCAGCGCCAGCAGCCCTTCGCGCTCGCCCTCGGCCGGTTCGGCCAGATCCTCGGCGCAGCGGATCACCACGTAGTCGGGAACGAAGCCGGCGCGCTCGAGGCGCGCGGCGGCGGTCTGCTCGACCGCCTGCCACGGATGGCCCTGCGCCAGCAGCTCGCGCATCTTCTGCAGGGTGTCATGGAGCAGCGGCGCGCGCGCGCGCTCTTCCGTGCCCAGGTACTGGTTGCGCGAGCTCAGCGCCAGACCGTCGTCGGCGCGCAGGATCGGCGCGGCCACCACCTTCACCGGCAACCCCAGGTCGCGCACCATCCGCTCGACCACTTTCAGCTGCTGGAAATCCTTCTGGCCGAACACCGCCACATCCGGCTGCACCAGGTTGAACAGCTTGCACACCACAGTGGCCATGCCGTCGAAATGCCCGGGGCGATGCGCGCCCTCCAGCGTGTCGGTGATCTGCGGCACGCGCACGCTGACGCTGTGTTCGGGGCCGAACGGATACATCGTGGCCACCTCCGGCGCGAACAGCAGGTCGCACTCCTGCTCGGCCAGCGCGGCCTGGTCCTGCACCAGCGTGCGCGGGTAGCGGTCGTAATCCTCGTTCGGGCCGAACTGGGTGGGGTTGACGAACACGCTGGCCACCACCCGCTCGGCGCGCGCGCGCGCCAGCTTGATCAGCGACTGGTGGCCCGCATGCAGGTTGCCCATGGTCGGCACGAAACCCACCGTCTGGCCCTGTGCGCGCCAGCCGCGGATCGCGGCGCGCAGCGCCGGGACGTCTTGTACGGTCTGCATGGGGCAGGCTCGCTCAGGTCAGTTGAAGCAATGCTCGGGGGCCGGGAAGGCGCCGCTGCGCACATCCTCGGTGTAGGCGGCAATCGCCGCGCCGACAGAATCGTGCCCGGCCAGGAAATCCTTGCTGAACTTCGGCCGCTTGCCCGGGGTGATGCCGAGCAGGTCGTGGATCACCAGCACCTGGCCGTCGCAATGCGGGCCGGCGCCGATGCCGATCACCGGAATCTTCAGCGCCGCGGTCACCCGCTGGCCCAGCTCGACCGGCACGCCTTCCATCACCAGCAGGTCGGCCCCGGCCGCCTGCACTGCCAGCGCCTCGGCCAGCACGCGGTCGGCGGCCGCCTGCTCGCGGCCCTGGATCCTGAAACCGCCGAACTTGTGCACCGACTGCGGGGTCAGCCCGAGATGCGCGCAAACCGGGATCGCGCGCGCGGTGAGCGCCGCGGTCGCCTCAAGGATGTGCGGCGCGGCACCCTCGATCTTCACCATCGCTGCGCCGGCCTCGCCGACCAGCCGCGCGCCGGCCTCCAGCGCATGCGCCACGTCGCGGTCGGCCATGAATGGCAGGTCGGCCACCAGCATCGTGGCCGACAGCCCGCGCGCCACCGCGGCGGTGTGGTAGACCATGTGCTCCAGCGTTACCGGCAGCGTGCTGGCGTGCCCCTGGATCACCATGCCGAGCGAATCGCCGACCAGCGCGATGTCGACGCCAGCGGCCTCCAACTGCCAGGCAAAGCTGGCGTCGTAGGCGGTGAGCATCACGATGCGCCGTCCCTGCGCCTTCATCGCAAGCAGGCCGGGCACGGTCACCGGCTTGCGGTCGGGGACACTGGCGTTCTGCACGTACACGGCAATTCCTGAAATGGGGTGACCATTGATTATCCGGCGCGCCACCATGCCGGCTCAAGCCACGCGTTCACAACCGGTCGGATCGAGCCGGGCAAGCAGCTCAGCCACCGTAGCCTGGCCCGACGGTTGCAGCGTGGGCGCAATATCGCGCAAGGGCAACAGCACGAACACCCGTTCAGCCATGCGCGGATGCGGCAGGGTCAGCTGCGGGTCGTCGAGCCGCACGCCGTCGACGTGCAGCAGGTCCAGATCCAGCGTGCGCGGTCCGTTGCGTTCGGCGCGCACGCGGCCGGCGCGCTGCTCGATCGCCAGCAGGGCCTCCAGCAGATCGTGCGGCGACAGCGCGGTATCCAGTTCCACCGCGGCGTTGATGAAAGGCGGCTGCTCCAGCACGCCCCATGGCGGCGTGCGGTACAGCTGCGAACGCTGCAGCAGGCGGGTGCCGGGCAGTTTCGCCAGCGCGTCCATGGCGTCGAGCAACTGTTGCCGCGGGTTGCCGAGGTTGCTGCCCAGCGCGACGTAGGCCAGGGTCACACGGAACCCGACTTGTCGGCCGACCGGCGCCGTCGGCGTCGCGGGCGCGGCGGCCGGGCGGCCACCGGTGGCGCCACGAGATCGCCGCCGCCGGCCGGCAGCGCAGCGGCCAGCACGTCCGGCGGCAGCTGCTGTGCATGCGCCCACCACCGGCCCAGCTCGCGCATCGCCGGCGACTCGTCGCCGCGCAGCAGCAGGAAATCGAACGCGGCGCGAAAGCGCGGGTGCGCCAGCAGGCGGAACACCCGCTTGCGCTGGACCTGTTCGAAGCGTGGCTGCAGCGACCAGATCTCCTCCATGGTGAAGGTGAACCGGCGCGGGATCGCCACCCGCTGGCACTGTTCGCCGACCACCTGCGCCGCGGCGCGCGACCAGGCCTCGTTGCCTTCGACGCCGCGGTCGATCAGCTGGTGCGCCACGTCGCGCACCTCGCCCCACAGCAGCACCGCGAACAGAAACGCCGGGGTCACCGACTTGCCCTCGGCGATCCGCGCGTCGGTGTTCGCCAGACCGTGCTCGACCAGTGCACGCAACGCCTCGTCGCCGCGCCGCAGCGCGCGCGCGGTGGCCGGAAACAGGAATTTCAGCAGGCCGCACTGCTCCAGCACGCGGAAGCTCTTCAGGCCGTGGCCGGAGAGGAACATCTTCAGCGATTCGTCGAACAGCCGCGCCGGTGCGGCGTCGGCCAGCAGTGGCCCCAGCGTTTCGAAGGGTGCCATCGCGGCCGCGTCGATGCGCATGCCGAGCTTCGCCGCCAGCCGCGCCGCGCGCAGCATGCGCACCGGGTCCTCGTGGTAGCGGGTGTCGGGGTCGCCGATCAGGCGCAGCACGCGCTCTTCGAGATCCTGCATGCCGCCGACGTAATCGCGCACCGAGAAGTCGCTGATGTCGTAGTACATCGCGTTGACGCGGAAGTCGCGGCGCAGCGCGTCCTCCTCGATCGTGCCCCAGATGTTGTCGCGCACGATGCGGCCGTCGACGATGTGGCGGTCGCCCTCGCCGCCTTCCTCGCCGGTGCCGCGGAAGGTGGCCACCTCGATGATCTCCGGGCCAAACACCACGTGCGCCAGCCGGAAGCGGCGGCCGATCAGGCGGCAGTTGCGGAACAGCTTCTTCACCTCATCCGGCGTGGCGTCGGTGGCCACGTCGAAGTCCTTCGGCCGCAGCCCCAGCAGCAGGTCGCGCACCGCGCCGCCGACCAGGTAGGCGGCAAAGCCGGCCTCGTTGAGGCGGTACAGCACGCGCAACGCCGCCTTGCTGATGTTCTTGCGCGAGATGATGTGCTGGTCGCGCGGAATGATCCGCAGCGTCGGCGTGGCGTCGATCCTCGATTCGAGATTCAAGCGGTCGGAATCCTTGCGGGGCGAAACTGCCCTTGGGTGGCAATATATCGCGGCGTGCAACACCGCGAACCGTCCCGCTAAGGGCGCGGGACATCTGCGCCGGCGGGCCTGTCCCGGACCGAGCAAGCCGATGGCTGCCAAGCATTGCCGGGCGAAACAATTCCGCTATACTAGCGCGCTTCGGAAGTCAGCGCTCCCTTCGTCTAGTGGCCCAGGACACCGCCCTCTCAAGGCGGGAACACGAGTTCGAACCTCGTAGGGAGCGCCAGTTGTTTGTGCGATCTTCCATGATTGCGGCCATCTGGAAAAGATTCGACGAGCCCTATTGCTCAGCCGTTGGCTAGACTAAAGGCGGCCATCCATGGCCGCACTCTTCGTCACTTGTGCGATCATCCATGATCGCCATGATCGGCAAGGCGACCGTCAGCTGGCATCTTCCCCGTGCCTGGCGCGGATCAGAGGCGGCCATCCATGGCCGCACTCCTCACGAGAGAGAAGAGCAGGCCCATTCATGACCTTTGTTGTCATCGACAACTGCATCAAGTGCAAGTACACCGACTGCGTCGAGGTCTGCCCGGTCGATGCCTTCCATGAAGGCCCCAATTTCCTGGCGATCGATCCTGACGAGTGCATCGACTGCACGCTGTGCGAGCCGGAGTGCCCGATCAACGCCATCTACCCGGAAGACGACGTGCCGGCCGGCCAGGAGGAATTCGTGGCGCTGAATGCCGAACTGGCCAAGAGCTGGCCGGTGATCACCGAACGCAAGGACGCCCTGCCCGACGCCAGGGACTGGGAAGGCAAGCCGGACAAGCTCAAGCTGCTGCAGCGCTGAAACCCGTCCGTCCATCCAAAAAGAACGCCGCCCGGGGGCGGCGTTCTTTTTGGGGCTTGTGCCCTGGCGATCAGCCGCCCAGGCGCGATTTCAACGCGTCGATCACCTTGCCCACGGCCGCGGCGTTGCCTTCGGCACGTACTTCGCTCGACGCCGTGCCGCTGTCGTTGATGCTGATCTGCACCTGGTGCGAGCCGGCACCCGGTGCGGCCGCGGAACCGCCCTTGTCGCGCCCGAATAGACGACCGAAGAAGCCCTTCTTCCTCGGCTGTGCCATGGCGTCGGAAACATTCAGCGTGTAACTGTGCGCGGCATCGTCGTGACCAGCCAGCTCGCCCAGGCTGCCGCTCTCCAGCACCTGGCCGACCCGACGGTAGGCATTGTCGACGCTGTCGGCCAGCACGAAGCCGTCGCTGATCTGGCCACCGGTCGAACTGACGCGCGCAGTGGCGCCGCTGGCGGTCGGCAGGTTCGCGCCCGGCGACGGGATCACCAGCGCTTCGCTGGTCGACGGCCGGTCGAGGCTCGGCGGGATCTCCAGCGGAGCTTCCTGCACGGCCTTGTCCCACGCCTTGTGCGAGCGGAACATGCCGCAACCGGAAAGCAGCAGGCCAGCGAGGGCGACGGCCGGCAGGGCCACGAGGAGCGAGGTTTTCTTCATGTAAGCGGATTCCGTGAGTAAGTCGGGCAACCGTCAACCGGCCACAGTCGCCAAGGATGCCAGAGTGGACAGCGCTTGGTGCAATCGGGCGCGATCCGGACCGTCGTTCAATTCCACCAGCGGCAACCTCGGCTGTGCCAGGCCCAGCCCCAGCACAGGCAGGCCGGCCTTGACCGCAATCGGGTTGGGCGCGCAATTGAGCGCCTGCAGCAGCGGCTCCAGCGCGCCATGGCAGCGCGCCGTCGCCACCCGGTCACCGGCGACAGCAGCATCGCACAAGGCGCGGAACGCCTGCGGCACCAGGTTGGCCACCACCGAGATGGTGCCGGCCGCACCGGCCAGCATCGCCTCGCCGGCACTGCCGTCGTCGCCGGACAGATAGACGAAATCCTGGCGCACAAGTTCCGCCAGCGCCGAGATCCGCTCGCGATCGCCGCGCGCCTCCTTGATGCCGACGATCGCCGGGTGCTCGCGCAGCACGGCCACGGTCGAGGGCAGCAGGTCGCAGCCAGTGCGGGTCGGTACGTTGTACAGCAGCACCGGCAGGCCGCCGTGCTCGGCCACTTCCAGGAAATGCCGGCGCAGGCCTTCCTGGGTCGGTCGCACGTAATACGGCGTCACCACCAGCGCCGCGTCAGCGCCCAGCAGCTGCGCACGGCGGGTCAGCGCCACCGTCTTGGCGGTGCCGGCCTCGCCGGTGCCAGCGATCACCGGCACCCGTCCGGCCACGCGCTCGAGCACGAACGCCAGCAGACGGTCGAACTCGTCGTGCTCCAGCATGTGCGCCTCGCCGGTGGAACCGGCTACCACCAGCGCCTGGGTGCCGCCGGCGAGCTGGTGATCGAGCAGCCGGCCGAACGCATCCAGGTCGAGGGCGCCATCGGCCGCGAACGGAGTGGCCAGTGCGCAGATGCTTCCGCGAATGTTCAAGACACGATTCCGCTACAAGGCAAGCTGGCCATGTTACTTGCCGCCTCGCGAGGCGGGCAAGTAAGCTCGACCGGAGTAGTCTCATGGCCCCGCACCGCGCGGGCTGACGTCCACAGGCAGACTTCCTTGAAACCTTCACCCGGCCCTACCCCCGCCGTCACGCGTTCGGGCAACGACAACCAGTTGCTGATCCACGCGCTTACTGCGACGAACAAGTCGCCGCTGCTGGCGCTGGCCCGGCGCATTGCGGACGCCGGCTGCAACCTGTCCGAGTCGCGCGTGTCCACCATTGGCACGGAAGTCTCGCTGATGCTGCTGGCCACCGGTGCATGGGACGCGCTGGCCAAGCTGGAAACCGCACTGGCCAAGCTGAGCCGCGACGAGAGCATGCACCTGGTGCATTACCGCACCGGCCCGCGCCAGAACAGCTCGCACCTGCTGCCCTACCTGGTGGAGGTGGTGGCCGCGGACCGTCCCGGCATCGTGGCGCGCATCGTGGACTTCTTCAGCCAGCACGGTATCAGCGTGGAACAGCTGAACTCCACCCGCTACCAGGCCATGCAGACCGGGGCGGAGATGTTCCAGGCCCAGTTCACCATCGGCATCCCGGCGGAGATCCACATCGCCGCGCTGCGCGACGACTTCCTGGAACTGTGCGACGGCCTGAACCTGGACGCGATCATGGATCCGGTGAAGTTCTAGGCGCCGCGGCGGCTGAAACACGCCGCGGAGGTTCCTAGAATGCCTCCAGCGCGACAGGCCTGACAAGGCTGTCTCCGTCACGGTCATCGCGCTAGTCTCTGCCACGCACACAGGCGAAACCCCCATCGGGTTTCCGGAGAGACCATGCCAGACATCGGAAACAAGGCCCCTGCCCTCAGCGGCACCACCGGCGACAGCAGCGTCCTGAAGCTCGCCGACCTCAAGGGCCAGTGGGTGGTGCTGTACTTCTACCCCAAGGACTCCACCCCGGGCTGCACCAGCGAGGCGAAGGATTTCCGCAACCTCTACCCCGCCTTCCGCAAGCGCCATGCGCAGATCGTCGGCGTCTCGCGCGATTCGCCGAAATCGCACGCCAACTTCGCTGCGAAGCAGGAACTGCCGTTCCCGCTGGTATCCGACGCCGACGAAACCTGGTGCCGCGCATTCGACGTGATCCACGAAAAGGTGCTGTACGGCAAGCACCACCTGGGCATCGTGCGTAGCACCTTCCTGATCGACCCCGACGGCAAGCTGGCGCGCGAGTGGCGCAGCGTGAAGGTGCCGGGCCACGCCCAGGCCGTGCTCGACGCCATCCCCGCCCGTTGACCGCGTCACCCTCCATGACGACTGCCCGCAAGCTCCCTCCACCCACCAGCGAGGACACTTCCGCATGACCGGAAGCAAGCGCATCTACGCTCTCGACACCAACGTCCTGCTGCATGACCCGACCTCGCTGTTCCGCTTCGAGGAACACGACGTCTTCATCCCGATGACCGTGCTGGAGGAACTGGACGAAAAAAAGAAAGGCGCCTCGGAAGTCTCGCGCAACGGTCGCCAGGCCAGCCGCTTCCTCAACGAGCTGATCGAGCGCGGCAAGCAGCACGACCTCGCCGACGGTCTGGAGCTGAGCAACCCGCAGGGCGTCAAGCTCAAGCGCGGCACCTCGGTCGGCCGGCTGTACTTCCAGCACCGCACCAGCAGCAACGGCCACGCCAAGGCGGACAACCAGATCCTGGCGGCGGTGATCGAGCTGCGCGACCAGAGCCCGGGCCGCGACGTCATCCTGGTCACCAAGGACATCAACCTGCGGATCAAGGCCAGCATCAACGGGCTGGTCGCCGAGGATTACGAGAACGACCGCGCGCTGGACGATTTCTCCCTGCTCTACACCGGCTCGACCGCGTTGCCCGAGGATTTCTGGGAGCTGCATCCGGAGGTGCGCTCGTGGACCGAGCGCGGCCGCACGTTCTACGAGGTGAAGCGGCGCGACGAGGAAACCTGGTACCCGAACGAATGCCTGTACCTGCCCGGGGAGAACGCCATCGAGCTGCGCGTACTGCACCTGGACGAGGCCAGCGCCACGCTGGTGCTGCTGGACGACCACTCGCACGCCAACCACCACGTGTGGGGCATCGGCGCGCGCAACCGCGAGCAGAACTTCGCGCTCAACGCGCTGATGGATCCGGACATCGACTTCGTCACCCTGCTCGGCAACGCCGGCACCGGCAAGACCCTGCTGGCGCTGGCTGCCGGACTGGCCCAGGTGATGGACCAGCAGCGCTACCGCGAGATCATCATGACCCGCGCCACCGTCTCGGTGGGCGAAGACATCGGCTTCCTGCCCGGTACCGAAGAGGAAAAGATGACGCCGTGGATGGGCGCGCTCACCGACAACCTCGAAGTGCTGGCCAACCCCGAGGACGGCGGCAGCTGGGGCCGCCAGGCCACCAACGACCTGCTCGCCTCGCGCATCAAGATCCGCTCGCTCAATTTCATGCGCGGGCGCACCTTCCTCAGCCGCTACCTGATCATCGACGAGGCGCAGAACCTCACCCCGAAGCAGATGAAGACGCTGATCACCCGCGCCGGCCCCGGCACCAAGATCGTCTGCCTCGGCAATGTCGAGCAGATCGACACGCCCTACCTCACCGAGACCACCTCCGGCCTCACCTACGCGGTCGACCGCTTCAAGAACTGGGAGCATTCGGCGCACGTCACCCTGCGTCGCGGCGAGCGTTCGCGGCTGGCGGATTTCGCGGCGGAGGCGCTCTAGGGAAACTCTGAACAAGT
>NZ_AJXW01000108.1 GCF_000264375.1 Rhodanobacter thiooxydans LCS2
GCGCTGGCCATTCGGCGCGTTCTCGCGGCGCCACCGGCGGCTCAGCCAGCAGCGCCTCGGCGCCGGCCTGATCGCGTTGATGGAAGGCCGCCACGGCGACGCCGAGCGCGACCTCAACCGCGCTTCGCGGCTGGACAGCCTGCGCGGCCCGGCCCTGCTCGCCGCCGCGGAGGCCGCCCTGCGCCGCGGCGAACACGGTCGCGCGCTGGAAGCGCTGGATCAGGCGGCGCAGTCTGCGCCGCAGGCGGCCCGCGTGCTGCGCGCCCGCCTGCTGCGCCGCGAAGGCAAGCCGGCCGAGGCGCTGGCGCTGCTTGCGCCTGAAGCGGACAAGGGCACGCTGACGCCGGGCGGCTGGCGCGAGCTGGTGCACGCGGCGCTGGCCAGCGGCGACCTGCGGCGCGCGCGCGAAGCGCTGGCGCCGCTGCAGAAGAGCGGCGCACTGGGCCACCGCGCCTATGCCGCGCTGGAAGCGCAGGTGCTGGTCGCCACCCTGCAGGCCGCGGCGGACGGCGCCGACCTCAACGCGTTGTGGACGCAGCTGCCGAAAACCCAGCGCCGGGTGCCCGCGGTAATCGACGCCTACGCGCGCCGCGCCGCTGCGTTCGGGCTGACCCTGCCGGCGATGGACGAGGTGGAATCCGCGCTGCGCCGCGAGTGGTCGCCGAGCTTGATCGAAACCTACGGCACGCTGGCCGGTGACGATGTCGAGGCGCGCCTGCGCCGCGCCGAAGGCTGGCTCGACGCGCATCCGAACGACGCCAACCTGCTGCTCACGCTTGGCCGCATGTGCGTGCGGCTGAAGCTGTGGGGCAAGGCGCGGCAATACCTGCAGCGCTCGCTGGCGCTGGCGCCGGGCAGTGCCGCCTGGGAAGCCCTGGGCGACGCGTTCGCCGGCCAGGGCGATGCGGAGCAGGCGCAACGCTGCTATCGCAACGCGCTGGCCTTTGGCCGTGGTGATGCAGTCGCCCCGCTGGCGCAGAGCGCCAACCCCGGTCAGCCCGACACGCAGCCGATCGCGATCGAGGAGCGCGACATGCATGGGGTGCCGCGGTTGCCGGGCTGAGCATGGCTCCGGTCGCTGGATGATTTTCAAGGAAGACTCGATGCACAAGATGATCAAGGTCATCCTGCTTGCTTTGCCGATCGTAGGATGCGCGACGTCGTCTCCTTCGTCTGATTCGATGGCGCGAAGGGTTGCCGCGTTGGTTGACGAGACCACCAACCCGCGCACGGAGATGCAGGCGTTCGAACAGTTGGAGACCCTCGGGCCGGATGCCGCTCCCTACATCGTTCACCACCTTGGCGACATGCGGCCCTTGCCGATCAAGGAAATCGAACTCGCGAACGGATCGCCCGCTGCCTTCGAGGGGGTTCGCCACTACGCGCTGGAGGTTGTCCACGACGTACTGTCCGCCATCCTGAATCAGATCAGCGGTGTGAGCTTTGAGTTCGTCTACAACGGGGCCACTTCGAGAACGCGGGAAATGGACAAGGTACGCTGGCAGACTTGGTGTGCCAGTACGTATCCCGCGAAAGCCGTGATCTGCAGCGGTGGTCGGCGTCTGCAATGATTGCTTTGTGGGTGCCGCTCACTGCGCCGTCGGAAGATCGAACAATCCGGGGTTACAGGTGGCGCTGACGTCGTAGCCGAAGGCGTAGTAAAGCTGCGATTGGAGCTTGCCGTCGGCGATCAGGAACAGGTTGCTGCCCTCACTGCCCAGGCAGGTTTGCACACGAGGCGCATTGCCCGAGGCCGTTCCGATGCGAAGCATCGTTCCGGCGGATGCCGGGTCGGCATGCACCGTGCGGGTGCCAATCACTGCAGTCCCGATGAACGGGTCGCCCTTCAGCGCGGCCGGCAACTGTTTCAACCGGTAGCGGAATACCGGATTGCCGAACAGCGCGTCGGTGACTGGCTCGGTCGATGTGTCTGGCGCTTCCAGTGCGTCGCCTTGCAGGCGCAGGCAGCACTGCACGGCACCGCCAGCGGCGGGATATTGCAGCTGGATCGTGGCCGTCGCGGCAAGGCGGCCATCGGTGGTGTACAGCCAGGCCGTGCCGTCGGCGGCGGCCACGAAGCCGGCTTCGACTCCGGCAACGCTTTTTGCCGGCTCGGCAGCACACACCACAGCGGCGGTGCAGGCCAGCACGATCAGGGTGCGATGCATTGGTTTCATCAGGATTCCATCGTCCGATCCGGGTGGCGGAGGCAGGTCATCGGAACTTCCCTGAACGGTGTCGGGCCAAGAAGCCGCAGTCGGCACGAATCAAGCCGGTTGGCACGGGTCATCGCGGCCGCGGGCAAGTGTTCTGGACTGCGAACTTCCATCAGCCACGCTGGTCCCACGCCAGACCCTGACCGGAGCAACGCATGGAACACGGACACGTCGGACTTCTGGGTATGGCTTGCATCGGCCTGCTGATCGCCACTTCCGCCATGGCTGGATCGCCAGCGCCCGCGACGACGCCGGATAGTTACGCCAAGCCTGGCCAACGCATCGCCATCGGCCAGGGGCGCAGCCTCAACCTGCGCTGCAGCGGCAGCGGGCCGGTGACGGTGCTGCTGGAGTCCGGCTCGCACGCCGACTCGCAGAGCTGGTTCCGGGTGCAGCCGCGGCTGGCGGAGCAGGTGTGCGTGTGTTCCTACGACCGCGCAGGCTACGGTTTCAGCGACGCGGGCCCGCTGCCGCGCGGACTCGATGCTGACGTGGCCGACCTACACGCGTTGATCCACGCGGCCGGCCTGCATGCGCCGCTGGTGCTGGTAGGGCACTCGCTGGGCAGCAACATCGTGCGCCGCTACGCCAGCGAGCATGCCGGCGACATCGCCGGCATGGTGCTGGTCGATCCGCCCGCCCAGGACCTGGGCCGCTTCCTGCCGGCGCAGTGGATGAAGGACGATGCGGCGCTGAACCGGCAGCGCGATGCGTTCATCGCCAGCTGCGAGCAGGGCTCCGAACATGGACAGTTGGCCGCACCGTCGCCGGCGCTGGCGCAGTGCATCGGCGGGCCGGCGCCATGGGAAAGCCCGGCCGTGGCCGCGGCCAATCACGCGCGCAAGCTGCAGCCGGCGTTCTGGCATACCTTGCGTTCGGAGCTGGCGCAGAACGTGTCGGTGTTCGCGCCGTCGGTGCCGGCGGACGAATCGCACGGCGCTACCCCGCTGGTGGTGCTGCAGGCCGCAAGTACCTATGCCGACGCACCGGCGGGCATGCGCAAATCGCTGGAGGCGGCGCGTGACGCGACCCAACAGCACATCGTGGCGAGTTCGACCCGCGGCGAACTGCGCAAGGTGGCCGATACCTCGCACGACATCGAGATGGACCAGCCGCAAGCCGTGGCCGATGCGGTCTCGCGCGTGCTGAAGCAGCTCCCGGCGAAGCGCGGCTGACGGCTACAGCGGCGTCAGGTTGGCGTACGCCGCCACCAGCCACTTGCTGCCGGCGCCTTCGAAGTTCACCTGCAGGCGGGTGTGCGCGCCGCTGCCTTCGGCGCTGATCACCACGCCTTCGCCGAAGCTGGGGTGGCTGACGCGCTGGCCGAGTTTCACCGGCAGCGCTTCCTCCAGCGACGGCGCGATCTCGTGCGGGCGGCCGGCGTACAACGGGCGGGTGACGTGTACGCGCGGGCGTACCTCGTCGATCAGTTCGGCGGGCATCTCGCCGAGGAAGCGCGACGGCCGCGCCAGCATCTCGGCGCCGTGCATGCGCCGCGACTCGGCATGCGTGACGACGAGTTTCTCGCGGGCGCGGGTGATGCCGACGTAGGCGAGCCGGCGTTCCTCCTCCAGCCGTCCTTCGTCGTCGACCGAGCGCTGGCTGGGGAACAGGCCTTCCTCCATGCCGACCAGGAATACCAGCGGAAACTCCAGCCCCTTGGCCGAGTGCAGGGTCATCAGCTGCACGCAGTCGTCCCACGCTTCGCCCTGGTTCTCGCCCGCTTCCAGCGTGGCGTGCGAGAGGAACGCGGAGAGCTCGCTCAGGCCGGCGTCGATGTCCTCGGCGGTGCGCTCGAAGCGGCTGGCCACGTTGACCAACTCGTCCAGGTTTTCCACCCGCGACTCGGCGTTGCCGCGCGAATCCTTCTCGTAGAAATCGCGCAGGCCGGTATGGGTGATCGCGTGGTCGATCTGTTCGGCCAGGGTGAGCGCGTCCTTTTCACCATCGGACGTCGGTGGCTGGAAAGCGTGCGCCATCGCGTCGATCATGCCGAGGAACGCCTTCACCGCGTTCTTCGCGCGCCCGGCCAGCTCGCTGCCGCCGCTCAGCTCGGACAGTGCGGCTTCCCACATCGACGTGTTCTCGCCGCGGGCACGGCGGCGCAGCGCGTCCAGCGTACGCTCGCCGATGCCGCGCGGCGGGGTGTTCACCGCGCGCTCGAACGCGGCGTCGTCGTGGCGGTTGGCGGTGAGGCGCAGGTAGGCCAGCGCGTCCTTGACTTCGGCGCGCTCGAAGAAGCGCTGGCCGCCGTAGACGCGGTACTTGATGTTGCGCTGGGCCAGCTGCTCCTCGAAGTTGCGCGACTGCGCGTTCGAGCGGTACAGGATCGCGCAGTCCTTCGCCGAACCTTGCTCGTCGATGTATTCACGGATGCGCTCGATCACGAAGCGCGCCTCGTCCTGCTCGTTGTAGGCGGCGTACAGCGCGATGCGCTCGCCGTCGTCGCCGGCGGTCCACAACTGCTTGCCGAGGCGGCTGCCGTTGCGCTGGATCACGCTGTTGGCGGCTTTCAGGATGGTCGAGGTGGAGCGGTAGTTCTGTTCCAGCTTGATCGTGCGCGCGCCGGGGAAGTCGCGCAGGAACTGCGCCATGTTCTCGACCCTGGCACCGCGCCAGCCGTAGATCGACTGATCGTCGTCGCCGACCGCGAAGACCTTGCCCGTGGCGCCGGCGAGCACGCGGATCCACGCGTATTGCAGCGTGTTGGTGTCCTGGAATTCATCGATCAGCAGGTGCCGCCAGCGCTGCTGGTAATGCTCCAGCACGGCCGGGTTCTTCAGCCACAGCTCGTGCGCGCGCAGCAGCAGTTCGGCGAAGTCGACCAGGCCGGCGCGGCGGCAGGCGTCTTCGTAGGCCTGGTAGATGCGCACGAAGGTCTGCGTGACCGGATGGTCGCGGTGCTCGATGGCATCGGGCCGCTTGCCCTCGTCCTTCCACTGGTTGATCTGCCAGCTGGCCTGGCGCGGAGGGAACTTTGCGTCGTCCAAACCGAGCCCGGCGACCACGCGCTTGACCAGCCGCAGCTGGTCGTCGGCGTCAAGGATCTGGAACGCCTCCGGCAGGCCCGCTTCGCGCCAGTGCCGGCGCAGCAGCCGGTGCGCGATGCCGTGGAAGGTGCCGACGGTGAGGCCCTGGGTGCCGCCGGGGATCAGGCTTTCCAGCCGCGCGCGCATCTCGCCGGCGGCCTTGTTGGTGAAGGTGACGGCGAGGATCGCCCACGGCGGCACGCGCTCGGCCTGGGTCAGCCAGCCGATGCGGTGGGTCAGCACGCGGGTCTTGCCGGAGCCGGCGCCGGCCAGCACCAGGTAGTGGCCGGGCGGGGCGCAGACGGCTTCGCGCTGGGCGGCGTTGAGCGGGTCGATCAGATACGAGACATCCATCCCGCCCATTGTAGTGGGCGTCAACGAAAACCGCCGCGGAGGGCGGCGGTTTTCGGGGTAGCCAGGCTGCGGCTCAGCGCTTCTGCATGAAGCCGCCGACCGCCAGCAAGGCACCGACCACGATGCCGGCGATGCCGATCCATTGGGGCACGCCCTTGTCGTGGGTGGCGGTGATCTTGGCCGAGCCGACCTGCAGCAAGGTGTCGGTGTCCTGGTAGAAGGCGTGGCCCGCCACCACCCAGATACCGGCCACGATGAGGATGATGCCAACGATGATCAGGCCTGCGCGCATGGTATTTCCCCTTGGATGTGGGTCGAGTATGCCGGGTGCCGGTGTGCATGCAATGTACAGGCATGGGCGGAACGCGGGCAAAAAAAGCCCCGGAGGCTAGGGGGAGCCTCCGGGGCGGGCAGGCGCGAAGACCCAGGGGAGAGGTTCGCGCCTGTGGCTGCCCAGGGAGGTGGGCTCGCCAGCGGATGCCGTTGCGTGCATCCGTGGAGTTAGTGCGCGGTTTGCCGAAAAAGTTGCAGGGTTTCCGAAGAAATTTAAAGGCGGTTCATTCTCATGAAACGTTAACCGTCAAGTCCTTGTTGCGCATGCGTAACCGCGATCGGCGGCATCAATGCGCCTCGTCCCAGTTCGCACCCACGCCGACGTCGACCAGCAGCGGCACCGCCAGTTGCGCCGCGCCGGACATCCGTTCGCTCACCGCGGCGCGGACGGCGTCGATGGCGTCCGCGCGTACCTCGAACACCAGCTCGTCGTGCACCTGCATCAGCATGTGGGCGTCGTCGCGGCCCTGCAGCCACGCCGCCACGGCGATCATCGCCCGCTTGATGATGTCCGCCGCGCTGCCCTGCATCGGCGCGTTCACCGCGGCGCGCTCGGCGCCCTGGCGCAGGCCCGCGTTGCGCGAGGTGAGGTTCTCCAGGTACAGGCGGCGGCCGAAGATCGTCTCCACGTAGCCGTCGCGATGGGCCTGTTCGCGGGTGGCGTCCATGAACGCGCGCACGCCGGGGTAGCGCGAGAAATAGCGGCCCATGTAGTCGCCAGCCTCGGCGCGGTCCACGCCGAGCTGGCGCGCCAGGCCGAACGCGCTCATGCCGTACATCAAGCCGAAGTTGATCGCCTTGGCGGCGCGGCGCTGGTTGGCGCTGACCTCCTCAGGCTTCAGCCCGAACACCTCGGCAGCGGTGGCGCGGTGCACGTCGCCGCCCTCGCGGAACGCCTTGAGCAGGCCCTCGTCGCCGGACAGGTGCGCCATGATGCGCAGCTCGATCTGCGAGTAGTCCGCCGCCAGCACCCGCCAGCCCGGCGGCGCGATGAAGGCCTGGCGGATGCGCCGGCCTTCCTCGGTGCGCACCGGGATGTTCTGCAGGTTCGGGTCGGACGAGGAGATCCGCCCGGTCGCCACCGAGCCCTGGTGGTAGCTGGTGTGCACGCGGCCGGTGCGCGGGTTGACGATGCTGGAGAGCTTGTCCGTGTACGTGCTGCGCAGCTTGGCCAGGCCGCGGTAGTCGAGGATCAGCCGCGGCAGTTCGTGGGTGTCGGCGATCGCCTCAAGCGCCTCTTCGTTGGTGGACGGCTGACCGGTCGGCGTCTTCAGTCTCGCTTCCAGGCCCAGTTCGTCGAACAGCACCGCCTGCAGCTGCTTCGGCGAGTCGAGGTTGAACTCGCGCCCGGCCAGCGCGTACGACTGCTGCTGCAGTTCCAGCATGCGCTTGCCCAGCTGCTGGCTCTGCCGGCGCAACTCGTCGCCGTCGATCAGCACGCCGCGGCGTTCCATCTCGGCCAGCACCGGCACCAGCGGAATCTCGATCTCCTCGTACACGCGGCGCAGCGACGGCACGCTCTCCAGCTTCGGCCACAGCGCATGGTGCAGGCGCAGGGTGACGTCGGCGTCCTCGGCAGCGTAGCGGCAGGCGGTGTCCAGGTCCACCTGCGAGAACGAAATCTGCTTTGCGCCCTTGCCGGCGACCTCCTCGTACTTCACCGTGTCGTAGCCGAGGTACTTCTTTGCCAGCGAGTCCATGTCGTGGCGCGTGGCGGTGGTGTTCCACACGTAGGACTCCAGCATCGAGTCGTGCCTGAGCCCCTGCACTGCGATGCCGTAGTGCGACAGGATGTTGATGTCGTACTTCGCGTGCTGGCCGAGCTTGGGCCGCGTCGCGTCCTCGAAGACCAGCTTCAGTGCGGCCAGCACCGTGTCGCGATCGAGCTGCGGCGGCGCGCCGGGATAGTCGTGGTCGAGCGGGATGTAACACGCCTTGCCCGGTTCCACCGCAAGGCTGAGGCCGACGATGTCCGCGCGCATCGCGTCGAGGCTGGTGGTCTCGGTGTCGAACGCGATCAGTGGCGCATCGCGCAGCTTTTCGATCCATGCATCGAGCTGCGCCGGCGTGGTGACCAGCTCGTAGTCGCCTGCGAACGAAAGGTCGGCCGCCCCTGCGGGAGCGACGTCAGTCGCGATGCCTTTCGTCGTGGTCGCGGCAGAAGTGTCGTCGCCTCCTTCGCTGGTCGGTGCCGCATTGTCCAGTTCCTTCAGCGCCGCCTTGAATTCGTAGCGCGTGTACAGCTCGCGCAGCAGCGTGGTGTCGGCCTCGCGTCGGGTCAGGTCGGTGGGGCCGAACTCCAGCGCCACGTCGGTCTTGATCGTCGCCAGCTGGCGCGACAGCGGCAACTGCGGCAGCGTGGCGCGCAGGCTCTCGCCGATCTTGCCGCCGATCTTGTCGGCGTTGGCGATCACGCCGTCCAGCGTGGCGTACTCGGCCAGCCACTTGGCGGCGGTCTTCGGGCCGCACTTGGGCACGCCGGGGATGTTGTCGATGGCGTCGCCGGTGAGGGCGAGAAAGTCGATGATCTGCTCCGGCTGCACGCCGAACTTGGCCAGCACGCCGGCGCGATCCGTCGTGGTGCCGGTCATGGTGTTGACCAGGGTGACGTGCGGGCCGACCAGCTGCGCCATGTCCTTGTCGCTGGTGGAAACCTCCACCTCGATGCCGAGCGCCTGCGCCTGCAGGGCCAGCGTGCCGATCACGTCATCGCCCTCCACGCCACCCACGCGCAGGATAGGGAAGCCCAGCGCGCCCACGGTCGCCAGCATCGGCTCGACCTGTGAGCGCAGCTCCTCCGGCATCGGCGGGCGGTTCGCCTTGTAGCGGTCGTACAGCGCGTCGCGGAAGGTGGGGCCGGGCGCATCGCTGACGAAGGCCAGGTAGTCGGGGTTCGCCTTCAAGGTGGCGCGCAGCATGTTGACCACGCCGAACAGCGCGCCGGTGGGCTCGCCGCGCGCGTTGGAGAGCGGCGGCAGCGCGTGGAATGCGCGGTACAGGTAGGACGAGCCGTCGATCAGGATGAGTTTGGGCATCGTGTGCTTCGCGTGAGTCGACATACCCCGCCCATTCTCGCATGCACGGCGAAACGTCGCGCTTCACGAACGGCCGCCGACGGCGCTGTTATGCTGCGGTCCCCAAACGAGGTTGCCGCCATGAAAACCGCTGCCTTGCTGGTTGCCGCCAGCGTCCTGTTCACGTCGAGCGTACTGGCGCAGTCGGCCCCATCGGCGAGCGTGCCGCCACCCCCGGGGATCAACGACCCGGGCGTGAAGGCGACGGAATCCCAGGCCAGGCCGGCGGTCAGGCAGCGCTCGACGCACGTCGCGCCGTCCGCGTCCGGCCAGTCGCTGGACCTGAAGCCGCAGGCACTGCCCGCGATGCGCGACGAAGGCAGCGTGCAGAGCAGCCGCGAGCAGGCGCCGCCAGAAGTGCGGATCCGCCAGGAAGGCGACAACAGCATCCAGGAATACAGCCGCAACGGCCGCGTCTACATGGTGGTGGTCACCCCGAAAAACGGCATCCAGCAGACCTACATGGTCGATCCGCAGGGCCGGCTGGTCGACGAGCACGGCATGAAGCCGGTGGGGCCGGTGATGTACAAGGTGTTGGAGTGGGGCAAGAGCCGGCCGCCGGCCGAGAATGCCAGCGAGGCGCCGCCGGCCGACAACGGCCACTGAGAGGTTGTGGTTATTCAACCCCTCAAGCGGGCCGCGGCGAGGGCATGGCGAGGGCATGGATGCCCGAGTTGAGGCAGCGCAGGAGCGGCGCACCGCCGGCCTACACCGGCTCGTCCAGTTCAGGATAATGGCGAAAGATGCCGTTCTCGTTGAACGGCAGCCGCCGCGGCGAGGTCAGATAGGCAGCGATGCGCGGCCGCTCGGCCACCCGCTGCTTCAGCGCCAGCAACAACGGCAGCCGGTGACCGAGGCGCCGCACGGTGCGCGGGTACGCATATTCCAGCCCGCTGATCAACTGGAACAGCGAAAGGTCGACGTAGGAGTGCCCGTGCAGGGCATGCTGGCCGCCGCCGCGTTCCAGCACCTGCTCGAAGTAATCGAGGTATTTCGGCAGCCGCGTCGCACGCAGGTCGGCCGCGCGGCGGCGAGCCTCCACGCGCTGGTCCTCGTAGTACAGGCTGCTGGCGATCGGGTGGTGCGAGTCGTGCACCTCGGCGACCAGGTCGGCGATGGTCAGCTGCAGCTGGTGGGCGTACAGCCGCCGGCCCTCGCTTTCCGGCACCAGGCCGAGCGGCGGGCCGAGGTATTGCAGGATGTTCGCGGTCTGCGCGATCAGCAGGCGTCCGGCCCTGAGGAACGGCGGCGCGAACGGTAGCGAACCCTCGTGTACGCCGTCGAGGTAGCGCACGATGGCGTCGTCGCCCTGCTCGCGGGCCACGTCGACGTAGCTGGCGCCGGCGTCTTCCAGCGCCAGCCGCACGAACTCGCCGCGGCCCTGGATGCCGGTCCAGTAATACAGTTCGTAACGCATGGCCATGTCCCCGGACTGATTCCGATGCTGGCACGCGCGACTTCTACGGGGCGTGTAGGAGCGCACTCTGTGCGCGATGCTTTTGCGTCAGGTGACGAAGAGCATCGCACACAGAGTGCGCTCCTACACGGGCGCGTGATATCAGTGGCGGAAGTGGCGCATGCCGGTGAACACCATCGCCATGTCGTGCTCGTCGGCGGCGGCGATCACCTCGGCGTCGCGCATCGAGCCGCCGGGCTGGATCACCGCGCTGATGCCCGCCGCGGCGGCGGCGTCGATGCCATCGCGGAACGGGAAGAACGCGTCACTCGCCATCACCGAGCCGCGCACTTCGAGTTTTTCGTCGGCGGCCTTGATGCCGGCAATCTTCGCGCTGTAGACGCGGCTCATCTGGCCGGCGCCGATGCCGATGGTCTGGCGCTCCTTCGCGTAGACGATGGCGTTGGACTTGACGAACTTGGCCACCTTCCAGGCAAAGATGAGGTCGTGGATCTGCGCCTCGGTGGGCGTCTTGCGGGTGACCACCTTCAGGTCCGCCGCGCTGATCATGCCGGTGTCGGCGCTCTGCAGCAGCAGGCCGGAACCGACCCGCTTGGAATTCATGCCGGGGTGCGCGGCACGCAAGTCGCCGCCGGCAGGCGTCGGGATCACCAGCACGCGCACGTTGCCCTTCTTGTGGAAGGCCTTCAGCGCGTCATCCGCATAGGCCGGCGCCAGCACCACCTCGACGAACTGGCGTTCGACGATGGCCTTCGCGGTGGCGCCGTCGACTTCGCGGTTGAACGCGATGATGCCGCCGAAGGCGGAGGTGGGATCGGTCTGGAAGGCCAGCTCGTATGCCTTGCCGATGCCGTCCAGGCTCACCGCCACGCCGCACGGATTGGCGTGCTTGACGATCACGCAGGCCGGCTTGACGAAGCTGCGCACGCATTCCCACGCGGCGTCGGCGTCGGCGATGTTGTTGAACGACAGCTCCTTGCCCTGCAACTGGCGGAAGGTGGCGAGCGTACCCGGCGCCGGGTACAGGTCGCGGTAGAACGCGGCCTGCTGGTGCGGGTTCTCGCCGTAGCGCAGGTCCATCAGTTTCACGAAGCGGCCGTTGACCTGACCGGGGAAGGCGGCATGGCCGGCGATTGCGTCCTGCGTGTCGTTGAGTTCCAGCCCGGACAGATAGTCGCTGATCGCGCCGTCGTAGCTGGACACGTTGTTGAACGCGGCGACCGCGAGCCTGAAGCGGGTGCCGCGGGTGAGGCCGCCCTGGCTTTCGATCTCGACGAGTGCGCCTTCGTACTGCTCCGGCGAGGTCAGCACGCCCACGTCGTTCCAGTTCTTCGCCGCCGAGCGCAGCATCGCCGGGCCGCCGATGTCGATGTTCTCGATCGCCTGCTCCAGCGTGCAATCGGGCTTCGCCACGGTGCTCTCGAACGGGTAGAGGTTGAGCACCAGCAGGTCGATCGGCGCGATGCCCCGCTCGGCCATCACCTGGTCGTCGGTGCCGCGGCGGCCGAGCAGGCCGCCATGCACCTTCGGGTGCAGCGTCTTCACGCGCCCGTCCATGATCTCCGGAAAACCGGTGAGGTCGCTGACCTCGGTGACCGCGATGCCCGCTTCGCGCAGCGCCTTCGCACTGCCGCCGGTGGAGAGCAGCTCGATGCCTTTCGCGGCAAGGCGCCGGCCCAGCTCGATCAGGCCGCTCTTGTCGGAGACACTGAGCAGGGCGCGACGGACCGGGACGAGCTGGGGGGCGGACATGGGCGGGGTTCCTTGGCGGGAAAGCCGCTCATTATAGCCGCCCCGTGCAGGGGTGGCCGGATCGAGGGATTACAGCAAACCGTGCGCAGCCAGCTTCTTGCGCAAGGTGGCGCGGTTGATGCCGAGCGCGCTGGCGGCGCGGCTCTGGTTGCCGTCGTGGAATGCCAGCACCTCGCGCAGCAGCGGCACCTCGACCTCGTGCAACACCAGCGCATGCAGGCCCTCGGCGCATTCGGTGTCGCCGATGTCGGCAAGGTAGCGGCGCACCATGCGGGTGACGCATTCGCTCAGCGCACTCTGCCCCTGAAGGCTGGCGCCAGGCGAACCCGTGCCCTGCAACAAGGCCTGTTTTGCGGCCTCGGCAGCAGGCAGTCTTACGGCATTCACGGACATTTTCCCTCGCGTGCGAAGTGGCGACTGCATCGGTCGCTGCTTATGGTTATGGCTGCTCTTGCGTGTCGCGGCGTCTGTTGCATGTCGTCAGACATGTCGGCGCGAGCGGTCGAGTCTACCCGCGCGGGCCGACAATTTTAAGTACCGCGAACGTCATTATTCGAAACCGATCTCGAATGCCACCGCCTTGTCGCCCGGATCCTCCACCTCCAGCAGCAGCACGGCGCTACCGCCAGGCGCCAGGCCATGGCGCTGGATGGTGGCGTCATCCAGGTACTCCGCCGGCTGCAGCCGACGCATGGCGATGCGCTGGCCCTGCGCGTCGGACAGCGTGACCGTCAACACCGGCCAGGGCTGGGCGAAGGCGGCATCGTTGCGTACGCTGGCGCTGATCATCAACGCGCCGGCGACGCTGGGATGGGCTTGCACGTTGCTGGCCAGCAGGTGCAGCTGCCGCGGCGCGGCGACCAGCGGCAGTTCGCAGCCGAGCATGGCGCAACCGTCGTGCAGCCAGTGGGCTACGGCGGGTTGGCGGATCAGCTCGTCGCGCTTGGCCCAGGCCAGCTGCGCGGCGAGCAACAGCGTGAGCAACAGGCAGGCCACCAGCCACGGCCAGTGCCGCTCACCGGACGAGTGCAGGTGCCGCCGGCTACCTCGGGCCGCCCGCCCTTGCGGCGGCACACGCGGCTCGCGGGCGAAACGCGGTGCGAACACCAGTTGCGAAAAATCCTCGATGGCCGGCCGGGGTGTGGCCGCGGCGACCGCCGCATTGGCAACGACTACCGCCGGCGGTTCGGGACGCGGTCGATAGACCACCAGGTCCAGTTGCGGCGGTTCCGGCGCGGGTTGGTTCAGCGACAGCTCGACAAACGGCTCCGGCGGCAGCTGCTCGGCGAGCGTGGCGAGGCTGTCGAAGCCGGCTTCGCAATGCCCGCACACGACGTGGCCGTGCGCCCGCGCCAGCGTCTGCGCGTCAAGCGAAAACACGGACAGGCATTCAGGACACTGGGTATACATGCGGGCCGTTGCGGGTCGATACCCGGCAAGCTTAGCAGGGTGGTCGCGGCGGCTTCAGTGCATGCCCGACGCTCCGGACGGCCATGCCGGTGACCTCGGCCGGATGCTCAGCGGCGGCGCCGTCCGCTGATACGCACCCAGTCCTCGCGCGTGTCCACGCGCAGCTCGTCGAACCATTCGGCGTAGCGCTGCAGCAGCTCGTCCTGCTGGCCGGCGAGGATGCCGGAGATGGCGAACGGCGCGCCGGGCTTCGCGGCGGCGGCGAAGCTGGGGGCCAGTTCGCCGAGCGGGCCGGCGAGGATGTTGGCGACGAAGATGTCTGCCGACTCCGCGAGGTGGTCTTCCGGCAGGAACAGCGCGAGGCGGTCGGCCACGCCGTTGCGTTCGGCATTGTCGCGCGAGGCGGTGAGTGCCTGCGGGTCGTTGTCGATGCCGGTCGCGCTGGCTGCGCCCAGCTTCAGCGCGGCGATGGCCAGGATGCCCGAGCCGCAGCCGTAGTCGGTGATGGTCTTGCCGCCGAGGTCGAGGCCGTCCAGCCATTCCAGGCACAGCGCGGTGGTCGGATGGGTGCCGCTGCCGAAGGCGAGGCCGGGGTCGAGGCGCACCACGACGCGGGCGGCGGTGCCGGAGGGATCCTCATCGATCGGCGGCTCGATGTTCCACGGATAGATCCACAGCCGCCGGCCAAACGACATCGGCTTGAACTGGTCCATCCAGGCGCGTTCCCAATCCTGGTCGGCGACCTCGGTGAAGTTCAGCTGGTCGGGTTCGAGCCAGGGCAGCAGTTCGCCCAGCGCGGCGGCGAGGCCGCGGCGGTCGGCATGTTCGTCGAACAGCGCGTTCAGCGTGATCGTGGGCCACAGCGGCAGTTCGCCCACGCCCGGCTCGAAGATCGCCTGCTCGTCCGGTGTCTCCGCATCGGCGTCGCGCAGCGTGACCGACAACGCGCCGAGGTCTTCCAGTGCTTCTTCCGCGCGGGGCTGCTGCTCGATGCGGACGGTCAGGGAGAGTTCGAGGAAAGGCATCAGGCGAGAAGTAAGCGAAGAGGAGTGAGAGAAGAGCCGAGGGCTGGAGAAGTTGTCGGAGGGCGGATCTTGCGGTGTGGATGGCGCGGGCGAGGCCGATTCAGGGGGCGCGCTGCGTGCGCGCCCTCTCTCGTTCCTTCACTCCTCTCCACTTGCTCCTTACTCTTCGCCGGCCGCCTTGTGTTCCTTCTGCTCGGCCATCCGCTTCTCGAGGTAGTGGATGTTCTGGCCGCCGTGCTGGAAGCCGACGTCGGCCATGATCCGCTGCTGCAGCGGGATGTTGCACTTGACGCCCTCGATCACCGTCTCGGCCAGCGCCAGGCGCATGCGCGCGATCGCGGTCTCGCGGTCGGGGCCGTGCACGATCAGCTTGCCGATCATCGAGTCGTAGTTCGGCGGGATGCGGTAGCCGTCGTAGAGATGCGTATCCACGCGCACGCCGGGGCCGCCCGGCGCCTCGAAGCGCTTCACCGTCCCCGGGCTGGGCATGAACGTGTCCGGATCCTCGGCGTTGATGCGGCACTCGATCGCGTGGCCGGTGATCTTGATGTCCTCCTGGCGGATCGACAGCTTCTCGCCGCCGGCGATAAGCAGCTGCTCGCGCACCAGGTCCACGCCGGTGATGAACTCGGTCACCGGGTGCTCGACCTGGATACGGGTGTTCATCTCGATGAAGTAGAAGCGGCCGTTCTCGAACAGGAACTCGAAGGTGCCGGCGCCGCGGTAGCCAATGCGCAGGCAGGCGTCCACGCAAACCTTGCCGATCTGCGCGCGCACTTCCGGCGTGATGCCCGGCGCCGGCGCTTCCTCCACCACCTTCTGGTGGCGGCGCTGCATCGAGCAGTCGCGCTCGCCCAGGTGGATGGCGTGGCCCTGGCCGTCGGCGAGCACCTGGATCTCCACGTGGCGCGGATTCTCCAGGAATTTCTCCATGTACACCTGGTCGTTGCCGAACGCCGCCTTGGCTTCCTGCTTGGTCATCACGATGGAGTTGCCCAGGTGCGCCTCGGTGCGCACCACGCGCATGCCGCGCCCGCCGCCGCCGCCGGCGGCCTTGATGATCACCGGGTAGCCGATCTCGCGCGCGATGCGCATGTTCTCGTCGACGTCCTCGCCGAGCGGGCCGCCGGAACCCGGCACGCAGGGCACGCCGGCCGACTTCATCGTGCGGATCGCCTCAACCTTGTCGCCCATCAGGCGGATCACTTCGGCCGTCGGGCCGATGAAGACGAAGCCGGACTGCTCCACCTGCTCGGCGAAGTCGGCGCGCTCGGCGAGGAAGCCGTAGCCGGGGTGGATCGCCTGGGCGTCGGTGATCTCCGCCGCGGCGATGATCCGCGGGATGTTGAGGTAGCTGTCGACCGACGGCCCGGGGCCGATGCAGATCGACTCGTCGGCGAGGCCGACGTGCTTCAGGTTGCGATCCACGGTGGAATGCACCGCCACGGTCTTGATGCCAAGGCTGTGGCAGGCGCGCAGCACGCGCAGGGCGATTTCGCCGCGGTTGGCGATGACGACTTTTTCTAATGGCATGGGAATAGGGAATCGGGAATAGGGAATAGGTGGGTCATCGCGCGGTCTCGCGCGTCTGGAGTGCGTTCATCAACCCGGTCAGCATGGCGAAGATGTCGCCGATGCGCGTCTTGACGTCAAGCGGGACGCGCCCGTAGCCGAGGCGATCCGCGATTTGCAGTTGGGTATCCAGTTCCGAGAGCGAGCCGCGGGCAATCGACAGAAAGCGGAGGTATTCAGGAGTCGAGCGGCGGGCTGCGCCCTCGGCGATGTTCGAGGGAACGCTGATGGCTGCGCGTCGCAACTGTGCTGCGAGCCCGAAGCGTTCGTCGTTGGGGTACGTCGAGGAGCAGACGTAGACCTCTTCGACCAGTGACATCGCCTGCTGCCAGACCGAGAGGTCCTCGTGCGGCCGCTGGGACGATTCCCTATTCACGATTCCCTATTCCCTGCCTTTCAGCCAATCACGAACATCGGTTCGTCGAATTCCACCGGCTGGCCGTTCTCGACCAGGATCGCCTGCACGGTGCCGCCCACGTCGGCCTCGATCTGGTTGAACATCTTCATCGCCTCGATGATGCCCAGCGTCTCGCCGGCCTTGACCTGCTGGCCGACCTTGACGAAGGCGGGCGTGCCCGGGGTGGCCGAGGCGTAGAAGGTGCCGACCATCGGTGCCTTCACCACGTGGCCAGCCGGCAGCGCGTTGGCGGCCTCGGCGGCGGGTGCTGCCGGGGTGGCGGCAACCGAGGCAGGCGCGGCGGCCACCACCACCGGTGCGACCGGGGCGACGACCGGCGCAGGGGCGGCGTTCTTCGGCACGCGCGACAGGCGCACGACTTCCTCGCCTTCCTTGATTTCCAGCTCGGCGAGGTTGGATTCCTCGAGCAAGTCGATCAGCTTCTTGATTTTGCGCAAATCCATCGGATCAGCCTTTGGTCAGTCAGGCCACCGCCTCGGTGGCTGGGAGTTGAATGGGGTGGCCGCGAGGCCGCGGCGTCAGGGAACGCTGCCGGCCGGCAGCCGCTGCAGCGCGGCGTCCAGCGCCAGCCGGTAGCTGTCGGCGCCGAAGCCGCAGATCAGGCCGAGCGCGATGTCGGACAGATAGGACTGGTGGCGAAACGGCTCGCGGGCGAACACGTTCGACAGGTGCAGCTCGATGAACGGGATCGCCGCGGCGGCGAACGCGTCGCGCAGCGCGATGCTGGTGTGGGTGAACGCGCCGGCGTTGCACAGGATCATCGCGGTGCCGTCGTCACGGCCCTGGTGGATGCGCCCGACCAGCTCGTGCTCGGCGTTGGACTGGAACCAGAGCAGCTCGTGCCCGGCCGCGCGCGCCCGCTCGGCCAGCTGCTGGTTGATCTCGGCCAGGGTCTCGTGGCCGTAGATGTGCGGCTCGCGGGCGCCCAGCAGGTTGAGGTTGGGTCCGTGCAGGACCAGGATTTTAGCCACGGTACGTTCCGCCCAGCGTCCGGGAGTCCCGGAACCGGGCGCAGTGTGCGCGTAGTCTGGAATCTTGTCCAGTTCGCCGCAGATCGGCGATGTTTGGCGGAGAAGTGTCGGGTTTCCGTGCGTGGGCGTATGTCAGTGCCCGGTCCGCGCTGGCGCCAGCCACCGCACCAGCTGCGCGGCCGGGAGTGGGCCGGCATGCGTGGTCAAGATGCGCCCATCGGCGCCGATCAGCACGCTATAAGGCAACACCTGGCGTGTATTGCCTAGTTTCAACGAGGTGCTTGGCGGGCCCATGTCGCCGATCAGGATGGGGTAATCCACCGCATGTGCGGCCAAAAAGGCGCGAACGTGCGCAGGCTCATCCATTGCAATTCCAACCACGATCGCCCCGTGTTCGCCGAACTTGGCCTGGGCCTCGGCCAGCGCGGGCATCTCCTGCAGGCATGGCGCGCACCAGCTGGCCCAGAAATTCAGCAGCACCCGGCGGCCGCGGTAGTCGTCCAGCCGGTGCGGCTTGCCATCCAGGTCGGGCAGCACCAGCGGCGGCAGCGGCTGGCCGAGCAGGCTTGGTGGCGGCGAATCGACTTGCCGCTGGTGGCGTTGCGCGTAGCCACCCAGCGCGGCGGCCAGCACCGCCAGGCCGATGATCAGCCAGTTGCTGCGGCTCAGCATCAGCGCGCCGCTTCGGTCAGCGCCTGCTCGACCATCGAGTAGGTCAGCACGGTGGACAGCTGTCGGCCCGGCGCGCCGTTTTTCGGGAACACCACGTACAGCGGCACACCGGGCGAGTGGTATTCCTGCAGGAAGTCGCTGATGGCCGGGTTGACGTCGGTCCAGTCGCCCTTCATGTAGATCGCGCCGGTGCGCTGGAGCAGGTCGCGGAACGCCTGTGTGTTCAGCACCGCGTGCTCGTTCGCCTTGCAGGTGACGCACCAGTCGGCGGTCATGTCGACGAACACCGGGGTGCCGGCGGCGCGCAATTCGGCGAGTTTCTGCGGGCTGTAGGCGACCACGCCCTGCTCGGCCGTGGCGACCGCCGACGGCGGCGGCACGTGGGCCAGCAGGTACAGCGGCGCCAGGGTGGCGAGCGCCAACACCACCACCGCGGCCTTGCTGGCCGCGCCGCGCGAGCGGCTGCGCTCGAACCACCACAGCGTCATCGCCAGCAGCACCATCGCCACCAGCACCAGGCCGACCGCATCGGCGCCGCGCTGGTTCGCCAGCACCCAGACCAGCCACGCCGCAGTGAGGTACATCGGGAACGCCAGCGTCTGCTTCAGCGTTTCCATCCAGCGCCCCGGCTTCGGCAGCAAGCGCGCCAGCGCGGGCACGAAACCGACCGCCAGGAACGGCAGCGCGAGGCCGACGCCCAGCGCCAGGAACACCAGCAGCGCGGACAGCATCGGTGCGGCGAACGCGTAGGCCAGCGCGGTGCCCATGAACGGCGCGGTGCACGGGGTGGCCACCACCACCGCCAGCACGCCGGTGAAGAAGTCGCCGGCCGGACCAGAGCGCGAGGCCAGCGACGCGCCGGTGTTGCCCAGCGAGGCGCCGAACTGCACCACGCCGGACATCGACAGGCCCACCGCCAGCATCACGCAGGCCAGCACGCCGACCAGCAGCGGCTGCTGCAATTGCGAGCCCCAACCCAACGCGTGACCCGCCGCGCGCAGGGCGAGGATGCCCAGTCCCAGCGCGGCGAAGCTGCTCAACACGCCGGCGGTGTAGAGCAGCGCATGGCGGCGCGCGGTGGCGCGGTTCTCGCCGCTCTCCAGCACGCTGACCACCTTGATCGACAGCACCGGCAGCACGCATGGCATCAGGTTCAGCACCAGGCCGCCGCCCAGCGCCAGCAGCAGCGCGGCGAGCAGGCTGACCTGCAATGGACCGCCGACAAGATCGGCCGGTGGCAGCTCCGGCGCTGGTGTGCCGGCCTTTGCCTCACCGCTGTTCAGCTCGATGTCCACCGTGCGCGTCATCAGCGGATAGCACAGGCCGCCGTCCTGGCAGCCCTGGAAACTCGCCCGCAGCGCGAGATGCGTGAGGCCGGCCAGGTCGCCCTCCACCGTCACCGGCAGTTCGACCTGGTCGAAGTACACGGTGACTTCGCCAAAGTGCTCGTCGCGGTGCGCGATGCCGGCCGGCCACGCAGGATGCAGCGTGACACCGGCGGCGTCGGCGAGCTTCAGCGTGGTCTGGTCGCGGTACAGGTAGTAGCCCTTCGGCATCGTCCAGCGCAGCAGCAGTTGCCTGGAACCCTGTGCCAGCGCCTCGAAGCGGAACGCCTGCTCGGCCGGCAGCGGTACGCCGACCGTCGTCGCGCCGGCCTTGCTGCCGAGCTGGCTGAGTGCCGCACCAAGGGCGTTGCTGGCCGCCGGGCTGGCCGCAGCATCGGCAGCGGCCGGCAACGGCAGGTCCAGCTTCTCGGTATGCGGCGGATAGCAGATCTTCGGATCGACCTCGTGGCAGCCTTGGTACTGCACGCTCAGCGTCAGCCGCGTGGTGCCGGCGGCGACCGTGTACGGGATGCTGGCGTCGACGCCGTGGCGGTAGGTTTCCACGTCGCCGAGGTACTCGTCGTGGTCCTTCCTGCCGTCCGGCAGCTGTGCCTCGCCGAGCGTGACGCCGTCGCCGCCCTTGAACTTCATGCGGCCGCGGTAGAGGTAGTAGTCCGGTGCGATGGTCCAGTGCAGCTTCAGCACGCCCAGGGTGGTGGCGTCGGCGCTGAGCTTGTAGGCCTCGGTCACGGGCAACAGGCTGTCCGTGTCCTGCGCCGGCGCAGGCGCGGTGCACAGCAGGCCGAGCAGCAGCAGGGCCAGTGCGGGCAGGCGGGCGGCCAGGCGGCCGGTGATCAGGCGCATCGCGATTCCAGTGGCACAACGGCAGGGAAGCCATTATGGACCATGCCGGTCGTGCTCCCGTTCATTGCGGCCTTATATCTCCTCGATCGCCAGTGAAGGCGCCGCGCGGCGCCTGCGCACCAGCCCGGTGGTGAGCGCGGTGCCAAGCAGAATCACGGCGCAGCCGCCGAGCATGCGGGCGCTCACCGACTCGCCCAGCAGCAGCGCCCCCCACAGCACGCCGAACGCCGGGATCAGGTACGGGATTACCATGATGCGCGTGGCGCCGACCCGCGCCAGCACCCAGAAGAACAGCACGTAGGCCAGCGCCGTGCACAGCACGGCCAGCCCCGCGGCGGCCAGCCAGGCCTGCAGCGGCGGTGGTTGTGTCGGCCATGCCAGCAGCGTGGTCGGCAACAGCAGCAGGGCGGCCACCATGTGGCTGCCGACCGTCACCACCAGCGGCGTCACCCGGCCCAGGCGCAAGTGGGTGTAATGCACTGCAAAGCCGTACAGCACGGTGGCGGCGACGCAGGCCAGCAGCGCCACGCCCGCGCCCGGCCCCAGCGCGAGGCTGCCCTCGGCCAGCCAGACCACGCCGGCAAAGCCGATCGCCAGCCCGGCGCCGCGCCATACATCCAGTCGCTGGCCCAGCCACAGCCAGCCGATCAGCGCGGCGAACATCGGCGTCATGCCGTCGATGATCGAGGCCAGCCCCGCCGGCAGGCTGCGCGTGGCGAAGGTGAACAGCACGAACGGCAGCGCCGAGTTGGTCAGCCCGACCACCGCGATCGGCCACCAGTGCGCCCGCCATTCGGCCAGCCGCGCACGCGAGGCCAGCAGCGGCAGGAAGCACAGCGCGGCGCCGATCGCGCGCAGCCCGGCCAGCGGCAGCGCGCCGAAGGCGCCGGCGCCCATGCGCATGAACAGGAACGAGCCGCCCCACAGGGCGCCCAGCGACAGCAGCACGGCGTAGTCGATCTTTTTCACCTTGGGATAGGCGCAGTGGGCAAGAACGCAGTGTGACGCCCTGCCACTGCCAACGGCTGTCAGCAGTCTTGCGGCGCCTCGCCGGTCGCCTCGCGCACCCAGTCCAGGTAGGCCGCGTGGCCGCGCTGCACCGGTACCGCGACCAGTTCGGGCAGTTCGTACGGGTGCAGCTGGAGCAGGCGGCTTTTCAGCGCGTCGAAACGCTCGGCGGTGGTCTTGATCAGCAGCAGTTCCTCGCGGTCCTGGCTCACCGCGCCCTGCCAGCGGTAGGTGGAGTGGATGCCGGGCAGGCGGTTGACGCAGGCGGCCAGCCGCTCGCCGACCAGGGCTTCGGCGATCGCCTGGGCACTGGCGGCATCGGGACAGCTGCAATAGCAGAGCAGGACGGTGGCGGGGTCGGTCATGCCTGAAGCGTACCCGGGTCGCACCGGCCGTGCGTGGCTATGGGCGATTTGGCGGCCAGCCCTTGAAACGGAGCCCGGTCCGCCCAATTAGCTGCTGCATCCCCCTTCGCCAAGCTCTTGCGGCGGGATCGCATACCCGTAAAATTGGCACTCATTCACTTCGAGTGCTAGCAAGACCGCCGGCCCGGGTCTTGAAAGCCTTGTCCGTCCACCATCCAAGTCAGCTGGAGTCCTCCATGAGCACACTGCGTCCCCTGCACGATCGCGTCATCGTCAAGCGTCTCGAAGAAGAGCGCGTTTCCGCCGGTGGCATCGTCATCCCCGACAGCGCCACCGAGAAGCCGACCCGCGGCAAGGTCGTCGCCGCCGGCACCGGCCTGATCCTGAGCGACGGCAAGGTGCGTCCGATGTCGCTGAAGGCCGGCGACGTGGTGCTGTTCGGCAAGTACGCCGGCCAGGAAATCAAGATCGACGGCGAAGAGCTGGTCTTCCTGAAGGAAGACGACATCGTGGCGGTGATCGAGGGCTGATGCCTTTGGCCGGGTCGGGTTGATCGCGCAAGGCGCGCGTCCCACAAGGCTCGGGTACCTGCTGCAAATCTCCTTTACTTATTCAAAATTTTTCAAGGAAAAATTTTATGGCCGCTAAAGAAGTCCGTTTCGGCGAAGACGCCCGCTCACGCATGCTCAAGGGCGTGAACACGCTCGCCAATGCTGTCAAGGTCACGCTCGGCCCGAAGGGCCGCAACGTCGTGCTCGAGAAGAGCTTCGGCGCCCCGACGATCACCAAGGACGGCGTGTCCGTCGCCAAGGAGATCGAGCTGGCCGACAAGTACGAGAACCTCGGCGCGCAGATCGTCAAGGAAGCCGCCTCCAAGACCTCCGACGTGGCCGGTGACGGCACCACCACCGCCACCGTGCTGGCGCAGGCGTTCATCCAGGAAGGCCTCAAGGCCGTCGCCGCCGGCATGAACCCGATGGACCTGAAGCGCGGCATCGACAAGGCCGTCGTGGCCGCCGTCGGCGAGCTGAAGAAGCTCTCCAACCCGACCGCGAACGACAAGGAAATCGCCCAGGTCGGCACCATCTCGGCGAACTCCGACACCAACATCGGCGACATCATCGCCACCGCGATGAAGAAGGTCGGCAAGGAAGGCGTGATCACCGTCGAGGAGGGCTCGGGCCTGGACAACGAACTGGACGTGGTCGAGGGCATGCAGTTCGACCGCGGCTACCTGTCGCCGTACTTCATCAACAACCAGCAGAGCCAGCAGGTCGAGCTGGACGACCCGTACATCCTGATCCACGACAAGAAGGTCTCCAACGTCCGCGAGCTGCTGCCGGTGCTGGAAGCCGTCGCCAAGGCGGGCAAGCCGCTGCTGATCGTGGCCGAGGAAGTCGAGGGCGAGGCGCTGGCCACGCTGGTGGTCAACACCATCCGCGGCATCGTCAAAGTCGCCGCCGTCAAGGCGCCGGGCTTCGGTGACCGCCGCAAGGCGATCCTCGAAGACATCGCGATCCTCACCAACGGCCAGGTCGTCTCCGAGGAAGTGGGCCTGTCGCTGGAGAAGACCACCATCGGCGATCTGGGCCGCGCCAAGCGCATCGTGATCACCAAGGAAAACACCACCATCATCGACGGTGCCGGCGAGGCGGAGAAGATCCAGTCGCGCATCAAGCAGATCAAGGCGCAGATCGAGGAGACCTCCTCCGACTACGACCGCGAGAAGCTGCAGGAGCGCGTGGCCAAGCTGGCCGGCGGCGTGGCCGTGATCAAGGTCGGTGCCGCGACGGAAGTCGAGATGAAGGAAAAGAAGGCCCGCGTCGAAGACGCCCTGCACGCGACCCGTGCGGCCGTGGAGGAGGGCGTGGTGCCCGGCGGCGGCGTTGCGCTGATCCGCGCGCTGAAGGCAGTCGAAAGCCTCAAGGGCGACAACACCGACCAGAACCTGGGCATCGCGATCACCCGCCGCGCGCTGGAAGCGCCGCTGCGTGCGATCGTCGCCAATGCGGGCGAAGAGCCGAGCGTGGTGCTGAACAAGGTGAAGGAAGGCAAGGGCAACTACGGCTACAACGCCGCCAGCGGCGAGTTCGGCGACATGGTCGAGATGGGCATCCTGGACCCGACCAAGGTGACCCGCACGGCCCTGCAGCACGCCGCGTCGGTCGCCGGCCTGGCGATCACCACCGAGGCGATCGTGGCCGAACTGCCGAAGAAGGAAGAGCACAGCCACGGCGCCGGCGGCATGGGCGGCGGCATGGGTGGCATGGGCGGCATGGATTTCTAAGTTCTACGCTCGATGCACGACAAAAGAAAACCCCGCCGAGGCGGGGTTTTCTTTTTTACCTGGCCAGCATGGGCGAACTGCCGCGCCAGTGGCAGGCTCAGTGCCCGTGGGTGTTCGCGTTGCCATTGCCGCTGGCGTTGACGTCCTTCACCGCGTCGCCGACCGAGCCGGCCGCGCGGTCGGTGGACTGGATCGCCGAGTGGGCGGCGTCGCGCACCTCGCCGCCCACGCCCTGGCCCATCTCGGCGGCCTTGCCGGCGGTGGCGGCGGTATCGAGGCCAGCACCGGCATTGACGTTGGCATGAGCATCGGCATGTGAGTCGCCGGCGTCCGCGCCGATGGCACCGTTGGCCTTTGCGTTGGTGTTGGCACTGGCGTTGTCGTCGACGGTCGAGCGCGTCTTGTCGGCGGCCTTGCGGGTCTGGTGCTTCACGTGGGAGCTGCCGCGCTGCAGGGTTTGTTCCGTCCGGGTGGTGGCCTGGTCCGCGGCATGCATGACGCCCGGTGCGGCTGCGCCGGCATGGACGCCGGCATCGACCCGTGCGGCGCCACCGAGGTTGGCCTGGGCGAAGGCGGACACGGTGAACACGCTGGCACCGATGACGAGAGCGGAAAGCATGGTCTTGCGCATGGGTATGGATCTCCACGATGGGGGGATGGCCGAGAGGCGCGCTGCCCCGCGGGCACGCCGAAACTAGGAGTCGTCTCCCGACTGTCGTCTGAACACGGCACGGCAGCCTTCAGTCGTCGGACAGTTCGCTAAACGGCGACCCGGCGCCAGGGTCGGGCATCGTTGGCGTCATCGGGTGGCGGACGCGTGCACCGGCGCGATGTCTTGGTGAGCGATATTGCCGGACGGCGCCGCCGCCGGCTGCGGCAGCATCTTGTCCAGCTTGCCGCCCATGTGCAGCTGCTCGATGCTGGCCATGGCCTGGTCGAGTTGCTGCTGGGCGTCGCCCGCCGGCAATGGCGGCGCGCCGGGGGCCTCGGTGAGCGCAGCCAGTTGTGGGCCGACCAGTTCGGTCAGCGCGAAGTACGGGTCATCGTGGATGCCGACGTGGGCCAGCAGCTTGCCGGGCAGCAGCCACGAAGCGGTTTCGACCTTGCTGCGCTTGCCCGGGTGCTTCGGATCGACCAGCAGCCACACCCCGGCCTGACCCAGCATGTCGCCGCCGTCGACGAAGCCGGTGGTCTGGTAACTGTTGCTGAGCGCGGGCAGGTGGTCGCCGTAGAACAGCAGCACGCTGGGCCGCTGACGCCTGGCCAGCAGTTTTGCCAGCCGGCCGAGTTCGGCGTCGGCGTGCTTCAGGTGGTAGAGGTAGGTCTGCAGCTCCAGCTTGTCGCGGCCCGAGATGCCCTCGGGCACCGGGATCGCGTCGCGCTCGGCGGCGTGGGCGGGCTCGACGTCGTACGGGCCATGCGCCTCGATGCTGATGGCGAAGATGAACTGCGGCGGGCCGTCGTCCTTCAGCTGGACCATGATCTCGTCGGTCATCGCGCTGTCGGCCATGTACTGGCCGTCGTTCGTCGCGGTGGGCGGGAACGAGGACTGCGACACGAAGCGGTCGAAGCCGATCGCCTTGAAGGCAGTGGTGCGGTTCCAGAACGCCGGGTCGTTGCCATGCAGCGCGGTCGTGCGGTAACCATGCCGGTTCAGCGTGCGCACCAGCCCCGGCAGTGCCTTGTGACTCATCTGCAGGTAGGGGAACTGCAGGTTGTCGAAGTAGCGCAGCGACAACCCGGTGAGCACCTCGAACTCGGTGCGGATGGTGCCGCCGCCGAAGGTGGGCACGTGCAGCTTGCCGGTGGTGCCGTGCGTGGCGAGCCGGCGCAGGTTTGGGGTGAAGTTGCTGCGTTCATAGCCGCGCATGATGCTCGGGTCGAAGAACGACTCGCTCTGCACCACCACGATGTCGGGCAGTTCGCCGGCGCTGGCCGGCGCCTGCATCGACTGCAGCAGGGCCGGCGCGGATTGCTCGATCAGCCTGGCCGCCGCGGCGCGGTCGGGCTTGCGCTCGCCCTTGTTGTATTCGAGATGGAACAGCATCAGCGTGCTGACCAGGCCGGAATGGGCGGTGGTGGAGGTCGCCGACCACGGTTCGAGCCACAGCGTCCTGCCGTTGTAGACCTTGGCCCAGGCGGGCAGGCCGACCAGAATGCTGGCCAGCGCCAGCGCCAGCACGCCGCCGCCGAGGAGCCGCGCGCCGCGGGTGCGGCGCGGGAACAGCGGCGGTTCCAGCCGCCACGCCATAACGATCAGCGCCAGCGCGGCAAGCAGGCCCAGGTACGGCCACGGGCTGTGCGGCAGGTAGCCGGAGAGGATGTGCATGCCGCCCTTGTGCAGCTGGCCGACGATGCGGAAATCATCCGGCAGCAGCGGCGTGCCGAGGTTCGCCACCTTCAGCACGTTCACCGCGTACAGCAGCCCCTGCAGCAGGAACGCCAACGCGAAGGACAGCAGCGCGCGCCGGCTGATCGCCAGCAGTATGCCGGCCAGCAGCAGACCGGGCCAGGCATTGGCCAGCGGGAACCGGGCCTGGTCGAACAGGCGCAGCGGGGCTACCCCGACGCCGCCGTCCAGCAGCCCGGTCAGCAGCACGAAAGCCAGGGCCAGCAACAGCAGCAGCGCGGCGCGGGGGACGATGACGCGCCAGCGAACGGACGGATTGGCGGAATTCAGGGACATGGCAGTTCCGTGGTTACTGTCATGGTTTGGACTTGTCAATGTAATGACATCGAGATGAACCGCGGATAGGCGTGGCCGGTGAGTTTCGGGCTTGCATGCGGCTTGTTCAAGCTGGCGTCACGGGTTGCCGGCCGGCTGCCGGCAACTACCCCCCATGCGGCACAATGGCCCGATGACCCATCCGGAATCCGCCGCGCTGCAGGCGCTGATCGACGACCGCTATGCCGAGCTGGCTGCTCGTTGCCGTGCCGCCGGCGTACCGCTGCACGACGACGCCGGCGTGGCCGAGCGCATTCGCCGCACCCTGCTGGCCAGCGACTTTGCCTTCGAGGTGTGGTGTCGCCAGCCGCAGCTGCTGGCGCCGGCCGGGCTGGAGCGGCTGCGCTCGGGCAGCGATGCCAGCGCGCGCATCGACGCGTTGAAGCTGCCGGCGGACGAAGCCGCCTGCATGACCGCGCTGCGCCGCTTCCGCCATGCCGAGGCGCTGCGACTGGTGTTTCGCGACGTCAATGCGCTGGACGAGCTGCCGGAAACGCTGTCCGCCACCAGCGTGCTGTACGAGGCGCTGCTCGAACGGGCGTTGGGCTGGTCCGAGCACGCGCTGGCCGCACGCTACGGCGCCAGTCGCGACCACGACGGCGCGCTGCAGCGGTTGCTGGTGATCGGTTTCGGCAAGCTCGGCGGCGGCGAGCTGAACTTCTCTTCCGACATCGACCTGGTGTTTGCCTACCCGCAGGGCGGGCACAGCGACGGCGCGCGTCCGCTGGACAACAGCGAGTACTTCGTGCGGCTCGGCCGCCAGCTGGTGCGCCTGCTGAACGAGCCCACCATGGACGGCATCTGCGCGCGGGTCGACCTGCGCCTGCGCCCGTTCGGCAACGCCGGGCGGCTGGCGCTGTCGTTCGCCGCGATGGAGCAGTACTACCAGAGCGAGGGCCGCGACTGGGAACGCTACGCCTGGATCAAGGCGCGCCCGGTGGCCGGCGACCTCGCCGCCGGCAAGCAGCTGCAGGAACTGCTGCGTCCGTTCGTGTACCGCAAGTACCTCGACTACACCGCGTTCGCGGGGCTGCGCGAGATGAAGGCGCTGATCGACGCGGAGGTGGCGCGCAAGGACCTCGCCGACAACCTCAAGCTCGGCGCCGGCGGCATCCGCGAGATCGAGTTCATCGTGCAGCTGACCCAGTTGATCCGCGGCGGCCGCGAACCCAGCCTGCGCGTGCGCGGCCTGCTCGGCGCGCTGACCGCATGCGAGGCGCGCGGCCACATCGGCGCGGCGCGCGCGCGCATGCTGCGCGAGGCATACGTGCTGCTGCGCCGGGTCGAGAACCGCGTACAGATGCTGCGCGACGCGCAGACCCACGACGTCCCCGCCGACGCGCTGAGTCGCGAGCGCATCGCGCGCGGCCTCGACTACCCCGACTGGGACAGCCTGCACGCCGCGCTGGCCAGGCAGCGCGCCAATGTCAGCGAGGAATTCGCCGCCGTGCTGATGCCGCAGGGTGGCCGCGGCGCCCGCGTGCCGGCGGCCGACAGGCTGCTGTGGCAGCGCGCCTGCGACGAATCGCTGGATGCCGCCACGCTGGAAGCTTCCGGTTTCGCGCCCGGCGGCGAACTGGCGGATGCGCTGCTGAAATTACCGCAGGCCGCGGCGGTACGCGCGATGTCGCCGCGCTCGCGCGAACGGCTCGACCACCTGATGCCGCAGCTGTTCGACGCCGCGCGCGCCACCAGCGCGCCGGTGGCAAGCCTGCTGCGGCTGTGCCGGCTGATGCAGGCGGTGGCGCGGCGCTCGTCCTACCTCGCGTTGCTGGAGGAGCAGCCGGCGGCGCGGCGGCGGCTGGTGCGGCTGTTCGCCGACAGCGCCTTCCTCGCCGAGCGCGTCATCGCGCAGCCACTGCTGCTGGACGACGTGCTCGACCCGCGCATCGACCAATTGCCGCTCAAGCGCGCCGACATCACCGCCGAGATCGCCCGCGTGCTGGGTACGCTGGAGGAGCGCGAGGCCGAGGCGGAGCTGGAGCGGATCAACGAGTTCAAGGCCTCCACCGCGTTCCGTCTCGGCCTGGCCTTCAACGACGGTCGCGCCGACGCGGTGGCCACCGCGCGCCGGCTGGCCGCGCTGGCCGAGTCGGTGGTGGGCGCGGTGCTGGCGCTGGCCGCGCGCGAGCTGGTCGCCCAGCACGGCCGCCTGCCGGGAACCGACATGCAGCCGGGTTCCGGCTTCTCCGTGCTGGGCTACGGCAGTCTCGGCGGCGAGGAGCTCGGCTTTGCTTCCGACCTCGATCTGGTGTTCGTCTACGACGGCCGCCGCGCGCAGGCACTGAGCGACGGCGCGCGGCCGATCGAGGGCTCGCGCTGGTACCAGCGCCTGGCCCAGCGGGTGATGAACTGGCTCACCGTGCTGACCCGCGGCGGCCGCTTGTACGAAGTGGACACGCGGCTGCGCCCGGACGGCTCCAAGGGGCTGCTGGTGAGCAGCCTGGATGCCTTCGTGGCGTACCAGCAGAGCCGCGCGTGGACGTGGGAGCATCAGGCGCTGCTGCGCGCCCGGCCGGTGGCGGGCGATGGTTCGCTCAACGCCGAACTGGCCGGGGTGCGCCGCGCGATCCTGGCGGTGCCGCGCGAACGCGCCACCGTGCTGGCCGAGGTTGCCAGCATGCGTGCGCGCTGGCGCGCCGAGCGCGACCGTTCCGACGAAGGCAGGCTCGATCTCAAGCAGGGCCACGGCGGTCTGCTCGACATCGAGTTCGCGCTGCAGGGGCTGGTGCTGGCGCATGCGGCCGAACAGCCGGGCCTGCTCGGCGTCACCGCGAATGCCGGGCTGATCGAAGCCTGCCGCGTCGCCGGGCTGCTCGACGACCCGCAGGCGGCTACCCTCGCCGCGGCCCACGCCGAGCTGCTGCGCCGCGCGCTGGCCTGCACGCTCGACCTGCGCCCGCGCATCGCGCCGCGCGATGCGGCGCTGGAGCAGCTGTGCGGCAGCGTGCGCGGGGTCACCGATGCGCTGGGTTTTGCGTTCGGCTGAATCGCGGGCGCGCTGTAGCGATGACGCCAGTTATTCGGACTTTGCTCAATCCGTCAGTTGCGCCGCCTGTTGCCGTGCGATCCGCTCCCGCAGCGCGGTGGCGATCGCGACCGTTTCGCGCAGCGGCGACGGCGGCCGCGCCGGCGCATCCTCGTCGAGGCCACGCAGCCGGCCCGCTTCGTGCAGCGACTGGTGGAAACGCGCGAGCTTCGCCGGCAGCGGTGCGGTGACCAGGGTCTCGACCGGGCAACCGACGGCGCAGGCCTCAGAGAGCATGTTCACCGAATCGGGCGTGACCACCAGCCGGTCGGCCCAGCCGAGTACGCCGGGGTAGGGATTGCGGCCGTCGTCGGGGCCGGCCCAGAGCAGCCCGGGCACGTCGCGCAAGGCACGGCGAAACACCTCGATCAGCACCGGCGGGGTGCGGCGCGAACCCAGCACCAGCAGGCTGCCGCCCCCATCGCGCTGGCGTTCGAGCAGGCGGGCGGCCAGCTGGCGGGCGTAGTCGGCGTCCAGCGCGATGCCATGGCGCGGACCGCCGAGCAGCACGGCCACGCGCGGTGACGGCAGCTCGGCGAAGCGGGGGCAGGCGTCGCGGCCGTCGGCCAGCCACTCCTCGTCGACCGGGTTCAGCGAGCCCAGCGGCTGCAGCACGTTGGGGCCGTCGAGCTGGTCATGGCGGGGTGCGATCACCGCGTCCCAGTACGCGGGGTCGACGCGCGGGTCCAGGATCTGCACCGTGTAGCAGC
>NZ_AJXW01000109.1 GCF_000264375.1 Rhodanobacter thiooxydans LCS2
GCTTGCCCTCAGTAGTGATCCGAACCGTGTTCGGCCAGGTCGGCACGCAGCGCGTCGATCAGCCGCTGCTGGTCGGCCGGCCGCTCTGCGCCGAACGACAGCGCCTCGCCGGTGGCCGGGTGGATGAACGACAGCTGCTCGGCATGCAGCGCCTGCCGGCGGAAACCACGCAGGGCGGCGGCCAGCTCCGCGCTGGCACCCTTGGGCAACTTCAGGCCGCCGCCGTACAGTGGGTCGCCGACCAGCGGGTGGCCGATGTGCGCCAGGTGCACGCGGATCTGGTGGGTGCGGCCG
>NZ_AJXW01000110.1 GCF_000264375.1 Rhodanobacter thiooxydans LCS2
CGGATCTGGTGGGTGCGGCCGGTCTCCAGCCGGCACTGCAGCAGGCTGTGCGCGCGGAAACGTTCGCGCACGCGGTAGTGGGTCACCGCGCGCTTGCCATCCTCCTCGTCGCGCACCGCCTGGCGCAGGCGGTCGCCCAGGCTGCGCCCGATCGGCGCATCCACCGTGCCGCCGGCCACCAGCGTGCCCAGCACCACCGCCTCGTACTGGCGCTCCACCTCGTGGCGCGAGAGCAGGTCGACCAGCGCGGTGTAGGTCGGCAGGGTCCGCGCCACCACCATCAGGCCGGAAGTGTCCTTGTCGAGCCGGTGCACGATGCCGGCGCGCGGCAGCTCGGCCAGCCGCGGGTCATGGTGCAGCAGCGCGTTGAGCAGGGTGCCGGCCGGGTTGCCGGCACCGGGGTGGACGACCAGCCCGGCCGGCTTGTCCAGCACCAGCAGGTGCTCGTCCTCGTGCACGACGGCCAGCGCGATGTCCTCCGCCGCGCTGGACACCTCGTTTTCCAGCTCCACCTGCAGCTGCACCCGCTCGCCGCCGCGCAGCAGCTGCCGCGGCGGCGCGGGCACGCCGTCCAGGGTCACCGCCCCGGACCTGATCCAGCCGCTGAGCCGCGAGCGCGAATAATCGGGGAACATCTCGGCCAGCGCCTGGTCGAACCTGCGTCCCGCCGCGCCCAGCGGCACCACCGCTTCGTGCCGGATTGTGGTCATGCCGGCTTCCGCGGGCTGTGGCCGGTTTCGGCTATCATGCCTTTTCGCTCAAACATCCGAATTCTTTCCTTATGCGCCCAACGATCGACTCGCCCACGCTGCCGATGCCCAAATTGCCTGTACTCAAAGTGCTTGTGGTGCTCACGCTCGTCGTCTCGATGAGCGCATGTTCGATGTTCAAGTCGAAAAGGGAGACTATCGACACGATGCCGCTGGTCACGCTGTACGACAACGCGCACGCCTCGCTGCAGAACGCCGACTATGCCGCCGCCACCAAGGCCTACCAGCGCCTGATCGCGCGTTTCCCTTCGGGCGAGTACAACGAGCAGGCACAACTGGAGATGGCCTACGCGCAATACAAGGACAACCAGCCTGATGATGCCTTGTCGACCGTGAACCGCTTCATCAAGACCTACCCGGCCAACAAGCACGTCGATTATGCCTATTACCTGCGCGGGCTGATCAATTTCGACCGCACCAGCGGCGTGATCGACCGCTACATCAACCGCGAAGGCTCGCAGGCGCGTCGCGACCAGGGCTACAACCTGCAGTCGTTCGACGATTTCTCCGAGCTGTCACGGCGCTTCCCGGACAGCGCGTACACCGCCGATGCGCGCCAGCGCATGATCTACCTGCGCAACATCCTGGCCCAGTACGAAATCAACGTGGCCGAGTTCTACCTGCGCAACAAGGCCTACGTCGCCGCCGCCGATCGCGCGCAGTACGTGATCGAACACTACCAGCAGGCGCCGCAGACCGGCGACGCGCTGGCCATCCTCACCCGCAGCTACCTGGCGCTGGACCAGAAGACCCTGGCCGACCAGAGCCGGCAGGTGCTGGCGCTGAACTACCCGAACCACCCGTACCTGGGCGACGCCAAGTGGCCGCACCCGCCGTCCACACTGCGCAAGATGGTGCCGTTCTCGGGGCATCACTGAGGCGCGTCGGCCGCATAGCGGCCTTCGCAGGGAATAGGGAGTCGGGAATAGGGAATCGGAAAAGGCGGCTGTCCGCGCTTTGCTCATTCCCTGTTCCCTATCTCCAGCCGGAGGTGATCGGGTAGCGACGTTCGCGGCCGAAGGCGCGGGTGGTCACGCGAGGGCCGGGTGCCGCCTGCCGTCGCTTGAACTCGTTGACCAGCACCAGCCGTACCACCCGGTGCACCACGTCGGCGACGAAGCCGGCGGCGACGATCTCCGCCTGCGACTGCTCGCCCTCAATGAAGCGCGCCAGGATCGCGTCCAGCACCTCGTACGGCGGCAGCGAGTCCTGGTCGGTCTGGTTGTCGCGCAGCTCGGCCGAGGGCGGGCGGTCGATGACTTCCGGGGGAATCGGGAATCGGGAATCGGGAATCGTCGAAGAGCCGGATGCCCGCGAGGGCGCGCTTTCCCTATTCCCGATTCCCGATTCCCTATTCCCTGCTCCATTGCGCCACCGCGCCAGCCGGTACACCACCGTCTTGTAGACGTCCTTCAGCGGTGCATAGGCGCCGCACATGTCGCCGTACAGGGTAGCGTAACCCACCGCCATCTCGCTCTTGTTGCCGGTGGCCAGCAACAGGCGGCCATGCTTGTTGGACAGCGCCATCAGCATGGTGCCGCGGATGCGCGACTGCAGGTTCTCCTCGGTGGTGTCGGCGGCCTTGCCGGCGAACGCCGGGGTCAGCGCTGCGATGAACGACTGGTAGGTCGGCTCGATGTCGATCACGTGGTAATCCACGCCGAGCCGTTCCGCCTGCGCGCGCGCGCCGTCCAGCGACAGCCGCGAGGTATAGCGCGTGGGCATCATCACGGCGGTGACCCGCTGCGCGCCCAGCGCGTCGACCGCCAGCGCCAGCGTCAGCGCGGAGTCGATGCCGCCGGACAGGCCCAGCAGCACGCCGCCGAAGCCGTTCTTGTCGATGTAGTCGCGGGTGCCGCGCACCAGCGCCGCGTACAGCGTCGCCTCCAGCGAGGCGTCGGCGGTGACCGGCCAGTCTTCCGCCGACAAGGTGCGCGAGGCCGGATCGAACTCGGCCCACAGCAGCACATCGATGAAGGCCGGCGCACGCGCGGCGATCGCGCCATCACCGTTCACCAGCAACGAGCCGCCGTCGTAGACCACCTCGTCCTGCCCGCCGACCATGTTGAGGTAGGCGATGGCGCAACCGGTTTCCCGCGCGCGCGCCTGCAGCACGGCCTCACGCCCGGCCTGTTTCGCGCCGTCCCACGGCGAGGCGTTGATCACCAGCAGCAGCTCGGCGCCCGCGGCCGCGGCCTGCGCGGCGGGCTCCGGCTGCCATACGTCCTCACAGACCAGAAACCCCACCCGCACCCCGTCGATCACCGCGGTGGTCGACTCGTGACCGGGGCGGAAATAGCGCTTGTCGTCGAACACGCCGTAGTTCGGCAACACCTGCTTGTGCGCGGTGCAGTCCACCAGGCCACCGCGCAGCAGGCTGGCCGCGTTGAATACCTCACCCTCGCTGTGCGGATGACCGACCAGGGCCGCGACACCGTTGGTCGCCGCCGCCAGCGCGGCCAGCTCGCTGTCGCAGGCGGCCAGGAAGCTCGGCCGCAGCAGCAGGTCTTCCGGCGGGTAACCGGACAGGGTCAGCTCGGGAAACGCCACCAGCGCGGCGCCGCCCCGGCGCGCCCGCGCGATCAGGTCGCCGGCTTTGGCGGCATTCGCCGCCACCGCGCCGACCGGAAAATCGTATTGGGCCAGTGCCAGACGCAGCCTTGCCATGCAGCGTGCTCCCAGAATGACGAAGGCCGCGACGCGAGTCGCGGCCTTCGCATTTTAGAGCACTACGCGGCCCACTTACGCCGGGACCGACTTACTTCTTCATCAACTTCGCCAGCGCCTTGCCCAGGTCGGCCGGCGACTTCACCGTGGTGACGCCGGCCTTCTCCAGCGCGGCGAACTTCGCCGCGGCGGTGCCCTTGCCCCCGGAGATGATCGCGCCGGCGTGGCCCATGCGCTTGCCGGCCGGGGCCGAGGCACCGGCGATGAACGACACCACCGGCTTGGTCACGTACTCGCCGATGAACTCGGCGGCGTCTTCCTCGGCGCTGCCGCCGATCTCGCCGACCATGATGATGCCCTCGGTCTGCGGGTCGTCCTGGAACAGCTTCAGGCAGTCGATGAAGTTCAGGCCGTTGATCGGGTCGCCGCCGATGCCGATCACCGTGCTCTGGCCGAGGCCTTCGTTGGTGGTCTGGAACACCGCTTCATAGGTCAGCGTGCCGGAGCGCGAGACCACGCCGACCTTGCCCTTGCTGTGGATCTGGCCGGGCATGATGCCGATCTTGCATTCGCCGGGGGTGATGATGCCGGGGCAGTTCGGCCCGATCAGGATGGTTTCCGGATGCTGCGCCAGCACGTTCTTCACGCGCAGCATGTCCAGCACCGGGATGCCTTCGGTGATCGCCACGATGACCTTGATGCCGGCGTCGATCGCTTCCAGGATCGAGTCGGCTGCAAACGGCGGCGGCACGAAGATCACCGACGCGTCGGCGCCGGTTTCGAGCACCGCTTCATCGACCGAGTTGAACACCGGCAGGCCGATGTGCCGGGAACCGCCCTTGCCCGGGGTGACGCCGCCGACCACCTGGGTGCCGTAGTCGAGGCACTGCTGTGCATGGAAGGTGCCCTGCTGGCCGGTGAAGCCCTGCACGATCACCTTGGTGTTTTTGTTGACGAGTACGCTCATGGAAATATCCTTAGCTCGTGTAGGAGCCCGCTTGCGGGCGATGCTCTTGCCCTGATGCACACTGAAGATCAGATCAGAAGCATCGCCCGCAAGCGGGCTCCTACAGGGGGTTATTTGGCCGCTGCCACGGCTTTCTGCGCCGCGTCGTTGAGATCGTCCGCCGGCGTGATCGCCAGGCCGGAGTTGGCCAGCAGTTCGCGGCCCTGATCGACATTGGTGCCCTGCAGGCGCACCACCACGGGGATCTTCAAGCCCACTTCCTTGACCGCGGCGATGATGCCCTCGGCGATCAGGTCGCAGCGCACGATGCCGCCGAAGATGTTGACCAGGATGCACTTCACCTTGTCGGAGGACAGGATCAGCTTGAACGCCTCGGTCACGCGCTCCTTGGTGGCGCCGCCGCCGACGTCGAGGAAGTTGGCCGGCTCGCCGCCCGCCAGCTTGATCACGTCCATGGTGGCCATCGCCAAACCGGCGCCGTTGACCATGCAGCCGATCGAGCCGTCCATGGTCACGTAGTTGAGGTTGTTCTGCACCGCGGCCGCCTCGGCGGCGTCTTCCTGGGTCAGGTCGCGCATGGCGACCAGCTCGGCGTGGCGGAAGTCGGCGTTGTCGTCGGAGTTGACCTTGCCGTCGAGCGCGGCCAGGTTGCCGTCCTCGAGGATCGCCAGCGGGTTCAGCTCGACCAGCGACAGGTCCTTCTCGTTGAACAGCTTGTACAGGCCCAGCATGATCTTGGTCAGCTGGTTGACCTGCTTGGCCGCCAGGTCCATGGCGAAGCCGAGGTTGCGGCACTGGTACGGCTGCAGGCCCTCGACGAAGTCCACCACCACGGTGTGGATGTCTTCAGGGGTCTCGCGGGCGACCTGCTCGATGTCCACGCCGCCGTGCTTGGAGGCGATGAAGGACACGGCCTTGGAGTCGCGGTCCACCAGCACCGACAGGTACAGCTCCTTGGCGATGTTGGTGGCGTCGGTCACCAGCACCAGGTTCACCGGCAGCGCGCGGCCGGCCGACTGGTAGGTTTCCATGCGGGTGCCGAGCATGCCCTTGGCGGCGGCGTGGACGTCGTCCAGGCTCTTGCAGAACTTGACGCCGCCGGCCTTGCCGCGGCCGCCTGCGTGGATTTGCGCCTTGACCATCCACTGCGAACCGCCAAGCGCCTTGGCGGCGTCGACGGCAGCATCGGGGGAGTTGGCGACCCTGCCCGGCGGCACGGCGATGCCGTACTGCGCGAACAGTTCTTTGGCCTGGTATTCGTGGAAATTCATTCGATACCTCGAGCGAACGGAGAAACGAAGGCGGCCGCACGCGACACAACAGCGTGGGTCAGGAAAGTCGGACGGCGGATGGAGGCGCTGCCGATGCAGTGCGCCTGCCGGACTGAACCGGCAAACCGCGCAATACGGCCGCCTATTTTCGCGGAAGCGGGCGCCGATGGAAAGGGCCGTCGCCCGGAGCGCCCGCGCGGGCTGGTTCCGTGCGCTTTTTGCCCCACTCACAGCGCCGACCACCGCGTCTATACTCGCCCGACCGCGGAAATGCGCCGCCCCATCCGGTACATCCCTCCAGTACAGGCCGCACAATGTCCAGCACAGCACCCCTGACCGGCCAGCGCGCGGGCGCCGCGACGATCCGCCACGAGCTGACCTTCCTCAACGCGTTCCGGCTGGTGCAGGCGCTGGTCTACGCCGGGCTGGCCTTCAGCCCGCCGGGGCTGGGCTGGCCCGAGCTGGCCAAGCCCGATTTCGCCCGCGGCGTGACCATGCTGTACCTGGTCTTCGCGCTGGTCATGCTGCTGTTCAACCGGCGCAGCATGCCGTACGCACGCACGGTGGTGGCAACGACCCTGGCGGTGGACATCGCCGCCGCCGTGCTGGCGATCACCGCGATGCACGATGCGCGCATCGGCATCGCGATGATGCTGGCGGTGAACCTCAGCGCCGGCGCGCTGATCCTGCCGCTGCGGCTGTCCAGCTTCTTCGCCGCGCTGGCCACGCTGGGCATGCTCGGGCATACCTTCTTCGGCACCTCGGCCAGCCCCGGCGACCGCGACCTGCTGGAGGCGGCGCTGTTCGGCCTGGCCTACTTCGCCACCACCACGCTGTGCCACGTGCTGGGCCGGCAACTGCGCGCCACCGAGGCGCTGGCCGAGCAGCGCAGCACCGACCTGGCCAACCTGGCCCAGGTCAACGAGCTGATCATCCGCCGCATGAAAACCGGCGTGCTGCTGGTGGACGACGCCAACCGCATCCACCAGATCAACGAATCGGCCTGGATGCTGCTGGGCAACCCCGGCGCCGACCAGCGCGATCTCGGCCAGCTGGCGCCGGAACTGTCGCGCCGGCTGTACCACTGGATGACTTCGGGCAAGCTGGACGAGACCGCTACCCAGCTCGCCGACGGCGTGCCGGAGGTGGTGCCGCGCTTCACCCGGCTGGCGCCGAACGATGACTCGCACGTACTGATCTTCCTCGACGACACCTCGCTGCTGTCGCGCCGCGCCGAGGAGCTCACGCTGACCTCGCTGGGCCGGTTGTCCGCCTCGATCGCGCACGAGATCAGGAACCCGCTGGCGGCGATCCGCTATTCGGCGCAGTTGCTGGCCGAATCGACCAGCATGGACAGCACCGACCAGCGCATGGTCGAGATCATCAACAACCACTGCATCCGGCTCAACGAGATCATCGAGAACATCCTGCAACTGTCACGGCGCGAACGCTCGCGACCGGAAACGCTGGACCTGGGCCGCTGGGCGCAGGCCTTCGTCGAGGAGTACAGCCAGGGCAACGACCTCGGCGGCGATTCGCTGCGCGCGATCGCCAACAGCAGCATCCCGGTGGCAGCGGTGGCCGACCCGCAACAGCTGCAGCAGGTGGTATGGAACCTGGTGCAGAACGCCCTGCGCTACGGCCGCCTGCCCGGCGAACCGGCGCGGGTGATGGTGGTGGCCCGGCAGGGCGAGCACGGCGTACCGATCCTGGAAGTGATCGACCGCGGCCCCGGCATCGCGCCGAAGGTGGCCGCGCAGATCTTCGAGCCGTTCTACACCACCCATGAGTACGGCACCGGCCTGGGCCTGTACCTGGCCCGGCAGATGAGCGACGCCAACCAGGCCGCGCTGGAATACGTGCGCGTGGCCGGCGGCGGCAGCTGCTTCCGGCTGGTGCTGACGCCGCCGGCGCGCAGCCCGGCCGACGCCGCCGAAACCGCGCAGGCGGACGCCGCGCGCTGAAGCTCAGGTGGCACGCACGATCAGGCTGACCGGCAGGCTTTCCGGGCTGGCCGGCTCGCCCTCGATCAGTGCCAGCACCTTGCGCGCCAGCAACATGCCGCCCTCCTGCCAGTCCTGCCGCACCGAGCTCAGCGGCGGCAGGAAGCTGGCGCCCAGCGGCATGTCGTCGTAGCCCACCACCGACACGTCGGCCGGCACCGAGCGCCCCAGGTCCAGCGTGGCGCGGATCGCGCCCATCGCCAGCAGATCGTTGCAGGCGAAGATCGCGTCGAAGCCGACCTTGCGCTGGTGCAGCGAGCGCACCGCGTCCATGCCCGAGTCCACGGTGAACTCGTCGCGCCGCATCAGCAGCGGTTTGATCCCGCGTACCGCCAGCGCGTCGATGAAGCCGTTCAGGCGCTCGAAGATTTCCGGATGGCTGGGGTTGCCGATGAACACCGGCCGGCCCCGGCCCAGCGCGATGAAGTGCCGCGCCACCACCGCGCCGCCGAGGCGGTTGTCGCTGCCCACCACCACATGCGCGTCGCTGGCCGACGGCGCGCCCCACACCACCATCGGCAGGTTCAGCTTGTCGAACCGGCGCACCGCGTCCTGGTGCGCGCCCTGGCCCAGCAGGATCAGCCCGTCGGCAGCCTGCACCGCCGCCGCGCTGGCGCCCTGGCGGGTGGTCAGCAGCACGCTGTAGCCGGCCGCGGTCAGTTCCTGCGAGATGCCGCCCAGCAGCACCAGCGGGTAGGGATCGAACATGGTGCGGTCGGTGGACGGCTTCATCTCCACGATCACCGCCACGGTATGGCTGCGGCGCAGACGCAGGTTGCGTGCGCTGATGTTGAACTTGTAGTCGCGCTCGTGCGCCAGCGCCTGGATCCGCTCGCGGGTCTGCGGATTGACCAGCGGGCTGTTGCCCAGCGCCCGCGAGACGGTGATCTTGGATACCCCGGCCAGCTTCGCCAGGTCGGCCATGGTCAGGCCGCCCGACGCGTGCCGACGCGCGCCCTTCTTGCTCAACTGCCCGGTTCCCTGTTGGTCTGGCCGATCCCGGCCCGGTGCTGCGACGCTGCCGGACGGCAGCGATGGCCCGGGCCGGCGCCCGCAGTGTGTCGACATTCGCCTTGCCGATGCAAGCTCGCGCCACGCCGGCGCTTGCACCGGCTGCGCACCGGCGCGCATGGCGGGCGCGAGGCTCCGGCCGCCGCCTCCTGTCGCAGCTTGGTCATGGCGATCTCCACAGCAATTGTTATCGGTATCTTGATACCGATAACAATTGCTGCCAAGCTCGCCGCCAGCCGCAGCCTCGCGGGCCGCCCGGCCCGGTGCGCCGGACGGAGAAATGGGGACTCATGGTGGACAGCTACGCAGCCGTGCTGCTCGATGCCGAAGTGCCGTCCGTCGGCGCCGAGGTCGTGGTCGACCCCTGGCTGCTGGTACGCCACGGCACCGACCCTGCCGGCTTTGCGCAGGACGAGAGCCTGTTCGCGCTGGCCAACGGCACCCTCGGCGTACGCGGCAACCTGGAGGAAAGCGACAGCGCCAGCCAGGCCACCCTGCTGTCCGCCGTGTGGGAACGCAGTCCGATCGACTACCACGAACGGTTCCCCGGCTTTGCCGCGCATACCGACACACGCATCCCGGTCGCCGATGCCGCGCGCATCCACCTGCGCCTGGGCGACACGCCGGTACGGCTGGACCAGGGCACCTGGCTGCATTTCGAACGCGTGCTCGACCTGCGCCAGGGCTGCTACCGGCGCCGCTTGCGCTGGCGCTCGCCGGAAGGTGCCACGCTGGAGATCGAGGCCGAGCGCATCGTGAGCCTGGAAGACGCCGGGCTGCTGGCGATCCACTACCGCGTGCGCTCGCTCGACTACGCCGGGCCGATCACGCTGGAGTCGTCCATCAGCACCGCGCGCGAAGCCGCCGAGCAGGGCTTCGACCCGCGCATCGGCAGCCGCATCGACGGCGGCCTGGGCACCTGCGACGCCCACGCCGGGGAGGACCTCGCCTGGGTCGGCCAGCAGACCACCCACAGCGGCATCCGGCTGGTCTGCGCGCAGCGGCACCGGCATGCCGGCGAGCTGCGGTTCCGCCACGCCAACCTGGCACCCCATGGCGTCACCCAGGTCTACGAGGGCATGCTGACGCCCGGCCAGGCGGTCAGCCTGGAAAAATACGTCGCCTATGCCTTCACCTCGCCGTTGGCCGGAGATCAGGCAAACGACCTGCTCGCTCGCGCCCGCGCTTCGCTGGATACCGCCGACGCACTTGGCTACCCGGCGCTGCTGGCACGCCAGGCCCGGGCGCTGTCCACGTTGTGGGCGCAGGCCGATCTGGCCATCGACGGCGACCCGACGACCGAGCAGGCGCTGCGCTTCAACCTGTTCCATGTGTTCCAGTCGAGCAGCCGCGACAGCCACGGCACCACCGCCGCCAAGGGCCTCACCGGCGAAGGCTACGAAGGCCACTATTTCTGGGACGCCGAGGTGTTCATGCTGCCGGTGCTGGCCACCCTGGCGCCGGAACTGGCGCGGGCGATGCTGATGTACCGCTACCGCACGCTGGACAACGCGCGCCGCCATGCGCGTGAGCTGGACCATCCCCGCGGCGCGCTGTACGCGTGGCGTACGATCAGCGGCGACGAGTGCTCCTCGTACTTCCCCAGCGGCTCGGCGCAGTACCACATCAACGCGGCGGTGGCCTGGGCGATCCGCCTCTACGTCGACGCCAGCGGCGATGATGCGTTCCTGCTCGCGCACGGTGCCGAAATGCTGTTCGAGACCGCGCGCATCTGGCTGCAGATCGGACACTTCAGCGCGCGCCACGGCGGCGCCTTCTGTATCCATGAGGTGACCGGGCCGGACGAATACTCCGCCCTGGTCGACAACAACCACTACACCAATCGCATGGCGCAACGACACCTGCAGGATGCCGCCGACGTCGCCGACTGGATGGCGCTGAGCCACCCGGCCGAACATGCCGCGCTGGGCGCGCGCCTCAACCTGCAAGCGGACGAGGCAAGCCAGTGGCGCCGCGCCGCCCGCACGATGCACCTGCCGGTGGACGCCGCGCTCGGCATCTTCCCGCAGGACGACGGCTTTCTCGACAAGCCGCGCCTGCCGCCGCAGCTCGCCACCACGCCCGACCGGCAGCCGCTGCTGCTGCAGTTGCACCCGCTCACCCTCTATCGCCACCAGGTCTGCAAACAGGCCGATACGCTGCTGGCCCTGGTGCTGGCCGGCGAGCAGGTCGATGTGGCCACCAAGCGCCGCAATTTCGACTACTACGAAGGCGTCACCGTGCATGACTCCACCCTGTCCGCCTCCACCTTCGCGGTGGTCGCGGCCGAAGTGGGCCACGCCGACAAGGCGCACGGTTATTTCCTCGACACCTTGCGGGTCGACCTGGACGACCTGCATGGCAACGCGGCGCACGGCCTGCACATGGCGGCGATGGCCGGCAGCTGGCTGGCACTGAGCTGGGGCTACGGCGGGCTGCGCGTGCACGATGGCCTTCCCGCGCTGGCGCCGCGGCTGCCGGCGGCATGGAAAAGCTACCGCTTCGGCCTGTGCTGGCGCGGGGCACACCTGCGCGTGGAGGTCGACGGCGACGGCGCGCGCTACACCCTCACCGAGGGCAGCTCGCTCACCTTCCTGCACGACGGCCTGCCGCAGCGCCTGCACGCCGGCCAGCCGTTGCACCTGCCCTGCGCAGGCTCCGTCGCCCCGCCGCCGCTGAAGGCGGTGGTGTTCGACCTCGACGGCGTGCTCGCCGACACTGCCGTGCTGCACCGCTCGGCATGGCAGCAGCTGGCCGACGAAATCGGCGCGCCGCTCGACGAAGTCACCGCCGGGCGCATGAAAGGCGTGGACCGTCGCGGCTCGCTGGACATCCTGCTGGAGCACGCGCCGCGCTCCTACAGTGAGACGGAGAAGGAAGCGCTCGCCGCACGCAAGAATGCCCACTACGTCGAACTGATCGGGCGCCTCGGCCCGCAGGACCTGCTGCCCGGCGCGCACGCCGCGGTGGAGTCCGTGCGCCGCGCCGGGCTGAAGACTGCGCTGGCCTCGGCCAGCCGCAATGCGCCGCAACTGCTCGACCGGCTGGGTATCGCCGCGCTGTTCGACTGCGTGGTCGACGCCAGCCGCATCGCCCGCTCCAAGCCCGACCCGGAGATCTTCCTGGCGGCGGCGCGCGGGCTGGGGCTCGCCCCGGGGGAATGCCTCGGCGTGGAAGACGCCGCGGCGGGCATCGCCGCCCTGCACGCGGCGGGCATGGCGGCGGTCGGCATCGGCCGCGCGCAGGAGCTGGACAAGGCGGATGTGCTGCTGCCGGACATTGCCGCGTTCGACATCAGCCGCTTCATCGCGTGAGCGGCCATTCCGCGCAGCCGCACGAGCTGCGCTCAAAAACAATCCAATCCAAAGGTGGGGAGAGATGGAAATGAAGACCAAACAGTTGTCCAGACTGAGTCTACCGGTGGCGATCGCCGCCATCCTGTTTTGCGGCGCGGCCATGGCCCAGGACGCCGCCCCGGCGCCGGCCGCCCAGGCATCGGCGAAGAAGAGCACGGCGCAGCAGAAAGCCGAGGCCGCCAAGGCCAAGACCCTCGAACAGGTGGTGGTGACCGGCAACACCGCCACCGGCGGCCTGCGCAAGATCGATACCAGCTACTCGGTCACCACCGCCTCGGCCGAGCAGATCAAGATGTCCAACCCGAAGAGCACGGCGGACCTGCTGAAGATCTCCCCGGGCATGTGGCCGGAGTCCACCGGTGGCCAGACCGGCGCCAACATCGAGATCGCCGGCTTCCCGGGCGGCGGCGACGCGCCCTACTTCACGACCCAGCTGATGGGCTCGCCGCTCTACGGCATGCCCACGCTGTCGTTCTTCGAGACCACCTCGCTCTTCCGCCTCGACGACACCATCGAGCGCGTGGAAATCCTGCAGGGCGGCCCGTCGGTGGTGTTCGGCGACGGCCAGATCGGCGCCACCGCGAACTTCATGCTGAAGACCGGCACCGACGTGCCCAGCGGCAGCATCGGCGTCACCTACGGCGACGAGAACCTGCGTCGCGTGGACGGCTTCATCGGCTTCCCGCTCGGCAACAACTGGTACGGCAGTGTGGGCGGCTTCTGGCGCACCTCCGACGGCGTGCGCGACCCGCAGTTCGCCGCGGACAAGGGTGGCCAGTTCACCGCCACGCTGAGCCACGACAGTGACAACGGCACGATGACCTTCTACGCGCGCCAGCTCAACGACCGCAACCAGTTCATCACGCCGGTGCCGCTGACCCAGAGCGGCACCAACCAGTTCAGCGCCTACCCCGGCTTCGACCCGCTGACCGACACCTACTACAGCAAGGCGATCCAGCACGTGCACCTGCCCGGTTACCCCGGCGGCGGCACCGACGCCAACCTGGCCAACGGCCGCGGCACCAAGTTCAGCTTCTTCGGCGGCAACTTCGACTACGATCTGGGCAACGGCTGGAACCTGTCGGACAAGTTCCTGCTCGACGGCGGCGACGTCGACACCAACGCGCTGTTCTCGGGCAACAACCCCGGCAGCATGAACGACATGCTCTACACCAACAACGCGAGCATGGGCGCCTTCAACCTGCCGGCCGGATCGGCCACCGCCAGCTACGTGAACGGCGGCGGCCTGGTCGACCCGAACCAGAGCGTGATCCACCAGGGCTGGTGGTACATCCACAAGCGGCTGAAGAACATCAGCAACGACTTCCGCCTGAGCAAGGAACTGTTCGAGGGCAACACGCTCACCGGCGGCCTCTACCTGACCCACTACACCATGAACGACAAGTGGGCGCTGGGCAACCAGATGCTGATGACCAACACGCCGAACGCGCAGCCGATCCAGGTCAGCTACGTTGACAACGGCCAGACCAAGTACCTCACCGACGGCCAGGGCTTCCTCGACTACGGCGGCTACAACATCGCCCAGCACGGCAGCGCCACCAACAAGGCGTTCTACCTGTCCGACGTGTGGCGCATCGGCAAGTGGCTGATCGACGTGTCCGGCCGCATCGAGAACGAGAACGCCACCAACAACGTGTGCAACCTCACCAACGTCAACCTTGACGGCAACCCGGACACGCTGTACGACAACAGCGTGCCGGTGTGCGACGGCACCTACGCGAAAACCCGCTACGACAAGACCCACCCGTCGTGGACCGTCGGCGTGAACTACGAGCTGGCCGACAACATGAGCGTCTACGTGCGCGCCAACAAGGGCGCGCACTTCGGCGACTTCGACAACGCGCTGCGCGGCAACACCACCGGCAATACCCCGCCGCTGCAGAAGGTGCAGAACTTCGAGGGCGGCTTCAAGTACCAGTCCGACCTGTTCTATGCCGACATCAGCGTGTACCACCGCCAGTTCAACGGCCTGACCTACCAGCCCACCAACGGCCAGGGCGTGCCGGTGGGTGAGCAGGCGCTGTACGGCTCCGACTCCAAGGGCGTGAACCTCGCCGGCGCGGTCACGCCGTTCGAGAACTTCAAGCTGCAGGTGGTCGCCAACTACCTCGACGGCCACTACTCGCACAACAACTCCTGCTTCGTGTACACCGACCTGGTCAGCGGCACCAGCCAGTGCATCGGCATCAACGGCAAGCAGCTGCAGCGCCAGCCGAAGGTGCGCTACATGCTCACGCCAAGCTACCGCCTGCCGTTCTCCTGGGGAGATGTCACCGCCTTCGTGACCTACACCCACGTCGGCGAGCACACCCAGGATCAGTCCGGCCTGCAGCAGCTCGGCAGCTACAACACCTGGGACTTCGGCATCGTCGCCAACGTGCAGCAGAGCTGGCAGATTCGCCTGCAGGGCACCAACATGACCAACGAACTGGGCCTGACCGAGAGCAACTCGCGCATCTTCGGCTCCGCCGCCGGCACCGACGGGGTGATCCTCGCCCGCCCGCTGGAAGGCCGCGAGGTCAACGTGACGGTGAAGTACCTGTTCTGAACCTGGGTTGTTGCAGGGCGCGCGGTCCGGACCGAAACCTCAGAGCGGTCCGGGCCGCCTTTTTCCGTAGTAGTACCGACGCCGTACCGCCGGGGGTGACATGAACCGAATCCGCATGATCGTCGCGCTGGTGCTGATCTACATGATCTTCGCGGTCCTGCTCAACAGCGTCGGCACGGTGATCCTGCAGTCGATCGCCACGTTCGGCATCGACAAGCCCGCGGCCAGCGCGCTGGAGCGTTACAAGGACCTCACCATCGCGTTCACCTCGTTCCTGGTGGCCTCGTTCCTGCCGATGTTCGGCTACCGGCGCTCGATGATGCTGGCGCTGGCGATCGTCGGCGGTGCCTGCGTGCTGATGCCGCTCTACCCGGGTTTCCTGACCACGCGGCTGCTGTTCGCCTGTGTGGGCGTCGGCTTTGCGATGGCCAAGGTCTGCGTGTATTCCTCGATCGGCCTGCTCACCACGGACCGCGTCGCCCACTCACGGCTGACCAACACCATCGAAGGCCTGTTCATGGTCGGCGTGCTCGGCGGCAACTGGCTGTTCAGCGCGTTCGTCGATCCGGCGCACCCGGGCAACCCGGTGTGGGTCAACGTGTACTGGCTGCTGGCCGGCGCCTGCGCGCTGGTGATCGTGCTGCTGGGCAGCAGCCGCCTGGACGAGAGCGCCGCGCACGCGCACGGGCACAACAATTCATTTGCCGACTCGCTGCTGGAGATGCTGCGGCTGTTCATGCGGCCGCTGGTGTACGTGTTCCTCGCCTCGGCGTTCCTGTACGTGCTGATCGAGCAGAGCTTCGGCACCTGGCTGCCCACCTTCAACAACGAGATCCTGAAGCTGCCGAACACGATGAGCATCCAGTTCGCCAGCATCCTCGCCGGCATGACCGCACTGGGCCGCATCGGTGCCGGCATGGTGCTCAAGCGCGTGCGCTGGCACGTGCTGCTCAACGCGTGCGTGGTGGCGATGGCCGTGCTGGTCGTGCTGGTGCTGCCGCTGGCGCGCGGCGTGGTGGCGCGGCCGGACGTGGGCTGGCTCGACGCGCCGCTGGCGGCGTACCTGATCCCGCTGCTCGGCCTGCTGATGGCGCCGATCTACCCGGTGATCAACTCGGTGGCGCTGAGCTCGCTGCCCAAGCCGATGCACGCGGCGATGACCGGGCTGATCGTGGTGTTCTCCGCGCTCGGCGGCACGCTGGGCTCGTACATCACCGCCCGGGTATTCGCCAGCTTCGACGGCATCCACGCGTTCTATTTCTCGCTGCTGCCGATGAGCCTGATCCTGGCCACGCTGTTCCTGTTCAAGCGCGAGACCGACCGCGCCGGCGCCGAGATGCCGGTGGCAATCAGGATCACCGCGAAATAGTCGCTGCCTGGAGCGATCATGAAGCTGCGCCACGTACTCCTCGCCGGCCTGTTCCTGATCATCGCCGCGCCGGCGCAAGCCGCGACCGACCCCAGCTTCCTGCTGACGGCCACCGCGAAGGACTTCGCCCGCTACTTTCCCGGCCAGCTTGGCAACGGCTACCAGTCGACGCTGACCTCGCCGCGCGGCACCGAGGGCAACCTGGCCTATCTGGTCGCGTTCATGGACTACGCGAAGGACGATATTTCGCGTCCCGCCGCGGTGCCCGGCTGGAGCGAGATCGACTACAGCGCGGGGGACTCGCCAGCCGGCCACTTCTGGCTCAACCAGACCGCGCTGGACCCGGCCGTGTTCCAGGATTACCGGCAGCAGCTGAACCTCTACGAGGGCACGCTCAGCACGGGCTACCGCTACCTCGACCACGGCCGGGCCACGCGCATCGAGGTGACCAGCCTGGTCAGCCAGGCCTCGCCCCATCTCGCCGCGACCCGGCTGTCGATCACGCCGGAGTTCGACGGCGAGGTGCAGCTGTCGTTCGCGCTGAACCTGTGGGCGCCGCACCAGCCGCGTTTTCCGCTGGCGCGGCTGAGCGGCGACGAGATGCAGGAGGCGGTGGCGGCGCACAACCTGAAGCTCGAACCGGTCGCTCCGGCCACGCCCGACCGCGCGGTGCTCTGGTACCACGGCGACACGCACGTCACGGCCGCTGACGGCGACACGGGCGACCGCACGCTGTGGCTGGACGGCCACGCCGAGCAAGGCCTGTCGATGGCCGAGGCGGCTGCGATCGAGCTGCCCGCGGGCCTGCAGTCCACCGACCTGCGGCTGTACCGCAGCAGCTACCGGCTGGCGCTGAACCTCACCGCGAAAGTGCGCAAGGGTCAGACCTACACCTTCACCAAGTTCGTCGCGCTGTCGCGCGCGGGCTGGGGTGGCGACGCGAAGGCGAACCGCACGCTGGCCACGGCCGCGCGCACGGCCGGCTTCGATCGCCTGCTCGACGCGCACCGCGCCGCCTGGAGCGAACTGTGGCAATCGGACATCCGCATCGACGGCGATCCGAGGGCGCAGCAGGTCGTGCACTCCGACCTCTATTACCTGCTGTCCAACGTCACCCCCGACACCGCCTGGCCGACCGGCGCCTGCGGCATGACGCCCGGCTACGCCGGCCACGTGTTCTGGGACAGCGACACCTGGGTCTTTCCCGCGCTGCTGCTGTTGCATCCGCAGCGGGCGAAATCGCTGGTGATGTTCCGCTCCCGCACCTTGCCGGCGGCCGAGGCGCGGGCGCGGGCGCGCGGTCTGCGCGGCGCGATGTTCCCGTGGGAGGCCGATCCGCAGAACGGCAGCGAGCAGACACCGCACATGGCCTACGTGCTCGGCGAGCGCGAAATCCACGTCAACGCCGACGTCGCCATCGCCCAGTGGCAGTACTACCTGGCCAGCGGCGACCACCAGTGGCTGGCTCGATACGGCTGGCCAGTGATCCGCGACGTGGCGGATTTCTGGGCCAGCCGCGCGACGTGGGTGGCGGACAAGCACCGCTACGAGATCCACCACGTCACCTCCGTGCTGGAGGCCTACAACGACGTGCCGAACGATACCTTCACCAACGCCTCGGCGCGCAAGGCGCTGGACATCGCCGTCGCCGCCGCAGCCGCCGTCGGCGCAAGGCCGGACCCGCACTGGTCGGAAGTCGCCGCGCAGCTGTACCTCCCGTTCTCCGCGAAAGACGGACACCATCTGGATTTCGACGAGAGCGTGCCGCACGACATCGACGCCTGGGGTGATACCGCGCTGCCCGCGCTCGCCTATCCCTCGCTGGACCTGCCGATGAGCGCCGAGGTGCGCCGCAACGACTTCGACTATGCGATGACGCTGACCGGGCGCTCGCGGCAGGAGCCGAACAGCATGGGGCTTTCGCCGGCGTCGATCGCCGCCGCCGCGCTGGGCGACGCGCAGACGGCCGGCGCGTGGTTCCAGCGCAACCTCACCACCCACGTGCTGCAGCCGCCGTTCAACGTGCGCACCGAGACCGCCACCAACAACACCGGCTATTTCCTGACTGCCTCGGGCGGCCTGCTGCAGAACATCCTCTACGGCTTCACCGGCCTGCGCCTGGAGCACGGCGGACTGGTCGAAGCCTATGCGCCGGTGCTGCCGCCGTCGTGGAAGTCGTTCACGCTGAAGCACGTGAACCTGCGCGGCCGCCACTACGACATCACCGTGCGCCGCGCTGCGGACGGCAAGCCGGAGCTGGTCCGCCACGCGCTCTGAAGCGCCGACATCGGGCGGCACGCCCTGGCCGGCGTGCGGTCTGGCATTCCACCTGGCTGCCGATGCGCGGATCGCGCGCAGCGCATGCGGCGATGCGGCGACGGTTGCGACCTGGGTCCAGGCCGCGCCGATCTTTGCCCCGCAGCCCGCGGCCGGTTATTCTCTGGCGCATCGTTTGCCACGCGCCATGCCATGAATCCCCAGACCGTTTTGGTCATCGACGATGAACGCGACATCCGCGAACTGCTGACCATCACGCTGGGACGGATGGACCTGCAGGTCGACGCCGTCGGCACCGTCGCCGAGGCACGCCGCGCACTGGCCGAACGCAGTTACGACCTTTGCTTCACCGACATGCGGCTGCCCGACGGCACCGGCCACGAGATCATCGAACTGATTGCCGCGGAGCATCCCGACATGCCGGTGGCGATGATCACCGCCTACGGCAACGTCGACGCCGCGGTGAACGCGCTGAAGGCCGGCGCGTTCGATTTCGTCTCCAAGCCGGTCGACATCCAGATGCTGCGCGGGCTGGTGCGCACCGCCCTGCGCCTGGCCGAGGAACGGCGCAACGGCGCCGCCGCCGCGAAGACCGGCGACTCCAGCCGCCTGATCGGCGACTCCAGCGCCATGCAGCAGGTGCGCGCCACCATCGCCAAGCTGGCGCGCAACCAGGCGCCGGTGTACATCGCCGGCGAATCCGGCGTGGGCAAGGAGCTGGTGGCGCGGCTGATCCACGAGCAGGGCCCGCGCGCCAGCGGCCCGTTCGTGCCGGTCAACTGCGGCGCGATCCCGTCGGAGCTGATGGAAAGCGAGTTCTTCGGTCACCGCAAGGGCAGCTTCACCGGCGCCAGCACCGACAAGGAAGGCCTGTTCCAGGCCGCCCAGGGCGGCACGCTGTTCCTCGACGAAGTGGCCGAGCTGCCGCTGCACATGCAGGTGAAGCTGCTGCGCGCGATCCAGGAAAAGGCGGTACGCCCGATCGGCGGCCGCGACGAGATCCCGGTCGACGTGCGCATCCTGTCGGCCACCCACAAGAACCTCGGCCAGCTGGTCGAGCAGGGCCAGTTCCGCCAGGACCTGTTCTACCGCATCAACGTGATCGAGCTGCGCGTGCCGCCGCTGCGCGAGCGCCGCGGCGACGTGTCGCAGCTGTCCGCGTTCATCCTCAAGGCGCTGGCCGGCAAGAGCGGCGAAAGCGTCGGCCAGCTGTCGCCGTCGGCCCGCGATGCGCTGGAAGCCTACGACTTCCCCGGCAACGTGCGCGAGCTGGAGAACATCCTCGAACGCGCGATGGCGATGTGCGACGGCAGCACCATCGAGGCGGCCGACCTGATGCTGCCGCAGCGCAGCGCGCGGCCCAGCCACGAACCGGCGGCGCCGGGACAGCCGCCGGCGCCCGTCGCGGCCGCCAGCACCGGCGCGGACGGCGGCCTCGACGACTACATCAGCAACCTCGAGCGCACCGCCATCGTCAAGGCGCTGGAAGAATCGCGCTACAACAAGACCGCCGCCGCCCGAAAACTCGGCATCACCTTCCGCGCGCTGCGCTACAAGCTGAAGAAGCTCGGCATCGACTGAGGCCACAACAGGCACGCCACGCTTCACAGGGCGGGCACTGCCCGCCGGCCCTTGCTTCATGCCTTGCCGAAGAGCGGCGGGCAGTGCCCGCCCTACAAGAGCCACCGGCTCACACCGAGCACGTCACTCCCACCCGCGGCACTGCAGATCGTAGGGCGGGCACTGCCCGCCCTACCAAAGCATCGGCTCACACCGAGCGTGTCGCCTCCACTGGCGGCACGGCAGCGGCGCGCCGCGCCGGGCCGAGCACGGCCAGTTGACCCAGCAGCCACAGCAGCAGCACACCGACACCGAGCACCCACAGCGGCATCCGCGGCAGTTCGTAGTGCGTCATCAGCGACAGGTTCGCGGCGATGCCAAGCGCCACGCCCAGCACTGCGCCGATGCCGACAATCAGCGCGTTCTCGGCCTGGAAATAGCGCAGGATGTCGCCGCGCGTGGCGCCCAGTGCACGCCGCACGCCGATCGAACGGCGCCGCTGGCCGACCCAGAAGCTGCTCAGTCCCACGATGCCGCCAGCCGTCGCCAGCAGCAGCAAGGCGCACATCGTGCCCATCATGATCGCCACACCGCGATCGGTGGCGTAGGCCTTTTCGCGTGCCTGCGCCAGCGTGACCACGCCGTCTTCCGGGCTGATCAGGCGCATGCGGTTCTGCGCAACCAGCGCCACCGGTGCCGACTGCAGCAACGCGGCCAGTCGGCCCGGTTGCGCACGCACCAGATAGACCACCCCGCTGGCATAGGCCGCCCCATCGTCGGCACTGGCGTAGCGCGCCGGCAGCAGTACCGTGTATTCGTCGATCGAACGTACGCCGCTGCCCGCGTAACTGCCTTGCAACCGGTCGACCACGCCGATGATCTTGCTCGGGCCGTCGTCCCTGAGATAGACGCGTTGGCCCACCGCCGCGCCGTCGGGGAACAGTTTGTGGGCCAGGTCGCGCGTAATGATGATCACCGCCGGCACCACCTTGTCACGCGGACCGAGGCTGGCGATCTCGTCGGCGCGGAAGTTGCGGCCGGCCACCAGCGCGATGCCGAACGTGTCGATCGCGTGCTCGTCGGCAAAATAGGACAGCGCTAGCTGCAGCTTCTTCTGCTCGACCCGCTGCTTGATGCGCACCAGCCCGCCGCCGCTTTCCTGCATCGGGTAGGCTTGGCTGGCAAACGCGTCGCGCACGCCCGGCAGCTTGCGCAAGGTCGCCAGGTCGGTGCGCATCTGCGCGTGGATATGCGGCACGTCCGGCTGGCCGACCCACTGGTTGTTGATCGCGAACAGATGCGCCTCGTCGGTACCGCTCGGACGCGACAGGTGCACCACCCGCGTCTTGACGATGAACAGTGCGTTGCTGACCACCGCCAGGGTCAGCGCGATCTGCAGCACAATCAGCGCCGTGGCCATCTTGTGCCGGCGCAGCGCGGCAAGGATCGGGCGCAGCTGCATGACCGCGTTCATCCGTTCACCTTCAGCTGCCACGCCGGTTGCACCTGGGCGGCGCGCCAGGTGGGATACAGCGCGGCGATCAAGCTGGCGAGTACCGCGACCAGCACGGTCAGCAGGAACAGCGACGCATCCAGTCGCGCCAGCTTGGCAATCTCCGGCTCGAACAACTTGCCGATGCCGGCCATGCCCAGCGCCGTCAGCAGCAGGCCCAACAGGCCGCCGGCCAGCCCGATCGCCGCCGCCTCGACCAGGAACTGGCGATAGATCGCCCCGCGCGACGCGCCCAGCGCGCGGCGTACGCCGATCTCCGGCGCGCGGCGCATGAAGCGGGCCAGCATCAGCCCGATCACGTTGACGAGGCAGATCAGCAAAAAGCTGACCGAGACGATCAGCGACAGCGCCGACGACTTCGGCACCACTTTCATCACGTGCAGCCACTGCCCGACGTCGGACAAGCTCACGTTCGGCGACCAGGCGAAGCGGCCGAGGCGTTGCTGTTCGGCCGCGTAGTTGCGCAGCCAGTCGCGGTAATGCGCCACGTCGGCGCGGGTGGGCAGTTCCACCCACATGGCGATCCACGCGCATTCGCTGCGCAGCACGCTGTTCCAGTCCGGCAGGTCGGGACCGACGGTATTCGTGCTGCAGTAGAACTGCCCGGTGGTGGCCTTCTGCACATCGATGGCGCGACTGAACGGCAGGTAGAGCTGCCGCGGATGACTGAAGGCATAGAACGTGCTGGCCACGTCGAAGTAGCGCGGGCGTGGCTCCCAGTCGTCCAGCACGCCGACAATGCGGTAGACGTGCGCGTCCAGGTTGATCTCCCGGCCCACGCTGTCGGCGCCGCCGAACAATTTCTGGTTGAGCGCGCTGCTGATGACGACCACCGCCGCGCGCTGGTCGTCGTCATGGACCGACCAGCCGCCGCCGTAGCGGAAGCGCGCGTCGAACATCGCGAAGAAATCGCTGCTGACTGCATCGCCTTCCTGCGGCAACGGTTGCTGCCGCGCGTCGTCCGGCAGCAACGTCCACTTGCTGCCGTAGATCAGCACCTGCCTCTTCGCCTGCCGCGCGTGCAGCAGCGCCTGCGCGTCGGTGTAGCTGAGCATGATCGGCGGCTCGCCCTTCCAGTTGTGCGCCGGGCCGAAGTTGTCGATCTGCGGCACGAACAGCTGGCCGGATTTCCACGGGATTGGATCGGCCGCGGCCACGCGAAACACGGCGAAGGTGACCATGCAGGTGGCCACGCCGCAGCCCATCAGCAGCAGCACCAGCGCGGTCAGCGCCTTGCTGCGCCGGCAACTGCGCCAGGCCAGATCGAAGTAATACGTCAACAAGGTCACCCCCTGCGCGGCCGTGCGGTTGTCGGATCGGGCTACCTGCCGCCGGCCTCGCGCAGCGCCTTGCGCAGCGTGCGCAGCAGCAGCTGGGTAGTGACCGGCTTGTCGATCACGTAGAGATGCTCCAGCGGCGGCAGCTCGTGCAGGTCCGGGGGCGCGCCGGGGCGCGCGAGCAGGATCACCGCATGGCGGTAACCCTGCTCGATCAGCGCCGCCAGCGTGCGCACGCCGGTGAACAGGTTCATGTCCGCGTCCAGCACCACCAGGTCGGGCAGGCCGGCGGCCTCGATCCACTGCAGCGCGGCGGTGCCGCTCTGGCTGGCGTGGGCCTGGTAGCCCCAGGCATCCAGCGTGTCGGCCAGCAGGGACAACTGGCCGGCCTCTTCCACCACCACCAGCACGCGCTCGGCGGCACCTTCCAGGTTGTCCTGGTCACCCGCCTCGCCGTTGTCGGCGGCCAGTCCCTCCAGCGGGAAATAGAGGTCGAAGCGGGTGCCGCGGCCCCGCTTGCTGTCCACCCGCATCACACCGCCATGGCTGGTGACGATGCGCTTGCACGAGACCAGGCCGAGCCCGGTACCGGCTTCCTTGGTGGTGAAGAACGGCTCGAACAGGTGCTCCCTCACCGCCGGTTCCATGCCTGGGCCGTCGTCGATCACGCTGATGCACAGGTAGCAGCACTGGCGCGACGGCTCACCGGGCTGGAAGAAGTCCTCCGGCAGTTGCACCCGCGCGGCTTCGACGCGCAGGCGGCCGCCGTCCGGCATCGCCTGGATCGCGTTCAGGCACAGGTTCAGCAGGCACTGCTGCAGCTCGGTGTGATTGCCGTCGAACGACAGTTCCGGGTCGTCGATCGTCAGCTCCATCGTCACCGTGTGCGGCACGCTGCCCTGCATCAGCAGGTCGAACGCGCTGAACAGCGTGCCCAGCCGCACCTGTTCCGCACGACGCGCGCCGCTGGCGAACGACAGCATCGAGTGCACCATGTCCAGGCCGCGCTTGCCACAATCGCGCACCAGCTTGCCCAGCCGCGCCAGGCGCGGGTCATGCTGGTAATCCTGCAGGCTGTCGCCGGCCAGCAGCAGCGGTTGCAGCAGGTTGCGCAGGTCGTGGCTGAGGCCCCCGGCAAGCATCGCCAGGCTCTCGAAGCGCTGCGCGCGGACCAGCTCCGCCTCGGCGCGACGGCTGGCCCGGCGCGCCGAGGCCTCGCTCAGGGCCCGGCGCACCGCGCTGGCCAGCCGGGCCGGATTCTGCTTCAGGATGTAGTCGGTGGCGCCGTTGTGCAGCGCCTCGATCGCCGCCTCCTCGCCCAGCGTGGCGGAGACGAAGATGAACGGCAGGTCCTCGTCGCGCCGGCGCAGCAGCTCCAGCGCATGCTGGCCGGAAAAGCCCGGCATGCTGAGGTCCGACAGCACGATGTGCGGCCTGAAGTCGTCCAGCGCGGCGACGAAGCTGGGCTCGTCGTCGACCAGGCGCACCTCATAGGCGATGTGGTCGGCGTCGAGCTCGGCGAGCACGAGCTCGGCATCGAGCCGGCTGTCCTCGACCTGCAGCACCCGGATGGCCGGCGTCTCCCGGGATTTTCCGCTTGGCATGGGGTTCATCGCTGCTGTCCGTTTCTGGAACCCGCAGGCCGTTGGAGCCGCCGCGGGTGTTCGCGTTCCATCCGTTCACTCCGGGCTGGGTGCCTGGTTGAGCACCGCCCAGAACTGGCCCAGTGTACGCACCGCGTCGAAGAACTGGTCCACGTCGACCGGCTTGATCACGTAGGCGTTGGCGCCGAGGTCCCAGCTGCGCGCCAGGTCGCTCTCCTCGCGCGAGGAGGACAGGATCACCACCGGGATCCGTCGCAGCCGCTCGTCGTCGCGCATCGCGGTCAGCACGTCCAGCCCGTTCATGCGCGGCATCTTGATGTCCAGCAGCACCACCGCCGGGTCGCCCGGCTCGCGCGTGGCCCACGCGCCGCGGCAGTGCAGATAGTCCATGCACTCCACGCCGTCCTCCACGTGCACCACCGGATTGGCCAGGTGCGCCTCGCCCAGCGCGTCCATCGCCATCTCGGCATCGGCCAGGCTGTCCTCGACCAGCAGGATGGTGCGCAGGTCTCTCTTGTTCATGTTTTGCTCTCGGTGCGTGTGCCGGACGCGTCGGTGGCCGGCAGCGAGAAATGGAAATGGGCGCCCCGGCCCGATTCAGCCTCGGCCCAGACGCGGCCGCCGTGGCGCGCCACGATGCGCCGCACGTTGGCCAGCCCGATGCCGTTGCCCGGAAACTCCGAGGCCTTGTGCAGGCGCTGGAACACGCCGAACAGCTTGTCCGCATACTGCATGTCGAACCCCGCGCCGTTGTCGCTTACCGTGAATTCGTAGTCGCCGTTGCGGCCCTGGCGCACGCTCACCTCGATGCGCGCCACCTCGCAGTGGCCGGTGTACTTCACCGCATTGGCGAGCAGGTTCTGCCACACCGTACGCAGCATGTTCTCATCGCCGATCACCATCGGCAATGGCGCGATGTTCCACACGATACGCCGCTCCGACACGCCCGATTCGGCCAGTGCGCGGGCCTCGTCGACCAGCGACTGCATGTCCACCGCCTGCAGCCGCAGCGCGCCGCGGCCGAGCCGCGAGAACACCAGCAGGTCGTCGATCAGCACGGCCATGCGCTGCGCCGAGCCGGCGATCACCTCGATGTAGTGGCCGGCTTTCTCGTCCAGCCGCTCGTCCAGGTGCTGCTCCAGCTTGCGCGCGAAGCCGGCGATATGGCGCAACGGTGCACGCAGGTCGTGCGACACCGAATAGCTGAACGCCTCCAGTTCGCGGTTGACGTCGGAAATCTGCGCCACCTTGCCTTCCAGCTGATGGTTGAGCTCGTTCACCTGCTGCTCGGCCAGCGCGCGCGTGGTGACGTCGCTGACCGTCAGCAGCAGCGCGGGCATGCCGCCATCCTGCTGCTGCAGCCGGCGCGCGTTGATCAGTACATGGCGGTCGATGCCGTCGACGGTGCGCTGGACCATCTCGTAGTCCCACAGCTCGCGGTCGCGCAGCAGCACGTCATTCAGGCGCTGCAGCAGCACGCCCTCGCTCCACGCGCCATGGCCGATCTGCACCAGCGGCAGCGAGCGCTGCCGCGGATCCATGCCGTACAGCTCGCTGAAGGCGTTGTTCACCAGCAGGCTGTTGAGATTCTCGTCGAACAGCGCGATCGGCTCGCGCACCGCCTGGAAGATCAGCTGGGAACGCAGTACCGCGCGACCTTCGCGGGTCTCCGCCAGCTGACGCCGGCCGATCTGCCGCTCGGAGGTGACCACGATGATGGTCAGCAGCAGCAGCTGCGCCAGCGCGGTGATCGAGAGCACGATGCGCCCCTCGAGGGATTGCCGCGCGGCCGCCTGCTGGCGCTGCTGCAGCAGGCCGTCCTCGATCTGCACGATGCCGGCGATCTGCGGGTCCATGCCGAACAGGTCGTCGGCATCGCGCAGCGACTGCCGCGCGCCGGCGGGGTTGCCCTGCCGCAGCCGTTCCAGCGCCTGGTTCATCAGGGTGAGGCGGCCGTTGACGCTAGCGGCCAGCGAGCCCATCAGGGTCTGCTGGTCGGGGTTGTTGCGGGTCATTCCGCGCAACTTCTGCAGCAGCGGCGACACTTCGTTGCCGACCCGCTCGGCGCGCGCGCGGGTGGCCGCGTTCGCGTCGCCGGCCAGCAACCGGTAGCTGGCGGCCTCGCTGTCATGCACCACGTAGGCGATGCGGTAGGCCAGCGCCTTCACCTCGGTCGAGCGCGCCACCCATTCGCTGGCCCGCTCCGTGTCGCGCGCGCCCTGCAGCGTGACGACGTACGGCAGGCCGACGATGATCAGCATCGCCAGCAACAGGCCGGCGGTGCGCCAGCGCATGATGCCCCGGGTTGTCATGTCGCTAGCCGCATCGGCACGCCCATGAGGAAGTCCCCCGCATTCTGGCATGTTTCATCCGCATGCCGCCGTTGCCATGCGCGCGTTCACCGCCCGTAGCGGCTCATCGCCGCCGGGCGGGCGGCTGCCGAGTCGCCCCATGTGCGGTCCGGCTGCGCCTGCATGGTGAAGTGCAGCTCGCCGCCGGCCACGATCTCGCCGTGGCGCAGGTAGCTGCGCTCCAGCGGCTTGCCGTTCAGCGTCACCGCGCCGACGTAGGGGTGGGCGTCGTCCAGCGGCGCGGCGCTGACGGTGAAGCTGCGCCCGTGACCGAGCCGGATGGTGGCGCGCGCCACGAACGGCCGGCCGATCGCGTACTCGTCGCTGGCTGGCGTCACCGGGTAGAAACCCAGCGCGGTGAACACGTACCAGGCCGACATCTGGCCGAGGTCGTCGTTGCCGCTGAGACCGTCCGGGCGCGCCGCGTACTGGCTGTCCATGATTTGCTTGAGCCGGGCTTGCGTCTTCCACGGCGCGCCGGCGTAGTCATACAGGTAGGCGATGTGGTGGCTGGGCTCGTTGCCGTGCGCGTACCAGCCGATCAGGCCGGTGATGTCCTCGACGTGCTTGAAGTGCGAGGGGTCGACCTTCGCCTCGAACAGCGCGTCGAGCTTCGCCACGAACTTCGCGTCGCCGCCCATCGCAGCGATCAGCCCCGCCACGTCCTGCGGCACGTACCACGAGTACTGCCACGCGTTGCCCTCGGTGTAGTCGCTGCCATAGCCGGCGGCCTCGGGATCGAACGGCTCGCGGAACGTGCCGTCGCTGAGCCGCGCGCGCATGAAGCCGGCCTGCGGATCCCAGGCATGGCGCCAGTTCGCCGCCCGCTTCGTGAACGTGGCGGCGACGTCCGTCTTGCCCATCGCCCTGGCCATCTGCGCCAGCGACCAGTCGTCGTAGGCGTACTCCAGCGTCTTCGAGGCGCCCTCCGGTTCCTTGTCGATCGGCACGTAGCCAAGCTTCATGTAGTCGGCCAGGTCGCCGTACGGCGCGTAGGTCGCGCTGGCCACCATCGCCGCCAGCGCCTTGTCCGCATCGAAGCCGCGCACGCCCTTGACGTAGGCGTCGGCGATCACCGGCACCGCGTGGTAGCCGATCATGCACCAGGTCTCCAGCCCCTGGTACGCCCACACCGGCAGGATGCCGAACGGGCTGGCCTCGCGCGCGGCGATCAGCGAGCGCACGAAGTCGCTGCTGAGGTCAGGCCGCAGCAGCACCATCAGCGGCTGCTGCGCGCGATACACGTCCCACAGCGACCAGGTGGAGTAGAACTCGAAGCCGTCGGCGCGATGCACCGCGTGGTCCGGCCCGCGGTACTCACCGTTGGCGTCCATGCTCAGCGTGGGCGACAGCATGGCGTGGTACAGCGCGGTATAGAACTGCGTCTTCGCGGTCTTCGGCGCATCCACGTCGATTATCGCCAGCGCCTGGTCCCAGGCCGCCTTCGCTTCGGCGCGACGGGCGTCGAAGTCCCAGCCGGCGCCGTCGTGATCGAGGTTGGCCACGGCGTTCGCCTCGCTCACCGGCGAGATCGCCACCTTCACCTCCAGCGGCTGGTGCAGTTGGCCGAAATCGAACACGCCGACCAGCGCGCGGCCGTTCTGCGCGTCGCGGTCCTCGGCCTGGTTGCCCGGCCCCCTGAAGCCCTTGTAGGTGATGTCGGTCTCGCGGTTGTACAGCTCGCGCGAGGTCATCGACTGGTTGAAGCGCATGGCGAAGCACAACTCGCGACCCGGCGCCCAACCGCGGGTGCTGCGGCAGCCGGTGACGGTGCCGTCGGCATGCACACGCAGGCTGGCCCACAGCACCTTGCCGGGGTAGTCGTAGATGCTCGGGCGCAGGTCCAGCAGCAGGTGCGCGGGCTTGCCGACAGGGAAGGTGTAGCGGTGCCAGCCGATGCGGCGCCCGGCGGTGAGCTCGGCGCGCACGCCGTAATCGCTCAGCGTCACCGCGTAGTAGCCGGCCTGCGCCACTTCGCTCTCGTGCGAGAAACGCGAGCGGTAGCCGCTGCCCGGCCGGGCCGGGTCGCCGGGCTCCAGCCGCACGTCACCGGCAATCGGCATCACCAGCACGTCGCCCAGATCCGAATGGCCGGAGCCGGAGAAGTGCGTGTGCGAAAAACCCAGCATGCTGCTGTCGCCGTACTGGTAGCCCGCGGCCCACTTGTAGCCGTGCTTGAAGTCGGGCATCGCGGTGTCGGGCGAGAGCTGGATCATGCCGAACGGCACGGTGGCGCCAGGGAAGGTGTGGCCGTCGCCACCGGTGCCGATGCGTGGATCGACGTCGGCCGCGTGCCCGCGCGAGGCCAGCGCGGGCGCACCAACCATGAGTCCCAGCAGGGCGAGCAGCATCGTGGTGGAACGCGGCATGGACGACCTCGGCCAGCGGTGAGCGGAAGCTTGAAGGTAACACCGCCGGCGACATGTTGCGGCGCGCGATCGGCGTGGCGGTGAAAACGGTTACATTGGCGCGCGGCGCCGGTCGATCGGTGCGCCACCTTCCGCCCTTGCGAACCGGAATACATCATGGCCCCAGCCACCGTACCGCCCTCCCCGCCTGCATCCGCGCCGGATCGCGCCGGTCACGAGCCCTATACCAGCCATCCGACGGCGCTGGGCGTGCTCACCACCATCTTCTTCATGTGGGGTTTCCTGACCTCCCTCAACGACATCCTGATCCCGCACCTGAAGTCGACCTTCCAGCTCAACTACGCGCAGGCGATGCTGGTGCAGTTCACCTTCTTCGGCGCGTACTTCCTGATGGCGCTGCCGGCGGGCCAGCTGGTCGCCGCGCTGGGCTACAAGAAGGGCATCGTGGCCGGGCTGGCGATCGCCGGCGTCGGCGCGCTGGGCTTCTGGCCGGCGGCGGGGCTGCATCTGTACCCGGCCTTCCTCGCCGCGCTGTTCGTGCTGGCCACCGGCATCACCGTGCTGCAGGTGGCGGCCAATCCGTACGTGGCCCTGCTCGGCCCGGAGAAGACCAGCTCCAGCCGGCTGACCCTGGCGCAGGCGCTGAATTCCGCCGGCACCGCATTGGCCCCCTACTTCGGCGGCCTGCTGATCCTGTCCAACGTGGTGAAAAGCCCGGACGAACTGGTCGCGCTGGAACCGGCGCAGCGCCTGCTCTACGACACCCAGCAGGCACAGGCGGTGCAGGGGCCATACATCGGCCTGGCGGTGGTGCTGTTTCTGCTGGCGGTGTTCGTCTGGCTGTTCCGCCTGCCGGCACTGAGCGAGGCCACCGACAAGGGCGACCATGCGCGCCACGGCTTTGCCGAGGTACTGCGCCACCCGCATGTGCTGTTCGGCGTGCTCGGCATCTTCTTCTACGTCGGCGCGGAAGTGTCGATCGGCAGCTTCATGGTCAACTACCTGTCGATGCCTGAGATCGGCCACCTGAGCGAGCAGCAGGCCGCCGGCTACGTCTCGTGGTACTGGGGCGGCGCGATGGTCGGCCGCTTCCTCGGTTCGGCGCTGATGGCGAAGTTCTCGCCGCGCAAGCTGCTCGCACTGTTCGCCACGATCAACGCGCTGCTGGTGCTGACCACCATGTCCAGCAGCGGCGCGCTGGCGATGTACAGCATCATCGCGATCGGCCTGTTCAACTCGATCATGTTCCCCACCATCTTCGCGCTCAGTATCGAGCGGCTGGGGCCGATGACCAGCAAGGCGTCCAGCCTGCTGATCATGGCCATCGTGGGCGGCGCGATCATCCCGCCGCTGCAGGGCCTGTTCGCCGATCATATCGGCCTGCAGCACGCGTTCTTCCTGCCGCTGCTGTGCTACCTGTACATCGTGTTCTACGGCCTGCGCGGCTCGCGCATCCGCAGCATCCCGGCAGCGGACGCCAGCGAAATCCACTGACATGCCGACACGGCCCATCCTGTGCTTCGGCGAGGCACTGATCGACCTGCACGCCGACGGCCTCGACCCGCGCGGCTTCGCCGCCAGCTTCGTGCCGTTCGCCGGCGGTGCGCCGGCCAACGTGGCGGTCGCCGCGGCGCGGCTCGGCGGCGACGCCCGCTTCGCCGGCATGCTGTCGACGGACCGCTTCGGCGACTTCCTGCTCGACAGCCTGCAGCAGGCCGGCGTCGGCACCGACGACGTGGTGCGCACCGATGCGGCGAACAGTGCGCTGGCCTTCGTCACGCTGGACGCCCACGGCGAACGCAGCTTCGCCTTCTACCGCGAGCGCAGCGCCGACCTGCTGTTCCGACCGGCCGACTTCCGCGCGGATGCTTTCCGCGAGCTTGCCGTGTTCCACGTCTGCTCCAACAGCATGACCGACCCGGCACTGGCCACCGCCACCCGCGAAGGCATGCAGCGCGCGCATGGCGCCGGCGCGCTGGTCAGCTTCGACCTCAACCTGCGCCCTGCGCTGTGGCCGGCCGACAGTGATCCGCATCCGCTGCTGTGGCCGGCGCTGCACCTTGCCGACGTGGTGAAGCTTTCCGCCGAGGAGTTCGCCTGGCTGGCGCTCGACGGCGAGCAGGCCGCGCTGGACCGGTTGTGGCAGGGCCGCACCCGGCTGGTGCTGGTGACCGACGGCGCGCAACCGCTGCGCTGGTTCCATCCCGATGCAGAAGGCGAGTTGCCCGGCTACGCGGTGGAGGTGGTCGACGCCACCGCCGCCGGCGATGCCTTCATGGGCGGCCTGCTGTGCTGCCTGGCCGGGCTGGAAGCCACCCCGGACCGGCTCGACCGCCTGGTCGCCGCGATGCCGCGGCTGCACGCGATGCTGCGTTTCGCCGCCGCCTGCGGCGCGCTCACCGTCACCCGCCGGGGCTCGTTCGCCGCCATGCCGCGCGGCGCCGAGGTGCTGGCCTTCATGGAACAACAGGCATGAACGGTACCCCCGACTTCCGCTCCGCCGACTTCCTGCGCGGGCACATCGCGCAGACGATGGCGTTCTACCACCCGCGCGCGATCGACCCGCAAGGCGGTTTCTTCCACTACTTCCGCGACGATGGCACGGTCTACGAGCGCACGCACCGGCACCTGGTCAGCAGCACCCGCTTCGTCTTCAACTACGCGATGGCGGCGATCGAGTTCGGCGACGACGCGGCACTTCAGCGCGAGTACCTCGACGCGGCGCGCCACGGCCTGCGCTACCTGCGCGAGGTGCACCGCGACCCGTACACCGGCGGCTACGCCTGGACGATCCGCGACGGGCAGGCAGAGGACCGTACCAACCATGCCTACGGCGCGGCCTTCGTGCTGCTCGCCTACGCCAGCGCGGTGAAGGCCGGCATCGGCGAGGCCGCCGCGTGGATGGACGAGACCTGGCACCTGCTGGAGCAGCACTACTGGGAGGACGACGCCGGCCTGTACCTCGACGAGGCGGACGCGGCCTGGCACTTCAGCGGCTACCGTGGCCAGAACGCCAACATGCACATGTGCGAGGCGATGCTGGCCGCCTACCAGGCCAGCGGCGAAGCGCGCTATCTCGACCGCGCCTACACCCTCGCCGACCACATGACCCGCCGCCAGGCCGCCAAGGCCGGTGGCCTGGTGTGGGAGCACTACGACCGTGACTGGAACATCGACTGGGACTACCACCGCGACGACCCGAAGCACCTGTTCCGCCCATGGGGCTTCCAGCCCGGCCACCAGACCGAATGGGCCAAGCTGCTGCTGACCATGGAGCCACTGCTGCGCGCACACGGCTACGACGAGGACTGGCTGCTGCCCACCGCGCGGCAGCTGTTCGACACCGCGCTGGCGCGCGCCTGGGACAGCGAGTACGGCGGCATCTGCTACGGCTTCGCGCCAGACGGCAGTGTGTGCGACGACGACAAGTACTTCTGGGTGCAGGCCGAATCGCTGGCCGCCGCCGCGCGGCTGCACGCGCACACCGGCGAAGCCCTCTACGACGACTGGTACGGGAAGCTGTGGGCCTACGCATGGCAGCATTTCGTCGACCACCGCCACGGCGCCTGGTACCGCATCCTCAGCCGCGACAACCGCAAGCTCAGCGACGAGAAAAGCCCGGCCGGCAAGACCGACTACCACACCATGGGCGCCTGCCACGACTTGCTGGCGCTGCTGCGCGCCGGTGGCCAGCCGTGATCCGTTTCCTCTCCCCAAGGCACCGCATGAAGAAGCCCGCCGTTTTGCTCGCCGCCAGCGCCACCCTGCTGCTGGCCGCCGCTGCCACGGCTGCGCCGGCACCGGCAGCGGCGAAGTTCGACCCGCTGCAAGCCTTCGCGCCGTACAGCTACCCGCAGCCGGCCACGGCCTACCGCTCGGCCAGCGGCAGGCCCGGCCCGCTGTTCTGGCAGAACCGCGCCGACTACACCATCACGGCCACGCTCGACCCTGCCACCCGGCAGGTGCGCGGCAGCGAGGTGATCAGTTACACCAACCACAGCCCCGACACGCTCGACGTGCTGTGGCTGCAGCTGGACCAGAACCGCTACCGCCGCGACGCCCGCGGCGCGTTCACCAGCAAGTTCCCCACCGAGTTCACCGACGGCTACCGGATCGCCACGGTCGAGCTAGAGGACGCGCACGGGAAGCGGCAGGCAGTGCCGTGGCTGGTTTCCGACACGCGCATGCAGGTGCAGCTGCCGGTGGCGCTGCAAAGCAACGGTGGCAACCTGCGCCTGCATGTCGCCTGGAGCTACACCGTGCCGGGCGAGTTCGGCGGCCGCACCGACGTCAACCCGAGCCAGAACGGCGAGATCTTCGAGGTTGCGCAGTGGTACCCGCGCATGGCCGTGTACGACGACCTGCGCGGCTGGGACACCGCGCCCTACCTCAACAGCGAGTTCTATCTCGAGTACGGTGATTTCGACTACGCCATCACCGTGCCGAGCGAGATGATCGTGGCCGGCTCCGGCGAACTGGTGAACCCGGAGGAAGTACTGACCAAGACCGAGCGCGAGCGGCTGGAGCAGGCACGCCGCAGCGACGCCACCGTGATGATCCGCACGCCGGAGGAAGTCACCCAGCCGTCCAGCCGTCCGAAACAGGGCGGCACGCTGACCTGGCACTTCCGCATGCAGGACACCCGCGACGTGGCGTTCGGCGCCTCGAAGGCGTTCGTGTGGGACGCCGCGCGGATCAACCTGCCGCAGGGCGGGACCGCGCTGGCGATGTCGGTCTACCCCGTCGAAAGCGGCGGCAAGGAAGCCTGGGGCCGCGCCACCGAATACCTCAAGGCCGCCACCGAGTACTTCTCGCGGCAGTGGTACCCGTACCCATGGCCGGTGGCGATCAACGAGGCCGGCACCGCCGGCGGCATGGAGTACCCCGGCATCACCTTCGACCACAAGCTGGCCAGGGGCAGCAAGCTGCACATGGTGATCGCGCACGAGATCGGGCACAGCTGGTTCCCGATGATCGTGGGCAGCAACGAGCGCCGCGACGCGTGGATGGACGAGGGCTTCAACACCTTCATCGACGTCTACGAGGACTACGCCTTCAACAACGGCGAATACGCGCCCAAGCGCGACAGCGAGTACGCGCCCGGCGGCGGCAACCCTGCCGAGGAGATCGCGAAAGTCATCGCCGACCCCGCCGCGCCCACCCTGCTCAACGGCGCCGACATGGTGGCGGAGAAGTACCGGCACCCGATCAGCTACTTCAAGAGCGCATTCGGGCTGGTGCTGCTGCGCGAGCAGATCGTCGGGCCCGAGCGCTTCGACCCCGCGCTGCGCCGCTACATCGCCACCTGGGCGTTCAAGCACCCCAGCCCGTCGGACTTCTTCCGCTTCATGGAAAGCGAGACCGGCGAGGACCTCGGCTGGTTCTGGCGCGGCTGGTACGAACACAACTGGCAGTTCGACATGGCCGTGCGCAAGATCGCGCCGATCGACGGCCACTGGTCGCACGGCGCCGAAGTCACCATCGCCAACCTCGACCAGCTGGTGCTGCCCACCACGCTGCGGGTGACCTACGCCGACGGCAGCACGCGGGACCTGCGCGTGCCGGTCGAGACCTGGCAGCAGCACCGCGAGTACGTGGTGCGCGTGGCCGGCACGCAGAAGGTGGTGTCAGCCACCATCGATCCGACGCATGCGCTGCCGGACGCGCAGCGCGCGAACAACACGCTGCGGGTGAAATAGAACGTCCTCGTCTCCCGCAAGCTGCAGAGAAGTTTCGCAGGGCGGGCACCGCCCGCCGCTCTTCGCCAAGGCCCAAGGCAAAGCCGGCGGACAATGTCCGCCCTACAAAGCTGCAAGGCAGGGAGCTCGCCTACATCTTTGGCAACGACTGCTGCAACGTGCCGATGCGGTTCCGAACAATGGTGTAAGGGACAGTTTTCCCTCTGGCAGCTACCCACGAATTGTCCCCGACACCTTTTCCTCGCCGCGTGGCGCGACTTGATCGGTGCTCAACCTCTTTTGGTGTCAGCCTGTCATAGATCAGAACCGCGGTCTGGCGGCGCGCCATATAATGGCTTTCTGCAGAGACCGCAGCAGGAGCGTGCGATGGAAACAGATCGGAACGCCGAACAACAACAGGCAACAACGGCTGCGTCGTCCGCGCCGATGACGCAGATCGGACGCATGCGTGCCGCGATCGCGCAGACCGTGGCCATCGCGCCACGCTTTCTGCGCGGCGACGTCAATGCCGACCTCATGGCAAACACGATGGTGGGCGCCGTGCGCACCTACGTCGAGCAGCAACGTGCCGCCGGCAGCGATGGCACGCCACAGGACGCAGACGCGCAAGCGTTGCAAGGCACGCTCGCCGAACTGATGGGCTGCGGCTCAGGCTACCTCGCCGGCCGCTGCGACGCCGCTTGCGTCGCCCGCACCATGACGCAAATGGTCCACGAGTTCGCACCGCGGTAGTAGGCGAGGTGCGGGCGCACCCGGTTTGGTCGCAGATATCACCGACGATTGTGGGTGATAAGACATAGCGCCTCGATCCGCGAGATATGCAATGGCGGCATTGCCGCGGCGCGCCTCCACCACAATCCGGCAACTCCTTGTCTGTCCGCAGGGTTCATCCGCTTGACGCGTGTCGGTCGAAAGCTGAACATCCGGTGCATATGCCCCCGATCTGGGGTCTACTAAGCGTTAGACCTCTATGAAACTTCCCCCGGACCTCATTTCCTTTGCTACCGCTTCATTTCCGCTAGCGCAGCGAGTGGAGGCGATCTCCCTGTTGGAGGCGGCGAAGCTCCATGACGGCACAATACCGAGTGTGCGTATACTCCGTTGCGCATTGGTTGCTAGGGAACGTCTGAACAAGT
>NZ_AJXW01000111.1 GCF_000264375.1 Rhodanobacter thiooxydans LCS2
CTGCAATGGCGGGCGCCGCGACCGCGCCGCGGGCCGCTGCTGTGGAGCTGGCGCGCGGGACTGGCGATGCTGGCGCTGGCCGCGCTGGCGCTGCTCGTGGACGTGCGCGGCGGCATGCTGGCCGGCGCGCTGGGGCTGGGCGTCGCGCTGCCGCTGCTGGTCAGCGGCATGATGCTGGAGATCGTGCCCTTCATCGGCTGGATCGAGCTGCATCGGCGCATCGGCCGCGGCGTGCAGCTGCCTGGCGTGCAGCGGCTGCTGCCGGTGCACGAGAAGAACCGCGTGCTGCTGGCGCAGCTGCCGCTGCTGCTGTTGCCGATGGCTGCGTGCTGGCCGTCGGCGTGGCTGGCGCGTGTCGCCGGGCTGGCGCTGGTGCTGGCGTGGGGCTGCGCGTGGTGGACGCTGTGCGGCGTGCGCCGGCGCGCGAATCATTTCCTGTCGACCGTGGAGCCTCGCCCATGAGTGCCAAGTTGCCGCTCGTCTATTCCTGTTCCGGTTGCTCCAGCGCGGCGCAGATGGCCAATCACCTGGCGCTGCGACTCGACCGCGCCGGCGTTGCCGAGATGTCCTGCATCGCCGGCGTCGGCGGCGGCGTCGCCGGGCTGGTGCGCACGGCGCGGAGCGGGCGGCGCATCCTGGCGCTGGACGGCTGCGTGCTGAAGTGCGTTTCGGCCTGCCTCGCCAACGCGGGCGTGGTGGCCGATACCCACGTGGTGCTCTCCGAGCATGGCGTGAAGAAACGCCAGCACGCCGATTTCGATGCGCAGGAGGCGCAGCGCCTGTACGCCGCCGAGGTGCTGCCGGCGGCGCAGGCGCTCGCCGTCGTCGGGCAGAGTGGTTGACATGGGTCAAGGCGTGCGCCTGCCCACGCCGGCCATGATGCCGCCCAGCATGCGTGGCCCGACTTCCAACATAATGCTTCCGCCGCGCCGCATGCGGCCGGCGGTGGAACCTCCGCGGCAGCGCGTCGTACCCGCCTGCCACGTTGCCACCGCCTGAGCCGTCCGTTTTCATCCTTCGAAAAGCGATCAGCATGAGCGTCTCCGCAACCCTGCCCGTGCCGGTCTGGCGCGACGAGCTCGAACACGAATACGCCGCGCTGGCCGAGCGCCTCGAACCGCTGGTGCCGTGCCTGGAGATTCCGCTGCATCTGCCGTGGATCGACGCGATCAACAAGCTGAAGAAGCAGCGCGGCGCGGTGATCATGGCGCACAGCTACCAGTCGCCGGAGATCTTCCACGGCGTGGCCGACATCACCGGCGACTCGCTGGGCCTGGCCCAGGCGGCGGCCGAGTGCGACGCCGATCTGATCGTGCTGTGCGGCGTGCACTTCATGGCCGAGACCGCGAAGATCCTGGCGCCGCACAAGACCGTGCTGATTCCCGATCTCGAAGCCGGCTGCTCGCTGGCTTCCTCGATCACCGCTGCCGACGTACGTGCACTGCGCGCGCAGCATCCCGGCGTGCCGGTGGTGAGCTACGCCAATACCTCGGCCGCGGTGAAGGCGGAGTCCGACGCGATCTGCACCTCGGCCAACGCGGTGCAGGTGGTGGAGGCGATGGGCACGCCGAAGGTGATCTTCCTGCCCGACGAGTTCCTCGGCAAACACGTCGCGAAACAGACCCAGGTGGAGATCATCCTGTGGCACGGCCGCTGCGAGGTGCACGAGCGCTTCACCGCGCAGGAAGTGCGGCATGTGCGCGAGCAGTTCGGCACCCGGGTGGTGGCGCATCCGGAATGCTCGCCCGAGGTGCTGGCCGAGGCCGATTTCGTCGGCTCCACCACCGCCATGGGCAAGTGGCTGGCGCGCGAGAAGCCGGCCCGGGTGGCGATGATCACCGAGTGCTCGATGGCCGACAACCTCAAGTCGCAGTTCCCGCAGACCGAGTTCATCAAGCCGTGCAACCTGTGTCCGCATATGCAGCGGATCACCTTGCAGAACATCTACGCCTGCCTGCGCGACCTGCGGCATGCAATCGAGATCCCCGCCGACGTCAGCGTGCGAGCGCGCGCAGCGCTGGAACGCATGCTGGCGATCGGGCGGCGCGAAAGCGTGTGAGGCACGCACAGCTGCCGATCGTGGTGGTGGGCGGCGGCGCGGCCGGGTTGGCCACGGCGCTGGCCATGGCGCCGGCGCCGGTGCGGCTGCTGTGCCGCGCCCACGATGGCCGCGGCAGCGCCAGCGCGCTGGCCCAGGGCGGTATCGCCGCGGCGCTCGATCCGCGCGACAGCGCTGCCGCGCACGCCGCCGACACGCTGATCGCCGGTGCGCAGCACAACGATGTGGCGATGGTGCAGTGGCTGGCGGCCGGGGCGCCGGCGGCGATCGCGTGGCTGCAGGCGCAGGGGGTGGTGTTCGATCGCGATGCACAGGGCTGCCTGCAGTTGGGTCGTGAAGGGGGCCACAGCGCGGCGCGCATCGTGCATGCCGGCGGCGATGCCAGCGGCGCCGCGCTGGTCCACGCCTTGCGCGCCAGGGTGCAGGAGGCCGCGCACGTGCAGTGGCGCGGCGGCGTCGATGTCGATGGCCTGCTGCTGCGTGAGGGGTGCGTGGCGGGCGTGCGCACCCGCGACGAGCGCGGTCGCCATGAGCGGATCGAGGCGTCGACCGTGGTGCTGGCTACCGGCGGCATCGGCGCCTTGTATGCGCGCACCAGCAATCCACCGGGTGCCGATGGCGCCGGCCTCGCGCTGGGCCTGGCGGCGGGGGCCGCGGCCCGCGACCTGGAGTTCGTGCAATTCCATCCCACCGCGCTCGATGTGCCGGGCCATTGCCTGCCGCTGATTACCGAGGCGCTGCGCGGTGCCGGTGCCCGCCTGCACGATGGCGGCGGCCACGCGCTGATGGCGGGGGTGCATCCGCTCGGCGACCTGGCGCCGCGCGACGTGGTGGCGCGGCGCGTGGCCGCGGAACAAGCCGCGGGTGGGCGGGTCTGGCTCGACGCCACCGGCGTGGACGGCGACTGGGCGCGGCGTTTCCCCACCGTGCTGGCGGCGTGTTGCGCGCACGGCTTCGACCCCCGCCGCGTTGCATTGCCGGTGACCCCGGCGGCGCATTTCCACATGGGCGGACTGGCCACCGATGCGGACGGGCGTACCAGCGTGCCGGGGCTCTACGCGGTAGGCGAGGTGGCCTGCAACGGCGTGCACGGCGCCAACCGCCTGGCCAGCAATTCGCTGCTCGAAGGTGTGCTGGGCGGCCGTCGGCTGGGTGAGCTGCTGGCGAATACCCCGGTGCCGGCGCCAGGCAGCGGCCCGCTTCGCGTGGTCGAGCGCGGCGAAAGCCTGCCGCCCGCCCAGCTCGCGGCGTTGCACGCGCTGCTGTGGCAGGCGGCCGGTCCGGTGCGCGAGGCCCGCGCCCTGCGCGATGCGTGGCGGGTCTGCGCAGCGTTGGCCGAGGCCGGCTGGCAGGCCCGGCTGGCCAAGGCGCTGCTGCGTGCGATGCGGCTGCGTCGGCATTCGCTGGGCGCGCATTGGCGGCAGGATCGCGGCTGCCCGCGCTGAGCTCGTTTCAATGCGTGCGCGTACGGCGCCGGCAGGGTTGACCCGCGTCAAGACAGGAGAGCGCCCAGCTGTCACACTGGGCGTTCCTCACCCCGCGAGTTATTCATGACACGTCCGTCCTCCTTCGACTACGAACAGCTGCGTGCCTGCGGTCGCGGCGAGCTGTTCGGCGACGACAATGCCCGGCTGCCTTCGCCACCGATGCTGATGTTCGATCGCATCACGCAGATTTCCGAGGAAGGCGGTGCCTACGGCAAGGGTTTGATCCATGCCGAGATGGACATCCATCCGAAGCTGTGGTTTTTCGACTGCCACTTCATCGGCGATCCGGTGATGCCCGGTTGCCTGGGTCTGGATGCGATGTGGCAGCTCAGCGGTTTCTTCCTGCCCTGGCTGGGCGAACCCGGTCGCGGCCGCGCGCTCGGCGTGGGCAACGTGAAGTTCTCCGGCCAGGTGATGCCGACGGCGAAGCTGGTGCGCTACGAGATCGACATCCGTCGCGTGATGCGCGGCAAGCTGCGGCTGGTGATTGCCGACGGCAAGACCTTCGTCGACGATCGCCTGATCTATGAAGCCAGCGACATGCGCGTCGGCCTGTTCCAGACCACCGAGGGTTTTTGAGATGCGTCGTGTCGTAGTGACGGGCATGGGCATCGTGTCGTGCCTGGGCAATCTTCCGGCCACGGTGGCGCGCGCGCTGCGCGACGGCCGCAGCGGCATCCAGGCGATTCCGGAGTACATCGAGCGCGGCCTGCGCAGCCACGTGGCCGGCGTGCCGCAGATCGACCTGGACGCCGCGATTGATCGCAAGCTGAAGCGTTTCATGGGTGATGCCGCCGCCTACGCCTACGTGGCGATGCGTTCGGCGATCGCCGATGCGGGACTGGCCATCGAGCACATCCGCCATCCGCGCAGCGGCGTGATCGCCGGCTCCGGCGGTGGTTCGGCGCAGTGGCAGATCGAGACCGGCGACATCCTGCGCGAGAAGGGCGTACGCAAGATCGGCCCGTACATGGTGCCGCGCACGATGTGCTCGACCGTGTCCGCTACGCTGGCCACCGCGTTCGGCATCCTCGGCCTGAGCTATTCGATCTCCGCCGCCTGTGCCACCTCGGCGCACTGCATCGGTGCGGCCGCGGACCTGATCCGCCACGGCGCGCAGGACGTGATGTTCGCCGGCGGCGGCGAGGAAGTGCACTGGGGCATGACCGCGCAGTTCGACGCGATGGGCGCACTGTCCAGCCACTACAACGCCACTCCGGCGACCGCCTCGCGCCCGTACGACACCGGCCGCGACGGTTTCGTCATCGCCGGCGGCGGCGGCATGCTGGTGCTGGAGGAATACGAGCACGCGAAGGCGCGCGGCGCGCACATCCACGCCGAGCTGGTCGGTTATGGCGTCACCTCCGACGGCGCCGACATGGTAGCGCCCTCGGGCGAAGGCGCGGTGCGCTGCATGCGCATGGCGATGGCCGGCGTCAACGCCCCGGTCGACTACATCAACACCCACGGCACCTCCACGCCACTGGGCGACATCGTCGAACTGCAGGCGCTGCGCGAGACGTTCGGCGAGGTGGTGCCCCCGCTGTCCTCGACCAAGGCGCTGACTGGCCATTCGCTCGGTGCGGCCAGCGTGCACGAGGCGATCTACAGCCTGCTGATGCTCAACGAGGGCTTCATGGCCGGGTCGGCCAACATCGACGAACTCGACCCGCGCGCCGAAAGCTTCCCGATCCTGCGTGAAAGCCGCCCGGCGCAACTGACCGCGGTGATGTCCAACAGCTTCGGCTTCGGCGGCACCAACGCCAGCCTGGTGTTCGCCAGGGTGTGACGGCACGCGTCCCGGCCATCCGCATGTCACCGACCCGCCGTGGTGCAATCGTCCGAGCGCAGAGCTGGCGCGAGGAGCTGGCCAACAGCCTCAGCCACGGGCTGGGCCTGCTGCTGGCCATCGCCGGGTTGCCGGTGCTGGTGGTACGGGCCGACCACCTCGACAGCGGCTACGCGATGGCCGGCGCACTCAGTTTCGGCGGCAGCGCGGTGCTGCTGTACCTGGCCTCGACGCTGTACCACGCGATGGCGCATCCGAAGGCCAAGGCGATCCTGCGCGCGCTCGACCACGCGGCGATCTACCTGCTGATCGCCGGAACCTATACGCCGATCACGCTGGGCGTGTTGCGTGGCGGCTGGGGCTGGGGGCTGTTTGGCCTGGTCTGGGGCCTGGCCCTGGCCGGCATGCTGTTCAAGGCGCTGGGCGGGATGCGCTTCCCGCACGTTTCCACCGCGCTGTACCTGGCCATGGGCTGGGTGGGCGTGATCGCGATCCACCCGCTGTGGGTGCGCATGGAAGCCGGCGGGCTGGCCTGGCTGGGTGCTGGCGGGCTGGCCTACAGCCTGGGCGTGGTGTTCTTCGTGCTGGACGAAAAGCTGCGCTACAGCCATTTCATCTGGCACCTGTTCGTGCTGGCCGGCACCACCTGCCACTTCTTCGCCGTGCTGCTCTACGCGTTCTGATCGACTTGCCGCAGGTCAAGGAAGCGCCCGTCTGCGTGGCCTAGGCTCCAAGGCCGACGATCCGTGGAGTAGCTCCGTGCCCGACGACGCCCGCAGCCCGCGCGCCCTGGCGACGCGTCTGTTGTCCCTGCTTGACCTGACCAGCCTGGGCGAGAGCGACACGCCGGCGCGGATCGAGGCGCTGTGCGCGGCCGCGCTGGCCGCACCGGTGTTGCCGGCGGCGCTGTGCGTCTACCCGGAGCACGTGGCCGGCGCACGGCGCCAGCTGCAGGGCAGCGCGATCAAGCTGGCGACGGTAGTGAATTTTCCCGACGGCGGCGGCGACCCGGCCCGGGTCGAGCGCGAAACGCAGCGGGCGCTGGCGGCCGGTGCCGACGAGATCGACCTGGTGCTGCCCTACCGCGCGCTGCTGGCTGGCGACGCGGCCACCGCTGGCGCGGTGGTGCGTGCCGGTCGCGCGGTCTGCAGCGACGGCGTCGTGCTCAAGCTGATCATCGAGAGCGGCGAGCTGGGCAGCGCCGAACGCATTCGCCAGGCCTGCGCGATCGGGCTCGATGCCGGCGTGGATTTCCTCAAGACCTCCACCGGCAAGGTGCCGGTCAACGCGACTCCGGCAGCCGCGGCGGTGATGCTCGACGCGATCGCCGAAGCGGGCGGACGCTGCGGCTTCAAGGCGGCCGGCGGCATCCGCACGCTGGCCGATGCGGCCGCCTATCTGGAGCTGGCCGAGGCGCGGCTCGGTCCGGGCTGGGCCGACCCGGCGCATTTCCGCATCGGCGCCAGCGCGCTGTTCGGCGAGCTGGTCGCGGCAACGTCGTGAACGCGCAGCGTGCCGCCGGCCTGATCCGCTGCAAGCGCGACGGCGGCGAACTCGACGCCAGCCAGTTGCGCGCGGTGGCGCAGGGAATCGGCAGCGGCGCCTGGAGCGAGGCTCAGGTTGCGGCGTTCGCGATGGCGGTGGCGTGGCGCGGCATGAGCATCCCGGAGTGTCGTCAGTTCACCCTGGCGCTGCGCGATTCCGGCCAGTGCCTGCGCTGGGACGATCTGCCCGGGCCGACGCTGGACAAGCACTCCACCGGCGGCGTCGGCGACGGCGTGAGCCTGCTGCTGGCGCCGCTGCTGGCGGCCTGCGGCGGCTACGTGCCGATGATCTCCGGTCGCGGCCTGGGTCATACCGGCGGCACCCTCGACAAGCTGGAGAGCCTGGCCGGCTACGAGGTGCACCCGTCCAGCGCGCGCCTGCGCCAGGTGGTCCGCGAAGTGGGCTGCGCCATCGTCGGCCAGGGCGACGAGCTGGTGCCGGCCGATGGCCGGCTGTATGCGGTGCGCGACG
>NZ_AJXW01000112.1 GCF_000264375.1 Rhodanobacter thiooxydans LCS2
ATTTGTGTGATGGCTAACGCTGGAGTTAAGCGGCGGCGCAGCCGTCCGCCTTGAACGAGATGTTAGGCACCAAACGCACGACCACAAGTTTCACGGATGGTTGACCAAACGAATTGTGATGGGGAGATTCGTAGGTTGTCTACTTGCTCCCAGTTCGGTGTGGCGGATTGCGACTGGCAGAGACAGGCTTGGATGTTAAGGAAGAACTCGCGTCCATCCCAGCCGAACTTGAGGCGTTGATGCGCAGTGCCGACAACAATGGAGAAGCTACCCATTAGAAGCAAAGTGTAGCGATGTTCTAGAACGGCAGCACCTTGACTGGTCATGAGCGCTTGTAGCTCATGGAGCTGCGCGATGTGTCTTTCTGCGGACGCCGATATGTCTGTCATTGATGCCTAACGCTGGAATTGAGCGGCGGCGTAGCCGTCCGCCTCGAATGAGATGTTAGACGTCTTTGAACGATGCCGAGGCACTGAGCGGCTTGCTGGCGATGGCTACGGCCGCTGCGGTAGCCCTGATACGAAACGGAACTATAGCCAACAGCGCGACATTGATAATTAGCGGAATTACGGCAGGCTTTCCGGCCGTGAACGCCAATATGGATAGTGCGATAGAGATACCAGCAGGGATAGCTACAGGCCACCAACGGATGTCGTCCTTGAACCAAACACGATAGGCGCCCAACGAATAGAGCGCCCCAAGTAACAATCCGAAGGCAAGAACACCAATTGTTCCAAGTGTCGGAGTTGCTATTGCGCTGCCGAAAGAAGCGAAGGCACCCATGAAGTTGGAAAACGCGGAGTAACCCATAAGCCCAAAGACGGCCACTGTAAGTTTTCGCACGCGGTCATCTAGGACGCGCCGTTGAGTTCGGAGCGCGATTTCGGCGCGATGACTATTCTCGATGTTGATGTCACTCATGTACCGCCCCCTGTGGCGCCTAACGCTGGAATTAAGCGGCGGCGAAGCCGTCCGCTTGGATGACTGGTTAGGTGCCACAGCGCGTTACGCTACGCCGTTGAACCCGAGGTCGTAAAACGTCTTAGTTTTTGGATTGTATTTGAGTTCGAAGTAACAAGTGCCGCCGTCTAGAACTTGCACGAACCGCTTGGCCGCATATGCGTCAGGCGACTCACAGAAGGCGTTGATGAAGATGAACTTGCCGTCTGCGCTGCCGCGACCTTGATACTGAAACGAGTAGCTTGACCAAGATTGAAGCTCACGATGCTGGTCACTCGCGCGAGCGACTACATACTGCTGCAGCGTTGCTCGCAGCTGCGCTGCAACATCTTGATCGGGAGTCCATGTGCCGCCGGCTATGGGAAACCAAGAGCCGACGAGGAATGTTGTGACGATGGCGAGCGAACTTCCCATGGCACCTAACGCTTGAGTTAAGCGGCGGCGAAGCCGTCCGCCTTGAACGAGTTGTTAGGCAGCGGGGAACCTGCCTATGAGACAAGGTTAAGCAAAGCGTAGCAAATTGGAGCGGATAGAAAGCCAATAAAATATCGGCCGTACAAGTTGGATGGCTTGGGAATCAATGCTAGCGCCGTGCCCGCTAGAACAAGCGCCAGATAGACAACGAAAGACATCACCCACACAGCCGAAAAGGGAAACCTACCGGAAGGCTCTGCCGGCGCGGAAAAGTACGACGCTGCGATGAACGCATAGGCGAGTAACAACGGCGTCACAGCCCCCAGCAAAACGACGGCGAACTTCCGTATACGCGGCACGAACGCCACGACAACGATTGCTGCCAACGGAACACCGAGCTCGAACGTCACGGCACCAAGGGTCAAGTAGGTCTCAGAGATGTCCATAGCTCTTGTGGCCTAACGCTTGAGTTGAGCGGCGGCGGAGCCGTCCGCCTCGAACGATTGGTTAGGCACGGGCCAAGAGCTCGCGGATGTTCGTAAAAGCGAGCCAAACCATACCCACCCCTATTGATAGCCATGCTGCGACGCAACCCCAGAATACTTTTGGGCTTTGCGCCTGGACCACTATGAAGCTCTCACGCTTGCTCGGAAACGTCACGGCCCCGTCAATGATGCCGATGATGCCTGACCAAAAACCCACGCTCGCCATGAGAAGTACGAGGAGAACAACAAGCCAGTGAAACGAGGGGCGCATATTTGATGGCCTAACGCCTGAGTTAAGCGGCGGCGAAGCCGTCCGCCTTGAACGAGTGGTTAGGCAGCGAGCTCACGATGGTTCGCCGCCTGGAACCACCAGGGTAATCGCCTGAAGTACAGCCGCAATGGCGGCAGCTAATGCGGCACGCTTGTTCCACTTGGTTTGAAGCTCAGCGGTGCGAATTGCATCCCAGCTATGGTCCCCGTTGTAGAAGACAACAGCCGACTTGTCGCCTGGACGATCCGGCTCATGAGGCACTTCTGCTGCGCTAGCCTTGTACCAAAGGAGTGCCGCTATGACTGCTGCCAGTGCGGCGAGAGAAGTAAAAATTGTCTTCATGATCGCGACCATCCCTGTTGACGCCTAACGCTTGAGTTAAGCGGCGGCGAAGCCGTCCGCCTTGAACGAGTAGTTAGGCCTTGCTGGGGAGCAAAGCCAACGAAGTGGCTACAGCAAAGAACCAAAGCAAAAACGGCGCGAGCATGCTCCAGAAGACCGCGTGCCAGTACCTAATTTTGTGGCGTATCCAGGGCAGAGCTGCCCGAATGAAGACAAGGAAAAATACCAACAGCACAACCGGCGGATAGAGCCATCGGGATAGCGATGGCGTGTTCGAAAGGAATGCGAGCGCCACGGGAAACGCCCATGCCGGGAGAAAGTACGACCAGTACTGACGAGCGGTGCTGAGCAGGGTACCCGGCGAAGTCATTGTTCGTTGAGCCTAACGCTTGAGTTAAGCGGCGGCGAAGCCGTCCGCCTTGAACGAAATGTTAGACCTCTGACCGTAGCGGCTCACTGAGGTCGCGAACACGCACCGCCTCCTTGCCGCGAAACTCATACTCTCCTGCCAGTATTACATCCCGGTAATCGCACTTCAGTTGGTCGATTTGTCGTGCCAACTCAAGCAACTCGCCACCGCTAGCAACCAATGCGCAACGGAGTATGCGTACATCCGGCGTTGTGCCGTCATGGAGTTTCGCCGCCTCCAACAGGGAGAGCGCCTCCACTCGCCGCGCTGGCGGAAATGAAGCTGTAGCAAAGGAAATGAGATCCTGGGGAAGTTTCATAGAGGTCTAACGCTTGAGTTAAGCGGCGGCGTAGCCGTCCGCCTTGAACGAAATGTTAGGCCCGCGCGCGAGCCACCAGTGCTGCGATGAAGACAAGTTGTACCAGAACGACGCTCGTGTAGAACCGCCAGCCAGGCGCGGAGGAACCGCGTGCGGCCACAACGGCGTATGCCTTGGCATAGAAGAATGAGTAAGGAATGAGTGCAACGAACGCGAAGAGGATGCTCCAGAGTGCACCCATGGTCATGGAGCAAGCAATGACTAAGATGAACATCGGGATGCCAAGTAGCTGCATGCGCCGAGTCTCTTGCTTGCTCAGCTCCGTATACACAAGCATCCGTAGCTCTTCCTTGCGGGCCTAACGCTAAAGTTAACCG
>NZ_AJXW01000113.1 GCF_000264375.1 Rhodanobacter thiooxydans LCS2
ATAAGAGACAGTTCCAGCCCCGCGCAGGCCAGCACGATCGCGTCGTAGGCGCCGGCATCGAGCTTGGCCAGCCGCGTGCCCACGTTGCCGCGCAGGTCGAGCAGCACCAGATCCGGCCGCAGCGCGCGCAACTGCGCCTGCCGGCGCAGCGACGAAGTACCCACGCGCGCACCGTGCGGCAGCGCGGCGAGGTCGGCGTAATGGTTGCTGACGAACGCGTCGGCGGCGTCCGCGCGCGGCAGCATCGCCGGCAGCACGAAACCCGGTTCCAGCTGCGCCGGCACGTCCTTCAGCGAATGCACGGCGAGGTCGGCGCGGCCTTCCAGCATCGCCACCTCCAGCTCCTTCAGGAACAGCCCCTTGCCGCCGATGGTGGCCAGCGGCTGGTCGAGGATCTCGTCGCCGCGGGTGGACAAGGGCACCAGTTCCACCGCCAGCCCGGGATGCGTGACGCGCAGCCGCGCCGCGACGTGCTCGGCCTGCCACAGCGCGAGCGCGCTCTTGCGGGTGGCGATGCGCAGGGTGGAAGGGTTCATCGGGGCTCCGCGGCGTTCGACAGGCCCTCATTGTCGCGTAGTTTGCGCAAGGCAGCGTAACGGCAGATTGGCGCAGGACGGCGGCAAAGCCGCAACGATGAGGGCAAACCACGGGAGCAGATCATGCAAAGCGGCAATCCGGCGCTCAACAAGAACACCTTCCTCGACGCGGCTAGCGGCGCCGTCTTTACGCGTGGCGACGAGGCGATGACGATCAACGGCACGGTCAACAAGACCGGCCTGCTGCTGATCCTGGTGCTGGTCGGCGCGATGGTCAGCTGGAGCCGGTTCGCCGGCCCGGACAGCCTGCCGACGATGATGCCGCTGGTGCTCGGCGGCGCCATCGGTGGTCTGGTGCTGGGCCTGGTCACCGTGTTCAAGAAGACCTGGGCGCCGTTCACCGCGCCGCTGTACGCGGTGGCCGAAGGCCTGTTCATCGGTGCGCTGTCGGCGATCTTCGAGATGCGCTACCCCGGTATCGTGATGCAGGCGGTGGGGCTGACCTTCGGCACCATGGCCGCGCTGCTGCTGGCCTACCGCAGCGGGCTGATCCGCGCCACCGAGAAGTTCAAGCTCGGCATCGTCGCCGCCACCGGCGGCATCTTCCTGTTGTACCTGGCCAACTTCGCGATGGGCTTCTTCGGCCACTCGATCGGCTTCATCAACGGCAGCAGCGGCATCGGCATCGCGTTCAGCGCGGTGGTGGTGGTGATCGCCGCGCTCAACCTGATCCTCGACTTCGACCTGATCGAGACCGGCGCCCAGCAGGGCGCGCCGAAGTACATGGAGTGGTACGGCGCGTTTGCGCTGGTGGTCACCCTGGTCTGGCTGTACCTGGAACTGCTGCGCCTGCTGTCGAAACTGCAGTCGCGCAATTGAGCGATCGCGAAGGTTGTTGTAGGAGCGCACTCTGTGCGCGATGCCTTTCGTCACGTGACGAAGAGCATCGCGCACAGAGTGCGCTCCTACACGTTTCGTGCGGGCAACCTTACGGGTTCAGCACCTTCGTCGCCCGCGCCACCACGTTGTCCACCGTGAAGCCGAACTCGCGCAGCAGCACCTCGGCCGGGGCGGAGGCGCCGAAGTGGTCGATGCCGAGCATATCGCCGTGCGGGCCGACGTAGCGGTGCCAGCCCTGCGAGGTGCCCAGTTCCACCGCCAGCCGCGCCGGGACATCGGGCGGCAGCACGCTGTCGCGATAGGCCTGCGGCTGGGCGTCGAACAGTTCCCAGCTCGGCATCGACACGCAGCGCACGGCGATGCCGTCGGCCTGCAGTTTTTCGGCGGCTTCGACGATCAGTCCCACCTCGGAGCCGCTGGCGATCAGGATCAGCGCGGGCTTGCCGTCCGGCGCGTCGTGGAGCACGTACGCGCCGCGGCGCAGGCCGTCGGCGCTGGCGTAGCGGCTGCGGTCCAGCGTGGGCACGTTCTGCCGGGTCAGCGCCAGCAGCACCGGCCGCCGCTTGGTTTCCAGCGCCACCTTCCAGGCCACCGCGGTCTCGTTCGCGTCGGCGGGGCGGATCACGTTGAGGTTGGGGATTGCGCGCAGGCTGGCCAGCTGTTCCACCGGCTGGTGGGTGGGGCCGTCCTCGCCCAGCGCCACGCTGTCGTGGGTGAACACGTGCACCACATGCGCGCCCATCAGCGCCGCCAGGCGGATCGCCGGGCGCATGTAATCGGAGAAGATCAGGAAGGTCGCGCCGTAGGGGATGAAGCCGCCGTGCACGGCCAGGCCGTTCGTGATCGCGCCCATCGCGTGCTCGCGTACGCCGAAGTGCAGGTTGCGGCCAGCGTAGCTCCAGCCGCCACCGTCGGATCCCTGGCCGTCTTCGCCCCGCAGCAGGGGCGGATTGAAGTCGCCCAGATCCTTCAGCGCGGTGTGGGTGGACGGATCGAGATCGGCCGAGCCGCCGCACAATGCGGGCAGTTTCGGTGCGATCGCGTTCATTACCTTGCCGCCGGCGACGCGGGTGGCCAGGCCCTTGGCATCGGTGGGAAACACCGGGATGTCCGCGTCCCAGCCGACCGGCAGCGCGCCATCCAGGCGACCCTGCAGTTCGCGCGCCAGCTCCGGAAACGCATGGGTATAGGCGTCCATACGGCTGTTCCAGGCGCGTTCGGCCTCCGCGCCCCGGTCCAGCGCTTCACGCAGGTGCTTGAGCGCCGGCGTCGGCAGCAGGAAGTCCGGTGCGACCGGCCAGCCCAGCTTCTCCTTCGTCTTCCTGACGTCCTCCACACCCAGCGGCGAGCCGTGCGCCTTGAACGTGTCCTGCTCGGGCGAGCCGTAGCCGAGGTGCGTGTGCACCAGGATCAAGGAAGGCCGGGTGGTGTCCGCGCGGGCCGCGTCGAGCGCGGCGTCGATCGCCGTCAGGTCGTTGCCGTCGGCCACGTGGATGACCTGCCAGCCGTAGGCCTCGAAGCGCTTGCCGCGATCCTCTGAGAAGGTGATGTCGGTACCGGCGGCGAGGGTAACGTAGTTGTCGTCGTACAGGCACACCAGCTTGCCGAGCTGCAGGTGCCCGGCCAGCGAGGCGGCCTCGCTGGCCACGCCTTCCATCAGGTCGCCATCGCTGACGATGGCCCAGGTGCGATGGTCGATCACCGTGTTACCGTCGCGGTTGTAGCGTGCGGCCAGGTGCGCCTCGCCGATCGCCATGCCCACCGCATTGCCCAGCCCCTGGCCGAGCGGGCCGGTGGTGATCTCCACGCCCGGCGTGTGGCCGTACTCGGGATGCCCCGGCGTTCTGCCGCCCCACTGGCGGAACTGCTTCAAGTCGTCCAGCGTGAGGTCGTAGCCGGTGGCGAACAGCAGGCTGTACAGCAGCGCCGAGCCGTGGCCGGCGGACAACACGAAGCGGTCGCGGTCGGGCCAGTGCGGATTGGCCGGGTTGTGCTTCAGCTGGTGCGTCCACAGCGCGTACGCCATCGGCGCGGCACCCAGCGGCAGGCCGGGGTGGCCGCTGTTCGCGTGCTGCACCATGTCCACCGACAGAAAGCGCAGCAGGTCGATGCATGGCTGGTCGAGGTCGTGGGACATGGCGTTCTCCAGTGTGAGGGAATGTTTCGTAGGAGCCCGCTCGCGGGCGATGCTCTTTGTCGGGATTTCCAAGGGCCAGGAGCATCGCCCGCGAGCGGGCTCCTACCATGGCGAAGGTCAGGCCAGCGCGGCATCGACGATGCCCTGGGCCTCCTTCAGCAGTGCCTGCAGGTGTTCCTCGCTCTTGAAGCTTTCGGCGTAGACCTTGTAGATCGCCTCGGTGCCGGACGGCCGCGCGGCGAACCAGCCGCTGGCGGTGATCGCCTTGATGCCGCCGATCGCGGCGCCGTTGCCGGGCGCCTTGTCCAGCACCTGCTCGATGGTCTCGCCGGCCAGCCGGTCGCTCTTCAACTGGTCGGGCGACAGTTTCGCCAGCTTCGCCTTCTGCGCCGGCGTGGCCGCGGCGTCGACGCGGCTGGCGAACGGCTTGCCGAGTTCGTTCGTCAGCCGTGCATACAGCTCGCCCGGGTCCTTGCCTTCGCGTGCGGTGATCTCGGCCGACAGCAGCGCGGGCACCAGGCCATCCTTGTCGGTGACCCACGCGGTACCGTCGCGGCGCAGCAGCGAGGCGCCGGCGCTCTCTTCGCAGCCGAAGCCGAGCGAGCCATCGAACAGGCCGGGCGCGAACCACTTGAAGCCGACCGGCACTTCGTAGAGCTTGCGCTGCAGTCGCTTCGCCACGCGGTCGAGCAGCGCGGTGCTGACCACGGTCTTGCCCACCGCCGCGTGCGCGCCCCACTGCGGCCGATGGCGGAACAGGTAGTCGACCAGCACCGACAGGTAGTGGTTCGGCTCCATCAGCCCGCTGCTGCGGGTGACGATGCCGTGGCGGTCGTGGTCGGTGTCGCAGGCGAACGCCACGTCGTAGCGGTCCTTCAACCCGATCAGCCGCTGCATCGCGTATTTCGACGAGGGGTCCATGCGGATCTTGCCGTCCCAGTCCACGCTCATGAAGGCGAACTGCGGGTCCACTGCCTCGCTGACTACGGTGAGGTCGAGCTTGTAGCGCTCGGCGATCGGCGCCCAGTAGTGCACGCCGGCGCCGCCCAGTGGGTCCACGCCCATGTGCACGCCGGCGCCGCGGATCACGTCGAAGTCGACGATGTTCGCCAGATCGGCGATGTAGTTGTTGAGATAGTCGTGTTCATGCGTGGTGGCCGCCTTGCGCGCCTGCGCGTACGGCATCCGCCGCACGTCCTTCAGGCCGCCTTCGAGCAGGGCATTGGCGCGGTTCTCCACCCACTTGGTGATGTCGCTGTCGGCCGGGCCGCCGTTCGTCGGGTTGTACTTGAAGCCGCCGTTGTCCGGCGGGTTGTGCGAGGGCGTGATCACGATGCCGTCGGCGAGGCCGCTGCTGCGTCCCTTGTTATAGACCAGGATCGCGTGCGACACCGCCGGCGTCGGCGTGTACTCGCCGACGCTGGAAATCATCACCTGCACGCCGTTCGCCGCCAGCACCTCCAGCGCGTTCTCGAACGCGGGCTGCGACAGCGCGTGGGTGTCGGCGCCGATGAACAGCGGGCCGTCGATGCCCTTGCCCTTGCGGTACTCGCAGATCGCCTGGCTGATCGCCAGAATGTGCGCCTCGTTGAAGCTGCGCTCGAACGAGTTGCCGCGATGGCCGGAGGTGCCGAAGGCCACCCGCTGCGCGGGCACCGACGGGTCGGGTTTCAGGTCCGCGTAGGCGGCCAGCAGTTTCGGCACGTCGACCAGGATGGATTGCGGCGCCGGTTTGCCGGCGAGAGGGCTGATCTTCTGGCTCATGGGTTCTCGAAGGATTGTCGGTGAACGTGCGGATGCCTGTAGGAGCGCACTTGTGCGCGATGCTCTTGGGCTTCCCGATGAAAGGCATCGCGCACAAGTGCGCTCCTACAAGAAGGCCGCGTCAGGTATGGCCGTCACGCAACGCGCGGTAGCGGCGGATCAGGGCGTTGGTGGAACTGTCGTGGGCAAGTTTCGGCTCGTCCTTCGCAGTCAGCTCGGCGATGGTGGTCTTGGCCAGCTGCTTGCCCAGTTCCACACCCCACTGGTCGAACGAGTCGATGTCCCAGATCACGCCCTGCACGAACACGCTGTGCTCGTACAGTGCGATCAGGGTGCCGAGCACGCGCGGCGTCAGTCGCTGCGCGAGGATCGTGCTGCTGGGACGGTTGCCGGGGAAGGTGCGGTGCGGGGCCAGCGCCGCATCGGTGCCGGCGGCACGCACTTCCTCGGCGGTTTTGCCGAACGCCAGCGCCTCGCCCTGGGCGATCAGGTTCGCCAGCAGCAGGTCGTGCTGGTCGCCGCCGCCTTGTACGGGCAAGGGGTTCAGGCTCTGGCCGAAGCCGATGAAGTCGCACGGCACGATGCGCGTGCCCTGGTGCAGCAGCTGGTAGAACGAGTGCTGGCCGTTGGTGCCCGGCTCGCCCCAGTAGATCGGCCCGGTGGCGTAGTCCACCGCCGCGCCGCCGCGGGTGACGCGTTTGCCGTTGCTCTCCATGGTCAGCTGCTGCAGGTAGGCCGGGAAGCGCTTCAAGTACTGCTCGTACGGCAGCACCGCGACGCTGGCGGCATCGAGGAAGTTGTTGTTCCACACCGCCAGCAGGCCCATCAGTGCCGGCAGGTTGCGCTCCAGCGGCGCATGCCGGAAATGCTCATCCATCGCGTGGAAGCCGGCCAGCATCGCGTGGAAATGCTCCGGGCCGATGGCCAGCATGGTGGACAGGCCGATCGCCGAGTCCATCGAATAGCGCCCGCCCACCCAGTCCCAGAAACCGAACATGTTGGCGGTGTCGATACCGAACTTAGCGACTTCGGCGGCGTTGGTGGAGACGGCGACGAAATGCTTCGCCACCGCGCGCTCGTCGCCCAGTGCGGCCACGCTCCAGGCGCGCGCGGCATGCGCGTTGGCCAGGGTCTCCAGTGTGGTGAAGGTTTTCGAGCAGACGATGAACAGCGTCTCGGCGGCGTCCAGGCCGTGCACCGCCTCGGCGAAGTCGGTGCCGTCCACGTTGGAGACGAAGCGGAACGTCATGTCGCGGCGGCTGTACGCGCGCAGCGCTTCGTACGCCATCACCGGGCCGAGGTCCGAGCCGCCGATGCCAATGCTGACCACGTTGCGGATGCGCTTGCCGCCGTGGCCCAGCCACGCGCCGCTGCGCACCTGCTCGGCAAACGCGGCCATGCGGTCGAGCACCGCGTGCACGTCCGCCACCACGTCGTGGCCGTCGACCAGGATCTTCTCCCCCGCTGGAGCGCGCAGCGCCACATGCAGCACCGCGCGGTGCTCGGTGGTGTTTATGCGCTCGCCGCGGAACATCGCCTCGATCCGCTGCGGCAGGCCGCGCGCCGTCGCCAGTTCGCGCAGCAGGCCCAGTGCATCGGCGTCCACGCGCTGCTTGGAGTAATCGAGGTACAGGCCGACGTCTTCCAGCACGAAGCGCTCGCCACGCTGCGGGTCGGCGGCGAACCACTCGCGCAGGTGCCGCTGGCCGATCGCGTAGGCATGCCGTTGCAACGCCTGCCACTGGGGCAGGCGGGTCAGTCGTGGTTCGCTCATGGCAGCTCGGATTCCTTGTCCAGCACGCTGGCCTTGTCGGCGATCCGCTGCAGCAGCTGCTGCCACGATGTCACGAACGCCGCCGCGCCGTCCTGCTGCAGCTTCAGCGCCAGCGCGTCGATGTCCACGCCGGCCTTGGCGATTTGCGCCAGCACCGCGTCCGCGTCGCCGCCGTCGTCGGACAGCACGCCGTGCAGCTGGCCGTGGTCGGCGAACGCGTGCAGGGTCTTCTCCGGCACCGTGTTGATGGTGTCCGGCGCGGCCAGCGCGCTGATGTACAGGGTGTCCGGCGCAGAGGGGTCCTTGGTACCGGTGCTGGCCCACAGCAGGCGCTGGGTCTGCGCGCCGGCGGCGGCGAGTTTCTGCCAGCGCTTGGAGGCCAGCAGCTCGCGGTAGCTGCGGTAGGTCTGCTGGGCCACCGCGATGCCCAGCTTGTTGTGCAAGGCCTCCGGCAGCTGCTTGTTGGCGGCCACGTCCCAGCGGCTGACGAACAGCGAGGCGACCGAGCCGACGCGCGGGTCCAGCCCGGCGGCCAGGCGTCGCTCGATGCCGCGCAGGTACGCCTCGGCCACGGCCTGGTACTGCGCGCAGGAAAACAGCAGGGTCACGTTGATCGGAATGCCGAGGAAGATCGCCTCCTCGATCGCCGGCACGCCTTCGGGGGTACCGGGAATCTTTACGAACAGGTTCTCGCGGTGGGCCAGGTGCTGGATGTGGCGCGCCGCGGCGATCGAGCCGGCGGTATCGGCGGCCAGCAGCGGCGAGACCTCCATCGAGACCCAGCCGTCGACCTGGCCGGTGGCGTCGAACACCGGGCGGAACAGGTCGGCGGCGCGGCGCAGGTCCTCCAGCGCCAGCTCGGTGAACAGCGTCTCGCCGGACAGCCCGGCCAGCGCCTTGGCGTGGATGCCGGCGTCGTAGGCGTCGCCGTTGCCGATCGCCGCGTCGAAGATGCTGGGGTTCGAGGTCAGTCCGGTGATCGAGTCCTCGGCGACGTAGTGCGCCAGCGTGCCGTCGTCGAGCAGGCTGCGAGTGATGTTGTCCAGCCACAGGCTTTGGCCGAGGTCGTGCAATTGGCGGGTTGCTTTCATGCTTGCTCCGTGTTTCCGGTTCGATCGATGCGGTAGGTTCACTCTGCCGGCAGGCTGATCGCGGGCGCGCTCGGCAGGAAGTCTTCAAGCTTACGCCGGCGCAGATCGCCGATGCACGCAATCGCGACGTCCGGCGCCGGTTCGATGGTTTCCTCGGCGCTGGCGGCCGCGTAGTGACCCTGGCGCACGAACACGGTGGTGAGCTTGCGGCCCAGGTGCTGCTTCATCGCGGCCAGGACCTGCGGCTTGTCGTCCACCATCACGTAGTGCGCGGCGGGGTAGCGTTGCTGCATCGCCACCAGCATCTGCTGCTTGTGCACGTAGACCAGCACCTCGCCGCGCAGCGCGGCCCACAGCCCGGCGCGCTGGATCTTGCGCGGCTGGAACACCACGTCGCCGTCGGACAGGATCGCGGTGGGCCCCAGCGTGCGCAGGTGCGTCACCGTCTCCAGCGCATGTGGGTACAGGCGGTCGGCGAACGGATACTCCAGCAGGTAGCCGGACATCTGCAGCAGCGACGGGTCGTTGTCCAGGCCGGTGCGGAAGCGCTGCAGCGCGCCCAGGTAGTCGGCGAAGCCGCACTGCTCGCGCAGCTCCTCATAGATCGTCCAGTAGCGCGCGCGTTCGCCGGCGCCGAAGGCCGCCTCCAGGGTGGCGCCGAGGTCGGCGCCGAAGCGGTCGTTGTCGAGCAGGGTGTTGTCCACGTCGAGCAGGAACACCACCGCGGCGGCTTCGGCGGCAGGGTGGTTCAGCATGGCTTGCCCTCCTCCGCTCGCGGCTCGTGCCAGCCTTCGTCGCCCGCGATGCGGTCGGCTCCGGCCGGGCCCCAGCTGCCCGGCTCGTAGACATCCACCGCGCCTTCGTGGGCCAGCACGCGGTCCACCACCGCCCACGCCGCCTCCACGCATTCGTCGCTGGTGAACAGCGCGTTGTCGCCGCGGATCGCGTCGCCGAGCAGGCGCTCATACGGTGATTTCTCCGGCGCCAGGTCGTGCCGCATGACCAGCTCCACCGGCTCCCCACGCATCTCCTCGCCGGGCTGCTTCACCCGCATGCCCGTGGCGATGATCACCTCCGGGCTGAGCCGGAAGCGGAAATAGTTCGACTGCCCCGCGCCGATCGCGTCGAACACCGACAGCGGTGGCGTCTTCATGTCCACCATCACCTGGGTGGTGGTGATTGGCAGCTTCTTGCCGGCGCGGATGTAGAACGGCACGCCGGCCCAGCGCCAGGTGTCGATGTACAGGCGCAACGCCACGAAGGTCTCCACGTTGGAATCGGCGGCCACGCCGTCGACCTCGCGGTAGCCCTTGAACTGGCCGCGCACCACCCCGGCCGGGTCGAGCGGGCGCATCGCGCGGAACAGTCGCAGCTTCTCCGCGCGCAGCGCTTCCGGGCCGCCGCCGATCGGCGCGTCCATCGCCAGCAGCGAGGTCACCTGCAGCAGGTGGTTCTGCAGCACGTCGCGGATCGCGCCGACGCCCTCGTAGAACGCGCCGCGGCCGTCCACGCCGAACTGCTCGGCCATGGTGATCTGCACGCGGTCCACGTAGCGGTTGTTCCACACCGGCTCCAGCACGGTGTTGGCGAAGCGGAAGTACAGCAGGTTCTGCACCGGCTCCTTGCCCAGGTAGTGGTCGATGCGGAAGATCGCCGACTCCGGGAACACCGCATGCAGCGTGCGGTTGAGCGCCTGCGCCGAGGCCAGGTCGCGGCCGAACGGCTTCTCCACCACGATTCGCGCGTTCTCGGCGCAGCCGGCCTGCTGCAGGTTCTTCGCCACCACGCCGAACAGCTTGGGCGGGATCGCCAGGTAGTGCAGCGGGCGCTGCGCCGTGCCCAGCGCCTGCTTCAGCTTCCGGAACGCGGCCACGTCGTTGTAGTCGCCATCGACGTACTGCAGGCGCGCCGCCAACTGTGCGAAGGCGGCCTCGTCGACCTCGCCGCCGTGCTCCTTCGCTGCCTGCGCCAGGCTGTCGTGCGCGCGTTCGCGCAGCCGCTCGGTGTTCCAGCCCGAGTGCGCCACGCCGATGATCGGCAGGTCCAGCCCGTCGTGCAGCATCATCGCCTGCAATGCCGGAAAGATCTTCTTGTAGGCCAGGTCGCCGGTGGCGCCGAAAAAGACCAGGGCGTCCGAGCGGGGTGTCGGCATGGTGGGGGTGTTCTCCTTGGGACGGGCGGCGTGGGCCCGGCGCGGGTCAGTCGGTGTGCCGCGGCGGCGCTGCGCCATCCTGCCGGACACCGGGTTCGCGTTCCAGCGTGCGCGGCGGCAGGTTAAGTCGATGCATAAGCAGGGCGTTGCTAGCGTGGCCCACCATGCCTGGCGCTGTCCGCCCAGCCATCGGCCAGATCGTCGGGAATCAGCGAGTAGACCACCGCGCGCTCGGGTCGGCCATGGAACAGCACGCGGTTGCGCGCCTCCACCTCGCGCAGCGCACCGAGCTTCTCCGCCACCCGCCGGCTGGCGGCGTTGTGCGGGAGCACCACGATCTCCAGCCGCGTCAGGCCGAGTACGTCGAAGCCCAGCCGGGCAGCTGCGCGGGCGGCGCGCGTGGCCACGCCGCGATTCCTTGCGGCGTCGCACACCCAGTAGCCGAGATTGCCCACGCCGTGGGCGCGGTCGATGCGGTTCACGCCGGTGCCGCCGAGCAGTGCACCGGCCGTATCGAACACGCCCAGCGGAAATTCCGACCCGGCCGCCCAGCTCGCCATGCCGTGTTCGACCCACGCGGCCGCATCCGCCAGCGCGTAGTTGGGGCGGCACCAGGGCAGCCAGTACGACAACGACTCCACCGAGCTGCGTACCGCCCGGTACAGCGGTTCCGCGTCGCCCGGCGCCAGCGGACGGACGACGATGCCGCCCTCCCGCAGCAGGCAGGTCGTGGCAATCCGCTCGACGCCTTGTTGCCCTCCATCGGAGGTGTTCACCGGGCCCGCCCGGCATCGTCGGCGCGGCCGGCCAGGTCCGCTTGCTCCCGCACGACGTCGATGGAGATTTCCACTGCCGGCAGCGTGCCGCGGTTCTCGAGCCAGTGCAGAGTGTGCCGGTCCTCCGGCCAGCCCGCGCCCGGGCCGTAGTCGGTGGCGATGCCGTCGCGATGGTCGGTGATCGTCCCTTGCAGAATATAGACGAGGCCCGGCCGGTCCTGGTGGTCGTGGACGGGGCCGAACACCCCGCCCGGTGCGATGGTGACCTTGCGCATGCGCAGCTGGCGTCCCGCCATGCCCTCGATTTCCGCGCCCAGGTCCATGCTTGCCAACAGCTGGACCGTGACGCCTCGCGTTTCAGGAGCAGTCGTCTCTTTGCTCATGGTGCCTCCGGTGCATGTCGTCGGTCAGCACGCAGCGCGTGCGGCGCGTCCGGATGCAGTCTGACATGCGCTGCACGCCACCGCGCAGGCACCACGCCACGTCAGGAAATTCCCCTCACCGGTAGCCCGAAAGCCCAGGGCGAAAAACTCATGTGCCCGGGTTGACGGGGAGGTTGCCTGAGAAATCGTCAGACGCCAGCTCGCGTAGCCGCCTGGTCATGAAGACACTATTGGGGTCAGCCTTGTAGCTGCCGAAAGGTGGACATGACACGAATCCAGATGATGCGTACAAGCGACGCGCTCCTTCGAAGAAGGCCATTGACCCTGTCTCCAGGCTCAGTCTCGAATAGCCGCGCGCTACTGCCTCTTGAATAATGTGCTGCAGCAGTCGCGAAGCCACACCTTGCCGGAGATGAGACGCGGCAGTGCGCATGGATTTGATCTCGGCGTGCGACTCGGTCAGATGCTTGAGTGCGCCGAACCCGGCCAGCACCGGACCGTCCCAGATGCTCCAAAAGGTAATGCCAGGACCGCGAAGGCCGCCAAGATCGAGCGCATGGCGGCTATCCGCCGGGGCAGTGGGCGCTATGGAGTCCAGATGCTCGCGGAGCAACGCGAGGACCTCGGGACCTTCCAGGTTGTCGATGCGAATGTCCAAGTGCTGTCCCCTGGTGTCCAACGCCTGAGCGGAACCGCCGACAACCCGCCCAGCGGAATGACGGCCGACTGTGGCAAATGGTTAGGCCAGACTGCCGCCATGGGCAGCCTCGGCCAGTTCCTTGAACGTCTGCCCCTCGATGGCGATATACCGCTGCGCAAGAGCGCCGGCGAAAAGCGTAGCGAAGCGGCCAAGAACACCGGCAAAACGCGAAATCGAGCCAGAGCCTGCACCTCGAGCGGCCGGTGGGATCGACCACGTGATTTGCAACCATGGTCAGGCCAGATGATCTGGACCGCCAAGTGAAGCTGTGGCCGGGCTCGATGCAGGTGACTTCCCATGTAGCAGGGCGAACCTTCGGTTGGATAACGTGAAATCGCGTACCGACCGCAAGCGTTGTGTTGCCCAACGGCGCAACTGATGTAACTGTCGGCAACCGCTGCGGCCACGACAACACGTCCGATAGCAATGTCCAGACCAGGTCGGCTGGAGCTTCTATGTCCACACTGGTGGTATAGGCGTGCATGGTGTTGTCCAGCGCCGAATCAAGCCGGCCCGCGAAGCACGGGTGGCTCGAAGGAATTTTCAGACTTCAAGCTTGGTGCGGAAATGAAAGCACTCGATTTCGAACCCCTCACGGAAGTAGAACCGATGTGCCTGCTCCCGGGTGGTGCGCGAAATGAGCTGGATCTCGCTGCAGCCGAGCTCGCGGCCTATGCGCCGGAGCGCAGAGATCAGTTGCGCACCGTGGCCTCGCGAACGCGACTGTCCGTCCGAAACCAGGTCATCAATGTAGAGCAGCCTTCCGCAATAAAGCATGTTCATGACGCGATAGGCAGCTACGGCTCTTACTGCACCTTCATCAGCCAGCGCCAATACCCTCAACCCATCGCTGGCCATGAGGCTGCGAATCATGGGGACGTACCGGCGTTGCTCGAGATGCGGCCGAAGCTGCTGCATGACGGCGAATGTCGCGGCGATCTGCCCATCGGTTTCAGCGTGCTCGATAGTGGTCATGGAGGTCCAGTGAGGTTGCAGAAAAACCCCGCCGATCTTGCTTCAATGCTCCTCACGCAAACAAGGGGTACCGGCATGGCACGATCGGCATATTGACAGCCAGTACAAGCGATGTGGGCGGTTGACGCTCTGCACCAGCCCGGCACCGGCCAGTGCCCGCTTGAAGTCGCCGGCCAGGAACTCAATGCTGCGATCGCTGTGCAACAGCGTGCCGGCCTGCCACGACGAGCGCGCAGCTTGAACAACCGACTACCCCAAAAACGACCAGCTCTGAAAGCTGAGGACTTGCGACGGCGTTGCGCGAAAAGCTGCTGCGGCGACGGAGGACAAGCCAGCGCGAAGCTGGGCGAAACACACCACACGAAGAACCACCACGAGCTACCGACTAATGCTGGAGTTAAGCGGCGCCGGTACGGCGTCCGCTTGGACGAGTAGTTATGCCGGCGACGAAGCGCGGCAGCGATCGCGGGGACATTTGCCGACGACCGTGCATCACCATTCTCGATGCTGGCAAGAGTCGAATACGGGATGGCTGTTTCTTTAGCGAGCCTGGTGCGACTCCAGCCGAGTGCTTCGCGCTTCTGCTTGATGCGATCACCAACAGTCATGTGAGCCCTAACGCTTGAATTAAGCGGCGGCGGAGCCGTCCGCTTGGGTGATTGGTTAGGCGCCAACTACGCGAACAATGGGCGCCTCTTGGGCTGCAACATCAATGATGTGATTGGCACATAGTATTTGGTAGTGCTTGAAAGGTCCGGGATATTCCGTGGAAGCAAAGGTGCCGCGCGCGACGAAATCTAGAAATTTGGATCGAGTGTAGACTCGAAACGCGAAGCCCGCCCACTCCTCATCCTCGTCCCAAGTGCAGAAGGATTCGTTTCGAACCGCATAGCTGATATAAAGCGGCCAATGCAGCTCGAAAGCGCGAGACTGTGCCGTGACGTCGATAGGCACGACCCCTGTAATGGTGCCCGCGCCAACTTGGAGTGTTTCTGGCTCACCCGCCGGCAACCCCTCTTGCACGAGGATGAGCAGACCGTTTTCTTCCGGCTCAGAAATGCTGGACAGAAAAAGGTATTCGCATCCATCAATTTGTTCGACTGGCGATTCAGTTTCCATTGGCGCCTAACGCTGGAGTTAAGCGGCGGCGAAGCCGCCCGCCTTGAACGAATTGTTAGGCGCGCTAGTCATCAAAACCCCACTCAGTAGCCTGTTGCTTCCTAAAGCGAACTCGCCAGATGGCGCCTGGGTCAAATACCGGGTCGTAGGTTAGGGTGTACTCCCCAAGCGTACCCTCGTGCTCAAATATTTCGATTCCCGTAGGGGTGAAACTCTCGGCAGACAAGCAATGCTTGTATGTTTCGTGAACGAAAGTGCCGCTCTCTTTGACCAAGTAACCGAGTGCGGCGGCATTGAGCAACGCGATGCGCTCCCTCACAATAACAATGAGTGCGCAAGACTCCGGAAGTGGATGCTCTACACCGGCGCGAGGCCCAATGTAGATTTTCGCTGCTTGCCCGAGTTCTGGAAGTGCACTTGTCCATCCCTCACATTCTTCATTCCAATCGAGCGTCAATGAGTCTCCATACTGGAAAGGAGGCACATCTATTACCTGCCGAGGTTCTTTCCGGAATAGCCAATCAAACATCGACGAATTCTCCTATGCGCCTAACGCTTGAATTAAGCGGCGGCGAAGCCGTCCGCTTGGATGAGTGGTTAGGTGCCAGCGCGACCACGTGGATCAATGAGCCAGAACCTGCAGTGCGGACAAAAATCTATCGGGTTTAGCGGGATTTGGCCAACAGGAATCAAAACTTTGTTGCAGTTTGGACACCGAAGGCTTGCGAATGCAGCGCCGGGGAACATTGTGGCAGCAAAGACCGCGATGACACCGACGTAGACCAGATATGGGAAGTATGCGACGACACTAAACAGAGGCAATGCTGATGCGGCGAGGGTTGCGGCGATAAGAAAGTAGCGAGGCAAGCGAGAAGCCTTCCGGCTCTCTGCACAACGCCGTGCCCACTCGGCAATGACATCTTGATTCAACGTGGCGCGAGTCTCCATAAGCACCTAACGCTGGAGTTAAGCGGCGGCGTAGCCGTCCGCCTTGAACGAAATGTTAGACGCCACCCTACGACTCGAAGCCAGCAGGAAGCAACCGGGCCTCTGCGATGGTGCAAATACCGTTGCCACCTGATAGCGGGCGCACACCGAGAATTGTGTCTTGATTAGCGAGCTCGGCTTGGATAACGACAACTTGTTGCTCGGAACCGTTCTCAAGCGACTGGATGGCACAGCAAGGAAGACGCATTGAAGCCGCGGCGGAGTCGCCCTGTACGAAGAACACTGCGGAGCCGGAGGCAACGTCGGCTTCAGTAGCAGGGCGGCCGATGACACACGGCGTGCTGCGCCATTCACTTGCTGAGATTGGGCCCCAGAGATCGGTCATAGCTTGCGGCGCCTAACGCTGGAGTTAAGCGGCGGCGAAGCCGTCCGCCTTGAACGACTGGTTAGCCGGCTTGCGCGGACTCACCAACTGCGACAATGAACGCTGGTGAATTTTCGAACTGACGCAAGGTGTCAGATAGATGCATGTGGTCGAAGCTTGAACCCATGTGTTCCATGCTCTCCGCGGCATGGAGCAAAAAGCCAGCGATTTCCCTGAGCTCTGCGGGACTGGCCAATAGCGTCGTCTCGGAAAGCTCCAAGGGGGCCTGCTGCTCCGAGGCTGATGCTAGGTAACCAAAAAGCTTCATGCCAGTGAATCTCCCATGAGGGCTAACGCTAAAGTTAACCGGC
>NZ_AJXW01000114.1 GCF_000264375.1 Rhodanobacter thiooxydans LCS2
AGCCAGCGATTTCCCTGAGCTTTGCGGGACTGGCCAATAGCGTCGTCTCGGAAAGCTCCAAGGGGGCCTGCTGCTCCGAGGCTGATGCTAGGTAACCAAAAAGCTTCATGTCAGTGAATCTCCCATGAGGGCTAACGCTGGAGTTAAGCGGCGGCGAAGCCGTCCGCCTTGAACGAACGGTTAGCGCCCGTCGTGCAGAAACGATAGCGCAAGAGATGACATGCAAACAAAGAACAGTACGAGCGTGATGGTGGGAGAGTGCTTGAGGAAAATGTTGTACCACCGTGACTGCTCTTGCGCTGTGAGAAGTGCCAGATATTTGGCGACATATCTCTGCTGGCGGAAGTTAAAAAGAGCATCGCCACTCACTTTGCCGCCGGTGTCACCTATGCGCAAAAGGACAACGCAGAAGTACAAAACATTGAACAGCACGATGACGGCTAGCAAAGCGAAGCAGGTTGAAATGAATAGTGCCGTCATGAGCGCTAACGCTTGAGTTAAGCGGCGGCGAAGCCGTCCGCCTTGAATGATGTGTTAGAGCCCTGCCAACCAAGGCTCCAGCGAAGGAGAAGCTACTGTAAATGCACCACTCCAGTCGTCTCCTGGAGCGTAACCGTTCGGGTCGAACTTGATGACCACATTGTTGGGTGAAGCCAAGTCTATGCAGTAATGAATTCCGCAGCCAACATGAAGAATGGGCAGCAGATTGCGAGGCCAAACCCAGTCCGGTGCATCAGGGTCTGGCAAGCAAAAGGTGCGATAGAGGCTCACAGCGGCGTCGCCGAGGTCTGTGAGATGGCCGGAAGCAAGACCCAGCAAGCCGTAAGCCGGGCCGAAGCCACCATTGCCACGAGTGGCATAGAGATGAAGGAGTGCAGGTGGCAGCGTGTGCCCGAGCTCACGCTCAACGGACTCGATCTCGTCGTTGGATGGTGCAGGAAACGTCATGCAGGGCTCTAACGCTTGAGTTAAGCGGCGGCGCAGCCGTCCGCCTTGAACGAGTGGTTAGGTGTTGCCGGATTCTTGTGAGACATACGACAGCGGCCTGCTACGTGTAATTTCAATGTATCGATTGAGGATAAGGCCATCGGGCAGCTCCGAGTCAGGGTCTAGGCCTGCTGACCAACCTAAAGAGAGCAGAAGATCAAGGATGGAGTTGTAAGCAAGCACAACCTTTGCCTGCTTCTCATGGTCAGAGCGAGAGCTGCGGAACTCCATTGCCAAGCATGACAAAGCATCTTGATAGCCATTGACGATGAAATCGTTGTACTCGGCTTCTTTCATGGCAAGGGCCACCTCGACACCTAACGCCGGAGTTAAGCGGCATTTGGGCCGCGCCCAGCATGTTACAAGATCGGGAGCATGCTGGGTGCGGCCCAAATGTCCGCTTGAACGATTGGTTAGGCTCAATCCGCGAGCAGCACTTCGACGGGGTTTCCCTCACGAAACGCCACATCAATCATTGCGTCAGGCCACTCAGTGAGACCAAAGGCAACAGTGAATGTGCCCGGCTCTACATCAAATGCAAGGCCGTCTAGGGTCAGGTCGCCGTTGTACTCCATGAACTCACGTGTGTTCGTGTCCGACAAGGCAAACCGTTCCGCCGTGTTGACGATGGATGGAAGGTCGCTCATCAAGGCCTGCGCGTTAGATATCGCCTCGCCGTTTGGACCGCTCTTGTCACCTGGGACGCGCACATAGATTGGGCCAACGCTTGACGGAAAATCAGCCGAGGCCCAGGAGTCGCTCGAATAGGTGAGGGTCCCAAACTCGGGGTGCTGCACTTTGAGCTTCTTCCAGAACATTGGGAACCACACCATTGAGCCTAACGCTGGAATTGAGCGGCGGCGCAGCCGTCCGCCTCGAATGACTGGTTAGAGTGCATTTACGCGGATCTCGGAAAATGCGTCGTTGAATAGTTGCTGATGCTCTTTTGGTGGCACGATCAGCCAAGTGCAGGCAACGGTAGTAAACGCCTCAATTGCTTCGATAGGCTCAGCAAACTTTGCACCAGCTCGTGCGATAGCGAGCACATCGTGGATGGGGCCCAGCTGATCGAAGGCAACGTCTACGCCCAGGTTATGGCTTGTTTGATTGCGAAGTTTGTTGAGCCGCAGAACGCCCGGCTTCACGAAAGCAGCGCTGGATGCCCTCGTTGGGAGCAACATTGCTTTGTTAAAGAAGCCCAGCTTTGCGCTCTCCACATCCTCGATGCCGAAGTGCTCAGACAGGAAGCGCCCCAAGTAGTGCTCGACTACCAAATGGCACTTGAGCAGCCTGCCGAGCAAATCATGAGGCTTCCCCATCAAAGAAATAAATCGCGCATTTTCTTCGTGAAAGCGTGCCTCAATCTCAGCCATGTGCGGCTTGAGACGCTCTACGACTTTTTCGATCCCGTCGATGTCACGCATGATGCACTCTAACGCTTGAGTTAAGCGGCGGCGAAGCCGTCCGCCTTGAACGAGTTGTTAGCGCTACCCCGAAGTTACGGCAGCGCTAGTGAAGCCAGAAAAACCAGAACGAGAGCTATTGTGATTGCGAAGCAGTGCTTGATGAAGATGTTGTACCACCGTGAACTTTCCTGTGGTGTCAGAAGCTCTAGATACTTTGGCACGTAACGCAGCGGACCAAAATTGAAAAGTGCGTCGCTCGCAACCTTGCCCCCAGAATCGTTTACCCGCAAAAGAACCACACAGAAGTAGAGGACGTTGAACAGTACGATGTCAGCGGCCAGAGCGATCCAACTGCATATAAATAGTGTCGACATGGGCGCTAACGCTTGAATTAAGCGGCGGCGAAGCCGTCCGCTTGGATGAGTTGTTAGCCTCGCTTTGCTGCTGGCAAGACGATTGGGACTGAGAACTTGATGCGTGAATGGACGGATGCCTCACCATGTGAGGCACCTTGCGAACCAAGACCAACCGCCCCTAAATACACGCCGATGCCGCCTTTTGTGTCTTTAGAGTTGGCTTCAGTCAGGGCAATGTCGAATTCAACAGTAGCAACAGGATGACCACCCTCATCGGTAAGAATCTTATTCTCCTTGGTCCAACCGTAAAGCTTCATGGAACCGATGCTTGCACCGTGCCCGTTTGCAGAGCTGCTCGCCTCCGCGACGCCAGCGACGATGTCAGTGAGGGCGGTACGTATGAAATCCTGAAGATTCACGACAGCTCCAAATAAAGGCTAACGCTTGAGTTAAGCGGCGGCGGAGCCGTCCGCCTTGAACGAA
>NZ_AJXW01000115.1 GCF_000264375.1 Rhodanobacter thiooxydans LCS2
CTTCAAAGTTGAATCCGTCCTATCTGTTTTTTTATCATTGCCCACAGCGCGGGCGTAGGTAGTCAGTTGCGAGTCTACATCGCTGGATAATTCGGTCCGTCACCGCCTTGCGGTGCCGTCCACACGATGTTTTGTGTCGGGTCCTTGATGTCACACGCTTTGCAATGCACGCAGTTCGCGAAATTGATTTGCAACCGTGGCTGCCCGTTCTCGGTCACGAATTCATAGACACCGGCTGGGCAGTAACGCGTTTCCGGTCCGGCGTACTTGGCCAAATTGATCGTCACCGGCACGCTGGCATCTTTCAGCGTCAGATGTGAGGGCTGATCTTCGTTGTGATGGGTGTTGCTGAGAAACACCGAACTGAGAACATCAAAAGTCAGTACGCCGTCGGGTTTCGGATAAACAATTTTCTCGCGATCGCTGGCAAGGTCCAGGCAGGCGTGATCGGGCATGCTGTGGTGGAGCGTCCATGGCGGATTACGTACGCCGATTTTTGGTAGCAACCACTGTTCGACGCCCGTCATCACCGTGGCTAACGCGCGGCCTTTCTTGAACCACTGTTTGAAATTCTTCGACTGTTTTAGTTCGCCGTGCAGCCAGCTGCGTTCGAACGCGACAGGGTAAGCCTCCAACGTATCGTGCGCGCGTCCCGCAACCAACGCAGCGAATGCAGCTTCGGCCGCCAGCATGCCCGTCTTGATCGCCGCATGGCTGCCTTTGATCCGGCTGCAGTTGAGAAAGCCGGCCTCGCAACCCACCAGCGCGCCACCCGGAAACACCGTGCGCGGCAAGGATTGCAGGCCGCCGGCGGTGATCGCACGCGCGCCATAGCTGATGCGTTTGCCGCCTTCGAGGTATTTGCGGATGGCGGGGTGGGTCTTGAAGCGCTGAAATTCCTGGAATGGGCTGAGCCACGGATTGGAGTAGTCAAGACCGACCACGAAGCCAATCGCGACGATATTGTCCTCGGCGTGATAGACGAAGGACCCGCCGTATGTATTCGAGTCCAGCGGCCAGCCGGCAGTGTGCACGGCCAATCCGGCTTCGTGTCGCGCGGGCTCGACCTGCCACAGCTCCTTGATGCCGAGCGCATAGCTCTGCGGATCACAGTCCTTGTCCAACGCGTACTTGGCGATCAACTGCCGCCCCAACTGGCCGCGTGCGCCTTCTGCAAAAACGGTGTAGTTGGCACGCAGCTCCATGCCACGCTGAAATTTTGCCGTGGGTTTGCCGTCTTTACCCATGCCCATATTGCCGGTGGCCACACCCATCACCGCGCCCTGCTCGTCGTAAAGCACTTCGGTCGCCGCAAAGCCGGCAAATATGTCGACGCCCAGCGCCTCAGCCTGCCGTGCCAACCAGCGAGTCAAGCGGCCCAAGCTGATGATGAAATTGCCGTGGTTTTCGAAACAATCAGGGCGCAGGAATCCCGGCGTGGTCGTTGCGCCGGCTTCACTGAGAAACAGAAAACTGTCGCGAGTTACCGGTTGCGTCAACGGCGCACCAAGTTCCTTCCAATTCGGCAGCAGCTCAGTCAAAGCGCGCGGTGTCATGATCGTGCCGGCCAGGATATGTGCGCCTGGCTCCGAACCCTTCTCCAACACGCATACAGACAGCTCGCGACCTTGCTCCGCAGCGAGTTGCCGCAGACGGATTGCGGTAGCGAGGCCACCCGGGCCGGCACCGACTACAACCACGTCGAACGTCATGCTTTCGCGCGGACCAAGGTCAACAGTTTGCATTTGCTCAGACACAGTGGGTCTCGAGTTAGATTATTTTGGACACCGCATTCAGCACGGATTGACTGGCACCGCTATTCCTGTCTCCATGGACCAGCAACGCGCCATGAAAACGCTTACGCTGTAATTCCTGTGGTGTCCTCCCTCGAGGCTTGTCCAACGCCTGCCCGATACCGCTTCGGCAGCCTTGGAGCTTCAGCGCGTGGACAGGCGTCGGACCACCTTTGACAAAGGCTGTCAACCGCCAAACGATGATCGGCGACCCAAGGTCGCTGCTCGTCCATGCGCGGTCAGCAGAACCCCAAATTGACCTGCCCAAAAACTGTCCTTCCACTCGCATACGACAAAACCGTATCCAACCCACGGTGGCGCGAGCGCAACGTTCGCAGCATCGTGCTCGCAGATGGGCCATCATCCACCCGTACGTTGTGGCGTGCCGGAAAAACATTTCCTATACCGGGCGCTTCGACGCGTCACCCGCAACCTCACGCACCAGCTTTGGCACCAGGAAGCCCGGCAGCTGCGCGCGCAGCGCGTCCATCAGTTCGTGCGCACGCGAGTCTGCGACTTCGAAGTGCGCCGTTCCGCGTACCTTGTCGAGCTGGTGCAGGTAGTACGGCTGCACGCCGATCGCGAACAGTCGCTCCGACAGTTGCGTGAGTACGTCGGCGTTATCGTTGACGCCGCGCAATAACACCGACTGGTTGAACAGCGTAACGCCCGCGTCACGCAAGCGCGCGCATGCAGCAGCCAGCGTCACGTCCAGTTCGTTGGGGTGATTGGCGTGGATCACGAACACGCGCTGCAGCGGCACCGCGCGCAGCCAATCGCAAAACGGATCGTCGATACGTTCGGGCATCACCACTGGCAGGCGCGAGTGGATGCGCAGCCGCATGATGTGCGGCTGCGTCCGCAGCGCATCCGTGAACTCCTTCAGTCTCGCCGTCGACAACACCAGCGGATCCCCCCCTGACAGGATCACCTCGCGCAATGACGTGTCCGCCGCCAGCGTCGCCAATGCTTCACGCCATGCGTGTGACGCAGCCAGCTCTTCGGCGTACGGAAAATGACGGCGGAAGCAGAACCGGCAATTGACCGCGCAAGATCCCGCGGCGATCAGGAGCGCGCGCCCTGCGTACTTCTGCAATACCCCGTGGGCCTTGACCGCATCAAGGTCACCCACGGCATCGTCGCTGTAGCCCGCCACCTCGTCGAGTTCGGAGCACACCGGCAACACCTGCACCAACAACGGGTCGTTCGGGTCACCCTTGCGCATCCGCGCAACGAAACTCCGCGGCACCCTCAACGGAAACCCGGCGTTGGCCGCCGGGAGGCGGTCGGCAAGCTCACTGAGGTCGACCAGCGCCAGCAGCTCACGCGGGCCGGTCACCACGTCGCGCATTGACTGGCGCCAGTCGGGAAGTGCGAGCGTTGACTTTGCGATACGCGCAGCAGGGATCATGGGTTGCATGGTGGGTCTCGAAATCCGGTGGCTGGCCGGCTTGGGTTAAGACGATAAGGTTGCCGGGTAGTGCAGCGTGCAACGCGCGAGTTCAGGCCCGTCGACCGGCCAGCTACGCCGACGACGCCGGTGATGTGCAGCGTGGCGCTGCCAGGCCTTCCATGCCGTGGTGCGCCGCGCGCAATAGTTGCAACCCCACGCCTTCAGGTCACGAAAATCCCCCATGGAGAAAGGTGCAAGGAAAATCGTCATGGCCTCATCTTGCTGCGCACGGGTGGGCCCGCCTCAGATCGTGCGCTCGGCAATGAGGCGCTTGATCTTGGCAATCGCCTTGGCGGGGTTGAGCCCCTTCGGGCAAGTGTTGGTGCCGTTCAAGATGGCGTGACAGCGGAACAGCTTGAACGGGTCGTTCAAGTCGTCCAACCGCTCACCGGTGGCCTCGTCGCGTGAGTCCACGATCCAGCGGTAAGCCTGCAACAGCACCGCCGGACCCAGGAAGCGATCGGGGTTCCACCAATAGCTCGGGCACGACGCCGTACAGCACGCACACAGGATGCATTCGTACAGGCCATCCAGTTTCTTGCGGTCCTTGGGTGACTGCAGGCGCTCGCGCGATCCGGCCGGACTGTCGGTTTTGATCCAGGGCTGGATCGACGCGTACTGAGCATAGAAATGGGTGAAGTCGGGCACCACGTCACGGATGACCGGCATGTGTGGCAGCGGGTAGATATTCACCTGCCCGGCGCGCAGGTCATCCAGCGGAGTGATGCACGCCAAGGTGTTCTCGCCATTGATGTTCATCGAGCACGAACCGCACACGCCTTCCCGGCACGAGCGCCGCAGGGTCAAGGTGGGGTCGATCGTGTTCTTGATCTTCAGCAACACGTCGAGGACCATCGCGCAATCGCTGATGTCGACCTCATACGTATCGGTGCGCGGATTGTCTCCGTCCTCCGGGTCCCACCGATACACCTTGAACTTGCGTACTTCTTTCGCTTCGGGCTTTGCAGCGAAATAGTTGCCCTTTTTTACCCGCGACAACTGCGGTAGCCTGAATTGAGCCACGATGTCCTCCAACTGCAACGAGTTCGATCACCCCCCTGCCAGACAACGCCGATGACGCGTCGGGCTGCGAGGGGCGAGCAACCCTGACCACGAAAAACTGCTTTCAGTACACGCGCTTTGCGGGTGGAACCATCTCGACCTCATCATCCAGCGGGCGCTGATGCACCGGTCGGTAATCGATGTCGCATTGGCCGTTGGCATCGACTTTCACCAAGGTGTGCTTCATCCAGTTGGCATCGTCGCGTTCGGGGTAGTCGTCGCGCGCGTGACCGCCGCGCGTTTCCGTCCGCCGCGCCGCCGCGTGAACCGTACCCACGGCCTGCGCCAGCAGGTTGCCCAACTCTAGCGTCTCCACCAGATCCGAGTTCCAGATGAGGGAACTGTCGGCTACGGCTACATCCGCGAACTCCGCGTGCAGCTCATCGAGTCGCTGGCAACCCTTCTCCAGGGTTTCGGCGGTGCGGAATACCGCAGCATCCTCCTGCATGGCGTGCTGCATCTTGGCGCGTAGTTGCGCGGTTGGCGTACCGCCGCGCGCGTGGCGGAGGTGATCGAGCCGGGACAACGCCGGTTCCAGCACATCCTCCGACAGCTCGGGATAGGGCGTGTGCGGCTTGATGATTTCGGCACAGCGCAGTGCGGCCGCGCGCCCGAAGACGATCAGGTCGAGCAACGAATTCGTGCCCAGGCGATTGGCCCCGTGCACGGATACACAGGCTGCCTCGCCAATGGCAAACAGCCCGGGAATCACTGCGTCGTTGTCCTCTCCCACCTTTTGCACCACCTCGCCGTGGATGTTGGTAGGAATGCCGCCCATGCAGTAGTGCACCGTGGGCAGCACCGGTATTGGCTGCTTGGTCACGTCCACGCGAGCGAAAATGCGTGCGCTCTCGGAGATGCCTGGAAGCCGCTCGCGCAGCACCTCGGCCCCCAGATGCGCCAGATTCAGCAGCACGTGATCCTTGTGTTCGCCGACACCACGACCTTCGCGGATCTCGATGGTGATCGCCCGGCTGACGACATCCCGCGAGGCCAGGTCCTTGGCGTGGGGCGCGTAGCGCTCCATGAAGCGCTCGCCATCGGCGTTGGTGAGGTAGCCGCCTTCGCCGCGCACGCCTTCGGTGATGAGGCAGCCCGAACCGTAGATGCCGGTCGGGTGGAATTGCACGAACTCCAGATCCTGCAGCGCCAATCCCGCGCGCAGCGCCATCCCGCCGCCGTCCCCGGTACAAATGTGGGCCGAGGTGCACGAGAAATAGGCGCGTCCGTAGCCACCCGTGGCGAGAATGATCGAGTGTGCCTGGAAGAAATGGACTACCCCCTCCTTGAGATCGATCGCGAGCGCGCCAACGAGCTCGCCGGTGCGTGGGTCACGGATGAGATCCGTGACAAAATATTCGACGAAAAACTCGACATGGTTTTTAAGCGCCTGCGTGTATAGCGTATGCAGGATGGCGTGGCCGGTGCGGTCGGCTGCGGCACAGGCCCGTTGCGCCAGCGCCTCACCATGACGGATTGTGTGGCCGCCGAACGGGCGCTGGTAGATGTGCCCGTCTTCAGTGCGCGAGAACGGCACGCCGAAGTGCTCGAGCTCAATGACCGCCGGGATTGCCTCACGGCACATGTATTCAATGGCGTCCTGGTCACCCAGCCAGTCGCCGCCCTTGACCGTATCGTAGAAGTGATAACGCCAGTCGTCCTCGCCCATGTTGCCGAGAGCTGCGGCAATGCCACCCTGTGCCGCCACGGTGTGCGAGCGCGTCGGAAAGACCTTGCTGATGCACGCCACATTGAGGCCTTTGGACGCCAGCCCGAGTGCAGCGCGCAGCCCGGCGCCACCCGCTCCGATAATGAGCACGTCGTAGCGATGGCGTTGTATCGAATATGCTTCCGTAGCCATGTGACCTTCTTCTTTTGCCAACTTAATTTGGTGATCAGCGCGCCGCCAACCCAACACTCATGATCGCCAGGATGGTGGCGATCGCTCCGGCAACGGCTCCGAATCGCAGCGCGATCTGAAGCGTCACCTCAAGCCAACGTGTATGCACGTAATCCCCGATAATCACGTCCAACCCCAACATGCCGTGCCAATAGGTGCAGATGGTCAGCACGATCAGCAGAAACATGTGGACGGGGTCGGCGATCGCCGACATAGCCGTGGCGTAATCGACGTGGACGAGCGCCAGCGCGAAGTAGACGAACCACAAGGTCAACGGAATGAGTGCCAACGCAGTGACGCGCTGAACCCACCAATGCTGCACGCCGGTTTTTGAGGAACCCCACTTGCGCGCCACCTTCAATGGGTCGCGCAAATCTGATTGACCCGGATATTCACTCATGCCAATACCCCGGCTAGCTGCACGGTGAGGATGACCCAAGTCGTCAGCGTGAGCAGGCTGCTCACCGCGACAATGATCCAGCCGCTGGTCCAGTAGGACGGGTGCTTGGCGCGGTCGCGCATGTGCTGCGGCCCGTAATCCCACGCCACGCTGTGCAACAGGTGCTGGATGCCGTTGCACAGGTGGAAAAACATGGCCCAGATCCATGCAAACCACAATACGAGCCCGGCCCAGCTGCCGCAGAAATGTGCGAACACCTGCCACGCGTGGTCGCCGGCGGCAGCGGCGAGCATGCCCCAGCTGAGGGCCAGCGTGCCGGCCGATAGCAGCAACCCGGTGAGGCGGTGCAGCGAGGACTGCACCATATTGATGCGCCAGCGGTAGATGCCGAGGTGCGGTGAAAGTGGGCGGGAGTATGACGGCATGACAAGTCCTTCAGGCAACCAATGGGGCGACACGGAATCGCGCATGCAAGGCGATATGCGCGCGGCGGCCCTCTGCAAGGCGGTACGGCAACGCCAGGATTCTCTTGCGGTGCGAGCTTTCCGAAACATCGCGCCATGCGGTACCCGCCCGTGTCGTATCGCATTGCCCGTGGCGCCGCGTTCGCCCCGACTTGGTGACCGTCATCGATTCCATCGGCGGGGCTGAGTGGTGGTGCGCGGACACGGCTTCCGCGACGGGTCGTGCAACGATGTTCTTCACGGTTCGGACCATCAGCAACTTCCTAGGGAACGTCTGAAC
>NZ_AJXW01000116.1 GCF_000264375.1 Rhodanobacter thiooxydans LCS2
CCGTCCGCCTTGAACGAATTGTTAGCCACTTGAATGACTGTGTGTGCTAGCGAATGCTTTCTGCTTGCTCTGGAGTGAGATTTGCTGCAGCTTTTGCGGCAGCCTCTTTTGCTCTGTCACGATCGGCCTCAGCAATCGCCTTGGCGGTATCTATGACCTTGTTGTAAGAGGCCAGTATTTCCTCTTTGGTGAAATTATTGTTCATCGACTGCTCGCACAGTCGATACATGGATTCACGCAGGAACATAACCATTTGAGTTCTTTCAGCAAGCTTTACGACAGCGGTGTTGAAATCGGCGCTGCCAGAAGCTTCACCAACTTCCGTTTTCTTCACCGATGCTTCGATCTTTGCTACTAGGCTCAATGCGACGTCGGGACTTGGCTCTGAGCATGTCTTAATCTTGGAAGATTCAGGGGCGATAAGTGTGCCGCGCCTACTTGCATCATAGTCAAGCCAGTAAGGCTTGCCTCCCTCTAGTGCATGCTTTCGGGCGGGCGAAGTCATGTGTGTGCACCCGCAAAGCAAGGTCGCGCCGCAGAGGAGAATCGATAATCCTTTCATAGAGCCCCCTATTTGTGTGATGGCTAACGCTTGAGTTAAGCGGCGGCGAAGCCGTCCGCCTTGAACGAAATGTTAGACCCCTGACCGTAGTGGCTCACTGAGGTCGCGAACACGCACCGCCTCCCTGCCGTGAAACTCATACTCTCCTGCCAGTATTACATCCCGGTAATCACACTTCAGCTGGTCAATTTGTCGTGCCAACTCAAGCAACTCGCCGCCGCTAGGGAAACTCTGAACAAGTCCATCGCGACGCGCTACAGTTAGCCGTCCAAACGCAAGGTGTCTGCCATGACGCAGTTGAGCTTCTCCGATGCCGAGTATGCCGGCAAGCGCAAGCAAACGCGGCGGGAGAAGTTCCTGGCCGAAATGGAGCAGGTGGTGCCGTGGGAGGCTCTGTTGGCGGTGATCGAACCGGTGTATCCGAAGGCCGGCAATGGCCGGCGCCCGTACGCTCTCAAGACGATGCTGCGCATCCATCTGATGCAGAACTGGTTCGGCTACAGCGATCCGGCGATGGAGGAAGCGCTGTATGAGGTGGCTCCGCTGCGTCGCTTCGCCGGTCTGTCGCTGACGCGCGGCGGTGTGCCCGACGAAACGACCATCCTCAACTTTCGCCGATTGCTGGAAACTCACGATCTGGCGCCGGCCATCCTGGCCACCGTCAATGCCCACTTGAGCGACAAGGGAATGCTGCTGCGCCAAGGCACGATCGTGGACGCCACGATCATCCATGCACCGTCCTCGACCAAGAACGAAAGCAAGGCCCGCGATCAGGAAATGCATTCCACGCGCAAGGGCAACCAGTGGTATTTCGGCATGAAGGCGCACATCGGCGTGGATGTGGAATCGGGCTTCGTGCACACGGTCACCACGACGGCAGCAAACATTGCCGATGTGGTTGAAGTGGGCAAGCTGCTGC
>NZ_AJXW01000117.1 GCF_000264375.1 Rhodanobacter thiooxydans LCS2
TTGAAGTGGGCAAGCTGCTGCATGGCAAGGAGAAGACCGTCTACGCTGATGCCGGGTATATCGGTGCCGAGAAGCGCGCGCCCAAACGTGGCCGCACGTGGTACATCGCCGCCAAGCGGGGCATGGTCAAGGCGATGCCCGAGGGCGAACTCAAGGATGCCGTCAAGCACACGGAACACATGAAGGCCGCGGTGCGTTCAAAGGTCGAACATCCGTTTCGCGTCGTGAAACGCCAGTTCGGCTTCCAGAAGGTTCGCTTCAAGGGACTGGCCAAGAACACGGCGCAGATACTGACCCTGTTCGCCCTTGTTCAGACGTTCCCTAGGGCCGGAAATCGGAAATCGGAAATCGGAAATCGGAAATCGGGGAAAGCGTAAAGCCCCAGTTCGTCATTCCCGCGAAAGCGGGAATCCATGTTGCCGTTCCGCGAGACGCCAGTGGATTCCCGCTTTCGCGGGAATGACGGCACCGGGGATCTTCCAGATTCGTGGAGTCGCTCATTGCAAATGGCTCCGACTGCAAGGATGAACGGGACCGCTCGCGACCGGGAGGTCGGCGCTGCATCCGGGTAGAATGCAGCTTTAGCCCATCCTTCCGCCGCAAGCGCCATGGTCCTCACCCCCCGCCTGATCCTGCTGCTCCTGCTTGCCGTATTCGTGCTGTGCGTGCTGCTGGTGCACCTGCGCGGCCGCGTGCGGCTGCGTTTCGACCGCCAACTGGTCGACCACTCGGCGGTGTTCGCGCCGTACAACCTGCTGATGTACGCGTTCTCGGCGGTGCCGGCCAAGCCGATTCTCGATCGCCGCGGCTTTCCCGAGCTGGACCTGCTGCAGGCGAACTGGCAGACCATCCGCGATGAAGCACTGCATCTGACCGACCAGGGCTACATCCGCGGCACCACGAAGAACGACGACGCCAGCTTCAACAGCTTCATCAAGCAGGGCTGGAAACGCTTCTACCTGAAGTGGTACGGCGAGCCGCTGGCCTCGGCCGAGGCGCTGTGCCCAAAGACGGTCGAGCTGCTCAACGCCATCCCCGGCATCAAGGCGGCGATGTTCGCCACGCTGGCGCCGAACAGCAAACTCAATCCGCATCGCGATCCGTTCGCCGGCTCGCTGCGCTACCACCTCGGCCTGATCACGCCGAACTCGCGCGACTGCCGTATCCTCGTCGACGGCGAGGAGCACGCCTGGGGCGACGGCAAGGACGTGGTGTTCGACGAAACCTACGTGCACTGGGTAGAGAACAAGACCGACCAGACCCGGGTGATCCTGTTCGCCGACGTGGAGCGCCCGCTGCGCACGTCCTGGATGAGCGCGATCAACCATCGCGTGGGCGCGTTCATGGGCAAGATCACCGCCTCGCCCAACAGCGATGCCGGCACCGAGAAGACCGGCTTCGTCAACCGCCTGTACGCATGGAGCCAGCGCAAGGGCGCCATGCACCATTGGAAGGCGGCGTTCAAGCGACGGCACAAGAAGTTGTACAAGGCCGGCAAGTACGCCGGCATCCTGCTGCTGATGTGGCTGGTTTTTCTGGCGCCCTGGCCGCTGCTCCACTGAGCCGTCACGTTTCACGATGGCGGTGCGTCCTGGCTGCCCCCGGAGCGCCCATGAACCCGCCAACCGCCCTGTTCCGGCAACACCGCCAGCGCCTGTTCGTCCACCGCATGCTCGGCACGCCCCGCGACGCCGACGACGTGCTGCACGGCGCCTGGCTACGCTGGCATGCGCTGGACGTCGAGGCGCTGGACGAGACCCGGAGGCGTGGCTGGTCACCGTGACCACGCGCATCGCGCCAGGCGGTGATCGTGATCAGCAGCTGGAACCGCATCGCCATCCCTTCGCGCGCGGAGCCGGGCAGTTACCAGCCGGCGAAGCACTGACGCGCGGCTAGCAACGACTTCGGCCGAGTCTCAAAGAAAAAGCCGCGGCATGCCCGCGGCTTTTTCTTGTGCAGCGGCGGTGCGGATCAGGCCGCCAGGCGCTTCACGATCGCGTCGGCGAAGCTGCTCGTGCTGCCCTTGCCGCCGATATCCGGCGTCACGCTGTCGCGATCGTTCGTCATGGTGTCGCGGATCGCCTGACGCAGGCGGTCGCCCTTGGCCACCATGTCCAGGTGATCGAGCATGTCGGCCGCCGCCAGCAGCAGCGCGCACGGGTTGGCGATGCCCTTGCCGGCGATGTCCGGCGCCGAACCGTGCACCGCCTCGAAGATCGCCGCGCGCTCGCCGATGTTGTCACCCGGCGCCAGGCCGAGGCCGCCGACCAGGCCGGCGCACAGGTCCGAGAGGATGTCGCCGAACAGGTTGGTGGTGACGATCACGTCGAACTGGTAAGGGTTCATCACCAGCTGCATGCAGGTGTTGTCCACGATCATCTCGTTGAACTCGATCTGCGGGTATTCCTTCGCGATCTCGCGCGCCACGTTGAGGAACAGGCCCGAGCTGGTCTTCAGGATGTTCGCCTTGTGCACCGCGGTGACCTTCTTGCGGCCCTTCCTCACCGCCAGCTCGAACGCGTAGCGCACGATGCGGCTGCTGCCCGCGCGGGTGTTCCGCGCGACCGACTCGGCGATCTCGCCGTCCTCGGACAGGGTCTGCCCCTCGGAGCGGTAGGCGCCCTCGGTGTTCTCGCGCACGGTGATGATGTCGATGTTCTCGTAGCGCGATTTGGTGCCGGGGAAGCTCACCGCCGGGCGCACGTTCGCGTACAGGTCGAAGTGCCGGCGCAGGGTCACGTTGACCGAGGTGAAGCCGCCGCCGATCGGCGTGGTCAGCGGGCCCTTCAGCGCCACCTTGTGTTCGGCGATCTTGTCCAGCGTGGCCTTGGGCAGCAGGTCGCCGTGCTTTTCCAGCGCGACCATGCCGGCGTCGACGAAGTCGTAGGAAAGGCCGCAGTCCAGCGCGTCGAGCACGCGCAGCGTGGCGGTCATGATCTCCGGGCCGATGCCATCGCCGGGGATCACGGCAATCGTCTTGCTCATGGGGGGAACTCCTTGGAACGGAATGCTGCGGGCAGCGCATGCGCATGGGGATACGCAAGCACCGAAACCGGACGATTATCGCCGATCGGCCCCATCGCGAACAGGGCAGCTGTCCCGCAACGCGTTGAAAATACTCGCACGCAGCATTGCAAAAAGCCGCAGGCACCCGCGCTTCACGGGGCCGCGGCGGCTACGCTCCGGCGTGATCGGCGCAGGCAGCCGCATCGCCCGCCTTGCCGGACTCGAGCTGGTCGAGCAGATCCACCGCGCGGCGCAGGTGCGGGATCACGATCGAGCCGCCCACCACCAGGCCCACGCTGAACACCTCGAAGAACTCGTCGCGCTGCACGCCGGCGTCCTTGCACTGCGCCACGTGGTAGCTGATGCAGTCGTCGCAGCGCAGCACCAGCGAGGCGACCAGGCCCAGCATCTCCTTGGTCTTCACGTCCAGCGCGCCGGCCTTGTAGGTCTGCGTGTCCAGCGCGAAGAAGCGCCGCACGACCTGGTTGTCCTCGGCCAGGATGCGCTCGTTCATGCGCTGGCGGAACGCGGTGAACTCGGTGAGGCGGTCGCTCATGCGGCCTGCCCCAGCAGTTCGCCCAGCCGGCCGCTGCGGTCGGCGGCGACCAGGTCGTCGTAGCCACCCACGTGCTGATCGTTGATGAAGATCTGCGGCACCGTGCGGCGGCCGCCGCTGCGTGCCAGCATGGCGTCGCGCTGCGCCGCGTCGGTATCCACGCGCACCTCGGTCCACTCCAGCCCCTTGGACTTGAGCAGGTTCTTGGCCGCCACGCAGTACGGGCATACCGCGGTGGAATAGACCTCGATCTTCGACATCACAACACTCCGCAACTTGGAAAAGGCCACCCTCATATGGGGCCGCACGCCCGCAGCTCAAGCGGAACCGACTCGGCGGGCCACGGTCTCAATGCTATTGTCACCCACCTGATGAGCATGGCACCACGACTACCTGCACCGCGCCTGCTGACGGCGCTGATCACTGCCGGGCTGGCCTGCGCCGCCAGCGCCCAGCAGGATGTGCGCCTGCCCGATCTTGGCAGTTCGGCAAACGCGCTGATCTCGCCGCAGGAAGCACAGGACTACGGCGCTTCCATGCTGCGTCAGATGCGTGCGCTGGACATGGTGGTGGACGACCCGCTGCTGGACGACTACATCAACGACCTCGGCTACCGGCTGGTCGCCAGCAGCGAAAAGCCGAAGGATCACTTCGCGTTCTTCGTGGTCAAGGATGCGGAGATCAACGCGTTTGCGGCCCCCGGCGGCTACATCGCGGTGAATGCCGGGCTGATGACGATCACCCGCGACGAGAGCGAGCTGGCCAGCGTGGTTGCACACGAAATCGGCCACATCACCCAGAACCACCTGCAGCGCGCATTCGAGGACTCGAAGAAGGATGCGCCGCTGATGGCGCTGGTGCTGCTCGGTGCGATCGCTGCCGGCGCCAGCAGCAAGAGCGGCGATGCACCGATGGCGGTGCTGGCCGGCGGCCAGGGCCTGATCGCGCAGAAGTCGATCAACTTCACCCGCAAGGACGAGATCGAGGCAGACCGCGTCGGCATCCAGACGCTGGCCAAGGCCGGTTTCGACCCGAACGCGATGGCCGGCTTCTTCCAGCGCATGCAGGACGTCATGAGCGCCGGTGCCGGCGGCGAGGACGTGCCGGCCCTGCTGCAGACCCATCCGGTGACCACGATGCGCATCAGCGATGCGAAGTCGCGCGCCGGCGCGCTGGCTGCAGCGCAAAAGCTGCGCCCCGCCGCTACCGTCATGGACAAGCTGCAGTGGGAGAAAAGCACCGCACCGATCGCCTTCGTGAAGGATCCCACCTCGCTGTTCCAGCCCTCCGCGCCCGGCCACCTGGGCAGCTACGCCCTGATGCGCGAGCGCGTGCGCGTGCTGGCCGGCGATGCGACCAAGCTGGCCAGCTATTACGGCGCCAACCTGCAGACCCGGCCGGACTTCGACACGCCGGCGAACCGCTACGGCTACGCGCTGGCGCTCATCCGCAGCGGCCGCGGCGCGGCGGCGGTCGAGCAGTTGCAGCCGCTGCTGCAGACCCACTCCGAGAGCCTGATCCTCCAGCTGGCGCTGGCCGATGCCCGCCTGCAGGCCGGCCAGCGCGCCGCAGCGCTGGCAGCGTATGCCGGGCTCAACACCCAGTCTCCGCGCAATCGCGCCGTCGCGCTCGCTTACGCCAAGGCGCTCACCGCCGGCGGCGACCAGCAGCAGGCCCGCCTCGCCGCCGACCTGCTGCGCCCGCTGCTGGACAATGCCAGCGAGCCGGAGATCTACAGCACCTACGCCCGCGCCAGCGACAAGGCCGGCGACAGCGTGCGCGCCGGCGAGGCCTTCGCCGACGCCAGCTACTACTCCGGCCGTCCGTACGACGCGATGGAGCAACTCAAACGACTGCTCAAGCGCGACGACCTGGACTACTACGCACGCGTGCGCATCCAGGCACGCATTACCGAGCTGACCCCGCTGGTGCTGGAACTGCACAAGCGCAAGATCAAGACCGAGGACAGTCCGGGCGACGGGTCCGCGCAATGAATGCGTGCCGCATGTCATCGACACGTAACATGAATCGGCTGCAATATGTCCGTCACAAGCCAAGGCGGACCACGGCGTGCACAAACGCATCCTGATCGTTGAAGACGAAACCTCGATCCGCGAAATGATCGCCTTCGCCTTGCGCAAGGCTGGCATGGACGCGATCCAGGCAGCCGATGCCCGCGCCGCCCAGCTGGCGCTGGCCGAACAAGTGCCCGACCTGATCCTGCTCGACTGGATGCTGCCGGGCACGAGCGGGCTCGAAATGGCCCGGCGCCTGCGCAAGGAAGAACTCAGCCGCGAGATCCCGATCATCATGCTCACCGCCCGCGGCGAGGAAATGGATCGCGTCAACGGCCTCGAAGCCGGTGTCGACGACTACGTGGTGAAACCCTTCTCCACCCGCGAACTGGTTGCCCGGATCAAGGCGGTGCTGCGGCGCAGCCAGGGTGACGACGGCTCCGGCGTGGTCGAGCTGGGCGGCCTGCGCATCGACGGCCCGGCGCACCGGGTGTTCGCCGGCGACGAGCCGGTGTCGATCGGCCCCACCGAATATCGCCTGCTGTATTTCTTCATGACCCACCCCGAGCGCGTCTATTCGCGCACGCAGCTGCTCGACCATGTCTGGGGCGGCAGCGTGTACGTGGAGGAGCGCACCGTGGACGTGCACATCCGCCGGTTGCGCAAGACGCTGGAGCCGTGGAAGCTGGACGAGCTGGTGCAGACCGTGCGCGGCACCGGCTACCGCTTCTCGACCAGCACCTGAGCCGGCGGCAGCTTGCGGCGGGCATCGCTTTTGCCGATGCTGCATGCCTTCCACACGCCGGCGCCCGCATGACCTCGCCTCTCTCCTCCCCCTGGAAACTGTCCGCGGCGCTTGCCGCGGCGCTGGGCGCGGGCGCCGTGCTGGGCTGGCTCGTCGGCGGGCATGCGGTGGCGGGCATCGCGCTGGTCGCCGTGGCCGAAGTCGTCTTGCTGCTGACCCGAATCCGTCATCAAACGCAGGCCATGATGACGGCACCGGCGACTGCCAGCCCTCTCCAGCATGACCGTTTCATGACGCGCTCCCGCCGCATCGCCTCCTCCCTGCGCGATCTTCGCAATGCCGCCGGCCAGTTGCCGGACGCGGTGGTGCTGCTCGACGGGCAGCAGCAGATCCGCTGGTTCAACCACGCCGCCGAAAACCTGCTCGGGCTGCGCCGTCCGCACGATCGCGGTGCCTCGCTGCAGCAGCGGCTGGCCGGCTCGGAGCTGGCCGGCTGGCTGCATGACGGCGCGCACGAGCCGCTCACCGACGCCACCGCACCCGGCCGCGCGGACAGCCAGCTCAACGTCAGCCTGCTGCCGTTCGGCGACCACGAACAGTTGTTGCTGGCGCACGACATCAGCCACCAGAACCGGCTCGAGCAGGTGCGCCGCGACTTCGTGGCGAACGTGTCGCACGAATTGCGCACGCCGCTGACGGTGATCCATGGCTACCTCGAACTGCTCGACCCGGAGGACGTGCCCGAGCTGGCGCCGGTGCTGGACGAAATGCGCACGCAGTCGAAACGCATGGGGCAGATCGTGGAGGATCTGCTGACCCTGTCGCGGCTGGAGACCCAGCACGAAGTGATCGACGAACGCGTGCCGATGGCGGCGCTGCTGGCCACCGTGCGCAAGGAAGCCGAGGCGCTCAGCCAGGGGCGCCACCGCATCGTGCTCGAATCCACCGCCGAAACGGACCTGCTCGGTTCGCCGAAGGACCTGCACAGCGCGCTGTCGAACCTGGCCAGCAACGCGGTGCGCTATACGCCGGCCGGCGGCAGCATCACCATCCGCTGGCAGCGCGTGGCCGACGGCGCGGTGTACTCGGTCAGCGACACCGGCTTCGGCATCCCCGCCTCGCACCTGGCCCGGCTCACCGAACGTTTCTACCGGGTTTCCTCCAGCCGCTCGCGCGAAAGCGGCGGTACCGGCTTGGGCCTGTCGATCGTCAAGCACGTGTTGAACCTGCACCAGGCGCAGTTGAAGATCGAGAGCACGCCGGGCGCCGGTTCCACCTTCTCCTGCCACTTCGGCCCGACTCGGCTGCTGGCCCCCGGCAACGGCAACGAAAGCTGACAACCGCGGCGGCGCGGCATGCAATGGCCCGAACCATGCGCCAGAATGCGGCATGGCCCACGCCTCGCCCACCCCGCCCGATGCCACCGACCTGAGCGCCCCCGGCCTGTACCTCAGCCGGGAGCTGGCCGCGCTGGAGTTCAATTTCCGCGTGCTGGCGATGGCCAGCGACAGCGCTGTGCCGCTGCTGGAGCGATTGCGCTACCTGAGCATCGTGGCGAACAACCTCGACGAGTTCTTCGAGGTACGGGTGGCGATGCTCAAGCACCACCATGCCTACGGCTCGGCCGCGCCTGGGCCCGACGGCATCTCCTCCGGCGAGCTGCTGGCGCGCATCCGCAGCCGCGTGCTGGACCTGGTCGCCGCACAGTACGCCGCCTGGCAGGAGCAGATCAGCCCGCAGCTCGACGCCGAGCAGATCCACATCCTCACCCGCAAGAGCTGGAGCCCGCGCCAGCACCGCTGGCTGCGCGGCTATTTCGAACACGAGGTGTTGCCGGTGCTGTCGCCGCTGGGGCTGGACCCGGCGCACCCGTTCCCGCGCATCCTCAACAAGACACTGAATATCGCGGTGGTGCTGCGCGGCCGCGATGCATTCGGCCACGAAGGCCACATGGCGCTGGTGCGCGCACCGCGTTCGCTGCCGCGGATCATCCGCGTGCCGGCCGAAGTCAGCGGCCCGGGCGAACACTTCGTGTTTCTCGCCGAACTGCTGCAGGCCTTCGTCGACCTGATGTTCCCCGGCCTCAAGGTGGTCGGCTCGTACCAGTTCCGGGTCACCCGCAACAGCGAGCTGATCGTCGAGGAGGCCGAGGTGGAGAACCTTGCCCTGGCGCTCAGCGAGGAACTGGTCGGGCGCGGCTACGCGCGGCCGGTGCGCCTGGAGATCGCCAACGATTGCCCGAAGGCGATCACCGCGATGCTGACCCACAACTTCGAGCTGGACGACGCCGACGTGTACCGCTGCGACGGCCCGGTCAACATCATCCGCGCCGGCCTGATCTACGACTGGCTGGACCGGCCGGAGCTGAAGTTCCCGCGCTTCAACCCGCAGTTGCCGCCGGCACTCGAGAGCAGCCGCAACAAGTTCGACGTGATCGGCCAGCACGACGTGCTGCTGCACCACCCGTACCAGAGCTTCAACGCGGTGATCGACCTGCTGCGCCAGGCCGCCGCCGACCCGCAGGTGCTGGCGATCAAGCAAACGCTGTACCGCGCCGGCGAGGACACCCCGCTGGTCGACCTGCTGGTGGAGGCCGCGCGCAACGGCAAGGACGTCACCGTGGTGATCGAGCTGCGCGCACGTTTCGACGAGGAGGCCAACATCCGCCTCGCCACGCGGCTGCAGGAAGCCGGCGTGCAGGTCGTCTACGGCGTGGTCGGCTACAAGACCCACGCCAAGATGATGCTGATCGTGCGGCGCGAGGGCGAGGCGCTGCGCCGCTACGTGCACCTGTCCACCGGCAACTACCACCAGGCCAACAGCCGCATGTACACCGACATCGGCCTGATGACGGCGAACCCGGAGATCGGCGAGGACCTGCACAAGGTGTTCCAGCAGCTGTCCGGGCTGGGCCCGATCATCGAGCTGAAGCGGCTGCTGCATTCGCCGTTCACGCTGTACCCCAGCGTGCTGGCGAAGATCGAGCGCGAGACTGCGCATGCGCTGGCCGGCCGGCCAGCGCGCATCGTGGCCAAGCTCAACGCGCTGAACGAGGCGCGCGTGATCGAGGCGCTGTACCGCGCATCGCAGACCGGCGTGGAGATCGACCTGATCGTGCGTGGCGCCTGCACCTTGCGCCCGGGCCTGCCCGGCGTCTCCGAACGCATCCGCGTGCGCTCGATCGTGGGGCGCTTCCTCGAACACAGCCGGGTGTACTGGTTCGCCAACGATGGCGACCCCGAGATCTACTGCGCCAGCGCCGACTGGATGGAACGCAACCTGATGCGGCGGATCGAGGTGGCGTTCCCGATCCTCGACCCCGAACTGGCCGCGCGCGTGTTCGAGGAAACCCTGGCCAACGGCCTGGCCGACAATACCCAGGCCTGGCGGCTCGGCGCCGACGGCCGCTACACCCGCGCCGAACCCGGCGACAACCCCCCGTACAGCGCGCAGCAGGCTCTGCTCGAGCGCTACAGCACGTGAACTCTTGCGCATGAAGCAGCGTTTCGCCCATTCCATGCGTGCATGCGAGAATCCGTGCTTTACCGTCGCCGGAGCCCGGGCGTGAGTCCCGCTGAACAGACACCGATCCGTGACGGCGAACTGCTCGCCGCGGTGGACATGGGCTCGAACAGCTTCCATCTGGTGGTGGCGCGCATGGAACACGGCGAGCCGCGCGTGATCGACCGCCTGCGCGACACCGTGCGCATGGCTGCCGGCCTGCGTGCCGACGGCACCCTGGACGCCGAACGGCGTGCCCGCGCGTTGGCCTGCCTGGCCCGTTTCGGCCAGCGCATCGCTGGCCTGCCGTCGATGCGGGTGCGCGCGGTGGCTACCAACACGGTGCGCCGGCTGGCTTCACCACAGACCTTCCTGACCGCCGCCGAGGCGGCGCTGGGCCATCCGATCGAGGTGGTCTCCGGGCGTGAGGAAGGCCGCCTGATCTTCCTCGGCGCCGCGCACGACCTACCCGCCTCGCGCGAGCCGCGCCTCGTCATCGACGTCGGCGGCGGCAGCACCGAGTTCATCATCGGCCGCGGGCTGGCACCGCTGCACACCGAAAGCGTGCAGGCCGGCTGCATCGCCTCGACGCTGCGCTTCTTCCCCGGCGGCAAGCTCACCCGCAAGCGCTGGCAACGCGCGCGCAGCGAGATCGGCGTGCTGCTGCAGCAGTTCGCCGAGGACTACCGCGAATCGGGCTGGCAAGACGTCTATGGTTCCTCCGGTACCGCCAAGTCGATCGGCGCGGTGGTGCAGGCGATGAAGTTCTCCGACGACGGCATCACCCCGGCCTCGCTCGCCGCGCTGGCCGATGCACTGGTTGCGCAGGGCCAGATCGGCACGCTCAAGTTGCCGGGCCTGGTCGAGGAGCGCGCGCCGGTGATCGCCGGCGGCGTGGTGATTTTCGAGGCGGCCTTCGCCGCGCTCGGCATCGAACGGCTGCGCGTGTGCGAAAGCTCGATGCGCGAAGGGCTGCTGTGGGATCTGCTCGGCCGTGCCGGTGGCAGCGACCCGCGCACCGCCAGCATCGACGCGCTGGCCACCCGCTACGGCGTCGACCGCGCCCAGGCACGGCGGGTCGAGTCGACCGCACTGATGCTGTTCGACCAGGTCGCGCGCGCCTGGAAGCTGGACGCCGACGCCCGCGAGTGGCTGTCGTGGGCGTCGCGCGTGCACGAGATCGGCCTGGCCATTGCGCACAGCCAGCACCACCACCACGGCGCGTACATCCTGCGCCACGCCGATCTGGCCGGCTTCTCGCGACAGGAGCAGCAGCTGTTGGCGGCGGTGGTAGAGATGCACCGGCGCAAGCCGGACAAGGCGGCGGCCGCCGCGCTGCCGCAGCGCTACCGCCAGCTGGCCCGCTACACCACCGCGCTGCTGCGCCTGGCGGTGCTGTTCCGCCGCGCGCGCCGCGCCGAGTCGCTGCCGCAGATGAAGCTCGCCGCCACCAGCAAGTCGCTGCGGCTGACCCTGCCGCTGGCCTGGTTCGAGCAGCACCCGCTCAGCGAGGCCGACCTGCAGCAGGAACAGGCGCCGATGGCCGATCTCGGCATCAAGCTGGACATCTCCAGCAGCTGATCGCGCCGACAAACCCGCTTCAGCTGCGGCCGCGTATCATGTCCGGACGCCCAGACCATTCCGATGCCCATGTCGAAATTCCTGCTCGCCACGCTGCTGCTGATCCTGTCGCCAACACTGGCAGCGCAAGCCGCCAAACCGACGTCGGCCACCACCGCCACCACCATGCCACCGCCGCAGGTCGTGCTGCGCACCTCGCAGGGCGACATCACGCTGGAGCTGTACCCGGACAAGGCGCCCAAGAGCGTGGCCAATTTCCTGCAGTACGTGCGCGACGGCTTCTACGATGGCACCGTGTTGCACCGTGCCATTCCCGGCTACCTGGTGCAGGGCGGTCTGTACACCCGCGACCTGCAGCCCAAACGCACGCGCTCGGCGGTTGCCAACGAGGCAGACAACGGCCTGTCCAACCTGCGCGGCACGGTGGCCGTCGCCCGCGGCGCCGACCCGAACTCCGGCACCGCGCAATTCTTCTTCAACCTGGTCGACAACCGCCGGCTGGATTTTGTCGGCACCCAGAGCGGGCTGACCTGGGGCTATACCGTATTCGGCAAGGTCATCAAGGGCATGGACGTGGTCGACAAGATCGCCGCCCTGCCCACCCGCCCGCTCGGCCCGTTCGCCGGCGACGTGCCGGACCCGCTGGTGCTGATCAAGAGCGCCCACGTGGTCGGCGAGGAAGCCCCGCCCCCCGCCGCCACGGCGGCACCGGCCGCCGCAGCAAGCATCGCCCCAGCGCCCAAGCCGCGCAGGAAAGCCGCCAAGCCCACCGGCAAGGGCTGACGACGCGATGGCCACCCTGTTCATCGCCGACCTGCATCTGGACCCCGGTCGTCCACAGATCAGCGGACTGTTCGAGCGCTATCTCACCGGCGACGAAGTGCGCCACGCCGATGCGCTGTACATCCTCGGCGACCTGGTCGAGGCCTGGGTCGGCGACGACGACGACGCCGAGCTGCCGGCGCGCATCGCCGCCGCCACCCGCGCCGTGCGCGACGCCGGCGTGCCGGTGTACTTCATGGTCGGCAACCGCGATTTCCTGCTCGGCCCGGCTTTCGCCGAGCGTGCCGGCCTGACCCTGCTCGACGACGGCACCGTGCACGACATCCAGGGTCACCGCACCCTGCTGATGCACGGCGACGTGCTTTGCACCGACGACCTCGCCTACCAGGCGGTGCGCCGGCAGGTGCGCACACCCGAGTGGCAGGCGCAGATCCTGGCGATGCCGTTGCAGGCGCGCCGCGCGTTCGCCGCCAAGGCGCGCGAGGACAGCAAGGCGCACACCGGCAGCACCATCGAAAGCATCATGGACGTCAACACGCAGGCCGTGGCCGAGGCCATGCGCAAGGCGCGCGTGACCCGACTGATCCATGGCCACACGCACCGGCCCGCCGTGCACGACTTCCGGCTCGACGGCGCACCAGCGCAACGGATCGTGCTGGGCGATTGGTACGAGCACGGCTCGGTGCTGCGGGTGGACGCGGCCGGGGTCGAACTGCGCGGACTGGCGGTAACATGAATCGCCTCGCGCCGGCGCGCACCCGTCGCCGAGCCAGCGGGGCAAGGTGAGTCGATGTCCGGCCTCCTCGGCGATACGGCGACTCGCGACTACTCGCGCAAATTGCAGTTGTTCAACGCCTTCGCCGAACCCGAACTTCGCCTGGCCATCGCCAGCCTGGACCCGCAGCCCGGTGCACGCGTACTCGATGCGGGCTGCGGCACCGGCGAGATGCTGCGTTGGTTCGCCGATGCGGTGGGCCCTGGCGGTACTGTAGTCGGCATCGACCTGGCGACAGCGCACGCGACCGCCGCCCGCGCATGCGCTGCCGCCCAAGCCCTCGTGCTGCAGGCGGACCTGCTGCACGCACCGCTGTGCGCCGGCAGCTTCGACCGGATCTGGTGCATGAACACGGTCAACCACCTGCGCGATCCGCTGGCCGGCGTCGAGCGGTTGGCTGCCCTGCTGCGCCCCGCCGGACGCATCGCGCTGTGCCAGAGCTCGCTGCTGCCCGACATGTACTTCGCCTGGGACGCGCGGCTCGAGCGCCTGGTCAACGAAGCGGTGCGCCAGTACTACCGCGACCGCTACGGCGTCAGCGAACGCGAGCTGGCGGCAGTCCGCGCCCTGGTCGGCGTGCTGCGCCGGGCGCAATTGCGCAAGGTCCGCGCGCAGACGTTCGTGATCGAGCGCGTATTCCCGCTCGGCGCAGCCGATGAGGCCTATCTGGCCGAAGCCATCTTCCGTGACAGCTGGGGAACGCGGTTGCAGCCGTACCTGTCCAGCGCCGACTACGACGAGCTCGCGCGCCTGTGCGACCCACGGCACCCGCAGTTCGCCCTGCGCCGAATGGACTTCCATTTCCTGCAGACTTTCACGGTGGTGTGCGGGGAGCTGTGAGGTCGAGCGGCAAGCGGGCGGGATGAATTGCCTGCACTGCATCCTTCCGCCGGGAGCGCAAAAAAACACCCCTCAATGAAGGACGGACCAGCGTGATGCCTGCAGGGGATTGTTCGGCCCGTTCATGGACCTCACCTCTCCGCGCTGCGCGCTCCAGGG
>NZ_AJXW01000118.1 GCF_000264375.1 Rhodanobacter thiooxydans LCS2
TGGCGGCGCATGGCGCGCGCGGCGGCCAGCCGCGGCGCCCCCGCGTGCAACGCCGGGCTGCTCGCCGGCGGCGCTGGCGGCATGGCGACGACGTCGCCGGTCGCGGGCGGGAACACCGGTGCGGATTCGCTCATGCCGGCTCGTCGTTCGCGGCATGCGCCGCGGCCGTGGCGACTGGCGCCACCGCCGCCAGTTCCGCAACCAGCCGCACGGCGTGGGCGGCCACTTCGGCCAGGCGGTCGCCGAGCAGCGCACCCAGCCCCGGCACCCGCAACGGATGCACGTTGAGGCTGCCCAGCACGAAGCCGGCGCCGGCCGCCGTGCCCACCATGGTCAACGGATGCTCGCGGCCGCGGCCCAGCAGCGCCGCCGCCGGTGGGGCCAGGGCATGGCGCGCGGCATGCACGCGTCGCTGCGCCGCCTGCACCTTTGCCATCTGCCTGAACAGGCTCATGCCCGATCCTCCCCGCGGCGATCCTGCTCGGCGGTGGTCTCCGCCGGCTGCAGGCCCGCGCGCATCATCGCACCCCACTCGTTGCGTGTGGCGGGCAGGCTCATCCAGTGCATGCAGCGACGGAACAGCGCGATCGCGCCGAACAGGAACAGCACCTGCAACACCGCCAGCAGCAGCAGCGCCCAGATCCACGAACCGAACCATGTCGCCAGCAGCACGCCGGCCAAGCCGAGCAGGGTCAGGCCGAGCCCGACGCCGGCGACGGTGGCGGCCAGGCCGGCCAGCAGCAGCCATGACACGGCGCTGCGTGCCAACCCCAGTTCCGCCGCCAGCAGTTGCGCCTGGGCGCCGAACAACTGCCTCGCCGCGCGGCCGAACCGGCCGAGCTCGTCGAGCAGCCCGGACGGTGGCGGCGACGGCTCCGGCGACGGCGCTGCACGGGGCGACTCACCTTCCTCGTCGTGCATCCCCGGCCCCCGTGCCGCGTGGGTCAACGCCGCAGGATGCGGCCGAGCAGCCAGCCGGCGCCCAGCGCGATGGCGACCGATTGCACCGGCTTCTCGCGCACGTAGTCGCGCACTTGCTCCAGCCAGGCGTCGGCGCGATCCCTCGTCTCGTCGTAGACCTCGCGGCCGCGCTCGCCGACCCGGGCCGCCTTGTCGCTGGCCTTGTGGGCGGCGCCAGCGGCCTTGTCGGTGGCATGGTGCAGGCCTTCCTCGACGCGGTCGGCGGCGCGCTCGACCTTGTCCTTGGTGGCCGCCACCGCTTCGGACGTGGCCTGCTTGATGCGCTCGGCGCGCTGGTCGATGCGGTCACCGGCGACCGGCTCGGGGGGCTGGATTTGCTCGTTCATGACATGCTCCGGAGAAGACTCATGGTGGCACAGTCGCGGCTCGATGGTCGCGCTCAGCTGGCGCGGCGGAAGAACGCGATGATCGCCAGGATGAGGAAGATGATGAACAGGATTTTCGCGATCCCGGCCGCGGCACCGGCAATGCCGCCAAAGCCGAGCACGGCGGCGATGATCGCGATGACCAGGAAAACCAGGGCGTAGTGAAGCATGGGGGCGTCCTCGGGGGGAATGGCGGCGGGGAACCGCCGTTGCGGCTATTCACCCACAGCCTGCGCCATGCGGGTGTGAAGGGTGTCGGCAGCGCCGTGCACGCGCTGCCGACGTTTGCGCTACGCGGGTTCAGCCGGTCAGCGCCGGGTTCAGGCTGTAGGTGCCGACCAGCTCCGCCTCGGCCAGCACGTGGCCGGCCATCGCCGCGCGCAACTCGGCCAGCGTGAAACCGTTGCGCAGCGGCAGCGCAGCCACGTCGAGCGCGTGGAGCTTGAAGTGGTAATGGTGCAGCAGCGCGTCGTTCCACGGCGGGCACGGGCCGTCGTAGCCGAGATAATCGCCGCCCATGTCCGCGTCGCCCGCGAACCAGCCGGTGTAGTCGTTGATGCCCTGCACGCTGCCCGACGGCCCGAACGGTGCGCGCTTGCCATGCGCGGTGACGCCGTCGCTGCAGCTGCCCGCGGCCAGCTCGCCGCACTCGGCAGGGATATTCGCCATCAGCCAGTGCACGAACTCCACTCGCGGCAAGTCGGCCGGCACGCTGCGCCCGGGCTGGTTCACGTCGTCGCCGCGGCTGGGCACGTCGGGGTCGATGCAGGTGAGCACGAACGAACGCGTGGCGGCCGGCGCGCCCTTCGACGCCAGCTGCGGGCTGCGGTTGTCCGACAGCGCGACCGGATCGCCGCGCTTGCCGAAGGCGAACTCGGCGGGGATTGGCTGGCCGTTGGCGAAGTTGTCGCTGCGCAGGTGCATGGGGTGTCTCCGCTGGATGGCAGGTTGCCTGTCGAGTGCGATGCCTGCCTGCGCAGGCATGACGAGCGTGGAGGGCGCCGCGTTTTCCCGTCGTCATTCCTGCGCAGGCAGGAATCGCACTTCGACAATTACAGAATAGTCGGATACAAGTCCCGCCATTCAACATTGCCCTGGCTGATCAACCGCATCTTCCAGTCGCGCTTCCAGGCCTTGAGCGTCTTCTCGCGCAGGATCGCCGACTCCATGGTGGGATGAAGTTCGTACCACACCAGTGCATGCACGCCGTAACGGTGGGTATAACCCTCGACCACGTCGTTCTTGGACGGATTCAACTTTGAAG
>NZ_AJXW01000119.1 GCF_000264375.1 Rhodanobacter thiooxydans LCS2
CGCTCTTGCTGCCGAACGCTTGAATTGAGCGGCGGCGAAGCCGTCCGCCTCGAATGAGTGGTTAGGCATCAGCAAGCCCGCCCGTGCGACTAACAAAGCTCTTGCCGAACCAAGTGCCCACTATAAGAGCTGCAACAAGCACAGCCCACTCCGCTAAAACAAAAGCCCTTGGGCCGTCGTCAAGCCAAGGAGAGAGGGCCAGGGAAAAAAGAGTTGCGGCAAGCACTTGGAGAAAAAGAGCAATCCAGGCATGAGCGAATGGCCTGATGGGGCTTCGTGCCGCGAAGTATCCAAAGAGCACCGAGCAAACGACAAGGGACGCGGCCTTGCCGATGAAAAATGCCGAGACGCCTGATCCGGGCGGCGACAAGAGACCTTCGAGGAAACCGATAGCGAACTGAGCGGCGAACAATGAGAGTGCGAGCCACATGATCCTTTGCCAGTTCACGAAATACTCCGACTGATGCCTAACGCT
>NZ_AJXW01000120.1 GCF_000264375.1 Rhodanobacter thiooxydans LCS2
GGTTTCCCGCTCCGGCAGATCGCCCGGGAGATGGGGCGAGCCGACAGCACCATCAGCCGGGAGCTGCGGCGCAATGCGATCGTTCCACGTGGCGAGCCACAGAACATTGCCATCTCTGCGGCTTTAACCTGTTCGCTTACTATGCGGAACAGGATCGTGATCGGCAGTTGCGCTATCAAGCCCTGACAAGGCAACAGTTCAAACGCAAGATGGTGAGGCTGACGTGTGGTGGACTAGGATTGCTTTACCTTGCGCCGTACGCCCCGCGACCGTTAAGTGGTGTGATGGTGTTGACTGGTTTCTTTGCTCTGATCGCCGCCACGGCATTTTTGAAACTCATTGAGCGTATGAGATAGCCAACAGCATTCGATGCGACGAGGTGCAGCCCAGGGCGTTGTAGGGTCTCGCCTACAAAGAAATGCGAAACAACGCACAGTTAGCGAAGGTTCTGCATGAAGCGACAGGTATAGACTCGATCGTGTTGGTGCTTCCGCCGATCGACGCGATTGGTTCTAGGCGATTCGTTTTTGGGATTCAGAGACGTATGCATTGGGAGTGCGAATAGCTCAGCCCAAAGCATTCATGCGGTGGTCGGCCATAGGCAGGGATACCGCGCCACGCTCCGTATGCATGTGCTGCCGCGAACAACGGGAGGCACTACTCAGTGGGATACGGCCGGACAGGCAACGGGTATAGAGGTACGACATCAATTAACTAGGAGTGCAATGATGAAGCGTTACTTCCTGAACGTGTTTGCTCTTGCGGTGATTGCCGCTGGTGCTGCCAGCTCTGCTTTTGGGGCAGGCGCTGTCCATACGATGCTACTGAATAAATGCTCGGGCGGCGGTGGCTCGTGCGAGTGCTCGGGCGCTTGTTACGCCGATTCGACCGGTTGCGTTTGTCGCAGTAACTGATTGACCATAAGGCCGCGGCAAGCATTTGTCGCGGCCTTCTTCATGGAAGACAAGCATGGCAAGCAAGAATCTTTTTCAGAATATCGTGACCGGTGCACTTTTGGCTTGTGCGGCGATGGTGGCCGTTTCCATGGTGCACAGGGAGTTCTTTACGCCGGCCCAGGACGGCATCCTCACAGGTCAACACGTCGCGAATTGGAAGGACTTGGCAGCAAATCGCACGCCAGCGACAGGAACTGCCGCTTCTCCAGTGACGATCTTGGACTTCTCAGACTATGAATGCCCCTTCTGCAAAAGCCTCGAAGGGAAGTTGAGGACACTGGCCGCGCAGCAGCCGGGCGTTATTAAGATTGTCCGCTACGAGTTTCCTTTGACATTGGCTCATCCACACGCTTATGAGGCTGCACTGGCCGGCAAGTGCGCAGCCAAGCAGGGCGTGGTAGGAGCCTTTCAAACGGTGGTCTATCAAAATAACGCCAAACTCGGGACGCTCAACTGGAGAGATCTCGCAGCCAGCGCCCAGGTTCCTAACCTCGACCAATTCGCTTCTTGCATCGCGCAAAAGGAACTTGCTAGTGAGGTTGACGCGGATATGGCGCAAGGTCAGCGACTAGGATTCACGAGCACACCCATGCTCGTCATCAATGGAGACGTGGTAAGCGGCGACCAGAGTAAAGAAACGCTCATCGCGCTTATCAAACGGTATGCAAAAGGGTGAGAGCCCGCGTCCTGGGCTCGGTTGTATACGAGCTACGGGAGCTGGGATAGCCATCAAATGACGTGCTATCACAGAAAGCTGACACCTTAGGTGCAAAGAAATTGCCCGATCCCGGGCAATCTTGGCAACAGCTCTTCTAAGGAGGAAGTGATGAAAAGGTACATCCTTAACATCCTCGCGATCGCTGTGATCGCTACCGGCGCAGTTAGCTCTGCATTCGGTGCATCAACCACGGTGCACCCCAACCTTTTGAACAAGTGTTCCGGTGGTGGTGGTACCTGCGAATGTGCAGGTGCATGTGCTGCAGATAGCACTGGCTGCAACTGCGTCTGATCGACGAGGGCCGCAGTGTATCTGCGGCCCTCCCGAGCGACTCACGCAGATCGCTTGCCTCCAAATTCCAGGAGATTTTCTATGTCAATTTCCCGACCCCTCTCTCTATCAATGGCTATGTTCGGTCTTGCGCTCGCTGCAACTTGCTCGGTAAGCCTCGCAAGCTCCTCTCCATCCAATCAATCGCCAACTCAAGCAAATCAGACAGAAGCCATCTCCTCAGAGCCTTCTTTTGATGTGGATGAGCTGGCCGCCAAGCGTGTTGAAGTCAGCGGCGCCCCAAGCGAAGACGACGGATACGCGCTCCTGGCGAAGGATGTGGTGATTGTGCGAGCCCAAAAGCGCGATCTTGCCGGGATCCGACGCCTTCGGATGGAAAGAGGACAGCAGCCTATAATGTGGTTTCGCAACAATAAGTCGAGCTTCACAGTCACAAATCCGACGCTGGTCAACAAAGCGGTCGATCTCGACTCCCAGGTGGCGACAATCGCCTCTCAGCAAAGCGCTGAAATGAAACAGCTGAGCTCGGCAATGCGTGCCGCTAGAACATGCGATCGAGAACTCGCTCAACTTCGCATGCAGAGGACGCAGGCGAGGATGTCCGCCATATCGGGCACGAAAGCGACCCAGGATCCTGCGCTCACTAGTCAAAAGGTTGCCGACAACCAAGCGAAGCGGAAAGAAATTGATCAGCAGATCAAATCACTTGAAGCGTCCCTGCGAACAACCGAGGCGCAGCTCAGCCGTGCAGTAGCTTTGCGCGATGCGGGGATGAAGCAGATTGAAGTTGACGCCCTCAAGGCAGGTCTAAACCAAGCTTAAGAAATTGGAATTTCGGGCGGCACATGGTGCCGCCCGATTGATTGCGTTGACCAAGGAGGCCGGGTGTTTCGCTATTACCTACAGCTGAGTATCCGCAGTCTTGCGCGAAACCGCGTCATCGCCAGCATGCTAATCGTTGCGATTGGACTGGGCATTGGCGCGAGCATGACTATGATCACGGTTATCCATGTGATGACCAAAGATCCTGCACCGACCATAAGCGGAAGCTTGTTCTATCCCTTCATTAACGCAAGCCCTCTCGGGTGGCAGGGAGCGGGGGGGGAGAGCTTCACCTGGGCCGATGCATCTAGCCTTTTGGATGCCCATAGAGCTGACCGGCAGGCAGCCATGGCCGGTGGCCGAGCGTTGATCAGTCCACCCGGCGGGCGATCCAGCCCGTTCTACGTCAGCGGGCATCTGGTGACTGCTGAGTTTTTTGGCATGTTCGAGACGCCTTTCGTTGGGGGATCTGGATGGACGTCGCAAGAAGACAGTGACCATGATCGAGTGGTTGTGTTGAACGGTGAACTTGCCAAAAAGCTTTTTGGCTCAGCTAATCCTGTAGGTGAGATGCTTCATCTGGATAATGTTGATTACCGCATTGTAGGCGTGCTTTCAAATTGGCACCCGCAACCCCTATTTTACGGCGGTCTGAGCGGAGACTATGCCTTCGGTGAAGGAGACCAGTTTTTCGTTCCCCTGCAAACAGCGCTTGACCAGAAAATGCGCATCGGGGGAGGCATGTCGTGTTGGGGCGAAGACAAAGACCCACACAAAGGGGATCAATGTGGGTGGCTCCAGTTTTGGGTTCGCCTAGACAGTCCCAAACGCCAAGCAGAGTATCTCCAGTTTTTGAACTCGTATTGGAGAAACCAACAGCAGCATGGAAGGATGCTGCGCGCCGCCGATGCTAGGTTGGATCCTCTGATGGAACGACTGCAGCACTTGAATCTTGTGCCCGATGACGTGTCGCGGCAGCTGTTCCTTGCTCAACTATTCTTGGTCGTCTGTCTACTAAATGCGGTAGGTTTGCTTCTTGCCAAGTTCTTGCAGATGGCACCTCAAATCAGCATTAGGCGGGCATTGGGTGCGAAGAAGCGGGATATTTTAATCCAGCTGATGAGTGAGGCCGCAGTTGTCGGCGTGCTTGGTGGAGCCTTGGGCTGTGCACTGACGGTATTTGGACTCAACCTCATTCGAGGTCAACCTGATCGATATGCCCAACTGGCTCATCTTGATGTCGTCATGTTGACGCTCACCATAGGCCTTGCGATCTTCTCAAGCTTGGCTGCTGCCGTTGTCCCTGCTTGGCGAGCTTGCCAGATTCCCCCCGCGCTGGAGCTCAAACTGCAATGACTGCCCGCGTGCACCTTGGACATATCCTGCACTCACTTCGCAGGCACCAATTGACCGTGCTGATCCTCATCATCGAGGTCGCATTTTCCTTTTCGGTGGTCTGCAATATGGCACTAATGGCGAGCCATAGGGTACTTGCCTCGCACCAGGAAAGCGGCCTCCAAGAATCTGGATTGGGCATGCTATCCAGCACAGACAGGTCGAGTGCGAGTGGCGATAACCATTGGGTGCGCACGGTCGAGGCAATGCGCGCTATCGAGGCTGTTTCGGGCGTCGAGGCTGTGGCAGCCGTACAGTCACTGCCTTTGAATGGAAGTAGCTACAATATTTCCTTCTCACGGTCATTGCCTACCGACTCGGGCAGTGGTGGGGGTGTGCAGGTCAGCGCATTCATTGGCTCGCCTAATATGGTGAATGTCCTTGGGCTGGAGATATCCAAGGGACGGTCGTTTACCCGAGACGAGTACGTCCTAAATAAGGATCAGGGTGCTGCACTGACGGAAGCAGGTTCGGTGCTTGTTTCTGAGCAACTCGCGAGGAAGTTGTTCGGCTCACGTAACGCGCTGGGTCAGGTGGTATATGTCGAACGCCACCCGATGCGCATCGTAGGAATTGTCAGGCACCTACTCAGCCCGGCGCCCACGTTGGGCGCTGAGAATGAACTCACCGCCATCGTGCCCGTCCTACCAAACAGTGACACTACTGCTTTTCTCGTCCGTGCCAAGCCAACTGATCTCGACCGTACACTGCACCGTAGTGCCCAAGCCCTATTTGCCGCAAATCCCAATGGGGTCATTGAAAACGTCGGGACTTACGAAGATCTGCGTACGAAATACTTCCAGCACGACGTGGCTATGCTGCGTCTTATGACCTATGCGTTGGTTGCTTTGCTAGTGGTCACCATCATCGGCATTGCGGGCTTGGTAAGTTTCTGGGTGTCGAGACGAGGGAAATCCATCGGCGTTCGTCGCGCTTTGGGCGCACTCAGGAGTGACATCGTCTATCACTTCCTTGTCGAAAACATCTGCGTGGTAGTAGCTGGGCTCTGTGTCGGAATCGCGGGAGCGTATACCCTCAACGCCTATCTTATTCGACACTATGGCGAGTCGCCGATGTCAGTCATATTCCTCTTGTTCGGAATTGTGTTGATGGTTGTGGCTGGGCAACTTGCTTCTCTCGGGCCTGCCATCCGAGCGGCCAAGATACCTCCTTCGGCCGCGATGCGCGGTAGATAGTGCTTGTATGAGTGCTCAGCCGATGACCGCCTAGCACGCTGTTGCGCGCAGCATCGCTTCGATAGATTCGAGCATGAAAGAAGCGGTACCCCGTAGCTGGAATCGGTGACCCCGCATCCACCAGACGTACGGCCCTCGTCATCTCACAGATCGGCGACCTGCTCCGAGCCGATCAAGTTGTAGGCGGCGAACGTCCACGTCACCAACGGGACTGTGCTGCAAGAGTTAACTCACCCGATCCCCTTCTACCCGGTACATCAGTACACAAGAAAGTTTGCGCGGAACCGCGTACTACAAATCTGTAACTCGATTTGGGCGAGCAACTTGGCGGCGCTGGTCAGTTTGTCTGGCGCCAGTGAGCAGTTAATTTGGTGACGGCGAGCAATGTTGGTGGCAAACGCTGATCAATTCGTTGGCGTTTAGCACAGCCGTTGCGCGATGGTATTTCGATTGTGGCTATGTCGGGTCGGCGTCTGTTTGAACTTACGCGCGGCGCCACCTTGATGCTCAATCCAAATATCGATGCGGTAGCACTGTATCCACCGGAGATCACGGCGATTCTTGAGGGCAGAGAGCTTGGCTACTTTGCGCAGCAGGAACCCATTGACAACGAAGTCATACTTGCAGGTCCGCCCAGCGTCTCAACGAACGAAGTTGATGAGGTGCTGCGTGAGTTGTTCGAGCAGGAGGGGACTGTTAGGGCTGCCTATCTGGCAGAGGTGAACACCCAAAGCAACAAGCCGGAGGAATTCATTCTTCTTGGAATAGTGGCAGCTTCGGTGGCCAAAGAGCGGCTCCTACAACTTGTGACGCTAGCCCTCAAAACGAAGTCGCCGCGAATGGATCTCCCCCTGAGCATTGCGTTCTTCACACCCGATGAGGCGCTTCCCGATATTTGCCACAGGGGCATCCAGTTTTACGGAACATAAGCAGATGACAGGATGAGGGCACTGGCCGGAATTTTCCGGGATTCCGGGCGGATTCAACTTTGAAGT
>NZ_AJXW01000121.1 GCF_000264375.1 Rhodanobacter thiooxydans LCS2
GCGGTGCGCCAGGCGCGCATCGCGCTGGAGCGTGCGCAGCTCGACCTGGCCCGCACCGAAGTTCACGCACCCAGCGACGGCACCATCACCAACCTCGACCTGCGCGCCGGCGATTTCGCCGACACGGGCAAGCCGCGCATGGCCCTGGTCCGGCGCGACGACATCTGGATCTACGGCTACTTCGAGGAAACCAAGCTGCCGCAGGTGCACGTCGGTGATCCGGTCGACATTCGCCTGATGGCCGGCGACGTGCACCTGCGCGGCCATGTCGACAGCGTCGCGGTGGGTATCGCCGATGGCGCCAGCCCTACCAGCGAGAACCTGCTCGCCCAGGTCGAGCCCACCTTCAACTGGATCCGGCTGGCCCAGCGGGTGCCGGTGCGCGTGCGCATCGACGCGTCCTCGATCCCGCGCGGCGCCGTGCTCGCCGCCGGCATGAGCGCCACCCTGGTCGTGCAGGGAAACCGGCGCGGCTGATGGTCAGGCCGGCCGTGGCCGGCGCAACAGCCGCAACGGCGCGGGCACGCCGCCCTGCTCGGCGGTGAGGCCGGACATCACCAGCCGCCGGAACGGCCGGAGCCGTGCGCCGGCACCCAGCGCCAGCTTGCGCAGCGCGCGCGCCGGGCGGCGGTCGTCGGTATACAGGCCGGCCAGTGCGTTGGTCGCCAGGTACAGCGGCCGCGTGGCCAGCCGCAGGCGGCGTTCATAGCGCGCCAGCAGCGCCGGCGCGGCGATGGATCGCCCAGCGGCCCGCGCGGCACGCAGCTCGCGCGCCAGCAGGTCCTGCCCGAGCAGGCCGAAATTGAAGCCGTGCGCGGTGACCGGGTGCATGCCCACGGCCGCGTCGCCGATCAACGCAAAACGCTCGGCCACGAAACGCTTCGCATACACGCCCACCAGCGGATAGGCGCAGCGCGGGCCGGCCACGCTCATCGCGCCCAACCGATCCTGGAAGCGCTCAGCCATGGCCGCTTCCAGCGCCGCATCGTTCAGCGCCAGCAGCTCGCGCATTGCCGGCGGGGCCAGGGTCAGCACCACCGACGAGGTATGCGCATCGTGCAGCGGCAGCAGGGCCAGGGTCTGGCCGTGGCCGAACCACTCCCACGCCACCTCTTCGTGCGGTACCTGGTGGCGCATGCGCAGCACCAGCATGGTCTTGCCGAAGTCGCGCATCTCCGCGCCAATGCCCATCGCGCGGCGCGTCTCGGAGAAACGGCTGTCCGCCGCCGCCACCAGTTGCGCGTGCAGCGTCTCGCCGTTGTCCAGCTCAACCTCGGCGCCGTTGGGCCCGGTGCGCACGGCGTCGACCCGTGCGCCAGTGATGCGCTCGACCTCGGGCAAGCCTGCCACCTCTTCGTATGCCGCACGGCGGATCGCGTGGTTCGACAGCAGCCAGCCCAGCTGTTCCTTGCCGGCCTCGCCGTGGCGGAACATCAGCCCGTCGCGGTCGTCGCCATCGAGCACCATGGCGTCACGCAGCGTGCCGATCTCCTCCTCGCGCAGGCGCGCCCACAGGCCCAGTTCACGCAGCAGTCGCCGTGAGCGGTGGGTGATCGCGATCTCGCGGCCGTCGTCGGCTGGCGTCATCAGCGCCGCCTCTTCCTGCCGCTCCACCAGCGCGATGCGCAGGCCGCTGTCTTTCAGCGAGCGGGCGAAGCACAAGCCGGCAGGGCCGGCACCGATGACCACGATATCGAACGACATGGGCAGAACCCTCCCGGGGTTGATCGTCGGCAAACGACGAGGCACGACGCCGGCCCGCGCCGACGCCGCTCAGGACAGCATCGCCGGCCGCGGCCGCGTCAGCCGCCGCAACCGCCGCAGCAGATCGACGGCAACTGCACCACCTGCTTCGGCGCCACCGACCAGCCGACCTGACGCAACACCTCGATCAGGTCCGCCGCCGTCGCCGAGGCGGATACGCGCATCACCAGGCCGCTCATGTCCAGGTCGGCCACCGCAGTGGGATCGACACTGAACAGGGCATCCTGCACCACGGCCGGATCAGGGGCGGCCTCGGTCAAGGCAATATGGAATTCCATCGGATTTCCTCGTTTCATGGGCACCGCATCGGCGCCGTCGACGTCCATGTTCGGCACGCCCTCGGGCTGCCACCTTGATCCAGATCAAGCGCGCAGCGGGCCATTTCGACCCGGCTGGCGGCCATTCGTCGCATGGACAATCTCCACAAAAAGGCGCCGCCATGCCCTTGCAGCTCTACGCCCACCCGTTCTCCTCCTACTGCCAGAAGGTGCTCGTTGCGCTGTACGAGAACGGCATTGCGTTCGAATTTCGAATGGCGCGTGCTCACGCCGGACGATGCCACCACCGACACCGAGTTCGCCGCGCTGTGGCCGGTCCGCCGCTTTCCCCTGCTGCGCGATGGCGAACGCACGGTGGTCGAGTCGAGCGTCATCATCGAGTACCTCGACCGGCATTACCCCGGCACCGCCCCGCTGATTCCCGTCGACGCCGATACCGCACTGGAGGCGCGCCTGCTCGACCGCTTCTTCGACAACTACGTGCAGACGCCGCAGCAGCAGATCGTGTTCGACAGCCTGCGCCCCGCGGCCGACCGCGACCCCTACGGCGTGAAGGATGCACGTGCCCTGCTCGACACCGCCTACGCCTGGCTGGAGAGGAAACTCACCGGTCGCCACTGGGCCACCGGCAACGATTTCAGCCTCGCCGACTGCTCCGCCGCGCCTGCGCTGTTCTACGCCGACTGGACCCATCGCATCCCGGCGGGATGCGCCAACCTGCAGGCTTACCGGCAACGCCTGTTCGCGCGCCCCTCGTTCGCCCGCGCGGTGGACGAGGCGCGACCGTACCGCTCGTACTTCCCGCTCGGTGCGCCCGACCGCGACTGAGGCGCGTGCCATCGGCCGCGACATCGAGCTCGCCATGCCCCGCTTCGTAGGGCGGGCACGGCCCGCCGCTCTTGATGGCGCGCACCGTTGAAAAGCACGGCGGGTCGTGCCCGCCCTGCGAAGCGAGGGCGGACCGCGCCGCCTGCCGCGGTTACGGCGCGTCACTCGACCGGCAGGGCCGCGGCGCGGCGCAACCGGCGCCCCTTCCACAGGTAGCCGATGCCCAGCAGCACGAACCACACCGGGCTGGCGATCAGCGCCTCGCGCGTATCCGGCTGCAGGCTCAGGAGCACCAGCACGAACACGAAGAACGCCAGGCACACCCAGCACATGAACACGCCGCCGGGCATCTTGTAGATGGACGCCTCATGCAGCTGCGGGCGCTTGCGCCGGTAGGCCATGTAGGCGAACAGGATCAGCGACCAGACGAACATGAACAGCACCGCCGACAGCGTGGTGATCAGCGTGAACGCGGTGATCAGGTCGGGGATCAGGTAGATCATCGCCGCGCCCAGCAGCAGGCAGAAGCAGGAGAACAACAGGCCCAGCGACGGCACCGCCGCCCGCGACAGCCGCGCGAACGCCTTCGGCGCGTGCCGCTCCTCGGCCAGGCCGTACAGCATGCGGCTGGTGGAGAAGATGCCGCTGTTGGCCGAGGAGGTAGCCGAGGTCAGCACCACGAAGTTGATCAGGCTGGCTGCGGCCGGGATGCCCGCCAGCACGAACAATTCGACGAACGGGCTCTTGCCCGCTTCCACCAGGCGCCACGGCGTCACCATCATGATCGCAACCAGGGCCAGCACGTAGAAGATGATGATGCGCACCGGAATCGAGTTGATCGCCTTCGGCAGGTTGCGCTTCGGGTCGGCCGTCTCGGCGGCGGTGGTGCCGACCAGCTCGATGCCGACGAAGGCGAACACCGCAATCTGGAAGCCGGCGAAGAAGCCACTCATGCCCTGCGGGAAGAACCCTCCGTCATTCCACAGATTGGCCAGCGAAGCCTGGTGCCCGCTCGGCGAGGTGAAGCCCCACGCAACCAGCGCGAAGCCGGTGACGATCAGCGCGATGATCGCGACGATCTTGATCAGTGCGAACCAGAACTCCATCTCGCCGAACAGCTTCACCGTGACCAGGTTCAGGCTGAGCAGCAGCAATACGCACAGCACCGCGGGAATCCACGGCGCCAGCCCGGGGAACCAGAATTGCGCGTAGGCGGCGATCGCGATCACGTCGGCGATCGCGGTGATCACCCAGCAGAACCAGTAGGTCCAGCCACAGAAGAAACCGGCCCACGGTCCGAGCAGGTCGGTAGAGAAGTCGATGAAGGACTTGTACTCGAGGTTGGACAAGAGCAGCTCGCCCATCGCCCGCATCACGAAGAACAGCATCACGCCGATGATCAGGTAGACCAGCAGGATCGACGGGCCCGCCAGGCTGATCGTCTTGCCCGAGCCCATGAACAGGCCGGTGCCGATCGCGCCGCCGATGGCGATCAGCTGCAGGTGCCGGTTGGAAAGGCTGCGCCTCAGGTGCTCGGGGTGTTCCAGCGATGCGGTCATGCGGCGCGCCTTGGCGTTGGGAAGCCGCCAACATACCGAAAAGCGCCCGCCGCATCCACGCGCCGCGCAACGCGCCATCCGCCGCCGCCACGGCCAAGCCGCCATCCCAGCGAGGTGCTTTTCAGCAGCCGGAGGCGGGTCAAGCTGGGATCCAGTGCCTCGGCAATTGTTTGAAGACCCTGGATTCCAGCTTGACCTTCGCTGTTGAAAGGCACCTCGCTGAAATAACGGGCAAGACTGGATCAGATCATCCCTAGTGCTGTCCGCTCGGCCGCGGCGGCACGCTGCGCAGATAGGCGTACAGCGCGCCGACCTCCTCGTCGGTGAGGAAGCGGGTCACCCGCACCGGCATGTAGTCGGTCTTCAGCGCGCGGCCGCCCGGCGTCACGCCCTCGCGCAACGCCTTCTTCAGGTCGGCCTCGCCCCAGCTCGCCAGGCCGCTCGGGTCCGGCGTGAGGTTGGCGGCATCGGGCCAGTCCGGCGGCGTGCCCGGGATGTGGCCGCCGGAGAACCCCTTGCCGTGGCAGCCGGCGCAGGCGGTGGCGAGATAGGCGCCGTAGGCGGCGGTGGGACCGGCCGGCGGCGGCTCGCCATGCTGCACGGCGTGGTCGACGATCTCCGCCGGCAGCAGCGGCACCTTGCCGGCCACGAACAGCACGCGCCCCAGCGGGCCGACCCGGTTCGCCGGCGGCGTGCGTTCGACCGCCGGCACGCTGTGCAGATAGGCCAGCAGGTCGCCCAGGTCCTCATCACCGAGGTGACTGAACTCCTGCGCCGGCATGAACAGCAGCGAGCGCCCGTCCGGCGCCACGCCGTGGCGGATCGCGCGCACCCGGTCCACGTCGGTGAGCTTGCCGCCCGGACCGGCCGGCGTGAGGTTGGGGCCCGACAGCCGGGCGAACAGCGGATTGTCGATGAAGGTGGCGCCGCCCAGGTCGGCGCCGTGGCAATCCTTGCAGCCACGGATCGCGGCGAGGTGACTGCCCCGCTCCACCGCCGCCGCATCGGTGGGCACCGCCGGCACCGGCGGGTCGATCCGGTACACCTTCGCCATGCGCCGCTCGCTCAGCACATACGCCGAGAGCGCCACCGCCACCAGCAAAACCAGCACGACGGCGCCCAGGCGCCCGAGCCATTTCCACGCCCTGCGCATATAGCTTCCTCCCCATCCCCCGATGCGGAAGCACGCAGGCTAGCGCGATGCCGGGCGGTGCGCCATCGAAAACCCAAGGGGGACATGGTCAATCCGTGCCGCGCCCAGGGCGCACCGGCGTGGAGGGCCAAGGCTCAATCAGGCATGCCCCTCTAATTCCGGGAGCAGTCAGCCTGACCGATTCGCATCAGAAGCAGCGCATAACCTGCACACCAGAAGAACCATGATGCGAAAAGAAAGCGTTGTACGAGGCCATACAAGGGCTTGATGAGCGGCCACAGCCCCGCCGGTCGGCCCAATGGCACGAGATTGATTGCGATGGCCAGCACAACCAGGACGTACATGACCATTGAAAACAATGTGGCCCGCCTCGCACGGGGCGATTTTCTGCAAACCAGCGCCGCAGCCAGCGGTGCCTGCAAGCCAACGGTCTCGGACAAGCCAAAAACATTGTGGAGCGGGTGCGGAAAGGCAAATAGGCCCACCCCCATGCATGAGATGGCCATGGCACCGACGACATAGGCCGGAAGCGCCGAGCAGCCAAGGTCATGGAGGGAACGGGCGATAGCGCCAGCGCAGACGACAAGGCACGCAGCAACGAGCCAAAGCAGAACACCGAACGCGACCTGCCCCGGAGAACCGACCTCTCCAAGTTCGCTGACGGTCTGGCGAACATGGCTGTAGCCCGGAGTGATCAGGCCGATGGCAAAAGTACCTGCGAAAAAAAGCAGCGCCGCAAAAGGACCAAACCAAAGACGGGAATTCGTCATGAGGGCCAGCACCCCGAAGTGAAGTGGCGTAACCGCCCGCCTCGAATGAGTGGTCAGGCTTGCGCCCAGTGAAAAGCGGCCGGCTCATTCAGCGCTATAGACAGGTTAGCGGCGACGGGGCCCGTCCACCTCGAACGAAATGTTAGACGATTGCTGACGGATTCAACTTTGAAGTG
>NZ_AJXW01000122.1 GCF_000264375.1 Rhodanobacter thiooxydans LCS2
TATTATTTACGGATAAGTTCTAAGTGTGACCGCCGCGCGGGGCGCGGCGGTCGTCGACCCGGCACGCGGCAGCGCGGCCCCGATAGCCGCCTGGCCACGCCATGGGCAGCAGCGGCATGACGTATCATGCGGGCATGCCCCGTCCCGTCCCCACACCCGGCGCCGGCCTGTTCGCCGAACCCGATGCGCTCAAGCCGCTGGCCGAACGCACGCGCCCGCGCAGCCTCGACGAGATCGTCGGCCAGCAGCGCCTGGTCGGTCCCGACAAGGCACTGCGCCGCGCGCTGGAAGCGGGCAAGATCCACTCGATGGTGCTGTGGGGACCGCCCGGCTGCGGCAAGACCACCCTGGCGCTGCTGGTGGCGCGTTACGCCGACGCGGACTTCCGCGCGATTTCCGCCGTGCTGTCCGGCCTGCCGGACGTGCGCAAGGCGCTGGCCGAAGCCGAGCTGAACTTCGCGCAAGGGCGGCGCACGGTGCTGTTCGTCGACGAAGTGCACCGCTTCAACAAGACCCAGCAGGACGCATTCCTGCCGCACATCGAGCGCGGCGTGATCATCTTCATCGGCGCCACCACCGAGAACCCCTCGTTCGAACTGAACTCCGCGCTGCTTTCGCGCTGCCGCGTGCACGTGCTGGAGCCGGTGTCCACCGGCGACATCATCGCGGCGCTGAAGCGCGCGCTGATAGACGACGAACGCGGCCTTGGCGCGCTGCAGCTGCAGGTGAGCGAGGAGGCGCTGGACTCGATCGCCCAGGCCGCCGACGGCGACGTGCGCCGTGCGCTGACCCTGCTTGAAATCGCCGCCGAGCTGGCCGAAGACCGCACGATCGACGAAGCAACATTGACCCAGGTGCTGGCCGACCGCACCCGCCGCTTCGACAAGCAGGGCGAGCAGTTCTACGACCAGATCTCGGCGCTGCACAAATCCGTGCGTTCGTCCGATCCCGACGCCGCGGTGTACTGGCTGTGCCGCATGCTCGACGGGGGCGTCGACCCCTTGTACCTGGCCCGGCGGATGACCCGCATGGCGGTGGAGGACGTCGGCCTGGCCGAGCCGCGCGCCTGGCGCATGGCGCTGGACGCGTGGGATACCTACGAGCGCCTGGGCAGCCCCGAGGGCGAACTCGGCCTGGCTCAGCTGGCGATCTGGCTGGCCATCGCGCCGAAGAGCAACGCTGCCTACATGGCCTACAACAAGGCCCGCGACGCGGTGCGCCAGGGCGGCACGCTGGAGGTGCCGATGCACCTGCGCAACGCGCCCACCAAGTTGATGAAGGGCCTCGGCTACGGCAAGGGCTACCAGTACGACCACGACGCCGAAGGCGGCATCGCGCTGGACCAGCAGTGCCTGCCCGACGCACTGGCCGGCAACATCTTCTACGAGCCGGTCGAGCGCGGCCTGGAACTGCAACTGCGCGAAAAGCTGCTGGCCCTGCGCGCCGCCCGCGCCAAGGCACGCAAACCGTAGGAGCCCGCTCGCGGGCGATGCTCTCTCCGGGCGGGCAGTAGAGTAGGGCGGGCACTGCCCGCCGCACGATGCACTGCAAAGGCGGGCAGCGCCCGCCCTACGCTGGCTGCTTCGCGGCGCTGCATTGCTCCCTCCCTGCGACCGAAGGAAGTCCCCTTGCGGGACGTGCAGCAGGGGAGGGTGGGGAGGGGTGAAGCCCTCACGCCGCCCAAACTCACATTGCGGCCACCGCCACGCGGCGGCGATAATTCGCGGTTCAAGCCTTCATCCGGACTTCGATCATGCTGGATCCCGCCCTGCTGCGTTCGCACCTCGCCGAAACCGCCACGCGCCTCGCTGAAACCCGCGGCTACACGCTCGACGTGGCCGCCGTCGAGTCGCTGGAGAGCATGCGCAAGCAGCTGGCGACTGAAACGCAGGATCTGCAGAACCTGCGCAACACGCGTTCCAAGGCGATCGGCCAGGCCAAGGCGAAAGGCGAGGACAGCGCAGCGTTGATGGCCGAAGTCGCCGGCATCGGCGACAAGCTCAAGGCGAACGAGCTCCAGCTCGCCGAGGTGCAGGCCAAGCTGGCTGCGATCGCGCTGGGCATCCCGAACATCCCGCACGCCTCCGTGCCGGTCGGCAAGGACGAGCATGACAACCTCGAAGTCGCCCGCTGGGGCGCGCCGCGCGAGTTCGATTTCACGGTGAAGGATCACGTCGAGCTGGGCGAGCGCCACGGCTGGCTCGACGGCGATGCCGGCGCCAAGCTGTCCGGTGCGCGCTTCACCGTGCTGCGCGGCCAGCTCGCCCACCTGCACCGCGCGCTCGGTCAGTTCATGCTCGACCTGCACACCGGCGAGCACGGCTACCTCGAATGCAACGTGCCGGTGATCGTCAACGCCGACAGCATGCAGGGCACCGGCCAGCTGCCGAAGTTCGAGGACGACCTGTTTGCCACCGAAGTGGGCGAAACCAGGCGCTACCTGATTCCCACCGCCGAAGTCTCGCTGACCAACCTAGTGCGCGACACCATCCAGGACGCCGACGCGCTGCCGCTGCGCATGACCGCGCACACGCTGTGCTTCCGCGCCGAGGCCGGCAGCTACGGCCGCGACACCCGCGGCATGATCCGCCAGCACCAGTTCGAGAAGGTCGAGATGGTGCAGATCACCCGTGCCGACCAGTCGCACGCGCAACTGGAGGAAATGGTCGGCCACGCCGAGAAGGTACTGCAGAAACTCGGCCTGCCATACCGCAAGATGCTGTTGTGCAGCGGTGACATGGGCTTCACCGCGGTCAAGACCTACGACCTCGAAGTGTGGCTGCCCAGCCAGCAGACCTACCGCGAAATCTCCAGCTGCTCCAACTGCGAGGACTTCCAGGCGCGCCGCCTGCAGGCCCGCGTGCGCAACCCGGACACCGGCAAGCCCGAACTGGTGCACACGCTCAACGGCTCCGGCCTCGCCATCGGCCGCACCCTGATCGCGGTGATGGAAAACAACCAGAACGCCGACGGCTCAATCAACATCCCCGAAGCGTTGCGTCCGTACATGGCCGGCCTGGAGAGCATCGCGTGAACACGCCGGCATCCGGACACGGCCGCTGGGGCAGGGTGGAGTTCTACACCAGCTTCTTCCTGCTGGCGGTGCTGGCCACGGTGATCGGCATGCGTCTGGGCTTCGACGGCGTATGGCAGATGCCGGTGCTGGATCTCGACCTGTCCGTGGTCGCCATGGCGCTGGTGCTCGCCAGCTTCTGGTTCGCCCGCGACAGCCGCCGCTGGCGCCTCGCCATCGTCGCCTTCGCCAGCGCCACCCAACTGGTGCCGATGGTCGTGCGCGAACCGATACTGCTGGTGCCGCTGCTTGGTGCGCTGATTCCGGTGGCGATCCTGGTGGTTTGCCTGGTGGCGCTGTCGAAGAAGGGCGGCAACGGCCGCCCGCCGCAGAGTCCCTGATAAACTCAGCCGCCGAGAACTTATGGAGAGATGGCCGAGTGGTTTAAGGCAGCAGTCTTGACGCGTAGGCAGGATGCCGAAGCGGACAGCGGCGCAGCCGCTGGCCCCGAAGGGGCGAAGGGCAGGATGCCCGGAGCAAAACTGCCGTAGTGGCGCACAACGCGCGCCTTGCTGCAGGCGACGAGTTTATGGAGAGATGGCCGAGCGGTTTAAGGCAGCAGTCTTGAAAACTGCCGTAGGTGCAAGCCTACCGTGGGTTCGAATCCCACTCTCTCCGCCAGAAACGTAAAACGCCCCCGTGTGGGGCGTTTTGCGTTTCTGATGGTGAGGACTGGGTGAGAACCCACCCGGGTTCGACGAATTCGTCCGGAACGAATTCGGACAGCCGCAGGCTGGCACCGTAGCGCGCAGCGCGAAGGTGTTGGGCCCATGGATGGGCCCAACAATCCCCGCGGACGTCACGCAACAGCGCAATGCATCGAAGCGGGCGTTTCGCTTTTCTGACAATTTGACTGCCAGCAGGTCGTCGGCTAGATTGTGTACAGGATAATGTACATATCGAGGTAGCCGATGGACACCATCACCTACACCAAGGCCCGCTCCAGTCTCGCCGAGACGATGGAGCGCGTCTGCGAGGATCATGCGCCGGTGATCATCACCAAAAAGGAGGAGTCGGTAGTGATGATGTCGCTGGCCGACTACCAGTCCATGGAAGAAACCGCGTACCTGCTGCGTAGCCCCAGGAACGCGCGCCGTCTGCTGGAGTCGATGGCGCAGCTGGAATCCGGTGGCGGTAAACCGCGCAAGCTGGCCCGTTGAACCGAACCGGCATGCAGCTGATCTTCTCCGATGCGGCCTGGGAGGATTACCTCCATTGGCAGGTCCACGACCGCAAGCTGGTGGCGCGCATCAACAAGCTGATCGACGACACCATGCGCCACCCCCTCGAAGGCATCGGCAAACCCGAACCTTTGCGGCACGGGCTGGCGGGTTACTGGTCGCGCCGCATCAACGACGAGCACCGCATGGTCTACAAGCCCGTCGCGGGCGCGCTGCTGATTGCGCAGTTGCGGTATCACTATTGAACAGCGCGCCCGGTACAACCGGGCTTGATGCCAACCCCGAACATCCACACAGGCAGTAGCAGTGATCACAGGCACCATCAAATCCCAGGTCGACCAGATTTGGAACGCATTCTGGAGCGGCGGCATCTCCAACCCGATGGAGGTCATCGAGCAGATGACCTACCTGCTCTTCATCAAGCGGCTGGATGAGATGCAGACGGTGAAGGAGAAGAAGGCCCACCGCATCAAGCAGCCGGTCGAAAACCCGATCTTCAACAGTCGCCAGCAGAAACTGCGCTGGTCGCATTTCAAGGATCTGGGCGATCCGGGGTTGCTCTATCACATCGTGTCCGAGGAGGTGTTCCCCTTCATCAAGCGGCTGGGCGGGCACGGCGGCGAATCCACTTACGCGGCGCACATGAAGGATGCGCGCTTCACCATCCCCACGCCGGCGCTGCTGGCCAAGGTGGTGGACATGCTCGACGCCATCCCGATGGACGATCGCGACACCAAGGGCGACCTCTACGAATACATGCTGGGCAAGATCGCCAGCGCTGGGCAGAACGGCCAGTTCCGCACGCCTCGCCACATCATCAAGCTGATGGTGGACATGATGGCGCCCAAGCCGCCCGACACCATCTGCGACCCCGCCTGCGGCACGGCGGGTTTCCTGGTGGCAGCCAGCGAGTACCTCAACGCGCATCACAGCGACGAGATCTACGCGGACAAGAAGAGCACGAAACGTTTCAACCATGACACCTTCCACGGTTTCGACTTCGACAGCACCATGCTGCGCATCGGCTCGATGAACATGCTGCTGCACGGTGTGGAAGACCCGGCCATCGAGAACCGCGACAGCTTGAGCGAGGGCCACGCCAACGTCGAAGGCCAGTTCAGCCTGGTCCTGGCCAATCCGCCGTTTTCGGGGTCATTGGATTACGAGTCATGTGCCGCTGACCTACTTTCGGTGGTCCGCACTCGAAAGACAGAGCTTCTTTTTGTGGCCTTGGTCGAACGGCTTTTGAAGCAGGGAGGCAGCGCAGCTGTAGTAGTTCCAGCCGGAGTTTTGGAGTCGGATTCAAACGCCCATCAAACAATAAGAAAGAGGCTGGTCGAAAATAATAGATTGATTGCAGTTATTGCGCTCCCTCATTGGGTCTTCAAACCATACGCTAGTGTTGCTACGTGCATTTTGGTATTTCAAAAGGTCGCGACGACTGATCAGGTTTGGTTTTTTCGCGTCGAAAACGATGGGTTTTCTGACGGTGCAAGTAAAGTAGAAGTCGAAGGTAGTGATCTTCCCGGCCTTTTGAAACTCTGGAGTGAGCGGCTCACAAAAGACTACGTGTCGAAGGAGACGAAACACCGTTTCGTTTCTGTTAAAGAGATACGTGATTCCAATTATGATCTTTGTCATAGGGTATATTTATCCGGTTACCGATATCCACGAAAAATTAAGACCGAGCGACTAGGGGATTTGTTCAATCTTGTCAGAGGCGAAACCCCGGCTGCGGGCGCTGTGGAAAACGGTGATTTTCCTTTTGTAACGACCTCTGCAGAAGTGAAGCGTGCGGATCGTTGGCAGATAGACTCCAAAGCAATCGTCATACCCTTGGTATCCTCAACAGGTCATGGTCATGCTTCCATAAAGCAGATTCACTATATTCAAGGAAAGGCGGCACTTGCCACCATCTGCGTTGCATTAGTTCCCAAGACTGATGATGTCGACACGGAGTTCGTGTATTACTATCTGCGTCGATTCAAAGACCAACTGCTTGTGCCGTTAATGAGAGGTTCGGCAAACGTTTCTCTTAACCCAGATCGACTAGCTGATCTAATGCTTCCGATCCCCGATACTTATGAACGAGAAAAGTTCAAAGCCGGGCTGCGCGATTTGAAAAACGAGGTTGAAGCCCTCGAGGTCGCGCTAAAAGAGAAGCTGGAGGATTTGAACGCTGCTCGAGACGCCTTTGGCGGCCGAAGCTTGGGATTCGTCGCGCAGTAGCCAGGACGGGAGCGGGTGATGGCTAGCAACTTTGAGTTTCTACAACCCGAATTCAAACCGCTAGTCGAGCCGGCGAAGGGAGCGGAGCAACTGGTCTATTCCGATCCGCGTGCCTGCGTGATGCGTACGCGGCACGCGCTGGAGCAGGCGGTGCACTGGCTGTACGAGCACGACCGCGATCTGCGGATGCCGTATGACCGCAATCTCAACGCGCTGCTGACCGACCGCGACTTCGAGCAACTGCCGCCACCACCCGTGCTGCAGAAGATGCGGCTGATCCAGCGCTTCGGCAACCAGGCGGTGCATGCGAGCCAGCCGATCGGCCACCTGGATGCGCTGCGGCTGGTGCGCGAACTGTTCCATATGCTGTTCTGGCTTGCGCGCACATATACGCGCGCCAGCGACCCCAAATCCATCGAGGCCACGTTCGACGAAAAGCGCGTGCCGAAACTGGTGCGCGCGGACGAAGCGATTGCGCTGACCCGCGATGAGCTGAAGAAGCAGGAAGCTAAGTTCCAGCAACAGATCGAGGCGCAGCACGCCACGCTGGAGGCGCGCGAGGCGGCCATCGCCGAGCAGGCGGCCACGCTGACCGAACGCGAAGCGCTGCTGGCCAGGATCAATGCGGAGCTTGCCACGGCGCGCGCCGAATTGGCGCAGGCCAAGGCGGCCAATATCGCCGTACCGGATACGCACGACTACGACGAGGCGGACACCCGCCGCTTCTTCATCGACGTGATGCTGCGCGAGGCGGGCTGGGAGCTGGGCAAGAACGCCTCGGTCGAGGTACCGGTGAGCGGCATGCCCAACGCCAAGGGCGAGGGCTTTGTCGATTACGTGCTGTGGGGCAGGGATGGTCAGCCGCTGGCGGTGGTCGAGGCCAAGCGCAGCCTGAAAGATCCTGATGTCGGCCAGCAGCAGGCGAAGCTTTATGCCGATTGTCTGGAAGCCGAAAGAAGCCGGCGCCCTCTGATCTTCTATACCAACGGCAACCATACCTGGCTGTGGGACGACCGGCGCGCGCCGCCGCGCGAGGTGCAGGGGTTTTATTCGCGCGACGAACTGGAACTGGCGGTCCAGCGGCGCAGCATGCAGACCGACCCGCGAACGCTGCCAATCAACACCCGCATCGTCGAGCGCAGTTACCAGCATCGCGCCATCCGTGCCATGGCCGAGGCGCTGGCCGAAGGTCGCCGCGCCGGCCTGCTGACCATGGCCACCGGCACCGGCAAGACGCGGATGTCGATTGCGCTGGTGGAGCTGCTGATGCGCGCGAATTGGGTCAAGCGCGTGCTGTTCCTGGCCGATCGCGTAGCGCTGGTGAATCAGGCCACCGGCGCGTTCAAGGAGCATCTGCCCGATGCCAGCCCGGTGAACCTGGTGACCGACAAGCACGGGCAGGGTCGGGTCTACCTGTCGACCTACCCGACGATGATGGGCCTGATCGACCAGATGGATGGTGACCAGCGCCGCTACGGCGTGGGTCATTTCGACCTGATCGTCATCGACGAGGCCCACCGCAGCGTGTACCAGAAGTACGGCGCGATCTTCCGCTACTTCGACAGTTACTTGGTCGGCCTCACCGCGACCCCGCGCGACGAGGTGGATCGCGATACCTATCACCTGTTTTGCCTGGAAACCGGCGTACCGACCGACGCTTACGGGCTGGACGAAGCCGTGGCCGATGGCTTTCTGGTGCCACCGAAATCGCACTCGGTGCCGATCAAGTTCGTGCGCGAAGGTATCCGCTACAGCGACCTCAGCGACGAAGAAAAGGCGCATTGGGAATCGCTGGACTGGGGTGACCGCGCCGGTGAAGGCGAGGAGTCCACGGCACCGGCCGAGGTGCATGCCTCCGAGGTCAACAAGCAGCTGTTCAACGAAAGCACCGTCGACCTGATGCTGCAGCATCTTATGGAAAACGGCCTCAAGGTCGACGGTGGCGACAAGCTGGGCAAGACGATCATCTTTGCGGTGAACCAGAAGCACGCCGAGTTCATCGCCAAGCGCTTCAACCACCATTACCCGCATTACCACGGCGAGTTCGCCCGCGTGATCACCCACGCGGTGAACTACGCGCAGAGCCTGATCGACGACTTCAGCAGCAAGCTCGACAAGCTGCCGCAGATCGCCATCTCGGTGGACATGCTCGATACCGGCATCGACGTGCCGCAGGTGCTGAACCTGGTGTTTTTCAAGGCGGTGCGTTCGAAGGTGAAGTTCCTGCAGATGATCGGCCGCGGCACGCGGCTGTGCCCGGACCTGTTCACGCCGGGCGTGGACAAGAGCGAGTTCTACATCTTCGACTTCTGCGCCAACTTCGAATACTTCAACGAGAACCCGCGCGGCGCACTGGGCGGCCTGGCCGAGCCGCTGGGCAAGCGTTTGTTCAAGGCGCGGTTGGACCTGTTGTCGCTGCTGCCGCGCGATGCACAGCCAGACGCCCATCCGCTGGCCGAGCATCCGGCGAGCTACGACAAGCTGGTGTTCCTGCGCGACGAGTTGACCGACGCGCTGCACGGTGAAGTAGCCGCGATGAACCTGGACAACTTCATCGTGCGCACCGAGCGCGAGCATGTAGTGCGCTTCGGCGATCGCGAGCAGTGGGTGGCTCTGGACGATTCCGCCCTGGGCGACCTGCGCGCACACGTAGCCGGCCTGCCCAGCGAACGCGAGCCCGAGCACATCACCGCCAAACTGTTCGACCTGATCTGTGTGAACCTGCAGCTGGCGTTGGTGCGCTCTACCCCGGATTTCGTGAGCTATCGCGACCGCATTATCGAGCTGGCCAGCGAGCTGGAAACCCGGGACACCATCCCCGCCGTGCGCGCGGAGCTGGCCTTGATCCAGGAAGTGCAGGGCGAGGAATTCTGGAAGGACATCACGCTGCCGATGATCGAGCAGGTGCGCCGCAGGCTGCGCGGCCTGATCCAGTTCATCGAGCGCCAGTCGATCAAACCCGTCTACAGCATGCTGACCGACGAGATCGGCGAGGCGAAGGAAGTCGTCCTCAAGGATTTCAGCACCGGCATCAACCTCGCCCAGTACAAGAAGAAGGTCGAGGCGTATATCCGCGCCAACGAAAGCCATGTTGCCATCGCCAAGCTCAAGCACAACAAGCCGCTGACGCCCACCGATCTGCACGAACTGGAGCGCTTCGTTTACGAATCCGAACCGGTGGAGAGTCGAACGAGATTTGAGCAGTGCTACGGCAGCGACAAGCCGCTGACCTTGTTCATCCGTTCGCTGGTCGGGCTGGATCGAAACGCCGCCAAGGAAGCCTTCGGCCAATTCCTCGACGAGAGTCGTTACAGCAGCCGGCAGATCCGCTTCGTGGAGATGGTGATCGACCGCCTCACGCGAACCGGTGTGATGGATCCCGGCCAGCTCTACGAGCCGCCGTTCACCAGCCTGCACCATGAAGGGCTGGAGGGAACGTTCGGCGATGGCGACGCGGATGCAATCGTGGGTGTGCTGGTCGAGATCAATCGCCGCGCCGCCTGAGCAGCGGACGCCACCGACGTACGCGGCTTTGCAGGCCGTTGCAGGGACGGCTGCCACTCAAAGGAAAAGGTGTCAGGGACAATTTTTGTTGCTAGGTGCCACACGCGACTTCTCCAGTGCCGACCAAAGAGTCCACGCTCGCGGGGCCTCATCGTTTGTGGCGAACGTCACCATCGGGACCATCGCAGGGAATCCCTTGATCCGGCAGCCGCGTCGCGCGCGCCGGGTTCCTTGCCCTGCATTCTGGCCCATGCTTTCCCCTTTTCACGCCCGCCAGCATGCATGGGACTTTCCTGCAGCGGATGGAGCTGTCTGCCTTCGTCGCGGGAATCGGACGCCACGGGTCAGCGAGGAGGCTGTGCAAGTGAGGACCCTGGGATTGATTGGCGGCATGAGCTGGGAGTCCACCGTCTCCTACTACCGGGAGATCAACGAGGCGGTCAAACAGCAGCTCGGCGGATTGCACTCGGCCACGCTGGTGCTGTTCAGCGTGGATTGCCACGAGATCGAGCAATTGCAGCATGCCGGCGAGTGGGAGAAGGCCGGCGAGGTCCTGGCGCAAGCTGCATCCGCACTGGAGCGGGCTGGAGCCGAAGGCCTGGTGATCTGCACCAACACCATGCACAAGGTGGCGGCACAGGTGCAGTCGGCCGTCTCGATTCCCTTGTTGCATATTGCCGACCCCACGGCCGCAGCGATCGGAAAAGGTGTGAGGGGCAATTTTTGCTTCACGGCGCTGGTGCTCGCCAGCTTCTGGTTCGCCCACCACAGCCGCCGCTGGTGTCTCGCCATAGTCACCTTCGTGCGTCCATTACGCCCAAGGGTGTCGATACGGCGAAACGTTGTCAGGCGCTAGCCCGGCGCTTCGCCTGCTTGACGGGCGCGATTTTCTTGGCAGTGATCTTCTTCCGGACAGCGACTTTCTTGCTGGTTGTGGCTGCCTTTGGCTTTGCCATCACGCGCACGCCCAGCGCGCCCAGGATCCTGGATACGGTGACGAATCCTGGTTTCGCGCCTGGGCGCAAGGCCTTGTAGAGGCTCTCACGACCCAGGCCACTGTCTTCGGCCACTTTCGTCATGCCGCGTGCGCGCGCGATATCTGACAGGGCAGACAGCAAAAGATCGGGGTCGCCATCCTCGAAGACCACGTTGATGTAAGCCGCAATGGCTTCGTTGCTGTCGAGATACTCAGCAGCATCAAACGTTGTGAATGTCGTTGACATGACTATTGCCTTGCACTTCGTAATTGTGGATTTCGTGGCGGATTCAACTCCGAAG
>NZ_AJXW01000123.1 GCF_000264375.1 Rhodanobacter thiooxydans LCS2
TCCACGTGCGCGTAGTGCCGCTTCGGCGACTCGTATTCCACGTGCGCCGTCGAGATCGTGATGCCGCGCGCCTTCTCTTCCGGCGCCGCGTCGATCGCGCTGTAATCCTTGAACTCGCCACCGAAGCGCTCCGCACCGACCTTCGTCAGCGCCGCCGTCAGCGTCGTCTTGCCGTGATCCACGTGACCAATCGTGCCGACGTT
>NZ_AJXW01000124.1 GCF_000264375.1 Rhodanobacter thiooxydans LCS2
TGCCCCGTTTACCACGACTTGAGCTACCTGGCATTCCGTTGCACGTGACACAGCGCGGCGTAAACCGGGGCGCCATCTTCCTGGACGATGATGATCGGCATCACTTTCGTCGCCTCTTGCGTGGCGCTTGCCGGAAGCATGCTGTCCAGGTGCACGCCTTCGTGCTGATGGACAATCATTTCCATCTGTTGCTCACCTCGCCGCAACCCGGCTCCTTGTCGGCCGCCATGCGGGCCGTCGGCCAGACCTACGTCCAGGCATTCAACTACCGCCACGTGCGCAATGGAACCCTCTGGCAAGGCCGCTTCAAATCCTGTCTGGTCGATACCGAGCGCTATCTGCTGACCGTGATGCGATATATCGAACTCAACCCCCGTGCGAGCGGCCATGACCGTCAGTCCGCAGGACTATCGCTGGTCAAGCGTCCACACGCACCTCGGACTCGCCTGTGATCCACTGATCACGCCGCATCCGCTGTACCTAGCGCTGGCCCCCACTCCCGATGAACGCCACGCGATCTATCGAACATGGCTGCGGGAAGGCATGACCGACGATGACCTTGCGCGTATCCGGCAACACGTGAATCAGGAACGTGCACTGGGTGACGAGCGGTTTCAGCGCATGGTGGAAAAGACGCTGGGACGGCCTGTTGCCTGCCGCCCACGGGGGCGGCCAAGCGCAACGAGCGAGATTTAATTGCCTCCGTCCCCTTTAATTGGACCTATTTAACGCTCAGGGATAATCTGATGCAGAGTTATCGAAGAAATATTCTTTATTGCTCCAAGGCGAAACACATCTGCACCCTGATACGTCGCATCAAAAATACCCACCACCCTTATTGGGAAAACACCCTTGTCCATGCCATCCATAACTTTTTTATCCAATGGGAGTTTTCCCATTAATTCAATCCCCTCAAACTGCATGTCTGACTTGTAACTTTCACTGCTAGGAAATAAAACCGGCCTTCCAAATGAATTAACCAAAAACCCTGTCAGGCTGATCAGTTTATGATTATATTTCTCCGGGTTAACCAAAACTCTTTGAAATGGAGCAATACATACTCCTTCTTTAGAATTCCTAGAAAAAGCGATGCACTGCGACCCAAATCTACCATCAAAACTCACTTTTGGAATATCTTGCGCAAAGATATCCACCGAGAGAAAAAATGTTAGCAAGATGCACGAATATTTCTTCATCACGGTATCCACGTTGTTGGAGATTTAATTGCCTCCGCCCCTTTAATTGCGTCCCCTTTAATTGGGTTATTCACCCGCCCTCCGGCTTCCAGAATCCGTCCAGAACGTCTGGCGATGTGGCATAACAAGGCCGGAGGTGGCCCTGAGATTACGCGAAGGGATTCATAGTGAAACCTCAGCCTCCGCCCCCTTTAATTGCTCCGAGCTGTCGAGATTCCGGCTGAGCTACTAGCCCCTTCAAATACGTCCACATCGAGTGGTCTTCCGTCGTGTTTCTCAGGCCAAAATCGCGAGCCATTTCTTCGATCGCTTTCGCTTCACCGCCATATTCTTCTATGACAGCAGTTATTAGCTCGCATTCCGCGCCAAGCACTGTTAAGTCAGAATCCCCCCAAATCGCCCAGCGCTCGCTCGCTGTTGACATGAAAAATTCGGGCAAATACAAACTCATGTCACTGAAGTGCGCAAGCACGCTCCGCTCATCAAGCGGCACCACAAATGGCTGTTCTCGCTCCATGACCACGCCACCGATTATTGGCGCGGGGGAAACCACGAATGCTCTGGTGTCGCGAGTTCTTTCATGGGCCTGATCCAACAGGCACCGCCAAATGTTGCTAGGCAGCCTCATATCGCCCGCGTTGTCACGATTGAAAGCTAGCGCCTGCCAATTCAACGGAACAAAAGGAAAGCCGGGAAATATATCAGCCCGAAAAAGGCTTGTGCGCCAGCGATCCGACAGATATGAGCAAAATGGAGTGCACGACGGATTCATTGAGTCTTCGGCTCGGGGTAGCGGATGATGTTTTCTGGGCGAACCCTTCCGTCTTTGTCCTGAATCTTCACTGTTCTATCGCCCTCGTATTGACCGCCCCGAGTCGAAGTATGAGATTCAACTTTACGACCGTCGGGCAGCTGTACAACCGTTGTCTTTCCGTTGTCGACAAGAACCTTTGAGCCGTCCACACCCTTTGCAGTTTCAACGGCGGCGTCGGCCCCGGCGGCGGCACCTTGTCCTACTAGTACCCCATCCTTTCCAGGCTGCCCATCCGCTGGCTTCGTGCCTTCCTTGATCTTGTCTACTGCCGCCTGGCTGGGATCCTTTGCTTTCTCATTATATACATTGACCGCTTTATGGCCAACAAAGCAACAAAGGGGACGGAGGTAATTAAAAGGCGCTTGCCTACTCGTAGCCGGCGCCATCGCTGGTAGACCGGCTTAGCCTACAACTACATGCTGGCGACTGCTTCGCTCCTTGACAGTTCGAGCGTGCCCCGTTTACCACGACTTG
>NZ_AJXW01000125.1 GCF_000264375.1 Rhodanobacter thiooxydans LCS2
CGAAAATACTTGACCACTACAGAGTCTGGCCATGCCCCGAGCATCGGGGCATGGCCAAGGCGGCGATAGTGTGTCTGGGTCCGGGGTGGTGTAGGTGCGCGGTGCCAGGGTTTGTCAGGAAGTGAACCTGACCCCGTTAGGGACCGGCGGTGATGGAGCAGGTACGGACGCAACTGGGCCAAACCGAAATGGTGACGCCTTTTAACCCTGTTGATCTATGCCGCGACTCGATAAGCGGTACGCTTTTTCGCCGCCATCCAAACGCCCAAGAGACCAAATCCCAATAGGCCGAAAGTCCCCGGCTCGGGAACCGGATTCGGGTTATTCTCCGCGCGGCCGAATCGCAAATCGTCAAAGCCCAGAATGTCGTTGGTGGCGTTGAACGTGACGCTGGAAATCTGGTTCCCAAAATCGATGAAGCCGAAGAACGCGCCGCCCCCGTTGATGGCCGACGGCATATTGAGCGTCCTGGTAACGGACGCCCCGTCCACGTACACGATGGTTTGCTGCGGCACGAGATCCGTTTGCAGGCCGTTTACATAGAAGCCAAATGAATCCACTGGGTTCGTGAAGCTGAATGTCACTGAGCCGCCGAAAACAGAGCGGAAGAAAGCACCGCCTGGGGTGGTATTGAACCCGCACAACGCGCCGCAGCCTGAGTTGTTGGTTGTGCTGCCCCCGGTGATGGTCACGTTGGCGGGCAACGCTGACTCAAAGTCAACGATGGAAATGGCGCCAGCAACCGCGTCAAACGTCGCGGCCATCGCGCTGGAATTAACCATCTGTGCCAGCGAACTGACGTTGTTGTCCGACGCTGAGTAGACGACAGGCGTTGCTTGTGCAGACATGCAGGCTGCTGAAAGCGTAGCCGCTAGTAGCAGGAGATTTTTGATTGACATGACTGTTTTGCTCCCAAGTTTCACTGGCATTGTTGGTGGGTGGCTCAAGCCGAGACCTCGCGGCCTCGGATGATTAAGCAGATTTAATGCCATGTTGTATACCTATGTAATAACAAGAACTTGGGTTTCACCCTTGGGGTTGCGGAAAAGGGATCTGTAAAGAATTTCGACGTTTCGCAACATGCACGTAGCTGCGGCCAGCTCTGGCATGTCGCATTCGCTCATCTAGATGACCCTACTGACGGATCGTCCGGCCGTGGCGTTCATGCTTGAACACTGGGCGCTCAGAACAGGTGCTGCCGGTTCAGCCTGCTCGAGCCGAAGTTCATCAGGTAGTTCGGCGAGCCGCCCGGTAGAACTGCTCGAGCTGCCGATAGACGCTCTCCTTGCGGGTCGCGTTTGTCGACTGGTTCGGAGATGGTGCCGAGTAGGACATGGCTGGCAAGCGTCCCTTTCAAAAAAACCAGGCCACCTCAATCCGACTCCGCCAGAACGCCGCAAGGAGTACCGTGGGGCAAAAATCATTGGTTACTTGCATTTGGTGGCGTTCGTGCCTTTCCTCGCTCTCGGATTCTGGGGCTATGCGCAAGCAGAAGGCTTGTCCAGGCAGGCGCAGCACAAAGCTGTCGATTGCTCGACAAATAATTCATTCAAGCCGAAGCCGCTTCACGGCTCGACTTGATTCAGGTGTCAGGCGCCGTCTGGAGATTCGTATGTTTCGACAATTTCTGTACCCGCTAGCTGCGGCAACCCTTGTCGCGTGCGCCAGCACCCATAAGATTCCGGCATCACCTACCGTTGCTGCGTCGATGGGGCCTGCCGAGTTTCAGGCTTTGCCGAGCAAGCCTGCAGATTATCGGGTCGCCTATGGCAAGGATCCGAATCAATTCGCTGATTTGAGGGTCCCATCCGCGGCTGGACAACATCCGGTTGTCGTCCTCATTCATGGAGGATGCTGGAAGGCGGACTACGCTAGCCTCCGCGACATGGCACCCATTGCTGATGCATTGAAAGCCGAGGGCATTGCCACCTGGAATGTGGAATACCGCAGGCTTCCCCAGCCCGGCAGTGGTTGGCCAGGAACCTTCCAGGACGTAGGGATGGCCGTAGACCACCTGCGTACCATCGCCAGGCAATACCGGCTCGATCTCGATCGTGTGGTCTTGCTTGGGCATTCATCTGGTGGGCAGCTCGCGACGTGGGTCGCCGCGCGCAAACGCCTTCCCCAAGGAAGCCCACTTTACGTCGCCGATCCATTGCGGATTCGTGGGGTAGTCAATCTGGCGGGTCCCGGGGACTTGGAGACCGAGATAGCATTGGAAATCGGCGCTTGCCAAGGCCACGTCGTGGAAGAGCTTCTTGGGGGCTCTCCCGCTGCAGTTCCGGAGAGATATAAGCAGGCTTCCCCAAGTAACTTGCTCCCACTGGGCGTGCCCCAGGTTCTTGTCTGGGGAGAACGCGACAAACTTGTGCCCCTCTGGTCGGGAGCGCGCTATGCCAAAGCGGCTGCAGAAGCTGGCGATTCAATTGATTTCGTGACAGCGCCAAGCTTGGGGCACTTTGAAATCGCGAGTCCATTCTCACCGTTCTGGCCAAAAGTGCGCAATGCCGTCCAGTCGCTATTGCGATCGAGTCAATAGCCGACGCCGCTTCGCGACGTGAACCGAAAAAAGTGTCAGGACGGATTCAACTTTGAAG
>NZ_AJXW01000126.1 GCF_000264375.1 Rhodanobacter thiooxydans LCS2
GGCGAGGCCAGGACGGTCGCGCGCGCCGTCATCCACGCGCTGCATCCGCTGGCCGCCCGTGTCCACACCGTCACGTGGGACAACGGCAGCGAGTTCGCCGAACACGCGCTCATCGACGTCGCCCTGACGGCCAAGAGCTACTTCGCCGATCCGTATTCATCATGGCAACGCGGTACCAACGAGAACGGCAATGGTCTCCTCCGTCAGTACTTTCCCAAGGGCTGCGATTTGGCCACCTTCGACGACGCCTTCATCCAG
>NZ_AJXW01000127.1 GCF_000264375.1 Rhodanobacter thiooxydans LCS2
CCGGCTCGCCGCGACAGCATCCGTTCCCGATGGCGCCGGTGGCCGAGCCGTGGTCGATGCGCCGCTTCCGCGAACGGCTGGCCCCGGTGTATCCGGTGGTCGCCAACACAGTGGCGCGCAACAGTCGCGGCTACGATGGACGACCGGCCTGCGTGGGCAACAACAGCTGCCAGCCGATCTGCCCGGTCAACGCGCAGTACCTGGGCATCAACGCGGTGGAAGCGGCCGAGGCGGCCGGCGTGAAGGTGCTGCCCAACGCGGTGGTCTACCGCATCGAGCACGA
>NZ_AJXW01000128.1 GCF_000264375.1 Rhodanobacter thiooxydans LCS2
CCGATGCCGGCGGCGAGCAGCAGCGAGGCGGCGATCCCGGCGCCGGCGAGCAGCCGGCGATGGCGCGGCGCCGGGCGCGGCTCGCGTGGGTGCGGCGCCGCGGGCGCCTGCGTGCGCCCGGCGTCTTCCAGCATGGCGTCGATCGAGGCCCACAGGTCGCGCCGTGGCGTCAGCGGCTGGCGCAGGTCGCGCAGCTGGCGGCGCCATTCGAATTCGTTCATGAGCTTTCTCCCAGGATCTTGCGCAGCAGCGCGCGTGCGCGGTGCAGTTGCGCTTTCGAGGTGCCGATGGCCATGCCCAGCTCGCCGCCGATTTCCTCGTGCCGCCAGCCTTCGATGTCGTGCAGCACCAGCACGGCGCGGGCGCGCGGCGGCAGTCGGGCGATGGCGCGTTCCAGCTCCTCGCGCTCGGCGGCGCAGAACGGGGTCTGGCCGGTATCCGGCAGATGCTCGTCGTCGAGCATGCTGACCGGGTCGGCGCCACGCGCGCGGATGTCCATCAGCGCCACGTTCACCGCGAGCCGGTACAGCCAGGTGCCGAACGCGCTCTCGTGACGGAAGCCCGGCAGCTTCTGCCAGGCGCGGATGAACGCGTCCTGGGTGAGGTCCTCGGCGCGGGCATGGTCGTAGCCGGCGAGCCGGCATACCGCGCCGTGCACGCGGCCCACGTGCAGCCGGTACAGCCGCTGGAAGGCCTGGCGGTCGCCAGCGGCCGCCGCGCGCACGTCATCGCTGTCGTTGGCTCCCGCTGGGGCAGGCGACATGGAGCTTCCAGGGGCGGGGCAGGCGGCGATCATCTTGCCAGCTTGGATGCGCCGTGGCACGAAAGGGTTTGCACGGCGGCCTGCGGGGACCGCGCGCAAGTCGCGACGACCTGCGCGCGGTGCGGTTGGCTCAGGAGGCGGCGGCCTCGCGGCGCGACGGGCCGGCGTCGTTCTCCAGCGCCTGCGCCACGCGTTGCTGCTCCCGCCGCAGGCGTTCGGGCAGGCGCGGGGCGAAGCTGGCGAGATAGTCGTCGATGGCGGACAGCTCGGCCTGCCAGCCGGCGTTGTCCACGTCGAGCAGTTCGTCGAGCCGGCTGCGCTCGAGCTTGAGCCCGTCGAGCTGGAGTTCACCCTCGCCGGGCAGGATGCCGATCGGCGTCTCGACGCCCTGCACGCGATCCTCGGCGCGGTCGATCATCCACTCCAGCACGCGCAGGTTGTCGCCGAAGCCCGGCCACAGGAACTTGCCGTCGGCGCCCTTGCGGAACCAGTTGACGTGGAAGATCTTCGGCAGCTTCGCGCCGGGCCGGTCGAACGACAGCCAGTGCGCGAAGTAGTCGCCGTAGTGGTAGCCGCAGAACGGCTTCATCGCCATCGAATCGCGACGCAGCACGCCCACCGCGCCGGTGGCCGCGGCGGTGGTTTCCGAGCCCATCGCGGCACCCATCAACACGCCGTGGGTCCAGTCGCGCGCTTCCATCACCAGCGGCAGCAGCGAGGGCCGGCGGCCGCCGAACACGATCGCGCTGATCGGCACGCCCTGCGGCGCCTCGGCCTGCGCCGACCAGGTCGGGCATTGCCTGGCGCTGACCGTGAAGCGCGAGTTCGGATGCGCGGCCGGGCCATTGGCCGGGTCGTAGGGCCGGCCCTGCCAGTCGGTGACCGGCGTGCCGGGCAGGCCTTCCCACCACGGCTGGTTGTCGGCGGTGACGGCGACGTTGGTGAAGATGGTGTCGTGCGAGATGCTCCGCATGGCATTGTGGTTGGTGACGTCGCTGGTGCCCGGCGCCACGCCGAAGAAGCCGGCCTCCGGGTTGATCGCGTACAGCCGTCCATCCGGGCCGGGATGCATCCAGCAGATGTCGTCGCCGATCGTCCATACCTTCCAGCCGTCACGCCGGTAGCCTTCCGGCGGGATCAGCATCGACAGGTTGGTCTTGCCGCAGGCGGAAGGGAATGCCGCGGCGATGTAGTGCGTCTCGCCGCGCGGATTCTCGATGCCCACGATCAGCATGTGCTCGGCCAGCCAGCCCTCACTGCGCGCCTGATTGCTGGCGATGCGCAGCGCATGGCACTTCTTGCCCAGCAGCGCGTTGCCGCCGTAGCCGGAGCCGTAGGACTTGATGCTGAGCTCGGCCGGGAAGTGCATGATCCAGCGCTGCTCGGGGTCGAGCTCGCCGATCGAGTGCAGGCCCTTCACGAACGAACCCTCGCGCTCGATCCTCGCCTGCGCGTCCGCGCCCATGCGGGTCATGATCTTCATGTTGGCGACCACGTACGGGCTGTCGGTGATCTCCACCCCGCAACGCGCCAGCGGCGAGTCGATCGGGCCCATGCAGTACGGGATCACGTACATGGTGCGGCCGGCCATGCAGCCGTCGAACAGCGCGTCGATCTTCGCGTGCGCCTCGGCCGGGGCCATCCAGTGGTTGTTCGGGCCGGCATCTTCCCGATTCGGGTGGCAGACCAGGGTGAGGTGCTCGACGCGGGCCACGTCCTGCGGGTGCGAGCGGTGCAGGTAACAGCCTGGATGGGTCTGCTGGTTCAGTTCGATCAGGGTGCCGTCGGCCAGCATCTGCTGCACCAGAGTCTGGTATTCGGCTTCCGAACCGTCGCACCAGTGGATCCGGTCGGGGCGGGTCAGCGCCGCCACTTCGGCGACCCAACGATCAAGCGCTTCCAGCGTGCTGGCCATCATGTCCTCTAAGGTCTTGTGGAAAAAAAGAGTTGGAACGCTAGTTTGCGCGCACTGGTATTGCAAGGTTTGGCGCAGCAAAAACGGCGCCGGATGGCGCCGTTCGGGGTGTTGCGCGGGGGCCGGTTCAGGCCGGGATCAGGGTCGCGATCATGTGTTCGACATAGGCGTCGAACTCTTCGAGATTGATCCGCGGCAGCCCCAGCGTGAAGTTCAGCTGCAGGAAGCCGACATAGGCGGCGTAGGTCAGCCGCGCGCGGTTGAGCGCCTCGGCCGGCGGCAGGCCGGCTTCACGGTAGGCGGTGGTGAGGAATTCCATACGCCGCTGCGACACGCGGGCCATCACCGGCACCACCTGCGGATGGTCCAATGCTTTCAGCAGCGCCGCGTAGACGCGGTGCGGCTGCAGCTCGTGGGCGACGCGGCGGAACAGCTCGGGCAGGCGCTGGCGCGGGTCGCTGATCTGTTCGATCTGGCCCAGCACCTCGCGCTCGCCGTACTGCTCCCAGCGCTCCAGCGCGGCATGCAGCAGTGCTTCGCGGGTGCGGAAGTGCCAGTAGAAGCTGCCCTTGGTCACGCCCAGCTGGCGTGCCAGCGCTTCCACCGCGAGTGCGCCGACGCCGTGCTCGGCGATCAGCTGCAGCGCGGCAAGTTCCCAATCCTCGGCCGACAGCCGGGTACGTTCTGGCTTGCTGCTGACATTCATTTGCGTATGGTAGCGGCAGCCCGCGCATTTTTGTAATGCGGCAAGCCGCTCGGCGGAATCTCCGGGCGGACCAAGCCCGCTGCCGCAGCCTCGAGGGCACGGTTGACGCCGCTTGCCGGGGCAATCCATACTCATCCGTATGGTGAGCAATATCCCGCTGTCCCCGACCGTCCGCCACTTCCCCACCGCCGACTTGCGCCTGGCGGTGGAAACGCGTGGCCCGGAGGGCGGTCCGGCCCTGCTGTTCGCGCATGGCTTCGGCCAGACCCGTGGCGCCTGGAACAGCACCGCCGCGGCGCTGGCGCAGGCGGGCTGCCACTGCGTCAGTTTCGACGCGCGCGGCCACGGGCAGAGCGAGTGGATGGCAGCTGGCGCCGATTCGCGCACCGGCTACCACATGGACCAGTTCGCCGACGACCTGCGCCGGCTGGCCGCGGCGCAGCCGCAGCCGCCGATCCTGGTCGGCGCCTCGATGGGCGGACTGCTCGGCATCGTGCTCGCCGGCGAAGTGCGGCCCTCGCCGTTCCGTGCGCTGGTGCTGGTGGACATCACGCCGCGCTGGGAAACCGCCGGGGTGGAACGCATCCTCGCCTTCATGCAGGCGCACCCGCACGGGTTCGCCAATTACGCCGAGGCTGCCGAGCAGATCGCCACCTACCTGCCACAGCGGCGCGAACGCAAGAGCGAGCAGCAGTTGCGCCCGCTGCTGCGCGAAGGCGCCGACGGCCGGCTGCGCTGGCACTGGGACCCGGCCCTGCTGGCCGGCGACCTGGTGCAGGAGAGCGAGCGCTACCAGCCACGCCTGCAGGCCGCCGCAAGGAAGATCGAGCTGCCCGTGCTGCTGCTGTCCGGCGGGCGCAGCGACGTGGTGTCGCGCGCCACCGTCGACGAATTCCTGCAACTGGTGCCGCACGCGCAGCACGTGGAGTTGCCGCACGCCACGCACATGGTGGCCGGCGACGCGAATGACGCTTTTACGCGCGAGGTGGTCCGCTTCGCGCAGAGCCTTGCCCCTGACCCACCGGCCGGCGCGTCGCCGGCGCCGTTCCATCGCCATGAGGTGTTGAGATGTCCGTGATACTGACCCTGCTGGCGGCGCTCGTCGCCACCGGCGCCTGTGCCTACCACCGCAGCAGCCTGCGCACCTGGGCGATCGCCACCATCGCCGCCACGCTGGTGGTCGGCCTGGTCGTGCATGCGCCGTGGACCACGGCAATCCTGCTGGTGGTCGAACTGGCGATCGCGCTGCCGCTGCTGCTGGTGGACTTCCGCCGCAAGCAGATCAGCCTGCCGATCCTGAAGCTGTTCGCCAAGGTCACGCCGAAACTGTCCGAGACCGAGCAGACTGCGCTGGAGGCCGGCACGGTCGGCTTCGAGGGCGAGCTGTTCTCCGGCAAGCCGGACTGGCACGAGCTGCTGAAGCAGCCCAAGCCCGAACTTTCGGTGGAGGAGCAAGCCTTCATGGATGGCCCGGTGGAACAGCTGTGCGGGATGATCGACGACTGGCAGATCACCCACGAGCTGGCCGACCTGCCGCCGAACGTGTGGGAGTTCATCAAGAAGAACCGCTTCTTCGGCATGATCATCCCGAAGCAGTACGGCGGCCTGCAGTTCTCCGCTCTGGCGCATTCGGCGGTGTTGCAGAAGCTGTCCACCGTCTCGGCCACGCTGTCCTCCACGGTGGCCGTGCCGAACTCGCTGGGTCCGGCCGAGCTGCTGCTGCACTACGGTTCGGAGGAGCAGAAGAACCACTACCTGCCGCGCCTGGCGGTGGGCGAGGAGATTCCCTGCTTCGCGCTGACCGGTCCGTACGCCGGCTCCGACGCCACCTCGATCCCGGACATCGGCATCGTCTGCAGGCAAGTGGTCGACGGCGTCGAAACGCTCGGCATCCGGCTCAGCTTCGACAAGCGCTACATCACGCTGGCGCCGATCGCCACGGTGGTCGGCCTGGCCTTCCGCATGTACGACCCCGAGCACCTGCTAGGCGACAAGGAAGACCTCGGCATCACCCTGGCCCTGCTGCCGCGCTCCACGCCGGGGCTGCAGATCGGCCGCCGCCACTTCCCGCTCAACATCCCGTTCCAGAACGGGCCGGTGCGCGGCAAGGACGTGTTCGCGCCGCTGTCGGTGCTGATCGGCGGTCCGCAGATGGCCGGCCACGGCTGGCGCATGCTGGTCGAATGCCTGTCGGTGGGTCGCGCGATCTCGCTGCCGTCCAACGCCACCGGCGGCATGCGCGCCTCGGCGCTGGCCACCGGCGCCTATGCACGCATGCGCAAGCAGTTCGGCTTGGCGGTGGCCCGCTTCGAGGGCGTGGAGGAAGCACTGGCACGCATCGGCGGCCTGACCTACGCCACCGCCGCACTGTCGCGCGCCCCCGCGGCGG
>NZ_AJXW01000129.1 GCF_000264375.1 Rhodanobacter thiooxydans LCS2
TTACGGATAAGTTCTTAATCTCCGCTACCATCTTCTCAGAAAAGAACGCTTCGAGCTTTCAGCAACTCGCAAGCGCATGACTATTCGCCGCAGCCGACCGGATAGCCATCCCACCACGCCGTCTGTCGGTGGCTAAGTTCAAGCGTTATACCTCATTGGGGAGAGTTGTAATGGGTAAGTTTCTTATATCGCTTGGAGCGCTAGCTCTACTGTCCGTTGCGGCGTGTTCGAACCCATCAATTGTGCGTGTTAAGAGCGACCAGATCGCCGCCGCAGCCATTCGTACTGTGTATGTGCCGAGATTCGAGGGCAACCCCGAGTTTGTCGAGGAAAGCACGGATCTGTTCGTGTCAGAGTTAGAAGGGCGGATTTCTGCCAAGGTGGTTCAAGGCGCGTCCCTAAGACTTGAAGGTCCTGACATCGCATCAGGCGGCAACATTGCTGACACGGATTACGCTATTTCAGCGGCAAAGAGAGCCGGCGCTCAAGCCATCATTCTTGGCAAAGTAACTAGCCATAAAGACGGCCCCACCCTCAATGGCTTCGCAACCGTGCGCATCATTGACGTAAACAACGGCAACGTAATTGCATCGTTTCACCGCCCCAGCGGAAAGCTCATGGCTTGGAGTGAGCATCAAACAGTGATGGCCGCAGTCCAGCGCGTAGCGGAAGATGCTGCAAAAGCGCTGAGGTGAGGGCTAACAATTCGTCCAAGCCGAACCCGCTTCGCGGCTCGGCTTGATTCAGGCGTCGGATGCCACTCACTCCACCTCGTCCGACCCCTCGTTCACCCCCTCGAACAGGAACGTCGACAGATACCGCTCGCCGGTATCCGGCAGCATCGCCAGCAGCACCGAACCTTGCGGTGCCTCGGCTGCCACCTTCAGTGCAGCGGCCAGCGTGGCACCGGAGGAGATGCCGGTGAAGATGCCTTCCTTTTGCGCCAGCGCGCGCGAGGTGTCGCGGGCCAGCACGTCGTCGACCGGCACGATGCGGTCGACCACCTTGGGGTTCAGCACGGCCGGCACGAAGTCCGGGGTCCAGCCCTGAATCTTGTGCGGCTGCCATTCCTTGCCGGAGAGCAGCGCCGCGACGGTCGGCTCGGTGGCGATGATCTTCACTTCCGGCCGCGCCACCTTCATCACCTCGCCCACGCCGGTGAGCGTGCCGCCGGTGCCCCAGCCGGTGACGAAGTAGTCCAGCCGGCGGCCGGCGAAGTCGCGCAGGATTTCCGGCGCGGTGGTCTGCCGGTGATACGCCGGGTTGGCGGGATTCTCGAACTGACCGGCGAGGAACCAGCCGTGCTTCTGCGCCAGTTCCAGCGCCTTCGCCACCATGCCGGTGCCGCGCGCTGCGCCAGGTGTGAGCACCACCTTGCCGCCGTAGGCGCGGATCAGCTTGCGCCGCTCGACCGAGAACGTATCCGACATCACCGCCACGAACGGGTAGCCGCGCGCCGCGCAGATCGCGGCCAGCGCCACGCCGGTGTTGCCCGAAGTGGCCTCGATCACGGTCTGGCCGGGCTTCAGCGTGCCGCGCTGCTCGGCGTCGAGGATGATCGCCAGGGCGAGGCGGTCCTTCACCGAGCCGGCGGGGTTGAACGCCTCCACCTTCACGTACAACTCGACGTGCTTCGGGGCGAGGCGGTGCAACCGCACCACGGGCGTGTTGCCGATGGTGCCGAGGATGCTGTCGTAAATCATGGGAATGCTCCGGCTAGAAGGCAGGAAAAGCGCGGCGCGATCATGCGCCGGCGCCCGTGAAGGTTTCCGTCAGGCGCGCTGCGGCCGGCACCTTGGCCGTCACTGGAACGCGTTCGACCGGGGCCCGGTGCACCGCACCGCCCAGCGGCGCCGCGCCGAACCAGGCGAGCGAGTCGGCCAGCGCCGCCACCTCGCCCACGATCAGCAGCGCCGGCGAACGCACCGCGTGCAGTGCCGCGCGCGCGGCCAGCTGGGCCAGCGTGCCGGTGACCACCCGCTGCCGCGGCAGCGAGCCGTTCTCGACCAGCGCGAATGGCGTGGCCGGCGCGCGGCCGTGCGCGATCAGTCGCGCCTGCAGGCGCTCCAGCCCGGCCACGCCCATGTAGATCGCCAGGGTCTGCTGCTCCTGGGCCAGCGCGCGCCAGTCCAGCGTGTCCAGCGAATCGTGGCAGTGCAGGGTGACGAAGCGCACCGATTGCGCGTGGTCGCGATGGGTCAGCGGCACGCCGGCGTAGGCGGCGCAGGCCAGCGCGGCGGTGATGCCGGGCACCACTTCATAGGGAATGCCGTGCGCACGCAGAAACTCCAGTTCCTCGCCGCCGCGGCCGAACACGAACGGGTCGCCGCCCTTCAGCCGCACCACCCGCCGCCCTGCCCGTGCGTGCTCAAGCAGCAGCGCGTGGATCCCGTCCTGGGTGGTGTGATGGTTGCCGGCCTGCTTGCCCACCTCGATGCGCTCGGCGTCGCGCCGGGCCAGCGCCAGCACTTCGGCACTGACCAGCCGGTCGTGCAGGATCACGTCGGCCTCGTTCAGCGCACGCAGCCCGCGCAGTGTCAGCAGGCCCGGATCGCCGGGGCCGGCGCCGACCAGCACCACCGAACCGGCGGGCGCGGGCGACGGCGCGGCCAGCGCCTGCTCCGCTGCCCGCCGCGCCTCGTCCGGCCGGCCCTGGCGCAGCAACGCGG
>NZ_AJXW01000130.1 GCF_000264375.1 Rhodanobacter thiooxydans LCS2
GCGCCGGCGGCCGCCGCGGCGGCTTCGGCGGCGGCGAGGTCGGCTTCGGCCTGGTCGGCGATCAGCTGGTAGCGGTCGCGGTCCACCACGAACAGCAGGTCGCCCTTCTTCACCGGCTGGTTGTCCGTTACCGCGACGCGGGTGATCAGGCCGGAGACGTCCGGCGCGATGCGCACCACTTCGGCGCGGATGCGCGCGTCGCGGGTCCATGGCGACGACATGTAGTGTTGCCAGGCGACGTACGCGGCCGCCGTCGCCAGCAGCACCATCGCGGCGGTAAAGCCGGCACGGATCAGGGTTG
>NZ_AJXW01000131.1 GCF_000264375.1 Rhodanobacter thiooxydans LCS2
TCGAGGACAGCGCCGCGCTGGTCGGCATCGTGATCGGCGTGGTCGGCACCTTTGCCGCCACCACGCTGGCGCTCCCGGCCGCCGACGGCATCGCCTCGATCCTGATCGGCCTGCTGCTCGCCGTCGTCGCTGCCCTGCTCGCCCGCGAGAGCAAGAGCCTGCTGATCGGCGAACGCGGCGATCGCCGCCTCCACGCGGCGATCCTGCGTATCGCCGAGGAGCAGGCCCCGATCGCCTGCGTCAACGGACTGCTCACCGTGCAGCTGGCGCCGAACCAGGTGGTCGCCGCGCTC
>NZ_AJXW01000132.1 GCF_000264375.1 Rhodanobacter thiooxydans LCS2
GACTTGTTCAGACGTTCCCAAAAGACAGGCTGCTTTCGCGGCGTGCTTGCAGGCAAATTGGCGCGGCCATCGCGCACTGCACCACTGTAGACATTGCAGGGCCTCATTTGTTGCTCCAAGCTGTGCCACAAGCTTGCGCCCATGCCGTCAATGAGTTCGCATCTCGGCTAGGGTGCTAACAATTCGTCCAAGCGGGCTTCGCCGCCGCTTAGTAACTCAAACGTTATGCCTTTACCACCACAAGGGGAACTGAAACATGTCAAGCGATGAATTCGTATCAGCTTACTCAGACGCGAGCTTTTGGGACAAAGTCAAGAAGTATGCGTCCACTGCTGGCGAGCGTGTCCTAGAACCAGCGCTCAAGATGTACTATGCGGCCTTGGACTCCGACACCCCCGTTTGGGCAAAAACCACCATCTTCGCCTCACTCGGGTACTTCATCTCGCCCATAGATGCCATTCCCGACATTACGCCGGTAGTTGGCTACGCGGATGACCTTGGTGTGCTTGTCGCCGCAGTGGCAGCGACAGCAGCACACATCAAAGACGAGCACGTTCAAAAAGCAAAGGAGACTTTGCGTGGCTGGTTTTCGTAGGCATAGCAACTCGTCCAGGCGGACGCGCGAAAGGCCGTGCGCCGCTTAACTCCAGCGTTAGACCATTCGCGAGCATGCGTGGGAGGCAACATGGCTGAGCACACCCCATTCGACGCCCTGCAACAGATCGCCGGCGGGTATTGCGTATCGCGATGTTTGCACGTGGTCGCTGACCTGGGCGTTGCGGATTTTGTAGACGCCGTGCCACGAACCGCACAGGAACTCGCCAAGGATCTCGGCGCTGATCCTGATGCGCTCTGCCGTGTCCTGCGCCTGTTGGCGGCGCACGGAATATTCGATGCGAAAGGAGATACGTTCCAACACTCACCGGCGTCGCGTTTGCTGCGGTCCGACCATCCGCAGTCGATGCGGGCATTCGCACGCATGATCGGGCTTCCAATCAACTGGACCATATACGAGGCCATGGGGCATTCCGTAAAAACTGGCCATCCGACGACCGAAAAGATCTTGCCGGACGGATACTGGAACTACTTCGCAACGCATCCGCAGGAGGGCCGCGTCTTCAACGAAGCGATGGAGGCAAAGGCGCATGGTCAGATCGCCGGAATCATCGCCAGCTATGACTTTTCTGGCTTTCACACCATCGCTGACATCGGCGGAGGCCGCGGTCATTTGCTTCAGGCAATTATCGACTCGTCACCGCAAACAAGTGGTGTGCTGTTCGACCTTCCTCAAGTCGTCGAGGAAGCGGCGGGTGCTGCGTCCTCCCGTATTAAGCTGCAACCCGGCGATTTCTTCCATGATGAATTGCCAAGGTGCGATGCTTACACGGCTATGGACATCATCCACGACTGGGATGACGAGAAGGCACTAGCCATCTTGAAAGCGATTCGCCATGCCGCCCCTACTTCCGCAAAGCTCCTCCTGCTGGAGACGATGGTTTCTGAGGCACCTGGCCCCGACTGGGCGAAGATGCTGGATATTCACATGCTGGTGCTGCTCGGCGGACGGCAACGCACACTGGACGAATATACGCAGTTGCTCAGGAAGTCAGGCTTCGCGTTCAGGCGTGAAATCAATACACAAGCGGGGATCTCGATTCTGGAAGCGGAAGCGGTCTAACAATTCATCCAAGCCGACGCCGCTTCGCGGCGCTGGTTTAACTAGGCGTTAGACCACGACGGGAATGTTTGAGCCAATATCTGATGCTGCGGTCACCGCGTTGGCTAATGCCGTCTTCGCCAAAGGGAACCCTATGGTCGTGGAGGCTTACTCCGAGTTTGAGACCGAGCCACGTACTTTCACCTCGGCGGCCAGTTTTTGCGCTTATGTGGCGCATCAGCGTAGGAAACCATGTGGTGGCGCACACTTCGCAATTTACTATCCCGACACGGGTGGGCGGTTGACACGAAAGCGGATCACTCTTAATCCGTCCAAGCGTGGTGGCTTCAAGCATCGTTTTGCGCATGAGGGCTGGGGTATTGTCTGGGTCTATCTTCATTTAGTTGGCGTGAGCCCCTCAGGATCGTTTATCTCTGCAAATTCACAAAAACGTGCCGAGGAGTGGGCTGCTATATACCCCGAACTTGATCCACCCGCGACTTGGATATGGCCGGCAGTGGCAAGCCACGCCCGCCGGCTGTCCCGTGTGCTCAAGCGGCGGATTCAACTCCGAAG
>NZ_AJXW01000133.1 GCF_000264375.1 Rhodanobacter thiooxydans LCS2
GAAAGCATTAGACCAGTACAGGGTGGGGCGGTTTGAGCTGACAGTGGTCGGCTGGTTGAGGGGCGATGCTGTGGGTATGAATTAAAGAATTAAAGGGGACGTGGCTAATTATATGTCTTCCCCGATTGCTTGCCCGCTGTGGCCGCCCATGCGGGCGGCAGGCGGCGGGGTGCCCGAGGGTGGTTTCCACCATGCGATGGAAGCGCTCGTCACCAAGTGCGTTCCTGGCTGGCGTACGCACGCAGACGCCGCAGGTCATCGGGCGCGATGCCTGTATCCAGCCATTGCTGGCAGGTGTGGGCGCGTTCGTTTGGGTCACTTCCCATCGCGGGGTGGAGCGGGTGGGATGTAAAGCCGCCGATCCCTCGGCGGCCTTGACGGCTGTTTGTTGCAATAAGCCGCTATCAGAAACGATAGCCGACACCCACGCCGATCAGCAGCGGATCAACCTTGATCGCGCTGACCTTCGCCCCGCTCACCCTCACATCGCTGCGAATCCGGACTTTTTTCACATCCAGGTTGAGCGACCAGTTCTTGTCGATCTTGAAGTCCACGCCAGCTTGCAGCGCGAGGCCGAAGCTGTGGTGATCGAGCGATCCCGCGCCGTTGAGCAGGTTGACGCTGGAAATATTGGTGTAATTGACGCCCGCACCAAGGTAAGGACTCACCTGGGCGGCAGGCATGAAGTGATATTGCAGCGTGAGCGTCGGGGGCAGATGTTTGAAGGTGCCGATCTTGGCGCCGGAAAGGTAGACATCATGCTTCTGCGGATAAGTCAGGATCAGTTCGGCCGCGATGTTCGGCGAAAAGAAATAGGAAATATCGACTTCCGGAATGGTCTTGCTGCTGACCGTGATGGCATCGGCCGGAAGCGTGAGCGGCCCGCCTGCGTCGGATTTGTTCGCCGGGTCGATGTGCACCGCACGAGTGCGGATTTGCCACGGGCTTTGCTGTGCGAAGGCGTGGGATGCGAGGCCAAGTGCTGCAAGGGCAAGAATGACTGCTGACTTCTTCATTGCGTTTACCTTTTTGGTTGGGCATGAAACTGAAAGGCAATTTATCCCGCAATGCAGCAAAATTGTTGATCCAGATCAATCAGTAGCCATATCATTAATTGATCCAGATCAACTAATAACCATGTCATTAGCATGGTTTTATGTTCGCTCAATGGCGATTTTGGACGTTTGTGATATATACCCGCCGCGCATTGCCTCGCCCCGCTCACCATTAAGGAACGTCTGAACAAGTC
>NZ_AJXW01000134.1 GCF_000264375.1 Rhodanobacter thiooxydans LCS2
CGCTCTTGCTGCCGAACGCTTAGTAGACCCCAGACCGGGGCATATGCACCGGATGTTCAGCTTTCGACCGGCACGGGTCAAGCGGATGAATCCTGCGGACAGACAAGGGGTTGCCGGATGGCGGCTGGGGGTGTGTGGGGGCGATGCTGTCGTTGCATATCTCGCGGATCGAGGTGCTATGTCTTATCCCCCACAATCGACGGTGATAACGGCTGCTGATTCGGGGGTACCTGCGCCCCGCCTGCTGGACGAGGTTCGGCGACGTTTGCGGCTCAAACACTATAGTTTGCGTACCGAGGCCATCTACGTGGGATGGATACGCCGGTTCATTCTGGCGAACGGAAAGCGCCATCCGCGTGATATGGGTGCGGTGGAAGTGGAAGGCTTCCTTTCCGTACTGGCCGTGCGCGGCGGCGTGGCTGCCAGCACGCAGAATCAGGCGCTGTCGGCGCTGCTGTTTCTGTATCGGGAGGTGTTGCGGATTGACTTGCCGTGGATGGAGACGATGGTGCGCGCGAAGCGTTCGCAGCGCGTTCCCACCGTCCTGGCGCGGGAAGAAGTACAGGGGCGGATTCAACTTTGAAG
>NZ_AJXW01000135.1 GCF_000264375.1 Rhodanobacter thiooxydans LCS2
GGGCGATCGCCACGCGCTGCTTCTCGCCGCCGGACAGCTCCGACGGGCGCAGCCGCATGCGGTGCGCCAGGCCGACTTCCTCCAGCGACTGTTGCGTGCGCCAGTGTGCCTCCTCGCGCGACAGGCCCATGTAGTTCAGCGGCAGCTCGACCTGCTCGAACGCGGAGAGGGCGGGGAACAGGTTGAAGCCCTGGAACACGAAGCCGGTGTGCTGCAGGCGGAAGCGTTCCAGCGCGCGCATGTCGAGCTGGCCCAGCTCGCTGCCCAGCGCCAGCACGCGGCCCGCATCGACCTTCTGCAGGCCGCTGAGGATCGCCAGCAGGGTGCTCTTGCCGCAGCCGGACGGACCGGAGATCAGGGTCAGCTCGCCGGCGTCGATGCTCAGCGAGAAGTCGTTCAGCACCTGCGTGCGCTGGTGGCCGGAGATGAACGCCTTGCTGACGTTCTCGGCCTGCAGCGCCGGCGCGTGCACCGGCTCAATGGCGGGGACAGGCGGCATCGCGGCTACCTCAGCAAGGTCGCGGGATCGGCGCGGCGCAGGCTGCGCATTGCGGCGAGGCCGGAGACCGCAGCCAGACCCATCACCAGCACGATGCAGGCCAGCGCAGACGGCACGTTCAGCACCACCGGCACGTCCTGGCTGCGCGCCAGCAGCATCAGCAGGATGCCCAGCGCGCTGGCCCCGAGCAGGCCCAGCGCGCCGACCCAGAACGCCTGCTCCAGCACCACCTTGCGCAGCGCGCCCACACCCACGCCGAGCGCGTTGAGCGTGGCGTACTCGCGCACCGAGCCGTTGACTGCGGCGATCAGGGTCTGACTGGTGATCGCCGCGCCGACCAGGAACACGATGCCGGCCAGGAACAGCACGCCAGCGCCAGCGCCGGTGTCGAACAGCCAGTAGCGCACCGAGATGTTGGCGAAATCGGCGGCGCTCCATGCGGTATACGGGCCGAAGGCGGTGTCGCCGCGCAGGCGTATCGCCACGGCGTCGGCCTGGGTCGGGTCGCGCAGTTTCGCCACCAGGTAGGTCGGCCCGAGGTCGGCCGGGTCGTTGTCCAGCCGGCGTGCGGTGTCCAGCGAGCACAGCACGTTGACCCCGCCGAGCGCGCGTAGGCCGCGGCTGATGCCGATCACGCGCACCTGGTGACCGTTGATGGTGGCAGTCTGGCCGATGCCCACGCCAAGCTGGTCCATGGCGGAGCGGTCGATCACGATCGCATCCGGTTCGGCCAGCCGCCGGCGCAGCGCCGGGGCCAGCACCCTGGAGAACATCAGCGCGTCGGCGGCCGGGTCGATGCCGGAGACGAACACCGAGACGCCGCCGGTTTCGCGCGGCCCGCGCCAGTCGCCGTCGACCCACAGGTACGGCTCGACCTGCTGCACTGCCGGGTCCATCAGCAGGCGCGACTCCACGTCGGCGTCGATCGTGCGGCCCAGGCTCACGCTCTGCGTGCCGGGGTAGCCGACCCATACGTCGGCCGACGAGCCGGTGATGTAGAGGCTGGTGCTGCCGAAGATGCCCAGCACCAGAGCGATCTGCAGCAGCTGCAGCAGGCCGGCGAAGCCGACCGCCAGCATCGCCGGCAGGAAGCGCCGCCATTCGTAGACCAGCGTCTTGCGCGCCAGGGCCACCATCAGCGGCAACCCCCAAAAGCTGCTTCATTTCCCGTCAATCCTGCGAAAGCGGGAATCCGGCGTCTCTTGACCTGACGGCACTGGCCCCCGGCTTTCGCCGGGGTGACGGAGTGGTTCGAGGTCCCCATCAGTGCGGCGCTCCGTCGGCGTCGTCGGGCGCCGTCGCGGCCTGTGCCGTATCCGGCGCGGGCAGCGGTGCGCCGCCCAGCGCCTTGAACA
>NZ_AJXW01000136.1 GCF_000264375.1 Rhodanobacter thiooxydans LCS2
ACTTGTTCAGAGTTTCCCTAAGTCCGTTGGTGCATCTGCGTCACGCTTCGCAACATACATTTGTATGGACTGTGCGCCTTGGCGCATGAGTTTTTCGATGTTTGGGGTACTCGCTGCAATGGATCCAACCCGCTGCACAAACGCTTCCGCGCCGCACGATGGAACGAGGTCATTTGAACGGAGGATAGCGCCATAGGCGCCGACAAACTGTCCCCAATTCAACTCCTCGACGCCACGAAGCATGTCCACCATGCCAAGGATGAATACCTGAACTCCAGCCTTTACAGAAGGATCGGAGAATTTTTCGCGAACCAGAGGCAGGCAAGTGGTTAGGTAGAGGTCAATGATTTGAGCGTGTTCGGGTACTGAAGCCTCGGAATCAGCCTGCGAGCTCATGATGATGTACTCCTCCCTGTGATTGCCAAGTTACGGTTCTATCGAGTTTGCGCATAACTCGAAGTAGGTTTTAGATTGCAGTGTAATCTCGCAGCCTAATCGGTGCTGTCGGTGCAACTGATGTGCTGCAAGCCTGCAAACATCAACGACTTGAATTCCCCGGTGACAGCCTGACTCTGCAATCTAATCCCGCCACATTCAACTGCGCCGGAAGAGATCGTGGCATCGTTCCACGAGCTTGCCCCGGTGGCAAGCAAGCGCGCCTTACCCCACCACACGCGCCTTCTTCCCCACCGAAGCCCGCGAATCCCACTCCGCAATCAGCTTCTGTCCCACCCGCGCCAGCGCACTGATCGCCGGCAACAATTCGCGGCCCAGTTCGGTGAGCGCGTATTCGGCGGAGGGTGGCGAGGTGTCGAGCAGGCGGCGGCTGACCAGGCCGCGCGATTCCAGTTCGCGCAGGCGGGCGCTGAGCACGCGGGCGGAGATGCGCGGGATGTCGTGGCGCAGTTCGCCGAAGCGGCGCGGTTCGGCGCTGAGGAACCAGATCACGTTCGGCGCCCAGGCGCCGCGCAGCAGCGCCAGGCTTTCGGTGAGCGGGCAGGCGGGCGGTGGTATGACTTTGCTCTTGCGGACGGGGAGGCCCATGCGGATGGCTCGGTAACCGGGGAGTTACCGCATTCTAGGATTAACCGACGGTTAGGTGGTATCCAATGGTAACCATGACGTCGTAGCATGTGAGGGATGGATGCGCGGCTTCGACCGGCGCGTCCGTTTCCCCGTACCCCACCAGGAGTCATCGCATGAAGCTCTATTACTCCCCCGGCGCTTGTTCGCTTTCCCCGCATATCGTGGCGCTCGAGGCCGGCATTCCGCTCACGCTGGAGAAGGTCGACGGCAAGGCCAAGCGCACCGAGCACGGCGCGGATTTCTGGCAGATCAACCCCAAGGGCTACGTGCCGGTGCTGGAGCTGGACAACGGCGAACTGCTGACCGAAGGCCCGGCGATCGTGCAGTACCTGGCCGACCAGAAACCGACCAGCGGCCTCGCGCCCGCCAACGGCACGCCGGCGCGCTACCGGCTGCAGGAAATGCTGGGCTACATCAACTCGGAGATCCACAAGGCCTACAGCCCGCTGTTCAATCCGAACACGCCGGAAGCCACCCGTGTCGAGCGCAAGGAGTACCTGACGCGGCGTTATCAGTTCATCGAAGGCGTGCTGGCGAAGCAGCCGTTCCTGCTGGGCGACAAGTTCACCGCGGCCGACGCCTACCTGTTCACGGTGACCAACTGGGCCAAGCACGTGGATCTGGACCTGTCGGCGTTCCCGTCGCTGCTGGCCTTCCAGAAGCGCGTGGGCGAGCGCCCCGCAGTGCGCGCGGCGTTGGAGGCGGAGGGGCTGACGAAGAAAGCCCTCGCCTGAGACGCATCGGGCCGCGCGCGTTGAAGCGCGGCCCGTCATGGCTGGTCGTTCCTGCGCGGGCGGGAACCTGGTGTCTCTGTTTTTGCTGGCCCAAGGCACTGGACCCCAGCTTGCGCTGGGGTGACGGCTGGATCAGATCTCCCGCGCCAGCCCCTCGGCCAAGCCGATGTAGCCGCCCGGCGTGAGATCGAGCAGCCGCTGCTTCGCCTCGGCGGGGAGTTCCAGCTTACCGATGAATTCGCGCATCGACTCCTTGGTGATGCCCTGGCCGCGGGTCAACGCCTTGAGCTGCTCGTAGGGCTGGGGCAGGCCGTAGCGGCGCATCACCGTCTGCACGGCTTCGGCCAGCACTTCCCAGCTGGCGTCGAGGTCGGCGGCGAGGCGCTCGGCGTTGACGTTGAGCTTGCCCAGGCCTTTCTGCAGCGACTCCAGCGCCACCAGGGTGTGGCCGAACGCGGTGCCCAGCGCGCGCAGCACGGTGGAGTCGGTGAGGTCGCGCTGCCAGCGGCTGATCGGCAGCTTTTCGGCGAAGTGGCCAAGCAGCGCGTTGGCGAGGCCGAAGTTGCCTTCGGCGTTCTCGAAGTCGATCGGGTTGACCTTGTGCGGCATGGTGGACGAGCCCACTTCGCCGGCCTTCAGCGTCTGCTTGAAGTAGCCCAGCGAGATGTAGCCCCACACGTCGCGCGCCAGGTCGATCAGGATGGTGTTGGCGCGGCGTACCGCGTCGCAGTACTCGGCCACGCCGTCGTGCGGCTCGATCTGCGTGGTGTAGGGGTTGTAGTCCAGGCCCAGGCTTTCCACGAAGCGCTGCGAGAACGCGCGCCAGTCGATTTCCGGGTAGGTGATGACGTGGGCGTTGTAGTTGCCCACCGCGCCGTTGATCTTGCCGGGGATCTCCAGCGTGGCAAGTTGTTTGCGCTGGCGCTCCAGCCGCGCCACCACGTTCGCCAGTTCCTTGCCCAGCGTGCTCGGTGAGGCGGTCTGGCCGTGGGTGCGCGAAAGCATCGGCAGCGCGGCGTTCGCGTGCGCCATCTCGCGCAGCTTGGCGATGATGCGGTCGAAGGCCGGCAGCAGCACTTGCTCGCGCGCGTCGCGCAGCATCAGCGCGTAGGACAGGTTGTTGATGTCCTCGCTGGTGCAGGCGAAGTGCACGAACTCCTTCGCCTGGGCCAGCGATGGATCGTTGCCGATGCGTTCCTTGATGAAGTACTCCACCGCCTTGACGTCGTGGTTGGTGGTGGCCTCGATCGCCTTGATCCGCGCGCCTTCCTCGATCGCGAAGCTATCGGCGATGGTGTGCAGCTGCTTGACCTGGGTGGGTGTGAACGGCGGCAGCTCGGCGATGCCCGGCTCGGCGGCCAGCGCCAGCAGCCACTCGATCTCCACGTGCACGCGGCGGTGCATCAGGCCGAACTCGCTGAAGATCGGGCGCAGCGGCTCGACCTTGCCGGCGTAGCGGCCGTCCAGCGGCGACAGGGCGGTGAGGGCGTGGTTGGACATCGGGGCGTTCCGGCACGGGAAACCGCCATTTTACATTGACGGCGGCGCGATGCCCGCCGGCCTATAGTGGAGGCAGCGAATCGCGACTTTTCTGCTGGTCATTCCTGCGAAAGCAGGGCTTTCAACAGACGAAGGTCTGGTCATCCAGCGCCTTCGGCCGGCTTCGAGTCACTGGCTCCAGCTTTCGCTGGAGCGACGGAGGTTTTCGAGACATCCGGGTCAACCAGCTTTCCCCATTTTCCGAAGGAACAGACCATGAGCAACTTCCGCATCGAACACGACAGCATGGGTGAGCTGAAGGTGCCCGCCGACGCGCTGTACGGCGCGCAGACGCAGCGCGCGATCGACAACTTCCCGATCTCCGGCCTGCACCTGCCGCGCCCGTTCATCCGCGCATTGGGCCTGATCAAGGCCGCCGCGGCCGAAGTCAACCTGGCGATGGGCCACCTAAAGAAGAACCAGGCGGCGGCGATCCGCAAGGCTGCCCTGGCGGTGGCCGATGGCCAGCATGATGCGCAGTTTCCGATTGACATCTTCCAGACCGGTTCGGGCACCAGCACCAACATGAACGCGAACGAGGTGATCGCGCACCTCGCGGTGCAAGGCGGTGCGAAGGTGCACCCCAACGACCACGTCAACTACGGACAGAGTTCGAACGACGTGATCCCCACCGCGATCCACGTCAGCGCCACGCTCACCACCAGCGAGCAGCTGCTGCCGGCGTTGAAGTACCTGAAGAAAGCCATCGACAGGCGCGCGCGTGAATTGCGCAACACGCCGAAGACCGGTCGCACCCACCTGATGGACGCGATGCCGATCACCTTCGGCCAGGAATTGTCGGGTTGGTCGGCGCAGGTCGCCGCGTCGATAGAACGCATCGAGGATGCGCTGAAGCGCATGCGCCGGCTGCCGCAGGGCGGCACCGCGGTAGGCACCGGCATCAACGCCGATCCGAAGTTCGGCCCGGCGATGGCGGCGCAGCTGAGGAAGCTGACCAGCGTGCGCTTCGAGTCGGCGCCGAACTACTTCGAGGGCATGGCCGCGCAGGACGCCGCGGTGGAGCTGTCCGGCGCGCTGAAGACGCTGGCGGTGGCGCTGATGAAGATCGCCAACGACCTGCGCTGGATGAATTCAGGTCCCTTGGCCGGCCTGGGTGAGATCGAGCTGCCCGCGCTGCAGCCGGGTTCGTCGATCATGCCGGGCAAGGTCAACCCGGTAATTCCCGAGGCCACCGCGATGGTCGCCGCGCAGGTGATCGGCAACGATGCTTCCATCACCATCGCCGGCCAGTCCGGCAACTTCCAGCTCAACGTGATGCTGCCGCTGATCGCGCACAACCTGCTGCAGTCGATTGGGATCCTGGCCAACGTCAGCATGCTGCTGGCCGACAAATCCATCGCCGGCTTCAAGGTCAACAAGGCGCGGGTGAACCAGGCGCTGGCGATGAACCCGATCCTGGTCACCGCGCTGAACCCGGTGATCGGCTACGAGAAGGGCGCAGCCACCGCCAAGCTGGCGTACAAGCAGCACCGGCCGATCATGGAAGTGGCGCTGGAAACCACCGGGCTGTCGAAGGCCGAGCTGGCCAAGCTGCTCGATCCGATGGCGCTGACCCGCGGCGGCATCCACGGCTGATCTCGAGACTTCCTGCATCGGGATCGACGGTAGGTTGGGGTGAGCGCAG
>NZ_AJXW01000137.1 GCF_000264375.1 Rhodanobacter thiooxydans LCS2
CCCTCCCAGTCGCCGACGCGCCAACGTGTCTCGATGCCCGCGGGCCGCTCGGCAATGCGGCGACCGTGAAAGCGCTGGCGCTGCCTGGGGGTTCCGCAGCGGTGGCGTCGTCGTCGCTTGCGCCGACGCAGGTGCTGCCACAACGTGCCACCTTGCCGGCGATCATTGGCAATGTGTTGGTAGATGCGCTCGTGACTGACTGCCACCTCGCCATGGCCGGCGATCTGGTCGGGACTCCAGTCCTCGCGAAGGCGATCCTCCACCTGCGCCCACGTGGCTTCGTCGATGCGGGGCAGGCTGCTGGCGGCGTGCCGGCGATGAACACTC
>NZ_AJXW01000138.1 GCF_000264375.1 Rhodanobacter thiooxydans LCS2
GCGCACAGCCAGCTGCTTGGCGCGCTTGGGCAGAAATTCCACGCCGCAGGTACCGGAGTCGATGGCAAGTACGCGTATGTCATCGACGTCACGCCGCAGGCTGGCTGCCCGGCACGGGCGGTTGCCGAAGCTTCGCCGGTCAAGGTCACCGAGCATGTCACGAACGGCACGGCGCGTGCCGTGGCGGAATCGATAGCGGCGAAGGCGGGCTGGACGCTCGTCAATCCGGAGGTGCTGGGCCATGCACCGGTCACGTTGTCGTTCAACGAGATACCAGCGGGTACGGCAATGCAGCGGGTGGCCGACCTTGCCGGCGTGAAGCTGGTGCTTGACGACAAGCGGGTGCGCTTCGCGGCCAAGTGACTCACTGGGGCCCGGTATAC
>NZ_AJXW01000139.1 GCF_000264375.1 Rhodanobacter thiooxydans LCS2
TGCCCGCCCTATGTATGGACTCGCCCCTGGTGTCAACCGCTGCGTGGGCAGGAAAGCACGGGCTGCATTTATGTATGAGGCCTTGACGAAGGTGGTCGATGGACCACAGGCCGGCATCGGGTGAGCTCGTGGAAAGGCCGATTACGAAGAGGCTGCAAGAGCCGGTAGGGCGGAAGGCCTAATGCCACGATGGTCTGACCGGGTGATTCGAGCGAAACAGCAGCGGTAGCGCGCAAAGGGACAAGAAACGGGGTGGCGGGTGCGTCGACGCGCGTAGCCGCATCACGGCTTGCCGAACCCGAGGGTCGTGAGCGGCGGCGGTCAATGGCGCGTCAGCGCTTGCGAAGCCATTGACGGCCGCCGCCCACGACCGGCTCCTCGGGCAGGCCGTGATGAGGCGCCCCTTTCAGTGCATGGCAGCCTCCCTCGCTGGGGTACCGCGATGGGCCGGATCGCTGCAGAAGGTCATGTCGGGATGTTTGAGCAGCAGCCACACGACACGCAGATTGTGGTTGGCCAGACGCACGGCGGCACCCTTTCGGCCACAACGCTGGACCCATCGCTGGATACGGCGGCTATAGGGGTCGGTAGCATCACGGCGGATTTGGCGGATCACCGCGTGGGCACCTTCGATCATGGCGCTGCGCAGGTAGGTGTCACCGCGCCGACTCATGCGACCCAGCCGGAAGGTGGCGCCACTGCTGTGCTGACTGGGGGTGATGCCGAAGTAGGCGGCAAACTGGCGGCCGTTGGCAAATCGGTCCGGATTGAGCGACTTGCAGGCCATGGCGGTGGATATGATGGGACCGATGCCACGGGTCTGACACAGGTGTTTGGCGACCGGATCGATGCGGCTCAAGACCGCCAACTCGCCGTCGATCGCCGCCATCTGCTGGCCCAGTCCGCGCCATTCCCCCATCAAGTCGGCCACCAGCGCAAGCAGACGGTCTGGGATCGGCAACGTGGCATCTTCCAGGGTGTGGTCGACCTTGCGCACCAACGCCAGATCGCCGCGGGCGATGACCACACCCTGTTCCAACAACACACCACGCACCTGGTTGGTGATCGCTGTCATGCGCCGCCGCCAACCGCGCCGGGCCCGGTGCAACGCCTGCATGGCCAACTGGTCCTGGGTCTTGATCGGCACCGGGTGCACGCTCACATCGTGCAATGCACGCAGGATCGACAGCGCATCGTTGGCGTCGTTCTTGTTGCCGCTGCGATGCGCCGCGGTGTGCTGCGCTGGCAAGATCCTGACCTCGACGCCGCGGGCCGCGATCTCCCGCGCCCAGGCTTGCGCGCCCGGCCCCGTCTCGATCGCCACCGTCAGCGGCGGCTCCAGGGTCTGGATGAATTTGTGCATCGCCTGGCGCGACTTCAGTCGCTCGGACACGATCACTTCACAACGGGCGTTCTCGCCGGCAACCTGAAACACATTCTTGGCCAAATCGATGGCTATGGCAGTAAGCTTTTTCATGGGCTCGCCCTCGCGTGACTGTGCTGGTAGCACTAGCTCACCACCACTGGCACCTCGATGCCTGAATGCGCGGGGGCGAGTCCACGCGATTACG
>NZ_AJXW01000140.1 GCF_000264375.1 Rhodanobacter thiooxydans LCS2
CCTGAGATTCGGCCATCCGCACCGCGCTGGGGCGGGTCAGCCGCGGGTCGCTGCGCCAGCGCCAGCCGCCGTCGGTTTCGGCCAGGCCGCGTTCGACGATCGGCTGCGCCAGTTCGGCGGGCAGGCCGCTGGCCAGACGACGCGCGGCGACCGCCTGGGCGACGTCGCGGAACACCCGCAGCGGCTTGCCGTTGCCGCTGCGCGGGGCCAGCGCGTCGCGGAAGCGCTGCAGGGTGTGCGTGCCGTCGTCGCCGAGCGGGCCGAGGCCCTCGACCAGCAGCAGGCGCGCGATCCGCTCCGGCCGTGCCGTGGCGACCAGGCTGGCGACGCCGGCACCCAGCGAGTGGCCGAGCAGCGTGTAGCGCTCCAGTTGCAGGGCGTCGACGGCGGCCAGTACCGCCTGCACGTGGTCGACGTAGTGGTAGCTGGCGCCGGCGGCGAGGTGGCCGGAATGGCCGTGACCGGGCAGATCCAGCGCGGTCACCCGCCAGCGTGTGGCCAGCAGCGGCGCCAGCCGGGCGAAGCTGCCGGCGTTGTCCAGCCAGCCGTGCAGCGCCAGCAACGGCGGCAGCGTTTCATCCCCCCAGACCTGCGCGGCCAATGGCAGGTGCGGCAGCACGATGCGACGCTCGGCGGGCTTCGTCACGCGGCGGCTTCCGGCCAGCCGCCCAGGTGCCGGCGCACCAGCGCGGCGAGGCTGGCGACCTGTTCGGCGGCGTCGTTCAGCGCGGGGATGTAGCGCAGTGTTTCGCCACCGGCGGCGGTGAAGAAGTCGCGGTTCTGCATCGCGATCTCCTCCAGCGTCTCCAGGCAATCCACCGCGAAGCCGGGACAGGCCACATCGAGCCGGCGCACGCCCTCGGCGGCGAGCCGGCGCACGGTGGCGTCGGTGTACGGCTGCAGCCAGCGCTCGCGGCCCACCCGCGACTGGAAGCTGACCAGCAGTTGGTCCTCGCCCAGCCGCAACCGCTCGCGCAGCAACTGCGCGGTGCGTCGGCATTGTTCCGCGTAGGGATCGCCGAGCGCCACGTAACGCTCGGGAATGCCGTGGAACGACAGCAGCAGTTTCTCGCCGCTGCCGTGCGCCGCCCGCCAGCGCTCGATGCTGGTCGCCAGCGCCCCGATGTGGCCAGGATCGTCGTGGTAGTCGTTGATGAAACGCAACTCCGGCGGCCAGCGCAGTCGCTTGAAGGCGTCGGCGACGGCGTCGATCACCGAGCCGGTGGAGGTGGCCGAATACTGCGGGTACAGCGGCAGTACCAGCAGCCGGCGCACGCCCTCGCGCTGCAACTGTTCGATCGCGTGCGCCACCGACGGCTCGCCGTAGCGCATCGCCAACGCCACCCGCAGCGTGCCAGGCTGCTGCTTGTCCAGCTCGGCCTGCAGGCCGGCGGCCAGCGCCTCGCTGCCGTAGCGCAGCGGCGAGCCGCGTTCGTCCCATATCCGCGTGTAGGCGTGCGCTGAACGTTTCGGCCGCAGGCGCAGGATCACCCCATGCAGGATCGGCCACCACCGCCAGCGCGGGTAGTCGATCACCCGGGGATCGGCGAGGAATTCAGCCAGGTAGGGGCGCACGGCCGCGGCGGTCGGCGCCGTTGGCGTGCCCAGGTTGACCAGCAGCATGCCAGCCTGAACGGGCTGAACGGCCGGCGCGTCGGAATCGTCGGCAACGCCGGTATAGTGGTTGCTGCGTGGCATCGTGACAGTCGTGGCTGCGCTGACCGCGCAGTCTGCCACAAGCCCGGTGCAGCGCGTGGCGCCGCCCTTTCCCCGAACCCGAGTGGAGTTGCCCATGTTGAAGACACCGCTGCAACGTCTGCTGCTGGCCGCACTGGCCCTGTGTCTGCCGAGCATGGCCGTGCACGCCGAGGATCCGCCGCTGGTGCGCGCCACCAATGCGGTGCGCGTGATGAACGACATCATGCAGGCGCCGGACAAGGCGATCCCGAAGGACCTGCTGCAGAACGCCCGGGCGATCGCGGTGATCCCGGACATGATCAAGGCCGGCTTCATCTTCGGCGGTCGCCGCGGCGAGGGGCTGATTTCGGTGAAGAGTCCGAACGGCACCTGGTCCAACCCCAGCTTCATCACCATGACCGGCGGCAGCGTGGGCTTCCAGGCCGGCGTGTCCTCGACCGACGTGATCCTGGTGTTCCGCACCCAGCGCGGCGTGGATTCGATCGTCAACGGCAAGTTCACCCTGGGTGCCGACGCCTCCGCCGCGGCCGGCCCGGTCGGGCGCACCGCCAGCGCCTCCACCGACGCGCAGATGAAGGCCGAGATCTACTCCTATTCGCGCAGCCGCGGCCTGTTCGCCGGGGTGGCGCTCGACGGTTCGGCGC
>NZ_AJXW01000141.1 GCF_000264375.1 Rhodanobacter thiooxydans LCS2
GCGGCCGACTGGGTTTTCAACATCGCATTCGCATAGCTGCGCCGTTGTTCGCCGTGCTCGCGCAGCACGGCGGCATCGCAGGCCAGTTCCTGGTCGTGGCGCAGCGCGGCCAGCGCCCACCACGCCAGCGGGTGGAACCAGCACAGCGCGGCAAGGACGCGCGCCAGCAGGCACCACCAGCCGTCGCCGCGGCGGGCATGCGCGGTCTCATGGGCGAGGATCAGCGCGCGTTCGCCAGCATCGTAGCGCTGCTCGAAATCCGCCGGCAGCACGATGCGCGCGCGCCAGGCACCGATCAGGGCGGGGCCGACATCCGGGCCGGGCGCGCGCAGCACCGGCCAGCGGGACTGCGCATCGGCAACGCGCGTGGCGCCACGCAGCCGCAGGCGGTAACGCGCCTGCGCGAGAACGGCCTGCAACAAGCTGGCCGTGCCGCCCAACAGCCACAGCAGCATGACCCACAC
>NZ_AJXW01000142.1 GCF_000264375.1 Rhodanobacter thiooxydans LCS2
TGCCCCCGGGAACATGCACGCTGTGCCACTTCGACTGAGCAAGGCAACCGCGAACCCCGGGTGGCGCACCTGCCTGCTTGTCGCCGCGCTCTGCGGGCTGGCCGGCTGCGCCGCCCCGCTGCCCAAACTGGCGCCGCAGGTACCCGCGCAATGGCGGCATGCGGTCGCGGCGGATCCGGCCCCGCCGACCGACCTGCATGGCTGGTGGCGCGCCTTCGCCGACCCCGACCTCGATGCACTGGTCGACCGCGCGCTGGCCCACAACCTCGACGTGGCGCAGGCGGTCGAGCGGTTGCGCGCCGTGCGCAGCCTGCACG
>NZ_AJXW01000143.1 GCF_000264375.1 Rhodanobacter thiooxydans LCS2
GCGCCGTGCGCAGCCTGCACGAGCGCGCCCACGCCCGCTATCTGCCGGAGCTGCACGCGCGCACCCACGATGCGATCGATCCGGATGCCAGCGCCTCGTTCCTGGTGGCCGGCTTCGACGCCAGTTGGGAACTGGGCCTGTTCGGCCGCGCCGAGGGCACCCGGCGCGAATCGCAGGGCGCGCTGGATGCCGGCGTGGCCGACCTGCACGCCGCGCGGGTC
>NZ_AJXW01000144.1 GCF_000264375.1 Rhodanobacter thiooxydans LCS2
GACCTGCACGCCGCGCGGGTCAGCCTGGTCGCCGAAGTGGTGCGCGAGTGGATCGGCCTGCGCACGGCGCAGCAGCAGGAACGACTGCTGCAGCAGATCAGCCAGCAGCGCCGGCAGGCGTGGGAACTGCAGCAGACACGCCAGCGCCTCCTGCTGGCGGCCCCCGGCGCCGTGGACCAGGCGCAGGCCGCCTGGGCGCAGGCCGAAGC
>NZ_AJXW01000145.1 GCF_000264375.1 Rhodanobacter thiooxydans LCS2
GTCCTGACGCAGATCGACTTCACTCGCCCGGCGCTGCGCGAGCACCTGCACCTCCTGCTGGGCGCACTGGAGGACGACGATTCCATGCTGGCCGCCGGCGTCGCCCGCCAACACCGCCTGCAGCGCTCGCCGGAGGTCGCCCATGCCGTATGAAGTCTCCGTTGGCGGCGTCTACTTTCCCGGCGTGCTGGTGCTGGCCG
>NZ_AJXW01000146.1 GCF_000264375.1 Rhodanobacter thiooxydans LCS2
CATCAGACCCTGCTCCAGCCCGAGCCCGGAACGCCCGTTGTCGGGCGCGCCGCGCACCGGCGGCGGCAGCGCTTCACCGTTGATCAGCTGGGTCAGCGCGCCGACCGCGTCGCTGATGCCGCCGAAGTAATCGCCGGTGCGGAATTTCGGCGCGATGTATTCGCGGATGATCCGCGCGGTGGCCGCGTCGGGGATGGCGCCCTCCAGGCCGTAGCCCACTTCGATGCGCACGCGGCGGTCGTCCTTCGCCACCAGCAGCAGCACGCCGTCGTCGGTGCCCTTGCGACCGACCTTGTTGGCCTCGGCCACCGCCAACGAGTAGCCCTCGATGTCCTGCTCGCCCGTGCTGCCGACCATCAGCACGACCAGCTGCGCGCCCTCGGCCTTTTCCAGCGCCACCAGTTGCGCATCGAGCTGGTCGA
>NZ_AJXW01000147.1 GCF_000264375.1 Rhodanobacter thiooxydans LCS2
GAGCTGGACCCAGTCCGGGATCACCGCGAAGCTGGGCTGGGAACACCTGGGCGGCAACGGCCGGCATGCGCTGCAGACGCCGCTGGCCACGCTGCACGCGTTCAACGGCTGGGACGACCAGTTCGGCGTGACTCCGGCCGGTGGTCTGGAGGATCGCTACGTCGGCGTCAACGGCAACTTCGGTCGTCATGGCGCGGCCAGCAAGCTGGGCTGGGCGGTGGCATACCAC
>NZ_AJXW01000148.1 GCF_000264375.1 Rhodanobacter thiooxydans LCS2
GGCTGGGCGGTGGCATACCACGACTACCGCGCCGATCGCGGCGGTCGCTACGGTAGCGAGTGGAATGCCTCTCTGACGTTTCCGCTGGCGCGGGGCCTCAGCGGCCTGCTGAAGGTGGCGGACTATCGCGCCGACGGGTTCGGCCGCGACAGCGCCAAGTTCTGGCTGCAGCTGGAGTGGCGCGGCCAGCAGACGCTGGCCGGCGCACGTTGAACGAAGTCGCACTGCGCATGGGC
>NZ_AJXW01000149.1 GCF_000264375.1 Rhodanobacter thiooxydans LCS2
GCGCCGGCCAGCAGCGCGCGCAGGGCGGCGAAGTCGGCCAGCTGCGGCGACCACAGGCCTACGCCTTCCACGTGAACGCGCAGCGCGCTCATGCGGCGAACCCTGCGCGGGCGAAGGCGAGGCAGGCGTTGTTGCCGCCGAAGCCGAACGAGTTGCTGAGCGCCACGTCCACGCGCCGGCGTTCGTTGCGCCACGCGAAGTGCGCACCGCAGCCCGGGTCGGGCGCGTCGCCGCCGAGGTTGCCGGGGATCAGGCCGTGCTCGATCGCCTGCAGCGCGACGGTTGCCTCCAGGA
>NZ_AJXW01000150.1 GCF_000264375.1 Rhodanobacter thiooxydans LCS2
TGCCGGCGCGCGCCATCGCGGCCGAACGCCGCGGCATGCCATCCGCGCCGGAGCACCCGACGCCCAGCCTGTCGCCAGTGCCGCCGCGACAGGCACGCGTTGCACCACCCCGGCGGGAGGCGGCACTGGAACGCGCGCCGGTGCCGGGCGGCGCCTTGTTGCCTGCGCCGTCGCCGGTGTTTGCCGCGACGCCCGCAGCCGCGGCGTCATCCGCGCGCCACACGATGGCGCGGGCTACGACCGCGCACTCCGAAACGAAGGTCGCCACGGGCGAGCCGGTGGTGCACGTCAGCATCGGCCGGCTCGAAGTGCGCGCCGCGCCGCCCACCGCGGCGCCACCGCGCCGACGCGAGGAACCGCGGCCGAGCAGCCTCGACGACTACCTGCGCCAGCGCGGCAAGGCCTCGTCATGAGCAACGTGCTGGCGATTGCCGCGACCACGCGCACGCTGCGCAACCTGCTGCTGGCGCAGATGCCGGCGCTGGATGCGGAACTGGGTGACCTTGAAGTGACCCTGCAGCC
>NZ_AJXW01000151.1 GCF_000264375.1 Rhodanobacter thiooxydans LCS2
TGGTGGTGGTGGTGATCTTCGGCACTGGCAAGCTTCGCCATATCGGCTCGGACCTCGGCAACGCCATGCGGGATTTCAAGAAGGGCCTCAATGGCGACGAGGACGAGGCCAAGCGCAAGGAAGAGGCCGAGCGCCTGCGCGCCGATCCGCCGGCCAGCTCCGCTGACAAGGCGACGCAGGGCCAGCGCGACTCCAGCGACCCGAAGTAAGCCGCGGGCGGCGGGCAGGTTGCGGCGATGATCGAGATCAGCTTCGGCAAGCTGGTGCTGCTTGCGCTCATCGCGCTGATCGTGCTCGGCCCGGAGAAACTGCCGGGCGCCGCGCGTACCGCCGGGGCCCTGCTGCGACGCATGCGCAGCGGCTGGGACGACGTGCGCGCGGAGGTCGAGCGCGAACTGCAGATCGAGGAGATCAAGCGC
>NZ_AJXW01000152.1 GCF_000264375.1 Rhodanobacter thiooxydans LCS2
GGCTTCGGTGGCGGTGGCTGGGGCGGCGGCAGAGGCGGCGGTTTCGGCGGCGGCGGTTTCAGCGGTGGCGGCGGCAGCTTCGGCGGCGGCGGTTCTTCGGGGAGCTGGTGATGGCGCGCATGCGGCGACTGTGGGCGAATCTTTGCGGTGGCTGGTTCCAGCTGCCGCGGCGCTTTCCGTCCGCGCTGCTGGACGAGATGGCGGCGGCGATCGCCGCCAGTGAGCGCACCCACCTGGGCGAGATCCGCTTCGCGGTCGAATCGCGGCTGGCGCCGCTGGCCGTGCTGGAGGGTCTCGATGCCGCGACGCGTGCGCGCCAGGTCTTCGCCCAGCTGCGCGTGTGGGACACCGAGCACAACAGCGGCGTGCTG
>NZ_AJXW01000153.1 GCF_000264375.1 Rhodanobacter thiooxydans LCS2
CCCGGAAGATCGCCATGCCGCACCGGTCCACCCAACGCATCGGCCCGTTCGCGCTGACGCGCACGCTGGCCTGGTTGCGGATCTGCGCCATCGCCGGCCAGAGTTCCGCCGTGCTGGTGGCCGCCTGGTGGATGCAGCTGGCCATCCCGCTGCTGCCGCTGCTGCTCGGTATCGGCCTGCTCGGCGTGTTCTCGGTGTTCGCCGCGTGGCGGCTGACCCAGCCGTGGCCGCTGCG
>NZ_AJXW01000154.1 GCF_000264375.1 Rhodanobacter thiooxydans LCS2
CGCTTCGCGCCGCAGTGGGACGCCTCGCTCGGCATCCGCCACTCCGGCCGCCAGTACGGCACGCTGGACAACAGCGACTACCTGGACGGCTACGGCGCGGTGAGCCGATTCACCGTGGCCGACGCGAAGCTGCGCTGGAAGTTCGCGCCGGGCTGGACCGCCGCGCTCGGCGTCGACAACCTCACCAATGAGCAGTACTGGGTCT
>NZ_AJXW01000155.1 GCF_000264375.1 Rhodanobacter thiooxydans LCS2
AAGCTCGGCGCCTACTACAACACCGCCGGCACGCCGGATGTGCACACCGACGTCAACGGCCAGCCGGCTGGTCTCACCGGCGCCAACTTCATGCACCACAACGGCCGCTCCGGTGGCTACGTCATCGCCGACCGCATGGTCTACCGCGAAGGCCCCAACTCCAGCCGCGGTCTGACCCTCGGCCTGATGGCCGGCGTCGGCGACAAGGCCACCGCCCGTTTCCGCGACTTCTGGCTGCTCGGCGGCCACTATCAGGGCACCTTCCCCGGCC
>NZ_AJXW01000156.1 GCF_000264375.1 Rhodanobacter thiooxydans LCS2
GGCAGCGAATTCAACCAGTACTGGTTGCGCTGGCAGGGCGACCGGTTCGGCGCCACCGCCGGTCGTCAACGGCTGCTGCTGGACAACCAGCGCTGGGTCGGCAACGTGGGCTGGCGCCAGCACGAACAGACCTTCGATGCGGTCGAGTTGCGCTGGCAGCCGCTGGCGGCGCTGACGGTGCGCTACGACTGGCTCGACCGCGTGCACCGGGTGGCCGGCCGCGATGCGCTGAACCCGCTCGCGCGCGAGCGCAAGTTGAACACCCATCTGCTCAATCTGGCGTGGACTCGGGACGCGCAGCAATGGACGGGTTATGCC
>NZ_AJXW01000157.1 GCF_000264375.1 Rhodanobacter thiooxydans LCS2
CAAGCTGGGGAACATCATGGCGACCAACCTGCCCGAGAGCATCGACACTCCGTGCGGCAGCCCCACCGATCCTGCGCGGCGGCGCCTGCTGGTCGGCCTGCTCACCGCCTACACCGCCTCGCTGATTCCCTGGGCACTGGCGCAACCGGCGCCGCACGCCGAGCTCGGCGCCTTCACCGCGCTCTCCGCGATCCTGGTCGGGCGGCAGGCGCTGGATGCGGCGCAGGCGACGCGCCTGTTCGACGCCCTCGCCGCCACCCATCCGAACTTTCCGGCCGACGTGCAGGCGCTGCTGGCCCTGATCAACGA
>NZ_AJXW01000158.1 GCF_000264375.1 Rhodanobacter thiooxydans LCS2
GTTCAAGGTCGGCTACATCGTCGGCAGCCTCGCCAAAGGCTCCATCAACCGCCTGTTGTCCAAGGCGCTGGTCCAGCTCGCACCTCCGGCGCTGCAGCTGGTGGAGATCCCGATCCGCGACCTGCCGCTGTACAGCTACGACTACGATGCCGACTATCCGCCGGTGGCGCGCGCGTTCAAGCAGGCGATCGCCGAGGTCGACGCGATCCTGTTCGTCACGCCGGAATACAACCGCTCGATCCCCGGCGGGCTGAAGAACGCGATCGACTGGGCCAGCCGGCCGTGGGGCAGGAACTCATTCGCGCGCAAGCCGTCCGGCGTGATCGGCACCTCGCCCGGCTCGATCGGCACCGCGGTCGCCCAGGCGCACCTGCGC
>NZ_AJXW01000159.1 GCF_000264375.1 Rhodanobacter thiooxydans LCS2
TGCAGCAGGAGAGCAAGGGCTTGCTCGACCGCCTGTTCGGCGGCCGCGTGGCGCCGCTGGTGGCGCACTTCTCCGAGCAGCGCAAGCTCACGAAGAAGGACATCGCCGAACTGCGCAAGCTGCTGCAGGAGCTCGATGATGAACAGCATTGAGCTGGGCGGGATCGACTGGTTCGGGCGCGGCTGGCTGCTGATCCTCGCCTTCACTGCCGCCACGCTGCTGGTGGCGATACTGCGCAGGCCATGCCGCCGCCTGTTCGGCGCCGAGCGCGCGTTCCAGCTGTGGCTGCTGCCGCCGCTGGCGATGCTGACCAGCCAGCTGCCGCACGCGGCAGCCGCACCGATCGTGGCGTTGTCACCGATGGTGGTGGCGATC
>NZ_AJXW01000160.1 GCF_000264375.1 Rhodanobacter thiooxydans LCS2
CGCCGAAGGCAACCGCGCCCCGCGGGGCGAGCGTCGCCCGCCGCGCGAGCGCGGCGCGGCCGAGTCCGCGGGCGTCGGCCACAACCGTCCGTCGCGGCAGGTCGCGGTGACCTCGGGCAAGTCCGCCGAGCACGCGCACCCGGCGAAGCCGAGCTTGTTCCGCCGCCTGACCCGGCTGTTCACCGGGCGCTGAGAGGTTGTGATTTT
>NZ_AJXW01000161.1 GCF_000264375.1 Rhodanobacter thiooxydans LCS2
GCCAGGCCCACCGCATGGTCCAGCGCCTGGCCCGGCCGGCTGCGGCCGCCGCCCAGCTCGACCACCGCCTGGCCCAGCGCGCGCACGTCCACCGCCGCCACATAGCCCGAGTCGGGCGCGCCCACCTCGCGCTGGATCGGCGCCCTGGCCAGGTGGGCGTCCGGCCGCTGCAGCAGATCCGCCGGGCCGCCCAGCGCCGCCACCATGCGGGCGAAGCGTTCGGCCGCCTCGCCGCTGTCCCGCGCGCGGCGCAGCTGTCGCGTCGCGTCGCCGTGGTCAGCGGCAAGGCCGCCCGCGCAAAGCAGCGCCGCCGCCAGTTC
>NZ_AJXW01000162.1 GCF_000264375.1 Rhodanobacter thiooxydans LCS2
GGCGAGTACGCGGTGCTGGAGGGCGCCCCCGCGCTGGTGCTGGCGATCGATCGCCAGGCGCGCGTGACGCTGGAAGACACCGGCGGCAGCGACTACGAGATCACGGCGCCCGGGCTCGGCATCGATGCCGCGCACGGCCAGCTGGACGCGGCCGGGCGGATCGCCTGGCCAGCGCTGGATGCGGCGGCAAGCGCACCGCTGCGACTGGTCGGCGCCA
>NZ_AJXW01000163.1 GCF_000264375.1 Rhodanobacter thiooxydans LCS2
GTCCGGGAGAGCGCCCACGTGAGACCGCACCATCTGTTCCTCGCCCTCGCCGCCTTCGGGGTTGCCGCCATGAGCCATGCCGCCGTTTCGCCCGTACTGGTGATCCATGGCGGCGCCGGGGTGGTCAAGCGCGAAATGACGCCGGCGAAGGAGCAGGCGGTGCGCGCGGCGATGACCCGGGCGCTGCAGGGCGGCTACGCCGAGCTCAAGTCCGGCGGCAGCGCGCTGGACGCGGTGGCCGCAGCGATCACCGTGCTGGAGGACGATCCGAACTTCAACGCCGGCAAGGGCGCGGTGTTCACCCATGAGGGCACCAACGAGCTGGACGCGGCGATCATGGACGGCGACACCCACCGTGCCGGTGCGGTGGCGGGCGTCACGCGGATCAGGAACCCGATCCTGCTGGCGCGCGCGGTGATGGAGAAGACGCCCTACGTGATGCTCTCGGGCC
>NZ_AJXW01000164.1 GCF_000264375.1 Rhodanobacter thiooxydans LCS2
CCTACGTGATGCTCTCGGGCCAGGGCGCCGAAGCGTTCGCCAAGAGCATCGGCATGCCGCTGGCCGACCCCCCGTACTTCCGCACCGAGCAGCGCTGGCAGCAGCTGCAGCAGGCGCTGAAGGAGGACGCCGCGAAGCAGCCGCATGCGGACGTCGAGACGGCCAAACACTTCGGCACGGTCGGTGCGGTGGCGCTGGATGCGCAAGGCCGCCTGGCCGCCGGCACCTCCACCGGCGGCATGACTGACAAGCGCTGGGGCCGCGTCGGCG
>NZ_AJXW01000165.1 GCF_000264375.1 Rhodanobacter thiooxydans LCS2
CGCACCAGATCTGCATGAAGGTCACCCAGATGCGCGTGCCGCTCAAGCGTGCCGCCGCCGAGGTGATCAACCAGGAGATCCCGTCGATGGGCGGCAACGGCGGCGCGATCGCGCTGGATGCGGAAGGGCACATCTCGATCCCGTTCAACACCGACGGCATGTACCGCGGCTGGGTCGGCGCTGACGGCGTACCGCACGTGGCAATCTACGGGGACGAGGACGACGGTACCGCCGAGCTGCCCGCACCCGCCGACAGCGTCGTGCAGCCCTGATTCCGCCCTTTGTAGGGGCCCGCTTGCGGGCGATGCTT
>NZ_AJXW01000166.1 GCF_000264375.1 Rhodanobacter thiooxydans LCS2
CTTCTGGCTCAGCGCGCGGTGCAGTTTGGCGGTGGGCGTGTTGGCGTCGATGTAGCTGGCCTGCGGCAGGCCGGTGGCCGGTACGGTGGCGAATGGCTGGCGCGGCAGCGCCGTCCACTCGATGTCGCCGATGCTGCTGAAACCGTCGCTGGCGAGCACCTTGCGGTTGCCGCCGTCCTCATCCTGCTCGACCAGCGCGGTCGGGCCGCCGCCGGCGTTGTAGCGGGCGTAGACGCGCTGCCCGTCGGGCGTGGAGTCGATCGGGGTGAAGCTGCTGCCGATCCGTGCGGCAGCCATCGGCGTCCAGCCGCCGGCCTGCTGGTGGTAGACCACGTAGTCCC
>NZ_AJXW01000167.1 GCF_000264375.1 Rhodanobacter thiooxydans LCS2
CTGCTGTTGGCGCCGTACACCAGCCGCGGCGAGCCGTTCGGGTTGCGGTCCAGCACGGCGCCGCTGACCGGCACCGCCGCGGCCGCAACGCCGCCGGCCTTTGCGGTCGCGTACTGCATCGGCTGGCCGTGATTGTCGAGGCGGCTGAATTCCAGCAGCCAGCTCCAGCGGCCCTGTTTGTCGCCCAGCGTGGCGGCGGCCTGGTGGCCGTTGTAATGGCCGTTGGCGCCATAGGCGTCGCGGTAGTCCTGGCTGAAGAA
>NZ_AJXW01000168.1 GCF_000264375.1 Rhodanobacter thiooxydans LCS2
AATCGGACCTGAGCGCCGCCGAGGCCGACCGCGCCCGCTACCAGCAGGCGGCCGAGCCGGGCAGCCTGCGCGCGGCCGGCGGCAAGGACCTGGCGAACCCGGTGCTGGCCAGCCTGCTGCTGGCCAACAAGAACGAGGAGGTGCGCGGCCTGACCCAGCAGCGCAACGATCTCGTCGAGCGCCTCGGGCCGGCCTACACCTACGACACCTCGATGGTGTGGCCGGCCTACGTGCCGGAGAAGCAGGCCTTCCCGAACCCCGAGCTGACCTATGGCCTCGGCCTGCTGC
>NZ_AJXW01000169.1 GCF_000264375.1 Rhodanobacter thiooxydans LCS2
GGGTGAGCCCGCCGTCGGTATCGAAACCGGGGCCGTGGTCGCGCACGCACAGCTGCAGCCAGTCGCCGTCGCGCGACACCCGCAGCGCCACCGCGTTCGAGTGGTTGATGGCCGAGGCATCAACCGCGTTGTTGAGCAGGTTGAGCAGCGCATGACGCAGGCCCGGCGGGGTGCGCAGCACGATGCGGGCAGCGTCCTCGTCCGGCGGCAGGGCCAGTTCGGCTTCCGGCCGCAGCAGCTGGAAGCGTTCCACGCAGCTATGGATGAACGCGGCCAC
>NZ_AJXW01000170.1 GCF_000264375.1 Rhodanobacter thiooxydans LCS2
CTACAACACCATGGGCAAGGTGGGCAAGAATCCGTCGGTGGCGGCCAAGTTTGCCTGGGGCTTCGCGGCGGTGGCGATCGGCTTCTTCATCTACGGCGTCGGCGCCCGCTTCGCGGTGAACGGCCAGGTCTCGTCGTGGATCATGGTGTGGGGCTACGGCCTGTACTCGCTGGGCGAGCTGCTGGTCTCGGGCCTGGGCCTGGCGATGATCGCGCGCTACGT
>NZ_AJXW01000171.1 GCF_000264375.1 Rhodanobacter thiooxydans LCS2
TGGACGACGTAGGGCTGGGACATGGCGCGCGCACTGGCAGGCAAAGGCCAAGTGTAGCGGGACGCCGGAGCGGGCGGCGCCAGCAGCCTCTTCCACCGGGGCTTTCGCAAGAACTAGAATCCCCGGCATCGTCCGCGGCTGGGGAGCTTCGGACGGAGGTCGCACGCAAGCTTTGCCAGGGATGCCCGCATCCGGCCGGTCGCCTCGCTCCAGTCGAACCGGCTCGTCGCATGGAGCTTCAGGGGAGAAAACCGATGTCGTACCGTCTTGCGCGGACCATGCTGTCCGCCGCCTGCCTGTTGTTGCCCGCGGCCGCGGTGGCCGCCGACCTGGTGCCGGTGGAGGATTTCGCGCGCCATGCGCAGCTCTCCATGCCGCGGCTTTCGCCGGACGGCAGGCACCTCGCCGTCAACATGAAAGATGCCAACGGCGACTCGCACGCGCTGGCCGTCTACGACGTGGCCGACATGAGCAGGCCGGTCAGCCTGCTGCGCCTGCCCAAGTACGAGCTGGCCGTCGGCATCACCTGGGTCAGCAACACCCGGCTGG
>NZ_AJXW01000172.1 GCF_000264375.1 Rhodanobacter thiooxydans LCS2
GCATCGCTGGGTACAGGTGCTTGCCGTCCGCGCGGATGCCCTTGCGCACGGCGTCGCGGAACTGCGCCTCGGTGTAGCGGCCGATGCCGGTGCCGGACGACGGCGTGATGTTGGTGCTGATGATGTCGCCGACCGGCGTGGGCACGGTCAGCCCGCCGGCGTAAGGCTTGCCGCCCGGCGCGGTATGGCAGGCCGCGCAGTCGCCCGCGGTGGCCAGGTACTGGCCGCGCTG
>NZ_AJXW01000173.1 GCF_000264375.1 Rhodanobacter thiooxydans LCS2
GCGCGGCGTCGCGGCCGCCGGCGGCATGGCGCTCGGCACCGCGGCCCTGGCCACTGCTGCGGCGCGGCTTCTCGCCCGGCCGCGGCGCCACCACGTCGCCGAACGCAGCGCTGTCGGCAGCGGCATTGGCGGCGAACTCGGGGTCGATCGCGTGCGGCCTGGGCATCACCAACAGCTCCGGCTCCATCGCGGCCACCGGGATGCTCTGGCCGATGTAGGTCTCGATGTCCGGCAGGCTCATCGCGTACAGGTCGCAGGC
>NZ_AJXW01000174.1 GCF_000264375.1 Rhodanobacter thiooxydans LCS2
CGACCACGAGAACCTGTTCGTCTGCAGCACCGGCGTGATGCCCACCGCGGCCACCATGAACTCCACGCTCACCGCGGTGGCGCTGGCGCTGCGCACCGCCGAGCACATCCTGCCGGCGAAACAGGCGCACGCGGCCACGGCGCGCGCCGGCCACGAGGCGGACCAGGCATGAACACGCTGATCCGCTGCCTCCCGCTGCTCGCCCTGCTCGGCCTGCTCGTCGCCACGCCTGCCGGCGCTGCCGACAATACCGATGCCGCCCT
>NZ_AJXW01000175.1 GCF_000264375.1 Rhodanobacter thiooxydans LCS2
GGGCCAGGCGGTGGTCGAGCTGGGCGGCGGCCGCAGCCGGCCGGGCCAGGCGCTGGACCATGCGGTGGGCCTGGCCGAGGTGCTTGGCTGCGGCAGCGCGGTCCAGGTCGGGCAGCCGCTGGCGATCATCCACGCCCGCCACGCCGATGCGGCCGAGGCGGCGCAGCGCAAAGTGGCCCGTGCGTTCCGCATCACCAGCGAGCCGGCGCCGAGCCGGCCGCTGTGGCAGTGGCACATGCCGGCGGAGCAATTTGCATGAGCCGCGTGATCTGGCTGGTGTGCGATTCGCTGGGGCTCGGCGCCGCGCCGGATGCCGCCGCCTACGGTGACCTCGGCGCCGACACCTTCGGCCACATCGCCGCCGCCTGCGCCGCGGCGGCCCGCGGCCCGCTGCGCCTGCCGCAGTTCAGCCG
>NZ_AJXW01000176.1 GCF_000264375.1 Rhodanobacter thiooxydans LCS2
CAGAAGCTGCATTTCTTCGACACCATCGACTTCGTGGCGCCGCTGGTGCCGATCGGGCTGGGTCTGGGCCGACTCGGCAACTTCATCAACGGCGAGCTGTGGGGCAAGCCCGGCGACGTGCCGTGGGCGATGGTGTTCCCGAACGCGCCGGACCGCTTGCCGCGCCATCCCTCGCAGCTGTACGAGATGCTGCTGGAGGGCGTGGTGATGTTCGTGGTGTTGTGGCTGGTCTCGCTGAGGCCGCGGCCGCGCTACCTGATATC
>NZ_AJXW01000177.1 GCF_000264375.1 Rhodanobacter thiooxydans LCS2
CTGCAGCACGCTGCCGAGCATGGCGTTACCGAGCACGCCGAGCGTGAATACATGCACCAGCGCCAGCGTGGCCGGGCTCCAGCGCATGCGCAGCGCCGTGTCGCCATCGACGATCAGCAGCACGCCGGCCAGCATGCCCCAGCATGGCGCGCCGAGCAGGAAGCGCCGTGGCAGCGAAGGCGTCGGGGCCTGTTCAAGCCGAAGCTGCGTCATCGCCGTCCGGGCAGCGGATCAGCACGCGCGCTCCGCCGGTCGGCAAGGCAAACGCC
>NZ_AJXW01000178.1 GCF_000264375.1 Rhodanobacter thiooxydans LCS2
GCTGTTGTAGTGGTTGCCGGCACTGGCCACGCCGGCGCCCTCGACCAGTCCGCTCCAGCCGCGCCCGAACTCGCCATGCAGGCCGAGGCGCAGGCGCAGGGTGTCGGCCCGGGCGTCGCGCGCGAATGCGTCGTCGTCGACCTGCTCGTGGCGCAGGCGGGCATCCCACTCCAGTTGCCATGATGGTCCGGCCGATGTGGTCGGCCCACTGGCGTTGCCGGTCACGCCGGCCGCCCAGGCCGGCGCGATCAGG
>NZ_AJXW01000179.1 GCF_000264375.1 Rhodanobacter thiooxydans LCS2
ACCCACCTGCTGTACGGCGTCGAGTTGAACGGCCACCTCGACAACGGCTGGCGCTGGACCGCGGTGGCCAGCCACTACGATTTCCTGCGCTCGCAGGCGGCCACCGCCAACCGGGCCGAACCCGACACGCCCAGCGGGGGTCCCGGCACCATCGCCGACAAGTCCGGTTCCGGCTGGGATACTCTCGACCTGCGCAGTTCCG
>NZ_AJXW01000180.1 GCF_000264375.1 Rhodanobacter thiooxydans LCS2
GATCTGCGCCGCCGCCTCGCGCGCGTCGTCGGCGCTCTGGCCGTCGCCGGCGCCGGCGGCGGCGGCGGCGGCGAGGCGTTGGGCGCGCTGCTGCGCCGCGGCCTGCTTGATCCCGAGCAGCTTCAGCTGGGCCTGCGCCTGCTCCTGTTGCGCCTGCGCCGCCTCGACCGCCAGCGTGGCCGGCTCGGTATCCAGCGCCGCCAGCAACTGGCCTTGCTTGACGCGGTCGCCCTCGCGCACGGCAACCGTGGCCAGCGTGCCTTCGCGTGGCATGGCCAGGTTCAGCAG
>NZ_AJXW01000181.1 GCF_000264375.1 Rhodanobacter thiooxydans LCS2
CCGCCTTCGATGTCGACCCTGCCGCGCGCGACGGCGACGTAGGCGGCCGCGGGCTTGGCGCCGGTGTCGGTGTCGGCCGGTGCCGGGCCCGAGGGCGAGCAGGCCGGCAGCAGCGACGCGATGGCCAGCGCGAGGCCGCCACGGCGGAGCAGGCGCGCAGCGTGCGTACGCCATGACGGGTGGAAGGCGGGCAGCTTCATGCGGGGTTTTCCTTGCTGTCGATGTCCGCGGCGTGGTTGCGCCGGTCACTGAGTATGCGGCCATCCTCCAT
>NZ_AJXW01000182.1 GCF_000264375.1 Rhodanobacter thiooxydans LCS2
ATCATTGACTGTTAATGTATGCTGAAGTATATTCTTATATTCCTCAATTTCTTTTTGAGCTTCTTTTGTTAGTTTAAGTGCTTGATTTTTCAAAAATTCTTTTTCTTCTTTTTCCGCTAATCTCAAGCTTTGAATAGCTTCTCTTTCTCTTTTTTTGTTTTCTTCTTCCTGCCATTTGGCAATAAGTTGTTGCTTTTTGAGTTCAAATTCCCATAATGAATCGGCTATTATTGTAGCAGATTTTTTAAGATAGTCATTAAAAAATGTTTGCTGATATCTCGCCATAAAGATCACCTCGTTTTATTTTTATGTTTTATAAAATACCAACACTCATAAATTTAAGTTTTATTTAATACTTCGTTAAGTCGTATTTAGTATTTTATACTTGACTAATTCCTCACTAACCCCTAACGTGCTAGCAATACAGCTTACTGGCTCATAACGTATTTCCTTAATATCGTAATCATCAATCAAAAGCTCTGCCGCAAAC
>NZ_AJXW01000183.1 GCF_000264375.1 Rhodanobacter thiooxydans LCS2
AACAATAAGCGATTGGGTTTTAAAAGATATGCCTATCGCCATGATAAATATGGGTTTAAGAGAGACTTCAAATTATATGAATGTGATGATTGTTCAGAATGTCCTCTGAGACACCAATGCATGAAATACAATTCAAAAACGAATAAAAAAATAATGAAAAATTATAATTGGGAATATTTTAAAGCCCAAATTAATAAAAAGCTTTCAGAACCAAAAATAAAAACCATCTACAGTCAAAGAAAAATTGATGTGGAGCCTGTTTTTGGATTTATGAAGGCTATTTTGGGTTTCACTCGAATGTCCGTTCGAGGGATAAATAAAGCCAAAAGAGAACTAGGATTTGTGCTAATGGCACTTAATATAAGAAAAGTAACAGCTCAACGAGCTGAAAATAATCAAAAAAATTATAAAAAAGACAATTTCTATATTATTTCAATAGAAATTGTCTTTTTTCACTTATCCAGATACTTTATGTCCCGGACTCTTTCTAA
>NZ_AJXW01000184.1 GCF_000264375.1 Rhodanobacter thiooxydans LCS2
GGCGACCGCTATGTACTGGACAGCCGCGTGCGCAACGCCAGCAGCTGGCTCGGTGATGCCGACGGCGTGCGGGTCAGCGCGTTCGCCGGCCGCACGCAGACCCGCGCGTTGTACCTGCAGGACGTGTGGAGCTTCGCCGACGCCTGGGCGCTGACCCTCGGCGGCCGGCTGGAACAATGGCGCGCCTACGGCGGACTGCGCGCGAATGCGGTCGACACCCTGCGTTACGCCGATCGCCGACG
>NZ_AJXW01000185.1 GCF_000264375.1 Rhodanobacter thiooxydans LCS2
CCGCCAGCACGTCAACCGCGGGAACGGCGGGGGGTGCCCGCCCTACGGGGTAGCCGCCAGCGGCAGCGTGGGCGCGCGGCGCGACATCGCGATCAGCAACAGCCCGATCGCGATCAGCGGCAGCGACTGCATCTGCCCCATCGTCACCCACTGCGTGCCGAACAGGTAGCCGAGCTGCGGATCGGGTACGCGCACGAATTCCACCGCGAAGCGGAAGCCGCCGTAGAGCAGCGCGAACAG
>NZ_AJXW01000186.1 GCF_000264375.1 Rhodanobacter thiooxydans LCS2
GCGCGGCCCAGGCGCAGCGCGCGGCCGTCGGCCTCGCCGCTGATGCCGGCGCCGGCGTGGACCCGCACCGATTGCGCCTGCAGCGGCAGCGACTGCTGGCGCGCAGCGTCGGCCAGCGCGCGGGCCAGCGGGTGCGAACTTTCGTGGGCCAGCGCGGCGGCCAGCTGCAACACCCGCTCGGGCGTGTCGCCGCGCAGCGGCTCGATGCCGCGGCGGTCCAGCTTTGGCACGCCGAGGGTGCCGGTCTTGTCGAACAGCGCGTAGTC
>NZ_AJXW01000187.1 GCF_000264375.1 Rhodanobacter thiooxydans LCS2
GGCGGCCAGCCGCTGCAGGAAGTGGCCGGTCGAGGCCGGCCGGCCGGACCACACGCAGCACCATTCCAGCCCGTGTGGCCACGTCGCCGACGCGATCCGCGGCTGTCCGTCGTGCAGCCGATAGAGCAGCAGGCCGCCGGCCAGGCTGGCGGCGACGTCCAGCCCGCTGCCGTGGCCGCCCTGCGCCCGGCGGTGCGCCGCCAGCAGCGTGTCGATGGACGGCGCAGCGCGTCGGTCCAGCGCACGGATCGCACTGGCCAGCGCCACCGTCAGTGCCGCGCTGGAACCCAGCCCGAGCTTCGGCCGGCCGTCGCCGCCGGCGTGGAACGCGCGGG
>NZ_AJXW01000188.1 GCF_000264375.1 Rhodanobacter thiooxydans LCS2
GTATAGCATTACTAAAGAAATTGATATTACTTTGTTTAAAGATATGATAAAAAAGAAAGGATATGAAATTTATCCTTCTTTGATTTATGCAATTATGGAAGTTGTAAATAAAAATAAAGTGTTTAGAACAGGAATTAATAGTGAGAATAAATTAGGCTATTGGGATAAGTTAAATCCTTTGTATACAGTTTTTAATAAGCAAACTGAAAAATTTACTAACATTTGGACTGAATCTGATAACAACTTCACTTCTTTTTATAATAATTATAAAAATGACTTGTTTGAATATAAAGATAAAGAAGAAATGTTTCCTAAAAAAGCGATACCTGAAAACACCATACCGATTTCAATGATTCCTTGGATTGATTTTAGTTCATTTAATTTAAACATTGGTAACAATAGCAGCTTTTTATTGCCTATTATTACGATAGGTAAAT
>NZ_AJXW01000189.1 GCF_000264375.1 Rhodanobacter thiooxydans LCS2
CGCCAGCGCGGCGAGCGCCTGGTGGCCGGCAGCGTGCTGCTGTCCGGGCCGGTCGAGTTGCGCGTGGAACACGGCGGCAGCACTTCCACCGCGGCGCGGCTGGGCGCGCTGGCCGACCGCGCCCGCCAGGTCCGCGCGCGGGTGGCGCCGAGCGATCGCGTGATCGGCCGCTTCGTGGCCCGTGTGCTGGTGCTCACCGCGCTGACCGCGCTGGGCTGGCT
>NZ_AJXW01000190.1 GCF_000264375.1 Rhodanobacter thiooxydans LCS2
ATTTAGAGTAAATCCAAAAGTAGACGCTTTATTAGAATCATTATTTATTCAATTTCATAGTCAGTGTTTGAAACAACATCTTATAGATGATCAGGCCATTTTTATTGATGGTACGAAAGTTGAGGCAAATGCCAATCGATATACATTTGTATGGAAAAAGAGTATTCAAAACCATGAGACAAAAATGAATGAAGATTCTAAAGCACTCTATCATGAATTGGTAACAAATAAAATCATACCTGAGATTAAAAAAGATCACGATAATGACTTAACAAAGGAAGAAATAGATTTGATTGGTAGTCATTTGGATAAAGAAATCGAAGATTTAAATCAACATATCGATAATGAAAAATGTACTAAAATAAGAAAACAAATACGGCTCAAAAGAACTAAAATTAAACAATACAAAAAGCAAATTAATGATTACTCTGGGCGAAAGCATAAATACGACGTCCAAAAATCTATTTTAAAGGATAGAAATAGTTATTCTAAAACAGATCATGATGCCAAATTTATGAGAATGAAAGAAG
>NZ_AJXW01000191.1 GCF_000264375.1 Rhodanobacter thiooxydans LCS2
TTTTTCATATTGTGTTACTTCTTGAGCAATACCGATAATCACTTGTACTGCTTTTTCCATTACATCGATAGAAGCATATTCAAATGGGCCATGGAAGTTTCCACATCCTGTAAAAATATTAGGTGTAGGTAAACCTTTAAATGAAAGCTGAGAACCATCAGTACCACCGCGTATAGGCGCAGTATTTGGTTTTATCTCTAAATCTGCAAATACTTTTATAGGAATATCAATAATATACGGATGTGGCTTAATTTGTTCAGCCATATTATAG
>NZ_AJXW01000192.1 GCF_000264375.1 Rhodanobacter thiooxydans LCS2
TAAGACAACAGTTGAAATTACAAAGAATTCAGTAACTTATCCGGTTGGAACAATAGTTCAGGTCATGGTTGAACAACCAAAATTTTATTACAAGGTTGTTCCTTTGAAGCTTGAAAAAATTCAAGATGGTATTGGCTATCATTTGAGAAAAGCAAGATATTATGTTTCTGATTATCCAAAACCAGGATTCAAAATTCACCCTGCGTTTGTCAGAAATGGTGTTGAAAAGTCTAAAATTTATCTTTCCGCTTATGAAGCTTCAATCTTTGATGTTTCAGCAAATGCTTATTTATTAAATGATGAGCAGATTGCTGACT
>NZ_AJXW01000193.1 GCF_000264375.1 Rhodanobacter thiooxydans LCS2
AATCTATAGCATACAAACGTTGGAGTATTGCATCAATTTGCTTTTCAAGCGCCTGATACCGGGTTATCCTTGCCTTTATTGACATATTGTTAAGTTCAAGGTTATATTCCCCCATGTGTTGATTAACCTTTGCTATAAATTCTTCCAGTTCCCCTATTTCTGCTTTTTCAAGCCGTCTTTGCGCTTCTGCAAACGATACTTTATTTTCTTTCGCATACCGTATGTAGAAATCATTAATTACACTATGAATTTCTTTTTTAGCTTGCTCGAATGCTTTTTTAAGTTCTTGGTAG
>NZ_AJXW01000194.1 GCF_000264375.1 Rhodanobacter thiooxydans LCS2
ACATCAGCGCTTGCACCGGTAGCTCGTAATTTTTGATTGAATTTATCTGTCTGACCGCTGGCACGTAGTATTTTATTAGTTGCTTCATCAGTTTTTCGGTTTATCTTATCGATTGTACTTGAATATCCATCAAACAGTTTAAATACTGCTTTTAATGTAGCCATTATCTTCTCCTGCCCCCTCTCTTGCCTTTATTTCGGGCAGCTTTTATTTTATATGTTTCCTTTTTTTCATCCTCAATACGTAGCTGGATGCTTGCATAAATAAATGCCCTTTCTCTATCACTCATTTCAACAAGCTCAGACGGCAAAATATGAAGC
>NZ_AJXW01000195.1 GCF_000264375.1 Rhodanobacter thiooxydans LCS2
CTTTTATTCTTTTGCCCAGAGAGGACATATCATCACCTCCACTTTCTCTATTTGAGAATATTTTATACCAACTTTTGCATTTTGAAAACAAACTTTCACAAAAAGAAAAATTACCTATTGACTTTTGCCAACTGTGGGTTTAGAATTAAATCAGAAATTCACAGATAGCAAAACATGAAAGAGGTGAGGGGCGTCCGAAATGACTAATTTGGCAAAGCTGAGAATAAGCAAAGGGAAAACCCAAGAACAGATGGCCAAATTATTAGGGATAGGAGTTTCAACG
>NZ_AJXW01000196.1 GCF_000264375.1 Rhodanobacter thiooxydans LCS2
CTTACCGGCAGTTTATATCCTGTATTTGTGAGAACTCCAGTTTTAAGATTAAAATAATTGCACATCTTTTTAACAAGACTATCTACCGTGTCATTTTTTACAACAATAGTATCTTTTGCTTTGCAATATCGAAGTTGATCATATGCAGTTACCGATACCTCTCCCTTTTTATTTTCTTCCCGTTTAAATACATATCCGTAAAAAATGTTTGCATCATTGTATTTGAATCGTATTATACTTCCATTTTCGATAACCAAACCACCATTTATGTAAGAGAATTCGAGCTTGCTACATCC
>NZ_AJXW01000197.1 GCF_000264375.1 Rhodanobacter thiooxydans LCS2
TATAGAATTACGTGTTTTATCTATTGAAATTGTTTGCAGCAAGGTTCCAATTGTAAATAACAATACAACAATCGCACCTTCAAAATATTCACCAATGAATATAGCGCCAATAACAGCTACGGACATCAACACATTCATATCTAAGCTTTTAGATTTAATGGCATAATATGCGCTTTTCAATGGTTTTATGCCACTAACAATAATGG
>NZ_AJXW01000198.1 GCF_000264375.1 Rhodanobacter thiooxydans LCS2
TGCTCAAGGGCAGCAATGCTGGCTGTTATTTCGTCTATTTCCTTCTGAATTGCAGCAATAATTTCTGTGTTGTTCTCTTGCAAAGCCGCAATCTCTTTTTCGAGATTGAATTTTTCGATATATTTTGCTTTAAAGGTACCGTCATTGGCTGTTGCATATTTCAGCTTTTGTTCAAGGTTTTGGATTGTATCTTTTAACATCTCTACGACAATCTCCCGGCTTTGCAACTCTTTTCTGGCTTCGGCTATTTTTGTGCTAAGCTGTTCTATTT
>NZ_AJXW01000199.1 GCF_000264375.1 Rhodanobacter thiooxydans LCS2
TCAATGAAGTAGTCTGTAGTATGACCTGTGAACTCAGCAGTAGCTGAACCACGCTTTTTCGTCCATTTTTCCTGAAATACCTTTTTCAAAATAAGTTGGCTCCCGTCCTCAAGTTCAAGAGCAGCCTCGACAGAGTGTTCAAGACCGTGTTCGGGTTCGCCGTCTGGTTTGAGAGTTTTGATTTCAAAATCTGCCCTGTTCAGCGAATCCTTCCCGAACAGCAGCCATGTGAAGGAGTCAAATAACGAAGTTTTCCCGGAAG
>NZ_AJXW01000200.1 GCF_000264375.1 Rhodanobacter thiooxydans LCS2
ACAGACAACACACGGCACATGCCGGTGAGCGAGAACTGGTCGGCGTGAGAGCGCATGAAGTCGTACTTCATGGCAGTTCCTTGGCGAAGTACGCCGCCGCTTTTTTTAAAATGTCGCGCTCCTCCGTCATGCGCGCCAGTTCGCGCTTGAGGCGCACAATTTCCGAATCCTGGTCCGCGTGCTTGCGGCCGGAGCCAGGAAAGGAGAGCTCGCCGGATCGGACCTGCTCGGCCTTCCACTTGTAGAGCTGGTTCCGTCGGAGACCCAGGTCGATGGCTACCTCCGATGCGGGACGTTCGCCCGCATCGAGCAACCTGACCGCTTCGCGCTTGAACTCCGCGGTGAACCG
>NZ_AJXW01000201.1 GCF_000264375.1 Rhodanobacter thiooxydans LCS2
TTTGATGACATTTACTTTTTTGGTGAGCGGTTTTTTCTCCCCAGTCTCAGGATCCTCAATCTCAATCGGTCCATACATACCTATGACTGGAACTTCTTCTTGTCCGAATTCTACAAAGTCTGTCATATCAGCGAAAGCTATTTTGATATAGCGATTGAGCACGTCCATTGCGTCAATAAAGAGTTCTTCTTGGAGTTGGCTTTTTAAGCGGCGAATTTCTTTTGCAATGTTAGGTTTTCTTAAGTTTTCATGGCCGATTACATGAGCTGTATCCGGAGAATATCCTGCCTTAATTGCTGCCTGTGTTGCATTAAAGCTTTTAATATAATACAAACAAAAAAGACGCTGTTTTTCGGTAAGTTCAGCGTCTTCTAATTCCTTCAGTATTTTCTTGTCGCTCTTCAGAGGAGCGTTCCTCTCTT
>NZ_AJXW01000202.1 GCF_000264375.1 Rhodanobacter thiooxydans LCS2
GTTGATTACTGGAATGATTGTTTTAATGGTTTACACATTTTGAAACCTGAGTGGACTACTTTAGAAAAAATTAATGAGCAAGCTATGGTTTATACTTTGTTGCATGAAGAAAGTATGTGGGGAAAGCTAAGTAAGAATACTAAGACTAAATTTAAAAAAATGATTAGAGAAATATCTCCAATTGATTTAACGGAATTAATGAAATCGACTTTAAAAGCGAACGAAAAACAATTGCAAAAACAGATTGATTTTTGGCAACGTGAATTTAGGTTTTG
>NZ_AJXW01000203.1 GCF_000264375.1 Rhodanobacter thiooxydans LCS2
TTATACTACTGTATATGATTCTAAGGGAAAAACAACGAATCAAGTTCATAATACTTTAGCAGTTACAAAATCTGCACAGCTTGGTAAAGATAAATATTACCTAGTATCCGATTATAATAGTGGAAAATTATATGGATGGGTTAAACAAAATGAAACGATTTATAATACTACTACTTCTAAAACAAAAGTAAATAAATCGTATACTATTAAACCTGGAACGACACTATACACG
>NZ_AJXW01000204.1 GCF_000264375.1 Rhodanobacter thiooxydans LCS2
AAGTTGACATCGACACGATTGTGACCTTTGCTGGTGGAGGCGAACTGTACCAGGAAAAGGTCACAATTAGCATACAATCCTATAGGCACAAATCCACCACAAAAACGCCGACCAAACCTGGATGAGAATAAAAAGAGCGGCTAACCGCTCGGGTGGGAACAAAAAAAGAGGGGCATCACTGCCCCTCGGGGAACTGCTTTGTCGCTTTGGGATCCGCTATAATCTCATACCCTCCTACTGCGGCTAATGTAACCAATATTGCGTTTATAAT
>NZ_AJXW01000205.1 GCF_000264375.1 Rhodanobacter thiooxydans LCS2
TTGATGCTCTTTGTATATCTCAAACGCTCTCTCCCTGTCCGGTTCTGCTCTTCTCGGCATCACCCTCCCTCCCTTTTCGGGGATAAAAAACCCCGAAGGCTCATATTTTTTCGGTATCTTATGGCCGCTTTAAAATTTCACCTTCTAAGACCAAAACTCTCCCTTCTGTTTTAGTCTCTATAATATCAACACAAGTAAGACTAATAAAACCATCTTTCTCTAACTCTTTTGCAAACTTAATTCTTTGTTGTTCTGCATATTCTGAAGGCATTTTACTCTTGATATGAAATTTGCTGCTATCACC
>NZ_AJXW01000206.1 GCF_000264375.1 Rhodanobacter thiooxydans LCS2
GTCATATGTTTTATCGTTTTTATTTAAAATTTTAATGTCATCACGTATTTTTAACGTTTCGTATAGCTTAAATGTCACTTCATATGTCACTTGAACACGTAAGTCATCTTGATGTGAATATTTAGGAGAACGTTTAATAAAGTAGCTATTTTTACTTTGTTCAAATTGAATTTGTAACTCAAGATCTGAGTGCAGCGTTGATTCATATAGATAATGTCGAATATTATCTATATCTCGTTGAATCGTTCTAGGAT
>NZ_AJXW01000207.1 GCF_000264375.1 Rhodanobacter thiooxydans LCS2
GATGAGCAGATTGCTGACTTTAATGCAGATAAGCTTTCTTCAATTGCTTATGCAAAACCAGCAAGCGGTTTGACACAAAACTTGACCAGAGCAAATATGAGAAAGCTTGCCAATAATAGAGGGGTTGGATGGCAAATTTCTGATGTTTTATCTGCATCGGTAACCCAAATGCTTTTCATTATTGAATATGCTTCATTCAATACACAAGCAAATATAGGTTTGGGTGTTGTAAATAAAGCCGATGGTGTAGGCAATGAAT
>NZ_AJXW01000208.1 GCF_000264375.1 Rhodanobacter thiooxydans LCS2
TATTTTACCAAAAGGTAGTATGGGTGAGATTACTAACTATTCTATTACTAATGGTACGTCAATTGTAGAAATTCCAGTCTCAGTTGATGAAAATTTAGATAAAGTTGAAAAGAAATTAAATAAATTATTTACAGCAATGCGTAGTAAATACTACTTATTCATTACTGATCCAGTTGTTTTAGGAATTGATGGGTTAGATGAAACAAAAGTTATCATAAGAATATCAGCAGAAACTATTCCTGGAGAAGGTGCTTCAGGTTC
>NZ_AJXW01000209.1 GCF_000264375.1 Rhodanobacter thiooxydans LCS2
TTCCTGCTGCTATGGCATTTACTATGTTGTTTATTTCAGTTTGAATACCAGCGAGTTGGTCAGTAAATGTTTTTATATCACGATTTATTTCTTCGACCTGTGAAGCAGCATATTCAGATATTTTTGCAACAAGTCGTTCTATAGCCTCTGGCGAGAATACATTTTTCTCAAGGTGCTCTATAACAATATTTTCCACATAATTTTTATTAATTGCTTTCATGTCGCAAGTTTTCGTTCTTTTACGGGTAGAACATTCATAACTGACATACAGATCTTTATTTCTGCCAGCATATTTCCTTGTGCCGGTCATGGCACCACCGCATTTACCGCAGAAAATTAATCCAGATAAAAGATATATTTCTTTTGCTGAATTTGCCCCCTTCTTATTCTTTTCCATACGTCTTTGCACCGCCTCCCATATTTCATCAGATATTATTCGTGGCATACCACCTTCAATCCTGATGATTTCATCCTCACTTTTACTTTTGTGATGATTCCTTTTTCCATTAATTTTCCGTTCAGTACGATTAAAAATGTAAACCCCTCTATATTTCTCGTTTTTGAGTATGTCATGAATACTATTC
>NZ_AJXW01000210.1 GCF_000264375.1 Rhodanobacter thiooxydans LCS2
CTGCGAGGCTAAAACATGTTTTTGTGCAAGCACAAAAAATGGACTGAACAAGTCAGTCCATAAGTTCAAAACCAAATTCAAAATCAAAACACCAGCAACCAAAAATGTGGTTGCTAATGTTCATAAATTTTATGATCACTTACGTGTATAAAATTAAATTCACTCCCAAAATCTAAAAACTAAATCCAATCATCTACCTTATTAATTATATCTTGAAATTCATTTATAAATAATGAAGCATGGTAACCATCACATACAGCATGATGAAGCTGTAAGGCAACTGGTATATAAATTTTATTATTCTCACTATAAAAT